>CAVXVM010000082.1:0-47506 GCA_963765025.1 uncultured Acidobacteriaceae bacterium | reverse complement strand
GGCGTGCACTGACCTGATCGGATCAATGAGAAGTTCAACGGCGGGAACCTGCAAGGGAAGCCCCAATCTGTACACTTCGGTCAAAGCGTTCTGGGCCGGGGATCGCCCTGAAGGAACGGTATCCTGAATCGAGAGGTCCCCACCGAGTGCGGGACGAGGAGAACGGCCCTGCTCAGTCAACTTGGCGCCCGCAAGTCGATCGATAAGCTGATCCGGGAATCGGAAGAACCCGAACATGCGCTCAAGAAGACCCTGGGGCCGTGGTCGCTCACCGCGCTCGGCATCGGGGCGGTGATCGGCTCGGGCATCTTCACCGTCATCGGCACGGCCATGGCCGGGCAGACCTTCGATACCCCGAATATCCGCGATACCCCGCTGATTAGCAATACATGGTTATGTTATTGTGGTACCGCTTCGACGTATTGCTGATGCGATTAAGGCTGGCCATGACTTCGCCGAACTCGCTCGATCCGTAGCTGGCGGCGCCGAAGGCGCGTTTGGCCTCGAACCAGTACTCTACGTTGTCGGGGAAGAAGGGATATTTCTCTGGTGCGGAGGAAGTTGCTGTAGCCTTGCCCCCTGCTGTCGATGCGGTTGAGGTTTGTGACATGGGATTGTTTCCTTTACTTGAGTTTTTGAAATGAATGACCGTTCTTGAAGCGAAGAATGGAACCTGTACTAGAGCGATGGATCGACAAGCGCCCCGTATGTGATGGCGCGCGATACTCCGGCCACATCCGGCACTGGATAAGGACGCCCAGTCATCGGATTCCCCCCGTCTTGCTGCTGGAGCATCCCAACGACAACGATGTCATAGGTGGGGTCGACCCAGAACCAGGTTCCGTGCACACCGCCCCAGTAGAAAGTGCCCGTGCCGTTCGCGCCGCCGTTGAAACTGGCGTGCGATGGATCGAGCACGATGCCAACGTTCATGCCATAGCCAATGCCCGCGAACGGCTGAAGGAAATGCATGGGCACGCCTGCGGGGAGAAGGTTGCTCGTCATCAGCTTGACGGAGTTTGGCGCCAGTATCCGGACGCCGTCGAGCGTGCCGCGATTGGCCAGCATCTGCGCAAAACGCAGGTAGTCCTGCGTCGTGGAGTAAAGCCCGGCGATTGCCAGCAGGTATTTCGGTTTCACCCCTGGAGGAGTTCCCGCCACGGCTGGAAATGGCGACTGGTCCGGAGCGAGTATGAGTTTGAGGTTCTGGTCCAGGGCATAGCGGGGTGCGATCCGGTGGCGTTGATCAGGCGCGACGTCAAAGCCGGTATCTTTCATGCCCAGCGGTGCGAAGATGCGCCGTTCGAGCAAGGTATCCAGTTGCTCGCCGGAGAGGCGCCGGAGAATTGCGCTCTGCACCTCCTGCTGAAGACCGTAACGGAACTCGGTCCCGGGCTGCGATTCCAGAGGGAGTTTGGCCAGTTTGGGAATGATGTCGTCGTTCGTGCCACTCCAAAGATCGGCTTTGGCATACATCTCGTCCACCTTCAGATTGGTGCTGCCGAACGCGGGACCGAAGGCAAAGCCTGCTGAAGTCGACATGATATGGCGCATTGTCATTGGGCGATCGAGCGGCACCAGCGCGCCATCCTTCAACACCTTCAGATCCGCGAACTCGGGAATGAACTTTGTAACCGGGTCGTCGAGTTGCCACTTGCCCTCTTCAAAAAGTTGCAACATGGCGACGGCCACGGTCGGTTTCGTCATGGAAGCGATGCGATAGATGGCGTCTTCGCGCAGCGGCTCACGGCCTTCAAGGGTTTGGTAGCCATAAAAGCCGGATTTTACGAGCTTACCGTGCCGGGCGACCATCACGCTGATCCCGGCGTAGTGGCCGGCATCGATCTCGGCCTGCATCGCGCCGTCGAGACGGTTCAGGCGCTCAGGCGAGAAGCCGACCGAATCCGGCGGAGCTGGGGGCAACGGCGTTGCCATAGTGCTTGACATAGGAAGGGGTGTCCTTTCTCGAATGGCCTCGGCTTCGATATTGCACCAGGAAATGCTGAAAGGCGATACGCGCGGAATGCTCAAGTTCTGCTCTTTTATCTGCGCGGGTAAACGAATGATTTAGAAAGGCTTGCTAAAAAATCTGCGCGAAGCGCAGTGGACCGCGGTGGCCCAAATTGTAGATACTGGTGATCTAATCTATGCCGAAACCCGGTTCAGCAAAAGAACTTTCTGCATACCGGTTCGGCGTGTTCCAATTTCATGCCGCAACGCTGGCCTTAGCGAAAAACGGAATTAGCGTTCGTTTGCCGCCGCAACCGGCGAGGCTGCTCAACCTCCTCCTGGCAAATGCAGGCAACTTGATCACCCGCGACTTGATCCGGGAATTACTCTGGAAGGACGGAACCAACGTCGATTTCGAAACCGGTGTCAACCGGTGCATCCGCCAACTGAGAACAGCGCTGAGCGACGATGCGGTCACTCCCCGGTATATTAAGACTGTTCCGCGGATTGGGTATTCTTTTATCGCACCGGTGGCGGGTGGCGTGGCTGCGCCGGTAGCCGGGCCCGAATCCGGAAACGCAGCCCCTCCGCAATCGATTGCGGTTTTGCCTTTTGCCAATCTAAGCGGCGAGCCGCAGGATGAGTATTTCGGTGATGGGCTTGCCGAAGAGATTACCAACGTGCTGGCGCAGATGGCGGGATTGAGAGTGTTGGCGCGGACCTCAGCATTTGCGTTCAAAGGGAAGAACGACGATATTCGAGGCATCGCCGCCGCACTGGACGTAGACAACGTATTGGAGGGAAGCGTCCGTCGGAACGGAGGACAGATCCGCGTGACTGTGCAATTGATCGAAGCAGTGACGGGAACCCACCTTTCCTCCAAACGTTACGACGGGCAAATGACGGACATCTTCGCGCTTCAGGATGAGATCGCGGCTGATGTGGCGCGGCAATTTCGCGTGGAGCCCGGAACTTCCCGACGTTTCACTTCTAACGCGGCAGCATGCGAGGCATATCTGGAGGGTCGCTTCCATTGGAACAAATACGCACCCAGCGCGTTTATGAAGGCATTGGCCTGTTTTGAGCGCGCCATTGCTATTGACGCGGGCTGTGCGCCCGCCTGGGCAGGCATTGCACAATGTACCCTCGGCTTGGTTACGGAAGCCGGTTTCTCAGCGCTCGAATATCTTCCTAAAGCTGCCGAGGCGGCTCGCCGTGCGTTGGAACTCGATGATAGCAGCGGCGAGGCCCATGCTTGCTTGGGCCAAGTAGCAGCGATGCTTTATCACGACTGGGCGGCAGCCGCGCGGCATTTTCAGCGGGCGCTGGCTCTGAACCCGTCCCCTTACGTGCGAATCGTGTATTCGGGATGGCATCTCTGTCCTTTGGGACGGGCCAAGGAAGCGGTGCTCGAGACCGGGCGAATCGTCGCTGACGATCCTCTGAACCTGCTCGGGCGCTGGACTTACGGCGCGAGCCTTTTCTTCGCGCGCGATTTTGAACGGGCCGCTGAAGAATGGTCGCGGCTGCTCGATATTGACCCTTCTTTTCCGAAGGCGCTGCAGGCGCTTTCGGTCGCGCGAGGATATCAGGGAAGGTTCGAAGAGAGCGTCGCCCTGGCGCAAAAGCTGATCGAAACTTTCGGCCGGACAGTACACAGCCTCTGGGCCCTGGCGCAGGCCTACTCTGTAGCCGGAGAGACGGTAGCGGCCAGGCGCGCGTTACGCGATTTGGAAGAGTTGCAGGGCAGCAACAAAGGCGCCGCGACACAGATGGCGATACTTTATGGTTTGCTGGATGAAACTGACCGGGCGTTTGCTTGTCTGGAAGAAGCGTACCGTTATCGCCAGCCCCTCCTTCTGCTCGCCAACGTGCAACCCCGAATGGATTGCCTTCGATCCGACCCGCGCCTGCACGACGTGCTGGCAAGGTTGAATTTACTGAAAGCCGCGAGCGCCTGAGCGCGTTCTCAATTCTGCGAGGATAGGATCGAAATCGCTATTGACCACGAGTTTCGGATTGCGGCGTTCAGTAACATGACCATTCCTGCCGCCACCACGTCCAGACCGACTTGGCCGACTCGGTGCAACACCAGGCCACCAATGAACAATACCAAGTATGCGAGGAACGGGACGACGGCATAGCGGTAGCGGTCCGAGCGTTTCTCGTAGAACTCGTTTCGCAGGATTGCCAGCGAGCCGATGTAAACTAGGCCGAAGATTCCCATGGTGCAAATGCAGATGACGGAAGAAAGTTGCGTTTGATTAGGAATGGTAAGCAGCGCGCTCATGACGAGGACACTGGTGAGATAAATCACCGCAGGTGTAAGGTAAATCCGACTCTTGGATGCAAGTTTACGCCCCAGCCCCGGCGCAATGGTGATCACAACGAACAGCAGTCCGAGCAAGGTCGCGGATGCCGCTGAGGTGATCGAAAAAAAGCTGGACCATTGCTGAAGGGGAATCTGTTGTCCTGACATAGCCAACAATTGTAGTTGAGACTGAAAATTGCTGGCTTGCCTGAGAGAGGGAATCAAGGCAGACGAGCCGGAAATCATCTATCAAGCGTACCCTCGCTGCCGGATCTCGCGTATCAGCACCTGGGCATTCCACATGCCGGCTTTCAGCCGGTCTTCCAAGTAGGCCTTGTGCGGTCCAGTTTGCTCGGCGCTGCTACTCGCGGGCCATAGCTGGGCGCGGTCACTGGTCTCAGCAAATACTTGCACACCGTCTTCCGGTCGAGGCTTTCCCGCTTCATTTCTACATACCCTTGCATGTCTCTTCCCCCTGGCATTTGGCCACCCTCCTCGGCGGAGGATTGGCGGCCTTTACACCCTCATCTGGAGGGTGGAGAATTTGGTCGTTTGTCCATCCATACAATGCGTGTTCAATCGAACCATGGACGAAGGCCAACACGACGGCACCAAGCCACTTCCGAGGATGCTTCTTGATATTTGTCTTTGAAGCTTCCCAACGCGACTGACTGTGCATTTTGATGACTTGTGTTGCACCGGGCACACCTCCATGCAATCATGGGATCGGCGCACCCAATCGAGACTAGCGAAGCGCTCGGCGGCAACCGAGCGCTTCTCCTCTACAGATTCCCTTTAATTCTACGCCAGCAATTCCGCCATGTCCCACACGTGATCGGTGATCCCAGTTTGCATTGCGGGCGTCACACGCAGTGAGCGATGAATCCGGCAAAAGTTGTAATAAGCGAAGTGCAGGCAGTACGCGGCCCACAAGTTTTCCCACTTCTTTGAGAAGCCGTTAGTCAGGCGAGTCAGGCGGCGCATCTGCATTCTGATCGTGAGGTTCTGGCGCTAAATGATGCTGGTGCAAATTCGGCTAGGAACGGGATCACCAAAAACTGGGACCGCCTCCGTTTCCACGATCTGAGAGGGTTGTAGCGAGCTTCGCGGCCTTCCTCTGTCGTGCCGTAGACTTTGATGAGTTGCGCGAAGCTGACGCGATCTCCGAGCGTATCAGCGATAGCCGGAACGTAGGGCCGGAATGCATCGCACGTGATTTGGAAGCGGTGATGAGAAGTAGCGGCGCGAAGCCCTTCGATGAAAATCTGAGTGGTGGCCGTGTAGCGCCGCCCAAGAGCGAAGTTCAAAACAAGCTTCGTGTTGCGTTCTATTGCGATCTTGACGGCAGTGCTGAGCAGTTCACAGGCCCGCTTGGAGCGGTTCTCCGGCAGTTCGGTGGTTTCGAGTAGCAGGTGCGCTTCATCGATCATGTTACGAAGTGCACGGAGATCAGTGGTTTCGTCTCGCCATCGGTCCCACGGTAGCACCGCGAGCGGACGCTGTTTAGAGATTTAGCGCTTCACGCACTTTTAGGACACTACCCATTCGTCTCTATCTTACCGGATGTCGGATACACTGGATTAGAGGCGACGCGCTTGGAGTCGGCTCAGCCGTCATCAGTCTTTATGGCCACCGGAACGTTACTCACCTTCGAACAATTCGAGAAATACCCGGACGACGGCCACAAGCACGAGCTTCTGCAGGGAGAGCATATCATTTTGCCTCCGCCGAAATCGTATCATTCCGACGTACAACATCTGCTGTTACGCGTCTTGCAACCCTACGTTGACCAACATGGGCTTGGCGATGTGCGTATCGAAGCGGGCTTTAAACTCTCTGAAGACACATGGGTGCAACCGGATGTCAGCTTCGTGAGAACATCCCAGCTTCGGAGCACGCGACCTGGTGGGTACTTTGAGGGGGCCCCGGCGCTCGCTATTGAAGTGGTTTCCGATTCTAATACCGCCGCTCAACTGGACCTAAAAATGGAGCTTTACTTCGCTCACGGCGCCGAGGAAGTCTGGGTAGTCTACCCGCAAACGCGCCGGGTGCGGGCGCATTTTCCCGACGGCCACAGCGAAACGCTCGCCTTGGGCCTCGAATCCGCCCTGTTTCCGGGCTGGACGGCCCCGCTTTCGGCCATTTTCGCGGCCTAAGCGCCTATTGTCAACATTTGCAAAGACCGCAAGATTGTCTCAACTTCCCTCCGACGTCGGCGATACGTAAGAGTGTGGAGATTGATTGACCATGTCCATTTCGGCTCTATCTTCCAACTTGATTTCTGACTTGTCGCAACAGCAGAATCCGTTCAAAGAGATCAAGCAGGATTTTCAGCAACTTGCCAGCGCGCTCCAGTCTGGCGACTTAACCGACGCCCAGTCGGCCTACTCGAACATTCAGCAGGTGCTGCAAGCCAATTCAGGATCGTCGACTTCCGGCGGATCCAGCACGCTGCAGAACGATTTCACGGCGCTAGGCCAGGCGCTGCAGTCCGGCGATTTGAGCACGGCGCAGAGTGCGTTTGCTCAACTGCAGAGCGACGTTCAGGCCAGCCGGCAAACAGGGGGGCCAGGCCGGTGGGCAACGCAAAATCAGGCGCAAACTCAGCCCAACGATCAGTACGTATCCAGCGCGTCACAAGGGCAGAATCCAGCGGTGGAAGCGATTCAGGACTACACGCAACTGGCGAGCGATCTGCAGTCCGGCAACTTGACCGGCGCTCAGTCCGCCTATTCGAACCTCCAGCAGTTGGTGCAGGCGGCGTCGACTTCGAGCACCAGCTCGACCACTCCGACTACCGTCCAGACGGATTTCGCGACGCTTGGCCAGGATCTCCAAGCCGGCAATCTGACGCAATCCCAGAGCGCATTTTCGCAATTGCAGAGCGATCTGGATGCCGCCACACAGCCGCCGCCCAGCACCCAAGCGACAACGCCGACCGCGCCAACCACCACTCCAACAGAAAGTCCCGTGCAGCAGGTTCAGCAGGATTATCTGCAACTGGCCAGCGCGCTTCAATCCGGCAGCCTGACCGGCGCGCAGTCCGCATTTACGGCCTTGGAGCAAGCGCTCCAGACTCAATCCGGCACCAGCACCACGGCTACGGCAACTTCGGCCACGAGTAACGACCCGATCGCGAACGACCTGAGCTCGCTCAGCCAGGCACTCACCTCCGGAAATTTGACGCAGGCGCAGAGCGCGTTTTCCCAACTGCAGACCGATATCCAGGCGGCGCAGCAATCGGGAGCCTCCCAGGCCCAGAACGCGACGCAACCGCAGAAGTTCCAAACGGACGAATCGCATCGTCACCATCACCACCATGGCGGGGACGAGGGCGGTTCCAGCGGCCCAAGCTCCAGCTCTACTTCTTCGGCCACTAACGCCTACACGTCCAGCACGAACAACTCAAGCGTGAACGTTTACGCCTAGGGGTTGACGCTGGATCGCGCCGCGCATCGAGATCCAATAGGCCGCCGAGGCGACGAAGAACCCGACGAACCAGGCGTAATCGTACAGCCAGCGCAGCGGCGGAACCACCAAGCCGATCAGCGCTACCACGATGCCAGAGGCTAATGCGAGGATGGCGCGGTAGTTTACGCCGCTTCCATAGCGGTAAATGCCGCGCGGATTGTACAACTCGCCAACGTCTAGATTCATGCGCCGCAGCAGAAAATAGTCGGTGATCATAATGCCCGCCACCGGGCCGAGCAGGCCCGAATATCCCACCAGCCATCCGAAAATGTAACTTTGAAAATCCGTCAGCAGTTTCCAGGGCATCATACAGACGCCTACGATGCCAGTGATAATCCCGCCGGTGCGGAAGGAAATCAGGCGCGGGTTCAAGTTCGAAAAATCGTTGGAAGGCGAAACCACATTGGCCGCGACGTTGGTGTTGAGCGTGGCTACCAGTAGCGCAACCAGAGCGATCGACGCGATCACCGGTTCATGGAAGCGCGCTAAGAGCGCAACCGGATCCCAGATAGCCTGGCCGAAGAGAATGACGGATGCCGAGGTCACCGCGACGCCGATGAAGGAATAGATGGTCATGGCGGGCGGGAGTCCCAGGGTCTGGCCGATTATCTGCGCTTTTTGCGAGCGAGCATAGCGGGTGAAGTCGGGAATGTTGAGCGCCACCGTGGCCCAGAACCCCACCATGCCGGTGAGGGACGGAATGAAGAAGTGCATGAACTCGGCGGTGGTGTGAAATTTGCTCGGAGTGTGCAGCACAGGCCCGAGCCCGCCCGCTTTGCGCGAGATCCACCAGAGCAGCAGCAGACCCACGGCCAGCATGAACGGCGCGCCGATGCCTTCCAGGTACTTGATGGTTTCGATGCCGCGCCAGATCACGGCCATGGTGAGCAGCCAGAACAGGTAGAAACAGATCCAGGGCGTCCACGCGCTTGCAGCGGCCCGAGGCCATAGCACCTGGAGCATCGAATAAATGGCTTGGCCGCCGATCCAGGATTGAATGCCGAACCATCCGCACGCGACCAATGCGCGCAAAACGGCGGGAACGTTCGCGCCACGCGTTCCGAACGAAGCACGCACCAGGACCGGGAACGGAATGCCGTACTTGGCGCCTGCGTGGGCGTTCAAGATCATCGGAATCAGCACGATGACATTGCCGAGCAGAATTGTTCCAATGGCCTGCTTCCAGCTCATGCCGCCGGCGATTAATCCAGACGCCAGCATGTAGGTTGGAATGCAGACGCTCATGGCCACCCACAGCGACGCGTAGTTGTAGATACCCCAGGTGCGCTTGTCCATGGAGACGGGCGCTAAGTCCTCGTTGTAGAGCGACGAGGAGCGCTCTTGCGCTAGGTCCATGCGCCGCCTCTGGCAGCGCGGCGAAGATATTGGCCGCGGCCCACGCGTCCGATGTATTGGCCCTTTTCGACGATCAGCTCGCCGCGCGAAAACACCTGGCGGGCGTTGCCGGTAACCTGGAAGCCCTCAAACACGGCTTGGGGTCGGAGGTGCGCGCGGCCAGGTTTTCAAGCACCGCGAAGACCTTGTCGCGTAACTCCACAGGTGTGGCATTCAACTCGAACTTTTTGCGCGTAGTGGCCGTGACCACAATCGCATAAACATGGTCCTGCCCCATCAAAATGCGGATGCCCATGACGCGCGGTCCAAGCTTTGCCAGCGTGTTCTGCAGATAGCTCTGCCGCGAGTCCTCGCCGGCCTGAAGTTGATTGCTGTGGCCTGCGCCGGGCGCGCCTTCCAGTTCCGGAAAGATCGTATCTGTGAAATAGGCGAAGACTGTCGTGATTCCTTGGGTAAGATCCGCGTTCAGCTTTTTCAGCTGCTTATCTTCCGCTGCGGTGCGCGCTGGTTTCGCTTGCAGTGCGGCATGTTGAAGGCTCAACTCCTCAAGAGCGATCACCTTCTGCTGCTGCGCGTCTAACTCGCTTTGCGCCTTTTGTTGCGCAGTGCTAAGCCTAAGGGGTTCAACCTTGGCCGCGGCATCTGGAGCAGCGCCGCGCACCCCGTCTTTCAGTTCCTGTTCCTTGAGCAGATCGAGAACCTGTTCAGCTTCGCCAAGCCTGCCGGTTTCAACCAGAAGCTCGGCCAGAATGCGATAGGTCGACGTTCGCGATTGCGCGAATCCTGCTTGCAGATCTTTATCCAGGCCGCTGATGTTCTTACGAATCTGCTGATAGCTGTTCACCGCATCCAATCCGAAGAATATCGCAATCTCAGGGCGATGCTGCTTTTGAAAGCCGATCATCATCGCGGTGCCGATCGCGCCCTGCATATCCGGATCGCCCGCGGACTTCGCCAGCTCCAACGCGGCCAGCGAATAGGGAAATGCTGTCTGCGGTTGACCAAGTTGCGAATAGGCCGCGCCAATCAGGCTGAGAGCCATGGCTTCTCCGCGAGTCTCTTTTACCTCTCGCCAAACCGGCAGCGATTCGAAGCTGATCTCCAGCGCCCTGTTCAACTGCCCTTGGTCGAGATAGGCCTTTCCAGAGTTGCTCAGGGTCATAGCTTCGCCGCGGCGGTTGCCCACTTCGCGCCAAATCGGCAAAGCCTGACTGTAAAAATCGAGCGCCTGCTGCAATTGACCAAGATCGGCATGTGCTCTGCCAATATCGTTCAGATCCAGCGCCAGGCCATTGCGATTTCCTACCTCGCGCCAGATGGGCAACGCCTGGTTGAGATAATCCAACGCGGTTTGCTTTTGACCCAGATCGGAATAGACGCGGCCTAAATAATTCAGCGTGCTCGCCTCTCCTTGGCGGATGCCGAGTTCGCGCCAGATAGCGAGCGCCTTATCGTAGGCCTCGAATGACTTCTGCTTCTGCCCCATATCGGCATACGTGCGGCCAATGTTCCAGAGAGTCAGTGCCTCGCCCGCCCGGCTTCCCTCTTGGCGCCACAGGGCCAGGGCCTGGTTGAGAGAGTCGATCGATTCGGGCCCTCGGCTCATATCGCTATACACCTTTCCGATAGCGTCAAGTGCGCCGGCCTGGCCGTTGATCGAGTTTGTTTCGCGCGAGATCTTCAGCGCCTGATTCAGGAAATCCAGCGCCTTGTCTTCCTGCGCAAGAAGGGAATAGGTCCGGCCGATGTTCCAAAGAGTCAGCCCTTCGCCGCGGCGGTTGCCTGTCTCGCGCATAACGGGCAGCGCCTGGTTGAATAGTCCCAGCGCCTTTTCTTCCTGGCCTAGATCCGCATAAATTCTGCCAATATAATTCTCCGTCAGGGCCTCGCTGCCGCGGTTACCCCCATTGTGCTCGATGGCCAGTGCCTGGTTGTAGTCGTCCAGAGCTTTGTCCGTGTTGCCCGCTTGACGATAGAGTTCGCCAAGATAACTTAGCTCGATCACAACGTTCCTGTAGTTCTTTGCCGATCGCGCCTCGGCAAGCTTCTGCTCGTGGTCCTTGATCTGATCGTTCAACGACCCACTTTGACTCCAAGCCGTACTCATCCCCGTCAGCAATCCGATGCTCAAGCACGCCACAAGACGAGTTGTCTTTGCCAGAGTCATTCTCTGCCTATTCCCAGGCGATGGCGTCCGCGTTATTGCAAGGCCTTCTTTGCATCGAGGGCGGCCGTGCGCAGCGGGAAATCCGCATCCGCCGCGCTCCTGCTCATCACTGGATGCTGATGCGATCCGGCGGCTGATACGCGCTGCGATACCGCTTGCGCCACCTGGGCGTATACCTGGCTCAGCGGAGCGATCCCCTTGTCGTTCTTCAGCGTTTGCAGCAGGTAATACGTGAAGTATCCATGGCGAAGCTCGTCGCTCTCCAAAGATTCCTCATTCACCTGGCTGGCCGCTATCACAATCCGTCCCGTGCCCTGGCTCATCCGCGCCATCATCTGTTGCGATGGCGATGTATTAGCCAGGCCGGCATTCGGCTTTGCGGGATTCATCAGCGGCGATTCGTTTTTCATCGAGCCGCCGCTATAGCACGTGTCAAGAATCACCGCCGTGCGCAGCGCCTTCATGCGCGTAGCGACCGCGTTGGCCAACTCCACCATGGGATACGCCGTTGCAAACATTGCGTCCTCGTCGAAGTTACCGCCGGTGTAAACCTCAGTGTCATAGGTGACCAGATAGTTCGCTCCTCCAGCGGTATCCAGAGTGCGTGGAGTTCCGTGGGTTGCCACGTATATCAACACCAGATCGTTTGGCTGCGCGTGGCGCGCCATCCAATTCAATTCTTCTTTGATGTTCTTCGTGGTCGCCTGTTCATCCGTTAGCAAATGCACGTTCGCGGCGGGAAACTGACCAATGCCCGGATCTTTTAACTGCGCGGCGATCGCAGTTGCATCGGCTGTTGTGTAGTTCAAGCGCGGAATGCTTTTGTCGATGAATCTGCCGATTCCGATCACCAGCGCCCACTTTTGCTGCACGGGACCTGGAGGCACCGGACGCGAATCTGGCGTCCTTGTCTCGTCTCCCTCGGTTGCAATCCCGCGTCCGGCTGGCGTGGCCAGCACCGAGCGGATTTAGCCCCTGCTGCAGCGCCTCAGAGCCGTTGAAGCGCGCCTTGTCCATGGCATACTTGGCAAGCGCGTCGTGGCCCAAATGTTGCTCCACCAGGCCCCGGTAGTACCATGCATCGCCCAGTTCTCCGCAAACTGAAACTGCATGCTTCAGCAACTGCAGAGCATCTTCATATGCGCTTTGATTGCTTTGCGGAGTAATGCGCTCGAGCGCCTGAACCACAAGGTCTTTGCCTGCGCCGCAGCGCTCTCCTTGTCCGCGCGCGAAGCGGGCAGATACTCGCTACGCCGGCCAACAAAGCCAGGTATACAAGCCGGCGCGGCCAACAGTTTCTCATTGTGCCGCCGCGGGCTTATGCGCCCGTGCTTTCGCCGCAAAAGCAGGCTTCTGATTCTCCTGGTCCTCAAGTTTCTTATAATGCTCGATCGCCGTCTCAATGCGCTTCTGCGGTTCTAGGAAGTACTTCTCCGCCGGTTTGGCATCGATGGCTTTGCCGTAGTTGATCGCTGCCTCGTCAAGATACTTCATCGCAGTGGCTTCGTCGTCGGCCTGGTAAGCCAGCGCTTCATAGGCCACGCCGATGTTGTAAAGCCGATAGGCATCCTCGGAAAGCTTCGGAAACGGAGGCGCTGTCTCGAACGTCTCCTGCGCGCGCTGCCATAACCCTGCCTGCGCCTGTTTGTCGCCCGCGTCCAACGCGCCGAACTTTTTGGCGAGAAATACTTCCACAGGTTCTCTTGTGTTCACGATGTGAACGGCGATCTGCCGTACGGCATCCGCCAGCAGCCTGGATTGGAGTTCATCGTCTGTGGGTGGGTTAAGGCTCTCGCTGCTCGCTCCGCCGGTGATCCGCTTCCACGAGCTGTCCATGGTTCCGAGTATTCCTTTTGACGCAGTATTCCCGGAGCTGTCGAATTCCTCGTCGTACTTCGCAGTCACGTTGTCCGAGCCCAGCATCTGGCCGCTAGCGGTTCTAGCCTGGAATGACACGCTGAGCGATCCCGTCACCCGCGTATAATCCTGGCCTTTCGCAGGAGTCTTGCCTGTTGTCAGGCCCTGTCTTGTGGTTATGGTTGGCTTGGGATGCGAGTAAGAGATGATCTGGCAGGTCACCACGGCCGATGGGTTGCTCTCGCTGACCCTTAGCCGTGGATCGTCCTTCATAAATTCAGTCTCCAGCATCGTCTGCAGGTTTCGCGCCAGGTCGCTCTGGCCTTCGTGTCCCGTTACCTTCACCTTGATTGTGGTCCCGCCCAGATGCACAAGTCCAGGGAGCTTGCGAAGCAGTGTCACCCTCTCCTTGGCAAAGCCAAAATCCTGCGCGCCAGCCGCTGTCGCCGACAGCGTAGCCAAACTCAGGCATGTTATAAGTCGCTCACGTCGCGCTAGATTCATGTTCTCCTCGTGGACCTTCCTCTTCGAGCCTTCCTTTCCCCTCCATTATCCGCTGAAGCCGCCATTCTGCCTACCTGGAACGGAAAGCGAGCACCGCACCCGGCCAGAGCACGCCTGGCGGAGACCGGGCACGGACATTCTCCTTTACGGGGGAAGTCGTCAAGAGAATTTCACTGGCCCCAATGCCTCCGTGCCCACTTACTTTGATGCAGTGGGCGGAATGCTGCGAATCCTTGTCAAGTCGATGCCCCAGTTCGTTGGTACCGGTTCAGCAAAACCGCGAGAGCCGCTGCTGGTGTTGGCAAGCAGCTTTTGCAAAGGCGTATCGGCGCCCCGCGCTCCACGTGTCGCGACTCCGTCAAAATTCAACGCGGAAGGATCGGGCAACGGCTGTGCCGTGCTCAGCATTATCAGTGTATCCACACCGTAAGGGGGACCGATGCGCAGCGTGAGGGAGTGTGGCAGAACAAACTTTTTGTCGGTTACGCCAGCGTTCGGAAACTGGTTCTCAGAGTAGTTGATCGGATAAAGCAGCGTGCCCTTGCCGTGACAGTCGATGTCGAGTACGTAAACCCAGCGCGGGTCGGTGACCGCGTTGTCCGACTGCAGAGCCATCTTCATCCGGTCGCCTTGTTGAGCGGGCTGGTCGGCGGGCAGCACTGTTTCGTCAGAGGCGCGGACCATCGTCAACTTGTAATAACTGGCCGCCGCCTCGCCTGTGGCGCTGTCTGAGAGGTTGATCCATCCGTGGACTTTTCCCAGCCGAAGCGTACTCGTTCAGCTTATTGCCCACAGCTTCGATGCCGGCCCATATCGCCGAGCGCCGTCCAATCCGTGCGCACCGGATAGGGCGAGGTTGCCGAGCAGCCGGCGCTGTGGTCGTTGGCCGGGTTCGCCTGCGGCCCGGCGTCGAACTCGCTCTTGTGAAACCACGCATAGGCGGGACCGTCCTGAGTAAGAATGCCGGTCAGAATGTAATTGGCATTGGCGACGATTGGCCGTGCCCTTCACTTCGCTGTCGCTTTCCTCGAGCGCCAACTTGGCGGCCAGCTCCTTTGGCGCAGGCAGGTTGACCCAGAGCTTCGCGTCCGGTTGAAGATGCTGCCTCAATGCCTCCGCCGTCAGCTTTGCCCCCAGGCGGATCGGAGCGCTCTGGCTTTTTGTCCAGATTGATGGTCGTCGAAGCATTTGTGGCAGACGGAGCGCTGGCCGTTGCGTGTTGCAGCGTCCAACTCGCTCCGTCCCAACTCAAAATGTCTGTCCAGCTTTCCTCCGCGGGATCGGAAACTAAAGCTGCTCCGGAGGCCTTACCTGCGCGGCAGCGGCAAGAATCTCGTCTTCAGAAAGATTCGAAGGCCACAGCCAGAAGAGCAGCGGATCGGCCTCTGCCGGCACGAGTTTCGTCAGCGCGAAGATTTCGCCGGGAGCAACCTTGGCCTTTGCCGGACTGACAATCTCCGCCGTTGACCGCGCAATGCCGTCGAGCGCGTTGACGCGCAGCACGATTCCTTTCGCGGCGCCCGACTCAGCAGTCGAAGTGAATTCGCTGCCCGGCCCGATGCCGGAGACGCGGCCGATGTCCAGCGACACGAGGCCGTCTTCGTCAGTCTTCAGTGCGGCGGCCAGCACCTTGCCGCTATCTGCCGCCTCGCCGCCGAAGAGGGGTTCCTGGCGCCGCGCGGCGATGCATCCAGATCGGGCTCCTGATCGGAGACGCCGTTGCCCTCGAGCACCGCCTTCACCCGCTGATAAACAACCGACGCGGGCGCGTCGGCCGGGAAGCACCTGCAGCGCCTCAACCAACGCCGCGGTAAAGGCTCCATGAGGCTCGGTCATCGTGTCTGAAGGTGGAGATTCCTTGGCCGTCTGGTCCTGCTGCGCCGCGGAAAAAACCAGCGCGGGATTGTCTGCGCGCTCGGTTGGCGCTGGGCGCGGCTGCCCGTTGGCAAGCACGTCGGGAGCCTCGGCGATGTCGCGCGGATCGAAGGCCAGCGTGCGCTCGCGATACTTGGGGCCGATGCCGCGCGTGGCGCCGCCGCTGTGGCAACTGTCGAAGATCACGGTCAGATGAATTCCCTTGTCCAGGGCCGCATTGAAGATGCGCGTCATCTCGCGGTCGCGAACGTCGTAGCCGCCCTTGTAAGCGTCGGAAGGAACCAGCGTGCTGTCGGCGTGAACATAGCTTGCCGTTCACCAGAACCTGCAGCTTTGTTGCCCTTGCTGTTGATGCGCAGCGAACCGTGGCTGGCGTCGTAAAACACCACCGTGTCGCCGCGCTGCGGAAGGTCCACAAGATACTTCTGCATGGCGGCAAGAATGCCGTCGCGCGTCGTCTCCGCGGCCGGCAGTACAACCACTCCGGGCCGCGGGCGAGGCGGTCCGGGGTTGGTGAGAAGAACCACCTTGTCCGCGGGGAAGCCGAACTTGGGACTGGTCAGCAGGTCGGCCATGGCCTGCGCATCGTTCACCGAGCCTTCAAGATTCTCGAAGGCGCCCAGCTCGCAGCGGCCATAGATGCAGCCGGCCGGATGCTCCGCCTTGGTGCCCGCGGGCTGGTAGGTATTGATCCCGATGAGCAGCGCGCGCTTGGTCTGTCCGGCAACTTGAAGACTGCAAGAAACGCACAGAACAAGTAGAACGACGCCGAAGTACCGTTTCATAGGCCCTCCGACATGGGGTTTTGTCAGGGTATAGCGTGCGCATGACCGCATGCAACAACAATGTACCGTTGATCGCTACCAAGCTTAATGACGCTATCATTCCGTAGAAGTTTCGGTCCCCTGGCGCGACGGTCGCGTGGAAGCTCGCCTCAGAACGGCGGAATGACGAATCTTCATCGAGCGTAATCGCCGGCCCGGGGCCGCCAATCTTCAATGCCGGGCGACCGTGCAGCGCGCGGTTGAATAGCCTGTCGTTGCCGGTCGGCCATCGCCGTCGCGCGCAATCGTCGGCGTCTAAACCGGAGAATCACTTTGTCGATTTCAACTTAGAAAGCTCACCTTTGGTGCACCGATGGGGCGCAGACTCGAGATTCATATATAATCAGGATGCTGTGAACCTTAACGGCCTTGCCCCACAGCAGGCGCAGGAATTGCGACTTTGCAACGGAGGCCGCGGAACGCATGTATTAGTTCCTCGGAGAGCGTTCAAAAAGAGGGTTCAACTTAGCGGAGAGATGGCCGAGCGGCTGAAGGCGGCGGTTTGCTAAACCGTTGTAGGGTCAAAAGCTCTACCGGGGGTTCGAATCCCCCTCTCTCCGCCAGACTTTCCTGCATCTCCCTCATTCCAATCGCAAATCATAGAAAATAGGCATCTTGGACGATTTCCGCTTTGTCCGAGTTGTCCGCATTTTCCGTCGAATTCGGCCCCTGGGACGTTTTTGGCATGACAACGGTCGGGATGCATGACAACGGCAGCAGCCATCATGGACGGCCAACCTGCCATGCGGCGGTGCCCGCAATCCCGCGAGCCGCGCGATGTCAATTGTTGCCCGGCGGCTGACGCCGATTCGCCCTGCTAGCCCGAAAGGCGTACTGGGGACACGAATATGGCTTGCATAGAACTGGTTCGCAAAGGAGTTCGCGAACACTTTGCTTTCCTGCATGACTGAGGATTGCGGAAGTACACGCGCTACGCGAGGCTCAATGGATGCCGACGCGCGCTGCCGCTCTTTCTCGTCTCGTTTATCCTGCGGCGTCTCATCTTCAATCCGGCTCAGCGGCAAGAGCGACGCTCCACGCGTTGCGGGCTCCACGGATTCCGGCTCCGCGAGGTGAGTATGCTGGCCAGCGTTCTGCGCGCCGTAAATATGTGCGAGCACGTCATGGAACGTTAGGACTGGGAGCGTTGGGCCAGGAACAGCAGCCTGGTTACGGTCCTGCTCAAGCGCACGGCGGTGTTCCAACTGCTGAAACTGCGCCAGCCGCTGCGTCCTGCTCAGCGTGCCCGGCTCGCTGTATTCTTCTTTGCTTCGGCCAGAGGGTTGCGGGGCGCCGCGATCCTGCGCGGATGCTGCGGATCTCGGCGTCTCCAGCTGTGCAGCATCTTCAAGCACCCGCTCCCTTAGCTGCCGAGGCGTCGCAAATACAGGCCGGGTCAGCGGCAGTGCAACAGGTCTTACACCGATTGCGCGCTCAGCCATGCGTGTCAATAGGTTTCGCATCAGCTCACCATCTCGAGGTACAACTGGCGACGAGCCGGAGTCATGTTCAGAATCTCCGCCTCGCTCCATCCGTAACTGCGCGCCAGCGCATCCACCTCAAGCACAATGCGCCGCGCGGCAGACTGAATCTCGCGCCAGAAAAAGCTCACAATGTCCAAAGCCAACTCCCAACCCCGGCCGCATGCCGGACATTCCAATTTCAGCGAGATTTCATCGGCAAATTCCCGCTCCGAAAGAAACGATTCAATGTCATCGGCAATGGACGATGGAATCTCACCGGCCGTTAGCGCGCGTCCCCCGTCTTCGACAGAGAGCACGCAACGCGAGAGTATGGTCTGGCGCGCCTCTTCCACGCTCGCGCAAGAGCTGGCCGCATCGAGATCCGAGCTGTCGGGAAGCCGGCAATTCACCGCGAACGATCCTTGCCGAAACGAGTGCGCAACGGTCTGCTCCTGGCGCCCACGCCCATGCCGAGCTCATCCGCATTCAATTCGAACTCCAGTTGTCCGCCGCATCCGGGACAAGTTGCAAAGGAATGTAAATCGGGCCCCAGCGTGGCGCGGCGCAACGCGAGCACCATGGCATCCCGCTGCCCCACGCTCACCGCGGCAAGCTGCGCCCAGGGCCTTTCCGGCAGGCAATAGGAGAGCATCAGCAGACCGCGTTCGATCTCGCTGCTCTCCATGCCACGCTCCCACAGTTCAAGCAGTTCTGTAGCTGAGAGTCCGCGCATTGTTGCTTACCAGGCAGTTACGACGACGGAATCGTGAAGCTGGGCTCCGCCGGCTCAACCACCGACGTGTCGCGTTCCCAGCCTTCGTTTTCCAGCTTGATGTGTTGAATGGCAACCGCATTGGCATTGGCATCCAGATCGGGCATGGCCTGGAACTCCGAGACCCAGCAGCGATAGATGTTGTACGCGAGCACCAGTTGCCCGGCTTCGTTGTACATCTCCAGCAGAATGTCCTTGCGGAAATCCTTCAGCGACACCTCCGCGCCCAAGCCCGCGCCGTAGTCCCACACCTTGTTTGCCCACTGCTCAAACGCTATGTCCTGGGTAACGCCGCGCTCCAGTGTCAGCGCCTCATACTCGGTTCTGCCCGGAGATTTACGGCTGCTCGAAGGATCGCCGCCTTCGCGGTGCTTCACTACTTCCGTGGTCCGCTTCAGCCCGCCCACCTTGCTGATGCCGGCCACGTACTTACCATCCCACTTGATGCGAAATTTGAAATTCTTGTATGGATCGAAACGCTGCGGATTTACGCTGAACTGCGCCATCTCTTCCTCCTTGGCTACGAGGCCGCCTGCCCGGCCATCTGTCGGATCTGGAGCACGACGAACTCGGCCGGCTGCAGCGGTGCAAAGCCAACCACGATATTCACCACACCCGAGTTGATATCCGTCTGCGTCGTGGTTTCACTGTCGCACTTCACAAAATACGCGCTGGCCGCCGAAGCGCCCTGAAACGCTCCCTGGCGGAAAAGGCCCTGCATAAACGCGGTCACGTTGAGTCGGATCTGTCCCCAGAGCGGCGTATCGTTCGGCTCGAACACCACCCACTTCAATCCCTCGAACAGACTCTCCTCGATGTACAGTGCGGTGCGGCGCACAGAAATATAGGCCCACTGGCGAATTGATCGGCGCCTTGCATCGTGCGCGCTCCCCACACAACGTTGCCGCAAGTTTTGAAGTTGCGCAGGCCGTTAATGCCCAGCGGATTGATGGTGCCGCTGTCTGCGTCGTTCATGATGTAAGCCATGCTCGCGCCCGCAATCGTTGCGTCAATGCCCGCTGGCGACTTCCAAACTCCGCGATTGGCGTCCGTCGTCGCGTAGATCCCCGCAATGGTTCCGCTGGCGGCACAATTTCTTTGCCGTCCCTGGTTCAAGGGGTCCGAAACCAGCAGCCTTGGAAAGTAGATCGCCGAGTTTGCGTCAGGGGTAAAGCCGGCGGTCTCAAATGCAATCAGGTAGTCCACCACACCTGTCGAAGCCGTGCTGCTGGTCAAGTTGATTCCGGAGCGAATGTCGACAAGCAGAAACGCGCGCTTGGTATCGCAGAATGCGGCTGCCTTCGTGTACACGGTGGCAATGTTTGTCGTGTCCGGCTTACCGCCAGAGACCAGATTGGCCGCAGCTGGAATGCAGAGGATGTTAAAGATGTAGGGGTCGAGCCGGTCAAGAGCTGGAAGGCCACCCACCAACGCGTTGGCGTCGGGAACCGAACCGTCGTTTGCCGGAGACGAAGCAGTATTCACAGAGACGTACGCCGCGTTTGCAGGATTCGAGATCGGCGAAATCACATCCGCGTTAGTTGTGGCCGGAATAGTACCAACCCCTAGATCCGAGAGCGTGACCAGCGCCGAAGCCGCGTTCACAACGCCGATTGCATAGTTCGGGCTGGAACTCGTCATGCTCAGATTGCGATAGATCTCGGTATTCAGCACCTGTGCGGGATTGCTGATCGAGTCCACCCGGCGAATCACCAGGTTGAACAGGCCTGACGGCACGGTTTTGGTGTCCACTCCCACCTGCAGGTTGGTGCCCCATACGCCCGAGCTGCTGGCAGTAATCGTCAGGGTGGCTTTGGCCGGGTTCTCGGTGTCGTCGAGCGTCAACTGGGCTGGAGCGGGACTGCCGGCCGCTACGCGCACAATCCACGCCGTCTGCCCGCCGTTCAAAAAATACTGCATCACCCCGTAGCTGGCTTCGCTTAACTGATTCAGGCCGCCGAAAACCGTTTGAAATTGGGTAAAGTTGTTGATTTGCGTCGCCACGCCCATCGGGCCTTGCGAGAAGTAGTCGATGAACGCGGTGCTCGCCGTGCTGACGCCGGCGATGTTATGCACACCGCTGGGAATCTCTTCGACGTAAACGCCCGGATAAGAGGTCAAAACCGGCATAGAGTTATCTCCTTGAACTTTGCGGTCGTGCGGTTCCGTAGGTCGAGATGCACATCGACCCTTTCGGCGCCAAATGGATTCCTGCAATCGAGGATGCGCAGCTTATTCATCCGTAGCTGAATGCAAACATCCTCCGGTCAAACATTGCTACCGCGCATGCATTTGCGTACTTCATTAAGGCGCAGTTGTCCTCCGTGATTTACTGACTTACTGCTGCGCGCACCTTCGCATCGGCCCTCAGCGCACGGGACCGCTTTCATAACTCGCACCTCTTCCGGCGGACTTATCCCGGAAGAGAATCTCCTTTAGGCTCGAGGCATATTACTATCCCTTTTGCCGGCAAAGGTAACAACCAGATGAATTGATATGAGAGGAGGAACTGACCAATTGAATCGCTGAACGTAATGCGGAATTGGGGGGCTGGCAAATTCTGCATTACTGGATTGCTGAAACTCTACCCCAAGATTCAAAACTCCGTCAACATCATTTTAGTAATAGAGTTGTAATTTGCTTCGGACCGCCTTGATCCCGGGCCTGCGAAGGCCGTTGTATCCTTGGCAGGACATTTCGAAAACCTTCGGGAGCACCAAGCGACGGCGCAGCAAAGCGACAGAGCACAAGAACAGGCGCACTCAGAAGGAAGGCTGAGCAACTCTGAGTTGGGACGAAATGATCGCCTGGGCCGGCTCGCGTTCGGCGCCTCGCGGCGGAGCCTACCAGAGTCAGCGGCGCGTCGAAGATCGGCGATTTCGGAAGGTGACTGGCTGCACGCTTCGGTGAGGGGCGGCTAGCGCTATGCGGTTACCATCCGGTGCGATCGGATAGGAAAGAAGGGAAGCGCTCTCTACGCGCGCTGCGCCGACGGCTGCAAAAATGCCGTGGCTGTGGTCGCAGAATGCCTGAAACTACTGGGAGAAAACGCCGAGGCTCGGGCGAAGGATCCGTACTTCGAACGGTGGACGATGCGCTCAGGCGAGAACGACGAAGCGGGTGACCCAAACCGATTCCCTCACAATGAGAAAAACGAAATTGACACGAAACCAATCAGGTCCAGTGAAAAACCTGCCCGCGTATCTTTATCTATTGTCAATGAATTCTTTGGGGGACCCAACCATCATGGTGAGCTGCTGCGAAAGCTGTAGCTGTGGCTCAAAAGCCTATTTGGCAAATAAGCTCTTTCATTCCATACCATTTTCTGCATGATAAAGGACGCTTTCGCCAACTTGTCTTTTGGACATACGAAGCACTTTTCGAAAAGCCCCCAGAGCTACTCAAGTGCCGGTGGCCGTAGAGATGGAACATCCCGAAGTGGCTCGCGCTGTTCTGGAAGCCGTTGGTGTGGTCACAGGGGGTGTCTGCCACCACATCGATTGTGAATGATAAGTCGGCATGTGACAAGGTTTCCTCGGGGATTGGCATTGTGCCGCTCGGATCAGCGAGGTCCCAGGAAACAGGGTGTCAGTTGACGATAACAGTGGGATAACCGGCCAATTTCCGTTTATGCCAACAATCGCAAATCGCCTGATCTGGTGCAGGTGAGAGGCGTGTTGTATTATTCTTCAGCCGGTTTCTTCTTACTCCAGCTTGAGCAAGCGTGTTCAGTTTTGCCTCCATCTGTGGCCCCGGTGACCAACGCGGGGGTTCCTGCAGGGAAGGACGGCAACAGAGTCGACGAATTGGGCACCGGATAGATGAACCCATGGTAGGCCGCTCTGCACCGCGCCCAGCTGAAGTCGGAATTCTGATCGGACGCATAAGATCACTGGTCGTCAAGAACATGACGATCGGCATTGAAGCGCCTCTCACGACCACACCTGAAAATGGGCAGAGATTGGCCGGTTAACAATGCTTCTCATGACTTGAGGCCAAAATGTGAGCACATTTGGACTGCTGCCGACTCGGGAATGTTCAACTCGAAGGGGCAACAATATAGTTGACCAATCGTCGCTCACCGAAAGCCCACCAAACGGATACAGACGGCTCGTCTACAACTGTTCGCCGAGCTTCACCTTCTCAACATCTTCCTCGCCGAGGGGAGGGCCAGTGATCCGCATTCCACCGATTTCGGCCGTTGCAACAAGCTCAGGGATATCCGCGATGGTGACGTTCCGTTGCTGAATGGTCGGGAAGAACTCTTTGATCTGCCGGGACCGCCGGGTGTAACGATCACAGCGAAATGAACAGTCTGATCATCAATGGGATCGCCATGTGTGAAGGACACGCGCAAGCGACCGAAGACCTGTTCCTCGACTAAACCGATCAGACTGCCTTTGAGCTCCCGCATTATCGCGAGGGCCTCGCTTAGTTCCTTCTGCTTACCCCGCATTCGAAGCACAGCGACCTGCCAGATATCCTCTGCGTGCTTCGCCTCCGCCAGATCGTGAACCGATGTGCTAGCTGTCTCTAAGCGCTGTGCTTCATTCTCAAGATCGCTGAGTTCTGCACGCAATTCCACAATGTGCTTCTCCAGTGCTTTCAAATCCGCTCTGAGTCTTTTTTGCCGCCTCACCTTCGAGAACCTCGAAGAATCGCTCTGCGGTCATCTGGCCGTTGTCTGCGATGGCCCAGTCTTCAGCCGGCAGTTTGCTTTCATATGTACGGCGTAGACTCTCCATGGTCCCGATTCCTCGTTTCAACAGTTGGGAAAAGTTCAACATGCACCTGGCTGAGCATTGCCGCAAGCGCCGTGAACGTCGCCTGCGCGGGGGCTGTTAGAGTGACCTCGAAGTGCGTCCGCTTCGACACTTGCTACGGCTATGGTGCGTGCGTTCTTGCGGTTGTCCCCTTGGCTGACACAAACAGTTAAGACCATGTTCGCCGTTCGCTGCGAAATTCTCGACCGGCAAGACCACTTTAGCGCATTCTGATCCCGGTCGGTGAAGCGGAGGCAGGCTCTGCGGGAGCGCAACCTGCCAAGGAATAGCCGGCTGGAGACTCATCGACGCCGATGAGCGCCGGGAGTTGGCGACGGATGCCGCTCCCGGCTTTGCCGTTCAACATCGGATCGATAGATTTCCCCATGCCTTCAAAAACTCATGCAATAAGCTGCCGCGCAGCGGCCTCCAAATTCTTCGCCGCCAGTTGGGCCTCGAACTCGACCGGCGGCAAGTAGCCGAGAGCCGAGTGCAGCCGTTTTTGGTTGTAGACCTTTTCGAGGAACTCGGGGATCGAGGCGAAGGCCTCGGCCAGGTCGCGATATTCGTTGCGCAGAACCTCTTCGTACTTCAGCGTTTTCATGAAGGATTCGCAAGCCGCGTTGTCCCACGGGTTGCCCTTGCGGCTCATGCTGATATCGATCTGGTTTGCCTTCAGCAGGTCTGTGTAATCCTTGCTCGCGTACTGGCTGCCGCGATCGGAGTGATGCACGAGGCCAGGTCGAATACTGCGGCGGGACAGTGCCATCCGCAGCGCCGTCAGAGTTAGTTCATCCTCCATGTTGCGATCCAGAGCCCAACCAATCACGCGACGCGAAAAGGCGTCCAGGATCACGGCTAGGAAGACGAACTCCTCGCGCAGCCGGATGTAGGTGATATCGGCTCGCCAGAGTTGATTCACACCAGTCAGCACCAGGCCGCGAGCCAAGTTCGGGTAGACCTTCCGCCCATGGTTGGAGTCGGTGGTCACGACGAACTTGCGCTTGCGCACGCACAGCAGGTTGTCCTCGCGCAGCAGGCGGTGAACACGCTTCGCGTTCACCGTCCATCCACGTCGCCGCAGCTCCGCCGTGATGCGTGGCCGGCCGTAGCTGGGCCATTCCAACGCAATGCGCTGGATGGCGTCGCGCAGGTCCATGTCCTTGTCCGGGCCGGTCTCCGGGTTCGTGTTGAAGCGGTAGAAGCCGGACCGGCTCACCCGGCCCAGTTCCACCATCCGCTCGATGCTCAGTCTCTGCCCGGCGGTCACTTCTTCCGCGACCTTCCGGTAGACTGCGGATTTCCAGTCGATGCCTGCAACATCCGCTGTTCTTCGATGCGCTGCAAGCACCCCTTCAAAAAATCGATCTCCACCGCTTGCTGGCCGATCTTACGTTCCAGCTCGGCGACTCGGCCCTCGGACCAGCGCCGCTGCCCCTGCCCCGGAAATGCGTTGCCTGGCGCTTGTCGGAACTCACGCCGCCAACGATCCAACACGTTGGGGCTGACTTCCAACCCACGAGCCACCTCGGCTAGTGAAACGCCTGCTTCCAGCCGCCGTACAGCGGCCAGCTTGAACTCCTTGGTGAACTGCCTGCGTGACAATCCCATGACTCAATTCTCCATTCATTGGATTTTGAGTCTTAACCGGTTGTGTCAAAAATGGGGGCAAGTCCAAGAATCCAAAAGCCAAGTGCGAGGAGATAGCTGCCGACGAGGAGTTGGTCGAGCCAATGGTATTGCATGGTGGCCATGTGGTGGGTGTGCAGGATAACGACACACAGCGTGATCATGATGTAGATGCCGAGGCCGGTGAGGATCTGAAGTTCGCGGGTTGGCCAGCGCAGCTTATGCACGCTTGTCCACCACACGAGGGTAAGGAGGAAGACGACGCGGAGCGCAGCGAAGACCTGGAGGAGGACCAGGTAGAGCATGGACATGAAGGGATAGTCGAGAGGCACGGACCAGTTATTGAGGATGCCTGCGACGACGCATGCGAGGAGGCCGAGGAGGACGAGGACGACCTTGCTTGGCGGATCGACGTGGTTGTGGCGCAGGACCGCCCTTCCCAGTTCGGCGAGGATGGCCAACTGAAAGAGGGCGTCGCCAGTAATGCTGACCAGAGTTGCGGGCAGGTAGGCATTGGGAAGATGGAGGGCGATGGCCATGCCCGCGTCGCTGAGCAGGCACCAGACGAGAAAGATGCAGAAGATGGGCAACGAGCGGTAGATGCGCTTGTAGAGGAGCACCGCGAGCAGAAACATCTCCATGGCTGCGCCTGCCAGCCAGAGAGTGAGGTCAATGCTGTCAATTGTCACTACCGGTCTCCATTGCGTCGGTGTTGGGAATCTGGCGACGCCGGCTTTCCGGGGGGTCTAACAATCAGTCGCGACAATCAGTCGCGACGTTTGCCGGACTTATCGTTCGAGGGATCATTGAGGGCAATGCGGGTATTGCGAGCGGCGCCAGCCACTGCCAACAGCATACTCTGCATTTGGGGAGTGAACTCCCTGCGCTCCGCGGCCTGGGTGGCGAAAGCGTAAACCCAGTAGAAGAGGGCAACCAGGTAACTGATGCCGCCCATGACATCGAGCGTGTGGTAGGAAGACATGCTTGTGGTCTGGTGGGTATGCATCATGGTGATGGCAAGAGAGACGATGGAGTAAAAGCCGAGGCCGGAGGCAATCTGTAGTTCGCGATCGCGCCATCCGATGGAGAGCAGCTGGCTGAAGGCAGCGAGCGCGAGGAAGAAGACAGCGCGCATCAGTGCGGGAGTCTGCTGCAACAGGAACAGGTTTCTGCCCTCGCTGGAGAGCTCGGAAGGTGCGGTCAAGCCGGCGATTGGCCACAGGAGAAGAGCGCCGACCAGGACAAGCGACGGCGATGCCCACCCATGAATAGCGGGGCAGGGAACTGCGGATGGGACGGAGCACGCTCCAGGCAACCTCAACGAGCAGGGCGAAGATCATCAGCGAGTCGATGACAAGCTGAACCTCATAAACGCGGTAAAAGAAGTCGAAAGAGGAGTGCGCACGAACGTAATAGAGGAAGCCGTCGCTGAAGAGGCTCCATAACATGAAGAGGAAAAAGGTGGGGAAATTACGATAGGCGCGATTCTTTCCGAGCAGCAGGATGATGGCCACCTCTGCTGCCATTCCGCAAACTAATATAGTGAAGTCCCAATCCAACCCCGCCTCCTCATGTTTGAAAGGCAGCCATCCACATTACCTGAAGTCTAGCAGGATGATTGGACAGAATCCAAAAGAGGAACGGCGAATGCCCAGAGTAAGTTACCTAGGCCGCGACGTTCCCTTTTGTCTTGGGCAGGGGCGGAATCGTGAGCGGGCTTGCGGCCATCATCACATTGCCTTTGTTGCCTTTTGTCTTAGGCAGGGGCGGAATGGTGAGCGGGCTGGCAGCCATGGTCACATTGCCTTTGTTGCCTTTTGTCTTAGGCAGAGGCGGAATCGTGAGCGGGCTTGCGGCCATGGTCACATTGCCGCTGCCGTTTGTCTTAGGCAGGGGGGGAATGGTGAGCGGGCTGGCAGCCAACATCACATTGCCTTTGTTCCCTTTTGTCTTGGGGAGGGGCGGAATGGTGAGTGGGCTGGCGGCCAACATCACATTGCCGCTGCCGTTTGTCTTAGGCAGGGGCGGAATAGTGAGTGGGCTGGCCATGGCAACTGTGGTCACAGCAGCTATGGCAGCGATTAGAACCGCAGCGCGAATGTACATAGATTTATTGGTCATGGTCTTGCGCTCCTCGGTGGAGAAAGAACTACGCATACAAAGAGTAACCCGAAAGTGGGATATTCGCTACCGCAAAAGTAACATTGCGCAAAAAATATTTTTGAGAATCAGTTTTTCTGTTGATTTTGAGGGGGTTTTGGGTGTTTTTTCGCCTTTTATTTGCCTCAAGGAGCAATCATTCGCCTTCTGTTCGACTGTTACTGAGGTGCGTTTCGGTCCGGCAGTCAAGAAAAATATCTGCGAAAGGTCCCGACATGAACACCTCGCCTACAACTTATGTGTGATTTTCCCATCCGGATCGGCTTTTTGCAATGGGGAAGTGCAATGTGCGACGTTGACCGATTTCCCGCCTGGACAGGCAGCCTCGCAGGTGTGCAGGAACGCGAAGCAAGCGCCGGTTGAAGCGTTCAAGAGCGGTTGGGATCGAACGGAATCGGGTGGGTGATGCTTGTTGGGCCCTTGGGAGGGCTGGGTGGTCGAGGCGAGGGCGGCTCGGACTGAGGGGTCTTGGGTGGGCTGAGGGTGAGATGGGAGCTGGCTTCCCTGGTCAGGTCATCAAAATAAGTGAGAGGGGGAAGAGAGCGAGGTCAGGTCGGGCTCTCGGGGATGGTTGGCTGGACGGGCGGAATTACTTTTGGCACCTGCCTCGAGGAGGGGGAGGATGCGGGAACGACGCGGCGGCAACGGTGGGTGGAAACCAGAAGAACGTGGGCTCTTCAACGGCAAACGGGACGAAAACGACGATGGAGAATCTAATGAGTGAATACACTTCCTGATTCTCGCGCGGCCAGATTCAGAGGGTGAATTTTCGTCGAGAAAGCGCGCGGATTGTTTTTGATAATCTCTCGTAAGCTATTGAATTAAAATGCGATATTGGGCATTGTCCGGCGTAGTCAGGAGATGGGCCGAACCTCTTGGTTGGGCGTTTGGGGGCAGGTTTTCGAGGCTCCAATAGGGGTAAGTTACCTTTCTAGAAACTATTGTGCCGTTGGTTGCGCTGGGAAAGTTCGCTAGAGTGCGAACTGGGACCAATTGGGTCCGGGTGTAACGAATGAAAGCAACAAGACCTGCTTCAACTGTACACACCGCGGTAACCGCGGGGGGCGAAGGCCGCCAGGAAGTCAGGTGCGCCGTGCGCTTCCCCCTGGCACTCCCGGCGACGCTGTCGACAGGAAAAACCGAGTTTGCAGGCCAGACCCGAAATATTTCGGCGAGCGGCGTGTTGTTTTCGCTTGATCGCGAGCTGGATGTGGGTCTGGATATCCGATTTTCGCTTCGGATGCCGGGTCCGGTGCTGGGAACCCCGAAGGATGTGCTGGTTCATTGCACGGGACGTGTGGTACGCTGCTCTCTAAGCCAACATCAGTACCTCGCTGCGTCCACGATTGATGAGTACCGTTTCGCGGAGCAATGAGATTACCAGTGGATGTTGCGGCAGCCAACTATGGATTTCGTGGACGATCCTCCCGAGGGCGAAATTGTAGATACGCCGGTTAAGCCCGGGGCGATCCGCATTATTCTTGCGGATTCTCAGGCGATCTACCGCGTCGGAATCCGGAAGGTTTTTGCCCTGGAAGACGACCTCCGCGTCGTTGCTCAGGCCGATTCCCTTGAGAATCTGCGCTCCGCTATTGAACGGTATCCCACCGATATCGTTCTTCTTGAAGGAAGCCTGCTTGCGGGCACCGCTAACGTGATACCGGAGTTGCTGCGGGCTGCGCCCGACGTGAAACTGATTGTGCAGGCCGTGGCCACCGACGAGAACCACACAGTGGAACTCTATCGGCGGGGCGTGCGCGGGATTATCTCGCGTTCGATTTCGCCCGATCTTCTGGTGCGGTGCGTGCGCAGAATCGCGGCCGGCGAGACGTGGATCGACAATCAATCAGTGAATTGGGTGATTGAGGCGTACCGGTCGCAGGCGGCGGCCCTGGTGAGCCCGCGCAATCAACCGCGCTTGTCGCCCAAAGAGATGGCCATCATTACCTGCATCACCCAGGGCAAGCGCAACAAGGAGATTGCTTTCCAACTGGGAACCACGGAGCAGGTGATCAAGAACTATCTACGCAAGATCTATGACAAGCTGGGGGTCTCAGACCGGCTTGAACTGGCGCTGTATTGCCTGCACAACAAGATCATCCAGGCTGACGTGGATGAAGAGGTGCTGGCGAAGAAGGTTGTGAGCAGCTAAAGCAGATTCTGAAAATTGTGTAGACCGATGGGCTTTCCCTCAGGGGCTAAAGCCCATTTTTATTGATTGATGTTGAGCGGCGCAGCGACCCCTACTCGGCCCAGCGGGCGCCGTCCCTACGGGACTCCGAGCTGTTCAATTGATCGATCTTTCCTCCACACTGAACAGTCTGTTACGAAACTCGCCGGGTGCGGAGTTCTTTCGCCGTTGATCGATGGCGGGAGTTGAAGTGTTCGCTGGAGGGCTCGAAGAACTTAGGTTCCATTCACGAGGCACAGTTCAGTTGTGCGGATTCGCGCCGCCCCTACGGGGCTCCAGGCTTAATTTTTGCGCCTTTCCCAGGATTGCGTTCGAGCTCGCCACAGCGAGCTCGGACTTCATCCTGGGCTATTATCTTTCGCTCCCTCCGGGAGCTCTTGCCGCTACGCGGTCTAATTTCGCGAGTTCTAATGCAGACACTAAAGCCGTGCCCTTTTTACAAGACTTGGCTTCGGCAGGGTTTCGTAACAGACTGTGAAGCGCGGGGCTAATATCCACTGCGCCTACGGCGCGGGCAGCAGGCTGCTGCATTTCGGTTTGCGGTGCTCAAGGGCTGCGCTGAGATTACCGAACGGCAACCGCAGATCCCTCGTCGCTGCGCTCTGTCGGAATGACAGCGCTATTGTTGGATTGTTTCCTACACAATTTCAGCGGTCTAAAGGGCTTTGAGGGCCTCGGTGCACTCGGGCTCGAGAAGCTGCTGGCTTTTTTGGCGGGCCAGTTCGAGGAGGCGAATCAATTCCGCAAGATCAGCTTTGTTCATGTTGCCAAGCAGCTCTTTGGGCGCGCGCTCGATGACTGGAGCCATGGCTTTGAGCAGGTCCAGGCCGGCCTGAGAGATCTGTGTCCAGACTACGCGGCGGTCTTTGGGGTCGCGGCGCTGGCGAATGAGCTTGAGGGCCTTGAGGCGGCCGAGCAGGCGGGTGATGTCCGGCTCGGCCGTGATCATGCGGCTACCGATGGCGGCGCAGGTGAGCCCGCGCGGCTCGGCGCCGCGCAGGATGCGCAGTACGTTGTACTGGGTTGAGGTGACGCCCCAGTCGCGGGTCTTGCGTTGGAAGGCGCGATGAACCGCGTCAGAGGTGCGCATCAGATTGAGGAGCGCTTCTTCTTCCAAGCTGGCAAAAGGAAGTTCCTGCACGATTTCGAGCTTCAGGCTTGCCATTCCTTTTCTCTCTCCGAGACTGATGCGCTGTTGGTTAGGTTCAGTTTACTGTTTGGCCACGTCGAGATCGATGCTGATTTTGACGTCGTCGCCAACGATGGACGCAGGAACGCCGGACCCGATTCCAAATGCTGTGCGGCTGATGGTGGTGGCGGCCGAAAATCCGGAGTGCTGTTTCTTGTCCATGCCCTGCACCGGGCCGTTGGGGCCTTCCACTGTAAGGACAACGGGCTTGGTGACGCCATGAAGAGTAAGGTTGCCGTTGACGATGAGCCCGGAGCCGCTCTTTGCCACACTTGTGCTGGTAAAGGTGGCTGTGGCGAAGTTTGCGGCGTCAAAGAAGCGGGTAGACTTGAGGTCGCCGTCGCGCGGCGCTTCACCGGTGTCGACTCCGGCGACATTGATGGTTGCCTTGACCGTGGACTTGGTGATGTCAGAAGAATCGAAGTTGAGTTCCGCGGCCACATTGCCGAACTTGCCGTGCACGTTGGCGATGGCCAGGTGAGTGACGCTGAAGTCGACTTCACTATGCATGGGATCGGAGATCCAGGTGGAAGATTGTGCCATGGCCAGGGGAGCTGCCAGGGCGAGAATGCCGGTGATGAATGCCAAACGCTTCATAAAGAAGGAACCTCACTTGTCGAATTTTTGGGCTGCTTACGGGATTAGCGGGAGCAGGAACTCGGGGCTGGGGCAAGCACGGGTTTTGCCAGCCAAGGGCCTCAAATTCTTCCCATGCTGATTGGACGCAGCAGGGGGGATATTCGTTGCAACAAATATTTATTCATTTGCACAATTTTAATTTCCGGGCGGATGCCGAGAAACGGTGAGACAGAGGCTGCGAACCCAAGGGCGGAGTTTACTGGCTGCTCGACAACTCTCTGGCGAGTCGCACTAGCCGAGCGCCAACGAGGAAGTACCAGAGCGTGGTCCCCAATGCGTTTGCCATTATTAGCGGAAAGAAGCCCGTCAACGACAGGATACCGAACACTCCAGTGATGATCCCGGTGAAGGCGCTTACTTTGCCGAATCCTGCTTTGATCATGGCGATGCTCGCGAGCAGCACGCCCAGCGATGGAATCACGATGATGTAAAAGGTGAGCAGCGGCGTCGCATAGATCGAGGCGGCATACTCGGCCGCGGCCAAATAGGCGGCTCGATGAGCCTCGTCAGCTGCGCCAGAGTAGTTTTGGAAAAGCGCCAGCAGAGAAGCGTGGTGCGTCCAGGTGACAGCCAGATCGAGAACGACAAACAGATTCAAGCAGACCAGGGATGCCAGCATCAGTTTGGTTGCGGCCTTGCGCAGAGCGATCCAGAGCGCCCAGGCAACCGGCGGGTAGAGCAGATCGGTGACGACACAAAGCCAGATGATCACCCACCAGGACGCGGTTTTGCCTGGCAGGTAGCGGAACCAGGCCTCGCCGGTGGCGGGAGGCGCGCCTACCCACGCGAAGAGCGGAATAATCGCAACGTAGCCAACAGCCAAAAGCAGCGCCGCTATCCCGCCCCAGCGGTAGTACTGCTTCTCTTCGGAATCATTCAAATTGCTCATCACAAGCGGCTCTTTCATTGATGGTTTCTTGGTTTGAAGGAATGATACGCCGGGGCCCGAGGAATTGTTCCAATCCGATCCTGAGGGGTGTGTATCTGGGAGGACTTACCCGCATAAACTGGGCTCATTTACGCATAAACGGGTTGAGCGCGAAAGCGGGGGCGGCGCGCGGGTGACGGTTATGGTCTGATATGCTCCCGCCTATGTCAGTCATTGAACACTTCCGCGGGCTGAGTAGCCAGCAGCGGCATGCTTTTGTCGCATCATTCCTTGGTTGGACGCTCGATAGTCTGGATTTTTTCCTGCTGATCTTCTGCGTGAAGGCGATTGCGGGCGAGTTTCATACGCAGCCATCGGCGGTGCTGGGCGCGGTGTTCATGACGCAGGCGTTCAGGCCGGTGGGTGCGTTGCTGTTTGGGATGCTGGCCGACCGCTATGGACGCCGCCCGGTACTGATGTTCAACATTCTCAGCTTCTCAGTGATTGAGCTGGCGTGCGCCTTTGCGCCCTCGCTCAACGCGCTGCTGGTGTTGCGGGCGCTGTTCGGCATCGCGATGGGCGGGGAATGGGGCGTGGGCGCGGCGTTGACCTTTGAGACGCTGCCCAAGGAAGGCCGCGGCATCTTCTCAGGCATTTTGCAGGAGGGATACGCGATGGGGTCGATTCTGGCGTCGGCGGCGTTTGCGTTCCTGTTTGTCCATATAGGCTGGCGGGGCTTGTTTATTGTGGGTGCGTCGCCGGCTCTGCTGGTGTTCTACGTGCAGGTGCGGGTTGCGGAGTCGCCGGTGTGGCTTGCCGGGGCGCAGAAACGGATGAAGCGCGAGGCGACTAGCACAGGGTTGGAAATTGTGCCGAAGGGCCTGATGGCTTTTCTTCCCACGTTTTTGTTTCTGGTGCTGTTGATGACGGCGTTCATGAGCTTTTCGCATGGCACCCAGGACGTGTATCCAACCTTTCTGGCCGTGACCGCAAGGCTCTCACCGGAGACGATTGGCTTGATCGGCGTGCTGTACGGTTTTGGATCGATTGCAGGCGGGTTTGTTTTTGGAGCGCTCAGTGACCGATGGGGCCGCAAGCCTGCGATTGTGACGGCGGCCCTGCTGGCGATTCCGGTGATCCCTCTTTACGCTTATGGGCACTCGGCCGTGATGCTGGGCATTGGCGCCGTGCTGATGCAGTTTATGGTGCAGGGCGCATGGGGCGTGATTCCTGCGTACCTTACGGAACTGTCTCCGGCAGCGGTGCGTGCCACGGCGCCGGGGCTGGCGTACCAATTGGGCGGCCTGATTACCTCGTGGAACGGCAAAGGGCAGGCGCTTGCGGCCGAGCGATGGGGCAACTATCCGGCGGTTCTTGCCATCACGGTGGTTGTGGTTTCACTGGCCGTGGCGGGGCTGGCCATGGTGGGGCACGAGGCTAAGGGTGCGGAAATGAGCGAGGCGTGAAGACGGGATTTTTTTATCCTGCCTTCGTCCCCGGTCCCCGAAAGCTAGGGACCGGGGGCACCCGCAATTTGTTCCAGGCGCTTGCGGCTGAACGATGGGGCAACTATCCGGCGGTTCTTGCCATCACGGTGGTTGTGGTTTCACTGGCCGTGGCGGGGCTGGCGATGGTGGGGCACGAGGCGAAAGGTGCGGAAATGAGCGAGGCGTAGAGGTCACGAAGCTAGGATGAGCAAATTTGGGGCGGAATTTGTTCTTCCCCGGTCCCCAAAAGCGAGGGACCGGGGGCACCCGGCGTACGGAGTTGTATTAAGCCGCACAATTTCAAGCGATTTATCGGACCATCCAAGCGATCACGGGACGGAACGCTTCACAAAGGCAAGATGCCGGAGCTAAGATATCGGCAGCATCGCGATCCCCGCATGATGCAGTGCTATCGAAGACGAGAAAAATCAAGACAAGAAAAATCGAAACGGGAGAATCAGCTATGTCAGAGATACCAGAGCTGAAGACGACCGAAGGCACGTCCAGCAGGATCACCCGGCGCAAATTCATCCTGGGCGTGATCGCGAGTGGTGGCGTGGTTGCCGCGGCGAATTACCGGCTCATCTCCACGGCCGTTCATGGGCAGATGTCGTCGGGCGACCGGCTGATCACGATTGACGTGAACGGAATGCAGCGGCGCGTGGACGTGATGAAGCAGGAGACGCTGGCGTGGACGCTTCGCTACAAGCTGGGACTTACCGGAACCAAGCTGGGCTGCGATCGCGCGGAGTGTGGCGCGTGCACGGTGCTGATTGACGATGTGCCGCATTACAGCTGCTCCGTACTCACCCACACAGTCCGCGGCAAGAAGGTGACGACCATTGAAGGCCTGGCTTCGGCCGACGGCAAGCTGCACCCGGTGCAGCAGGCGGTGGTGGACAAGCAGGGCTTTCAATGCGCCTTCTGCATGTCGGGCTTCATCATGTCGACGGTCGGGTTTCTCAAGGCGCATCCGAATCCGACGCGGGCTGAACTGGCGCACGGAATTTCAGGAAACCTGTGCCGTTGCCAGGACTACAACAAGATCCTCGATTCCATGATGCAGGGCGCAGAGAACATGAGGAGGGCTTGAGCATGTCAGAGACCGTATCTGGAGCGATGAAGGATCTGAAGCCGTCAGAGCGCGTGCGCGAGTACGGCCGCGGCTACAAGCTGATCGGTAAAAACTACCAGACCGCCGACATGCTGGCGAAGGTGACGGGCAAGGCGAAATATGCCGAAGACTTTCGCGCCGAGGGCATGCTGTTTTGCCGGCTGGTGATGAGCCCGATGCCGCATGCGCGGATCCGGAGCATTGATACGTCAGACGCGCTGGCGATGCCGGGGGTGAAGGCGATTCTGACGGCGGATGACATTCCGGCTCAAGCCGACAGCATGGACGACAACGGGCGCGTGATCAAAGCCAGCAAGTGGGGCGAGCGCGCGCTGACCAACGAGCCGATGTACATGGGCGAACCCATCATGGCGGTTTGCGCTGTGGATGAGCTTACCTGCGCCGATGCCATTGAGAAGATCAAGATCGATTTCGAGGAACTTCCGTTTGTCGTTGATCCGCTGGAAAGCTTGCGGCCCGGCGGAGCGAATCCGCACGAGGACGGCAATGTGTGGATTCGGCCGGCCGCTCCGAATCCGCCGATTCCGCAGTTGACTGAGGTGAAGTGGACCGCGCAGGATTTTGCTGACTACGACCAGGGACGGTTGCCGCTGGGACACATGCCGGACAAGTGGGAGTACGGCGATCTTGACGCGGGTTTCAAGAATGCCGCGCTGATTCTGGACGAGACCTTCATCACGCCGGATGTGAGCCACCAGTGCCTGGAGCCGCGCACGGCCATGGCTTACTGGCAGAACGGCAAACTGTTTCTCCACTCGGGAACGCAGAGCACCTACCAGACGCGGCCGGCCATTGCGAAATGGATGAACATCGACCAGGACAAGATTGTGTTCATCAGCGAGTACACGGGCGGCGGATTCGGCAGCAAGATTACGGGCGGGCTGACGATGATCATTCCCGCGTTGCTTTCGCGCAAGCTGAATGCGCCGGTGATGATGCGGATGAGCCGCGAGGAGGAACATTGCGTGGGCCGCGCGAGGCCAAGCGTGATCGGTCGCATGAAGGTGGGGTTCGCCAAGGACGGCCGGATCACGGCGCTTGACATGTACACGGTGTGCAACAGCGGCGCCTACGATGCGCAGGGCGATGGGGTTTCAGCGGCGCGGATCGTGTCGCTGCTTTACCAGCCGGAGGCCATGCGGCAGCAGGCGATCTCGGTGATGACCAATACGCCGCCGCGCAGCGCGCAAAGCGCTCCGGGAGGGATGCAGGGGATTGCCATTACCGAACCGATTCTTGCGAAGGCCGCGCGACGGCTGGGTTTGGATCAGGTGGCGATTCGCCGAATCAATTGTCCTGAGGGCAAGGCGGAGCTTGGGCCGGCGATCAACGGCAAGCGCGCACACACAACAAGCTGCTTCCTGAAAGATGCACTGGATAAGGGCGCTGAGCAGTTCCGTTGGAAAGAACGCGCGACGCAACAGAAGAAGATGGGAACAAAGGTGCGCGGGGTGGGCGTTTCGCTCAGCGCGTACTCCGGCGGTTCGACAGGATTCGACGGGCTGCTGGTGATTACGCCGCAGGGGCGAGTGCAGTTTCAATCGGGCATCGGCAACCTGGGAACGGAGTCGGTGATCGATGTGCATCGCGCCGGCGCGGAAAGGCTGGGCGTGCCGTGGGAGATTTGCGATGTAGTGTGGGGCGATACATCAAAGTATGTTCCATACACATGCGCGCAGGGCGGCAGCACGACAACACACACCATGAGCCGGGCTGCGTACGCGGCTGCCGATGAGTGCAAGCTGCGGCTGAAGGAGATTGCCGCGAAGACGCACGGCGGGAAGCCTGACGATTACGAAGTGGCCAACCAGCGCGTCTTCCGCAAGGGCGGCGGGGCGGGCCTGAGCTTTGGGGAGGCGGCGCAGCGCGCGATTCAACTGGGCGGCATTTACGATGGGCACGAAGCGAACCCCGAAGTGAACAAGGCGACGAAGGCTTCAGTTGCCGGCTTGGCTGGCCAGGGACTTGTGGTTTCAGCCAAGGACAAGTATCCGCATGACGGGCAGACGCTCTCGTACGTGGCCAGCTTTGCGGAAGTTGAAGTCGATGTGGAGACCGGCAAGTACTACATTACCGATTTCCTGGCGTATGCCGACGTGGGAACGGTGATCCACCCCGCGGCGCTGGGCGGACAGGTGCTGGGCCGCTCGATATTGGGAATTGCTCATGCCATCGGGCAGAAGTGGGTTTACGATCCGCACTACGGCGTTCCAGTGGCGCGACGCTTCTACCAGAACAAGCCACCGACGATTCTGGATGTGCCCGTCGACATGCAGTGGGAAGCGCTCGACATTCCCGATCCGGAGACGCCGGTGGGCGCACGCGGCATTGGCGAACCGCCGGTTGGCGGCGGCTGCGCAGCCATTCTGAATGCACTGTCTGACGCGCTTGGCGATGAGATATTCCGGCGCGCGCCGGTGAACGCTGACACGATCCTGACGTCGCTCGAAGCCGGACGTCCGATGCAACACCCCTTGATGGCGCACATCTAGTGAGGATGTGAACGGAGAGAGCTATGGCAGTTATACGAGACGTGATGCCCGCGTTTGACCTGCTTCAGCCCACATCGGCTGCTGACGCGCAGAAGCTTTTGGATCAGCACGGGGAAGATGCGTGGGTGATGGCGGGCGGCATGGACAGCTTCGACTGGCTCAAGGACCGCATCAAGAAGCCCAAGGTTCTTGTGGACCTGAGCGGCGTGGACGAACTGAAGGGGATTCGCCAGACCAGCGACGGCGTTGAGATTGGCGCGATGACCACGCTGACTGAAATTGTGAATGATCCCGTGATCAAAGCTCAGTATGGGATTCTTTCGCAGGCCGCGGAGCTTGTGGCCTCGCCGCAGATTCGCAACCAGGGAACGCTGGGCGGCAACGTATCGCAGGACGTGCGCTGCTGGTACTACCGCGAGGGTTGGCCGTGCTACCGCGGCGGCGGCAATATTTGTTACGCGGATACGCCGGTGGGACGCAACCGCGAGCACGCGATTTTTGGAGCGAATCGCTGCGTGGCCGTGCATCCATCGGATACTGTGCCTGCATTGATTGCGCTCGACGCCAAGTTCGTGTTGCAGACTTCAAAAGGCCAGCGCGTGGTGGATGCGGAAGATTACTTCCAGGGGCCGGAGATCGACATTATGCGCATCAACATTCTGCAAGCAGGCGACCTGCTTACAGCGATTCGTCTGCCTGCAGCATGGGCTGGCGCGAAGTTCTATTTTGAAAAGGTGCGCGACCGCAACGTGTGGGACTTCCCGCTGATGAATGTGGCTTCGGCGATGGTAATGCAAGGCAACACGATCGATCGGATACGCCTGGCGGTGAGCGCGGTTGCTCCAAAGCCCATGCGCCTGAAGGATGTGGAAGACGCGGTGAAGGGCAAGCCGGCGGACGCGGCGACGGGCGAAATGGCAGGCAACCTCGCAGTCAAGGATGCCGTTCCGCTGCAATTCAACGCATACAAGATTCCGTTGATGCGCAACCTGGTGAAGCGCTCGATCAGTGGCGTCGAGGAGGCGAAATGGGCCTGATACAGTGGGCAATCAGTCCGTGGGGAAGAACGGTTCCCATCCATATTGCGTGGTACCTGATCTGGGTTTGCGCCATCGCCGGATTGACCTTCATGATTGTGCACGCGCTCTACGTGGGGATTTTTGCGCGGCCGAAGAAGTTTGCGGTGAACGATACTCCCGCGGTGTTGTCCGCCATTCCCGAACGCGTGCCGAGGCACTCGCTGGTGGCGCGCGCATTTCATTGGGTGATGGCGATCTCGATGTTCGCGCTGCTGATTACGGCGTTTCTGCCCAAGGTGGGCGTCAAATTCGATTGGGTCACGTATCACTGGATCGCCGGCCTGGTGCTGACCGCATCCGTGCTCTTCCACATCGTGCACGCGTCGTTTTTTCTGGATTTCTGGTCGATATGGCCCGACAAGATTGACCTGCGCGATGCGAAGAGAAGGATGATGAGAGCGTTCGGCAAGGATGCGCCGCCGCCGGACCGCTTTGCGAAGTATCCTCTGGAAAACAAGTTTTACCATGCGGTGATCCTGCTGGCCGGGCTCGCGGTGATTATCACCGGCGTGTTCATGATGAAGCGCGTGAATACGGGAATCTTTGTCCGCAATCCTTATTTGTTTGGCGATATGACGTGGGGCATGATGTATGTGCTGCACGGATTGGCCGGCGTGGGGTTGATTGCGCTGATCATGGTCCATGTGTATTTCGGAATCCGGCCGGAGAAGCTGCCGATTACGAAGTCGATGATTTTTGGCTACATGGAAAAGGATTTTTATTTGGAAGAGCACGATCCACAGCGATGGGCAGTTGAAGGGTCATCGCCAACCAAGGAAGGGCCGGGCCTGGCAACGGGCGATGACTGATGGCAATGATTGAAATAGAGGAACGATGCAACACCATTGAGGCGTGCTACGAATTTACGCTTTCGTATGCGGCGCAGGGACTGCCGACGGATGAAGGCAGCCAATCGGGCAAGCAGTTGCGCGACCACCTGGCACGTGCGCTTGAAGCGATGCGCGGGCTGGAAGCGAGTTGCAAGGCCAAAATCAAGCAGGAGCCACCGGAACTGGCGGGCAAGTATCGGGCGTTCTTTTCGGTGCTGGCGCGGGATGCGGAGAGTTCGATTGCTGCCGTTGACCTGGTGCTGGCCCAGCCGGCGATCAGTTCGCAGCTGATCGACAATCTGAATGCATCAATGCATCTGCGCGCGCTGCTCGCGGATTTGTTTCTCGTGACGGAGATTCTTGAACTGCGCCATGCGCAGGCGAACCCGGTTGCTTCGAACTGAGCGGAATTTCCCAATTATTTTGCAGGTGTGACGGATGTATTCGCCCCAGGTTCTCGATCACTTCGAGCATCCGCGTAACGCCGGCGTGGTTGCGGACGCGGATGCGGAAGCGCAGATTGAGAATCCGGCTTGCGGCGATGTGCTGAAGCTGACGGTGAAATTGGCGGGGGACCGCATTGGTGAGATTTGTTTTTTGGCAAAGGGATGCGTCAGCTCGATGGCGTGCGGTTCGGCGCTGACGGAGCTTGTGCGCGGCTCGACGATTGCGCAGGCGCGCGCCTTGACGAGAGAACAATTGCTGGAGGCTGTCGGCGGATTGCCTGCGGCGTCAACGCATGCGAGCCATCTGGCCATGGATGCGCTTGCGGCTGTGCTCGATAAGCTTGCGGACAAAACTTAGCGAGGGGAGTTCGTCGTATCCCACTCATCGCCGGCAAAGAACGCCGGGATGAATGGGGCACGCGGCTGTTTCGTGAAAGTCGACTGGTAAGACTTAATGCTTCTGCGAGTCGGGCGGTGCTGCCAACGCCGCGTATTCTTCCGGCGTGTTTACGTCGATGGTCAATAGGGAATCCGGTACAGGGATGTATTCGAATGCTTGCGGATTGGCCCATTTGACCTGCCTCGCGTTGCTGGTGACTGGTGCGGACAGAAATGCGTCGATCATATTGCGGCTCACGAGCATGGGGTGACCGTGACGGCCGTCTTTCTCCGGAGCCACGCCCCACTTTCCGCGAGTGAGGGCCTGTACGTAGGCGGCACACAGCCGGTCCATGCTGGCGCTGCTCAAGGGAGGACAGTCAACCAGCGTGATCATGGCTGCGCTGAATCCCGCGTCGAGAACTGCGCGCAGCCCGACTTGAAGGGAACTGAACTGGCCGCGATCGGGGTCGGGGTTCTCAACCAGTCGTGCGCTCGTCGCCGCAATGACGGGCGCGAGGTTGAGCGCATTTTTCCCAGCGACTATGATGACGGCTTGCGTGAAAGGCTGGAGCGCTGCGATGGCGGCGGAGAGCAAAGTTTCATTTGGGGCGTGTGTTGCACCGGAAGCCGCAGGAGGCCAGGGAAGCAGCGCCTTGTCGCGGCCCATGCGCGAGGAAGCGCCTGCCGACAGGATGACGCCGCACATGTTGTACCGGCTGTCCATGGAAAGACGATAGCAGAACTCGCGAAGGCTAACGGATGGCTGTGTGCGGCTGTTTGGGATCCGCTGTGTCTGTTTGGGTGCTGGATGTTTTGTCTTCGGGCGTTGTGTCGACTTGAGCGGAGTCAGCGGGATCAGCGCAGTGCTGAAGGAACCAGCTCATGTGCGGCAGAGGACGCTCAACGCCGCGGCGCACGCCGATGAGTTCCGCGAGGATGGAGATGGCGATCTCCTCAGGCGACGCCGCGCCGATATCGAGGCCGATGGGCGAATGCACGCGGTCGAACAACTCGGGCTTGAGACCTTCCCTGGTCAACTCTCGAAAAACGGTGATGGCCTTGCGGCGGGAGCCGACCATGCCGATATATTTTGCGTTGGTCCCGACGGCCCAGCGCAGGATGCGCATGTCGTCGCGATGGCCGCGCGTGACGATCACCAGGTAAGACGAATCGTTGATGGTGAGGCCGGCAAGTGCGCGATCAAAATCTTCGGCGATGACTTCCTTGGCTTGCGGGAAGCGCTCGCGATTGGCGTAGGTTTCGCGATCGTCCATTACGGTGACATCGAAACCGGCGCGGCCGGCAGCCTGGTAGAGTTCGTAGCCGACATGGCCGGCGCCAAAGATGTAGAGCTGTGGCGGCGGCAGAACTGGTTCGACAAAAATTTCCAAGGTGCCTCCGCAGACCAGGCCGGTGTCGTACTTGGGATCCTGGTTGAGATCGAAGGTGAGAGAGCGCGGCTTTTCCGCGGCCATGACTTCACGCGCGGCCTGCCAGACCTCGCCCTCGACGCAGCCGCCGCCGATGGTTCCGGCGATGGTGCCGTCGTCACGTACCAGCATCTTCGCGCTCTTGAAAGATGGAATGGAACCGCGCACGTTGACGATGGTGGCCAAGGCTCCCTTGCGGCCGGCCCGCTGCAATCGCACGATCTCCTCGTAGATGTCCATCCATTTTGATTATTGGAGGTGGGTGGGGGGAAGTCAATTGGGATGCGGGGAACAGTGAACAGTGGTCAGTGGTCAGGAAAAGCTCGGAGGGAAGTTGGCTCATTCTCCGGTCCCCAAGTGCGAGGGACCGGGGGCACCCTGAGGAGAGGGTTTTAGCCGCCCACTCATCCCGGCAAAACGCGCCGGGATGAATTGAACAGTGGTCAGTGCTCAGGAAAAGCTCGGAGGGAAGTTGGCTCATTCCCCGGTCCCCAAGTGCGAGGGACCGGGGGCACCCTGAGGAGAGGGTTTTAGCCGCCCACTCATCCCGGCAAAACGCGCCGGGATGAATTGAACAGTGGTCAGTGGTCAGGAAAAGCTCGGAGGGAAGTTGGCTCATTCCCCGGTCCCCAAGTGCGAGGGACCGGGGGCACCCTGAGGAGAGGGTTTTAGCCGCCCACTCATCCCGGCAAAACGCGCCGGGATGAATGGGGCAAAGTTAATTTCTCGGGCTAGCTTTTGCCGTTGCGGAGAAGGAAGTCGAAGTCGCAGCCCTGGTCGGCTTGCAGCACAGATTGATCGAACAGTTTTGCGTAGCCGCGTGCGGGGGTTTCGCGGGGCGGAAGCTTGTGCCACGCTGCGAGGCGTGATTCGATTTCAGCGTCGTCAATCAGCAGGTCGATGCGGCGGGCTTCTACGTCGAGCGTGATGCGGTCGCCGGTTTGGACGATGGCGAGCGGGCCTCCTACGGCGGACTCCGGCGCGATGTGCAGCACGATGGTGCCGAAGGCTGTGCCGCTCATGCGCGCGTCGGAGATGCGGACCATGTCTTTGACGCCCTGGCGGGCGAGCTTCATGGGGATGGGCAGATAGCCGGCTTCCGGCATGCCTGGCGCGCCTTTGGGGCCGGCGTTGCGCAGAACGAGAATGTCGTCGGCTTGTACATCGAGGTCGGGTTGGTCGATGCGGGCCATCATGTCTTCAACGGAGTCAAAGACGACGGCGCGGCCGGTGTGGCGCATGAGTTCGGGCGAGGCAGCCGACTGCTTGATGACGGCGGTACGCGGCGCGAGGTTGCCACGGAGCACGGCCATGGCGCCTTCCTTCTTGAGCGGAGCAGCGAGGGCTCGGATGACATCCTGGCCGGGAGCTTCTTCGGCTTTGGCGATGACGTCGCCAATGGTGCCTCCGCCAACGGTGGGCGCGTTGAGGTCGAGCAGAGAGCGAAGCTCGCGCATAAGGGCGGGCACGCCACCGGCGTAATGGAAATGCTCCATGTAATGCGCGCCCGAGGGCTTGAGGTTGACGAGCACGGGAACCTCGCGTCCGAGTTGATTGAAGAGGTCGAGATCGAGCGGAACACCGGCGCGGCCAGCCATTGCGATGAGATGGATGAGTCCGTTGGTCGATCCGCCGATGGCCTGCAGAACGATCATGGCGTTGCGGACGGAGGCGGCGGTGATGAGGTCGCTTGGCCTAGGCGAGTTGCTGGTGGCCAGTTCGGCGGCGCGCTTGCCGCTGGCCTCGGCGATGCGGCGGCGGTCGGCATGCGGCGCGGGCGCTGTTGCGCTCATGGGCATGGACAGGCCCAAGGCCTCGACGATGCAGGCCATGGTGCTGGCCGTTCCCATGACGCCGCAGAAGCCAACGGATGGCGCGAGGCGCACACCGATCTGCTCCATTTCTGATTCGTCGATTTTGCCGGCGCGATATTGAGCCCACAGGCGGCGGCAATCCGTGCATGCTCCGAGCACTTCGCCGCGATGATGACCCACGACCATGGGACCGGTGGGAAGGACTACGGTGGGCACGTCCACGCTGGCTGCTGCCATCACTTGAGCGGGCAGAGTTTTGTCGCAACCGCCGATGACCACGAGCGCGTCCATGGGCTGGGCGCGGATCATCTCTTCGGTGTCCATGGCCATGAGGTTGCGCAGGAACATGGAGGTGGGATACGCGAAGCTTTCGTGAATGGAGATGGTGGGAAAGACCATGGGGAGCGCGCCGGCGAGCATGATTCCACGCTTGACGCTTTCAATGAGTTCGGGCACATTGCCGTGGCAGGGATTGTAGTCCGAGTAGGTGTTGGTGACGCCGACGATGGGCCGCGAGAGGGCATCGTCAGAGTAGCCCATGGCCTTGATGAAGACCTTGCGGTGAAAGAGCGAGAAGGCTTGGTCGCCGTAGTTGGTGAGTCCTTTTTGCAGGCCTTTGTTCATGATGCTTGCCCTCTCGTGGGTATCTGCCTGGTTTCAATGGTTGAATATTTGCTTTCCCCGGTGCCCAAGTGCGAGGTACCGGGGGCACCCGCTATTTTGCGGCTTCGGCCTGCTTGGCGCGGAAGGCGTCGTAGCGCGCCTTGGTTTCGGTGTTGGCGGGGTAGAGGCCGGGCAAGGGAACGCCGCTGCGGACTTCATTCACGATCCAGGCTTCAAGCTTCTCCTGCTCGACGCAGGCTTCAAGAACAGGATCGATCATCGCGCGCGGAATGACAACGGCTCCGTCTTCGTCCACTACGATTGCGTCATCAGGAAACACGGCGACGCCGCCGCAGGCGACCGGCTCCTGCCAGCCGACAAAGGTGAGCGCAGCTACCGATGGAGGCGCTGCGGCTCCGCTGCACCAGACGGGCAGACCGGTTGCGATGACGCCGGCCACGTCACGCACTACGCCGTCCGTCACAAGACCGGCTACGCTGCGGAACTTCATGCGCTCGCAGAGAATGTCGCCGAAGATGCCCGCGTCCTGGATGCCCATGGCGTCAACAACGGCGATGCAGCCGGCGGGCATGGCTTCAATGGCAGCGCGGGTGGAGATGGGCGAGGACCAGGATTCCGGAGTGGCAAGATCTTCGCGCGCGGGGACAAAGCGCAAGGTGAACGCTGGGCCTGCGATGCGCTTCTGGCCGGGGACGAGCGGACGGGTTCCACGCAGCCACACGTTGCGCAGCCCTTTCTTGAGGAGCACGGTGGTGATGGTTGCGGTGGAGATGCCGGCGAGCGTTTCTATTGTTTTGGTGTCCATTGGGAACTGCTCCTCTAAAGCAGGGATTAGGGATTAGGCATTAGGGATTAGAAAACCTTCCTGGTTGAATGCGCTGCGTTCCCTGGTGCTTGAAACCCTGGTCCCCAAATGCGAGGGACCAGGGGCACCCGCGATACTACGAAAAAAAACGTGACCTGGGGCACCTGCAATATTACAAAAAAGAAACGTTCAGAAAGCTAAACGCTCGGGATCATGCCGCCATCGACGCGGATGACGGAGCCGGTGATGTAGGCGGCGCTTTCGCTTGCGAGGAATGCGACTACGGCGCCGTACTCCTCAGGCTTGCCGTAGCGGCCGATGGGGATGGTGGCGGCGCTTTCCGCTGCGACTTCTTCCACGGTGCGGCCTTCGCGCCTGGCTTTGGATTCGTCGAGAAATTTTAGGCGATCGGTGGCGATGCGGCCGGGAAGAATGATGTTTGCGGTGATGCCGTCCTTGGCGACTTCGCGCGAGAGGGTCTTGGACCAGCCGACGAGCGAGAGACGCAGAGCGTTGGAGAGGCCGAGATTGGGGATGGGCGCGACGACGCCTGAGGACGTGCTGGTGATGATGCGGCCCCAATGGCGCTGGCGCATCGAGGGCAGCACGCGGTCCGTGATGGCGATGACGGAAAGCACCATGGACTGAAACTGCTTTAACCAAAGCGCCGGATCCTGGCCGGCGGCGGTGGTGGGCGGTGGGCCTCCCGTGTTGTTGATGAGGATGTCGACGGGGCCGAGCTGGGTTTCAATCGAGGAAACGTTGGCGTCGATTACTGTGAGATCGGCCAGGTCCCAGGTTAGGCCAATGCTTGTGCCGCCGATAGCCGCGACCGCTGTCCGGGTTTCTTCAATCGCGGCGGGTTTGGTACCGGCAACCGCGATTTTGACGCCTTCAGCAGCCAAGGCGAGGGCGATGGCTCGACCGAGCCCCCCGCTGCCGCCTAAAACCAGAGCCGTCTTGTTGTTGAGACCAAAATCCATCGGTTAAAACCCGTCGAGGCAATGATAGCAGCGCGGTTATAGGGAACGCTGCGGGGAGGGAGGAGGTAGGGGAGGGGCGAAAATTTTCTTTGAAAAATGGGGAAAACCGCAAAACTAATCCTTTAGTTGAGCGTCTATAGCTGCAAGTGGTGAATCCCCACGTGACCCTTGATCGAATGGAATCAAAAGGATAGAGATGCCGCCGAAGAAATCGAACACGCTGACCGAGGCTGAACTCAGGTTGATGAAGATTTTGTGGCGTCGCGGCGAGTCGGCGGTGAACGACCTGGTCGCGGCGATGCCCGACGGTGAAACCCTGGCCTACAATTCGGTGCTGACCACCATTCGGATTCTTGAGCAAAAGGGCTACGTGGAGCATCGCCAGGAAGGGCGCGCGTTTGTTTATCGGCCTTGCGTGGCGGAGGAGGAAGCGAGCCGGTCAGAGGTTCGACACCTGATGAGCCGCTTCTTCGGCAACTCGCGCGAGCAACTGGTGCTGTCGTTGCTGGGCGATGACCAGATCTCCGCGAAGGAGCTGGAGCGGCTGAAAGAGGCGATCCGCAACGCGGCTCCGGACGAGAATGAGGGGGGTAGATAGCGATGCTGACCGCACTTTCTCCTCTATGGACCGCGCTCCCTGGGATGTTGTCCGGCGTCGCCGGCTCGGTTGAGTCGGCGCTGGGGGCAATCTCAACCCAGGCAGCTGGTGCGGCCGTTACGGCTCTCTGGCAAGGGGCGCTTCTGGTTTGCGGATTAGCTCTCTGCCTGCGTCTTGCACCCCGCACTTCGGCGGCACATCGTTTTGCGCTGTGGTCCGCGGCTTTTATCACGCTGGTGAGTTTGCCGGTGGTTGCGCTGGTGTCGAGCTTAGCGTTCGCTGCGGTGGGCGGTGCGGCTGCGGCCGGGCCTGCGGCGGTGACGAGCCCATGGTTGCGGCTGGATGAGCGCTGGAGCTTGGCGATCGCGTTGCTGTGGGCGGCGGCTACGATTGCGCGCGGGGTTGGACTGGGAGTTCATGCGCTGCGGTTGCGCCGGATATGGAAGGCAGCGGTTCCGATTGTGCTGGAGGGCAGCGGCCGTTCGTTGCAGGCGCACGCAAATGCAGCATGGGGGCACGGGACGGTGGAGATCTGCACTACGACGAGTTTGCAGCGGCCGAGCGTGATTGGATTTACGAAGCCGCGGATTCTTATTCCCGACTGGCTCTTTGCGCGCTTGACCGCGGGTGAGCTTGAGCAGATTGTGCTGCACGAAGCGGAGCATCTGCGCAGGCGCGACGACTGGACCAACCTGCTGCAGAAGATCTGCCTGGCGCTGTTCCCGCTGAACCCGGCGCTGGTGTGGATTGAACGGCGCCTGTGCCGCGAACGAGAGATGGCTTGCGATGATGGCGTGATCAGCGTGACGAACGCACCGCGTGCCTACGCAGCTTGCCTTGCCAGCCTGGCTGAGCGTGGACTCGAGCGCAGGGCCGAGGCGCTTTCATTGGGCGCATGGCAGCGACGGCCGGAGTTGGTCCATCGCGTCCACAGCATTCTGCGCAGAAAGGGCGCGCTGGGCCCGGTGGAAACGCGCGTGCTGCTCGGTGCACTGAGTGTGGGCCTGGTGTTTGGAGCGGTGGAGCTTTCGCGCTGCCCGCAACTGGTGGCGTTTGTGCCTGTGGCGCATGTCGACATGACGGCTGAAGCGGTGCATCCGGATGCACGGCTTGTGAGTGCGGCTTATTATCCGGATCGCAGTGCACGGGTTGTTCCGGCGACGCTGGAATTCAGGTCGGCGACGAGCGTATCGCGCGCGGACGTTCGCCCCGTAAAGACGATGAATGTGGGAGCGCCGGTTGAACGAACCGAGGGCGGGCAGAACGATGTGCGCGCCATCAACACTTCATTTTCAGAATCTGCTCAGCGCAGGCCCGCAACGGTTAAGGCCGATCTCAAGGCCGACGCGGCAGGCGCGAAGTCAGAGGTTGTCGAGCAGCAGTGGATCGTGCTGACAAGCTGGGTGCAGGAGA
>CAVXVM010000081.1:0-17036 GCA_963765025.1 uncultured Acidobacteriaceae bacterium | reverse complement strand
CGTATGCAACGTTCACTCCGTCGAGCATCGCGGGGTTGAGCGGGTCGGTGTGGCCGTTCGACAACGGGCAGGGGAATTACATCATCCTGAACATCGCGCTCGGTGGCACCTGGCCGGGGCCAGTGGATGCGACAACGACCTTTCCGGTGACCATGCTGGTGGACTACGTGCGGCTTTACACAAACTAGTTACCGAAGCCGCTCAAGCAGTCTCAGCCGGTGATCATGTGCAATGCGACGATGGCAAGGATGACGCCTGCGGCCAGAGTAGCGGCGGCCACGAACAACGTGGCAAGGTGGGCGCGAACGGCGGCAAGCGTACGCAGGGTCGCATGGCGAAGATCAGCGTTGCTGTTCCAGGCGCGGAGCAGCGTGATCGATCCGGTGGCAAGCACGATCAACGGAAAAGCGATCAACAGCAACCAGAGACCGATGTGCACACTGTGGGCGTAGAGGTCCACGATGCGCTGCGCGGTGCGAGCCGGCTCGTATTGCGTGGGCTGCAGGCTGCGCACAACAAGTGAACCCATGAAGAGAGCTGCAGGGAAGATCAGCAGCAGTTCAGCGGCGGCGAGGGAAGGTTTAACCGTCTTCATGAGTGAGGTTATAGCGCGAAAGTGGCCCAGAGGCAAGCGTTAATTGCGGGAGAACTCGCCCGGTCGAGGGTGCGGATTGTTGCAGCGAGGTTAAAGCTCTTACACAATATTTGCACTGTTTTTGCAGCAGGTTGATCGTCCGTTCACGAGGTCCGGCGGATACTGCAGGTGTGAATACGCGGGTCTTCGAGAAAGTGCCGCTGCACCTTGCCCTTGACTCCACCGTTCCGGTGGAAACTTCAACTCCCTTTCATCCATTGCCGTCGCCTACCGAGCGGCCGCGGGTTCATGCGGAGGTTGGGCAGTACCTGTTGCGCATGGCCGAGAGTGTGGAAGACCGCGATGCCGCGTGCCGTTTGCGCTTCAAGGTTTTCAATCTCGAACTGGGCGAGGGGTTGGATAGCTCGTATGCGACGGGCATGGACACAGACGGCTTCGACCTTTTCTGCGAGCACCTGCTGGTGGAAGAAAAACTGACGCGCCGCATTGTGGGCACGTACCGTATGCAGACCGGCAGCGAGGCCGCGCGCAATGTGGGCTACTACTCCGCGCAGGAGTTCAATCTCGATCCATATGAGCCGCTGCGAGCGGGGATATTGGAGCTGGGCCGCGCGTCCATCGATTGCGAGCATCGCACGCCCGAGGTGCTGATCTTGTTGTGGAGGGGGATCGCGCAGTATGCTACCAACATGGGGCTGCGTTATTTGATCGGCTGCTCCTCGTTGAATTCCAGGGACCCGCAGGAGGGTTGGCAGATGTATCGCCAACTTGAGCATTACCGGGTTTCACCGGAGTTTGAGACGCGGCCGACGGAGTGCTACCAATGCCCCGTGGAGCAGGATGGCCCGAGCGCACAGCAGGAGGGCCGGCAAGAAAGCGATCCGTTGCGAACTCATAATCTAGTTTCGGTAAAGATTCCCAAGCTGATGAAGACCTACCTGGCGCTGGGCGCGCGCATCGCCGCCGAGCCAGCGTGGGACCGCGAGTTCGGCACCATCGACTTTCTTACGCTGCTCGATCTGAAGCAAATTTCACCGGGAGCGCGAAATCGGTTCCTGGCCCCTCTGACGCAGTGACGCTTCGCCGGACGCGGCGCGCTGTGGCGCTGCTATTCTCGATCCTTACCTGCATTGTTCGTTTCTGGCTGCTTGGACTGAGCGGCCCGCGCACGCTGGAACGGCGAGCGTTGTGGATTCAGGCGTCAGGCCGGCACATGCTTAAGAGCCTGGGGATTGAGTACACCGTTGAAGGCATTCCGCCAACCCATGGGCTGGTGGTTTCAAATCACCTGAGCTACATCGACATTCTGATTTTTTCCGCGGCCATGCCCTGTTTTTTTGTGGCCAAGATGGAGATTGGCGGTTGGCCGTTTTTCGGCAAGGCGGCACGCAGCGGCGGCACGATATTTGTGGACCGGTCGAGCCTGGCAAGCGCGCAATCGGTGGCTGAGCAGATGACCGAGCGCCTGAAGTTGCCGATTCCGATTCCAGTCCTGCTGTTTCCCGAGGGGACAAGCACAGACGGCAGCGAGGTGATTCGTTTTCACTCGCGGCTGATCGATCCGGCCACCAGCCTGGGCGTGCCCATCACCACCGCGTGCGTCCGCTACGTGCTTCCGGCCGGTATTGAAGAGCGGGAACTGTGCTGGTATGGGGATGAGACGTTTGTGAATCACCTGTGGAAGGTGCTGGGCGTGACGGGCTACGTGGCAGAGGTGCAGTTTGGCGAGCCGCGGGTGTATACCGACCGTCGCGTGGCCGCCGACCAGACCCACGATGAGATTTCGGCGATGCGGGAGAGGCAGGGACCAAGGGACCAGGGGACCGAGGGAATACGATCGGAATTAGTGGAGAGCTAGATTTAGGGAACGACGGAACCGGGGATCTGGGGGAACGGGGAACAAAAGGCCGCATTCGCGGCCTTTTTTAGTGGATGGATGCCGGGGCGGCGTTAGCGCATCGGCCGTCCTGCGGCTGCGCTGCTGAGACGATCCGGATTCAAGCCGGAACGAGGCGGCAATTCAGGAAGCTGGTTGGCTAGCGGGCCGCTGGTGCGGCGGTTGAGCCGCGCACAACCAAGCTGGTGGAAACCAGAAATTCGCGCTTGAGGTTGGGTGCTGCAGGATCTTCAGCCTGCTGGCGAAGGGCCTCAAATGCGGCGTGCGCGAGGTCGGCACGGGAGAGGCAGATGGTGGTGAGCGGCGGCAGGGTGAACTCGGCAAAATCAATGTCGTCGAGGCCGATGACAGACAGATCCTTGGGCACGCGCAGGCCGGCCATGTAGGCAGCGCGCAGCACGCCGATGGCGGTCATGTCGTTGGAGCAGACCACGGCGGTGGGCCGCTTGCCGAGGGCCTGCAATTGGCCAAAGCCGGCCAGGCCACCCTTGAGCGTGTGATCGCACTCGATGATCCAGTCCTTCTGGACTGCGAGGCCGGCGGCCTTGAGCGCGGTTCGGAAATCGTTTTCCCGGGTGATAGCGGAATGGAGCTTGTGCGGGCCGGCGAGAAAGCCGATCTTTTTGTGGCCGAGCGCGGCGAGGTGATGAATGGCGGCATGAATGCCGCTGGAGTAGTCAAGCAGGATGGTGCTGGCTTTGGGGTCGTCGAGTTTGAACTCAGCGAGCACGATGGGCACGTTCCGATTGACGAGTTGATCCAGGATCGGCTCTTCCTCGCCGAAGGTCATCACGGCCACGCCATCCACTTTGCGCTCGAGCATGCGGCGGACGCAGGTGGTAAGCACGGCGGGGTCGCTGTTGGAGGAACTGACGAGGATTTCGTATCCGTGGGCGACGGCAATCTCTTCAAAGCTGCGGATCAGTTCAGGGAAGAAGGGATTGGTGATGTTTTCAACGATGATGCCGAGCAGGCGGCTTTTGCCGGAGACGAGGGTGCGTGCGTGGGTGTTGGGAAAGTAGTTGAGCTGCTTGACAGCCTGCCAGACGCGCTTGGCAAGACGCTCGCTGACCAGCGGAGAACCGTTGATGGTTCGCGAGACGGTGGCGATGGAGACCTTGGCCATGGCCGCAACGGTGCGAATGTCGGGAGTTCTGGCCGCAGACTTTCGGGCTGTTTTTCTAGACACGTAAGAATCCTGTTCGAGGTAAATCTAGTGTGAGAGCAATGTTATTTCATTTGCGTCACGATTTAGGGAGTCAGAAGAATTTTTTTGATGGGTGCCTGGCGATGTATCCGAGATCACGGAGGTCCGCACGGCGCGCAGTTGAGGGAAAGTCAGTCGCGTTCGGCGATGAGCAGGCGCAAGTCGCGCAGGTTCTGGCCGGTTGGCCCGGTGACCACCGTGTCGCCGATGGCGGTGAACATGGGACAGGCGTCGAAGGCGGCCAGCGAGGACTTGAGGTGGAATCCGAAGGCGTGCGCGCGCTCAACGGTTGTGGGGTCGGCGATGGCGCCGGCAGCCTTGGTGTTTCCGTCGATGCCGTCGGAGCCGGCGCTAAGCACGGTAAGCCGCTCGCCCTTGTATTGCTCAAGATCGAGGGCGCAGGCCATGGCGAACTGCTGGTTGCGTCCTCCGGCGCCGGGGGTGCGGTCCATGGTGACGGTGACTTCTCCCACTGAGATGAGGCAAAGGCGCGGATGCGTGGCGCGCAGGGCGTGGAATCGCTCCAGCAGATAGCGGGCCGCGTCGGCGTAGTCCCAATCGTCGCAACTGTTGTCGACGACGGTATGGTAGCCGGCTCTTTCAGCCTGGGCGCGCGCGTTCTCGACCAGGTCGTGACTGGAGAGCAGAATTTCAAATACAGAATCGCGAAAGGCCGGATCCTCTTCCTGGAGTGTGGCGCCGGCGGTGATGCGGCGCACGGGCGCAGCGCCAGGCTTGGCGGCCTTGGGAAAAAACGGCGGCAGCCAGCTCTTGTTTCCCGGCGATTCGGGAAGGTCATTGCGCTCAAAGAAGGCGCGGACGGAAGGCGGAAACTTGTCGGCCAGTTTGTATCTCGCGATGAGCTCGCGGACTTCCTCGACGGTGGAGTGGTCAGGGGATGTGGGTCCCGAGGACAGTGCGTCGAGGGTGCGCAGCGGGACGTCGGGCAGCAGGAGGCTGATTTTTGCGGCCTCAGGCGCGGCCAGTGCCAGGCGTCCGCCCTTGACGGCGGAGAAGTGCTTGCGCAGGGTGTTGATCTCGTTGATGGGCGCTCCCGAGGCCAGCAGCAACTGGTGGAACTCACGGGTTTCTTCGAGAGTGATGTGCGGGTCAATGGGCAGATCGAACATGGCCGATCCGCCGCCGGAGATGAGGTAGAAGACAAGCGTGTCTTTGCGGGCTTTCTTCAGCATGGCCAGTGTGGCGCGGGCGGCGGCGAAGGAGTCCTCATTAGGCAGCGGGTGGCCGCCCTCGAAATAACGGAAGCGCCAATTCTTGTGCCTGGGGGCCTGGTAGGCGCAACAGATGCCGCGCAGGCCTTTGCGGCGCTTCATACGGTCAAGCAGGATTTCAAGCATGGGAGCGGCGGCCTTGCCGATGGAGATGACAAAGATGCGCTTGTAACTGGAAAGATCGATGGTTGCGGGGCCGCTGCCGTCGGGCATGAGTCGATGGAGCGTGTTGCCCTCAAAGCGCAGGCGGCGATCGAAAGCCGAGGCGATGTTGCATGCCGCGAGGGCGCCGGTAAAGATCTCAGTGGCCGTCTGATGGAGAGAGTCGAGCGCAGTTTCGCCGACTGGGGTCATAGGAGTTGCTCCTTGAGCCAGCCGGCGAGCGAGGATTGCATCGCGGCCAGGTGGCCAGTAAAAAAGTGATCGGCGCGGGGAAGGAGCACCAGTTGTTTGGGATCGGCGGCGGAGTGGACGATCTGCGCAAGCTGCGGTGCGGGCGCAAAGGGGTCCCGGTCTCCGCTGAGGAAGAGCTTGGGAAGGGTGCAGTCCTTGAGCGAAGAATAGTGATACTCACGGCCTTCAGCCTGTGTGGGCAAGCCCAGAGCAACGATCGCCGCCGGATGGGGGCGGGCCGGAGCAGGAGAGCAGCAGGCGGCGATGGTCATGGCTGCGCCAAAGCTGAATCCGGCGGCAACAATGGGGAGTCTGAATTCGTTCTGGAGCCAGTCAAGCGCGGCCAACACGTCGCCGGCCTCGGCGCGGCCATCGTGCGTGCCCTGGCTCAATCCTGTGCCGCGAAAGTTGAAGCGCAGAACCGGCCAGCCCAGCCCGAAGGCTGGATCGTTGAGGGCCTTCATGGCGTGATAGACGACCTTGTTGTGGAGGGTGCCGCCATGGAGCGGGTGAGGATGGCAGATGAGTGCGGCGAATCGCGCCTGGGGAGCGCCCTGGTTGAGAACGGCCTCAAGCCGGCCTGCGGGGCCAGCCAGATCCACGCTTCGCAGCATGGAAACATCCGGAGGTATATCCGGTTGGGCGGGTGCAAAAGTGGCGGTCATTCCACTCCTCATTCTACGCGCAATAGCTGGGCCATTGCGCGCTGGGCCGCGGCACAAAAGTTCGGGGTCAGGTGACCTTGGTGTGTGCCGGTGATGCTGGCGCGGAAGGCTGCATCCAGGGAGCATGCAGTACACTGTCGTCACTGAGAAACCAAAATGGAGATTCGGGCCTATTCCTTTACCCGTCGCGCTGCGCTGAAAGGCCTCGGCACCGCCGCACTGCTTGGCGCCGCGGGCCGTCACGCGTTTGCTGCCGCGTACCGTCCGGCCAATACCGATTGGTTCGCCAAGTGCCGCTTCGGAATCTCCACTCACTGGACTGCACAATCGCAGCCCGTCGGCCAGGACGATTGGCTGCCATTCAACGAGGCCGTTGACCGCTTCAGTGCTACCGGCTACGCGGACCAGGCAGCCCGCGCCGGCGCTGAGTACGTCATCTTCACCGGCGCTCACGCCCTGCAGATGCTTCCCGCACCCTCGGCCGCCATTGACCGCATCGCCCCCGGACGAACCACCACTCGCGATCTGATTGGTGAGCTGGCCGATGCCTGCCACGCCCGCGGCCTCCGTTTCATTCTCTATTACAACCACTCCTGCAATAGCGCGGACGATTCCGCCTGGGAGCACGCTGTCGGCTATCATGCAGCCGACAAGTCCCGCCTCGTCTCAAACCTGCTCTCCATCCTCAGCGAGCTCGGCACGCGGTATGGCTCCCGCCTCGACGGCTGGTGGTTCGACAGTTGTTTTTCGCTCGACCCTCGCGGCGTCTACAACTCAGTCACCACGGACATGCACGGCTTTCAGTTCCCCTGGGAGGATTGGACCGCTGCCGCCAAAACCGGCTATGAAGACCGCCTGGTAACCCTCAGCTCGGGCATGCTCACCCACTTCCTCTATTCCACCCATCAGGACTACGAGGGAGGCGAAGCCAACGACCTCGTCGCCGTGCCTACATCGCGCTATACCCCCGACCACCTGCAGGCCCATCGCTGGGTCTGCCTGGACAATCCCGCCTGGGTGCATGGACGCGTCAAGACGCCGTTGGCTGCGCCGCGCTTTCCCCTGGCCAACGTCACTGACTACGTCCGAGTCTGCAACCGCTCCAGCGTCCCGGTCACCTTCAACCTCGACATCGATCGCACCGGCCTTATCAGCCCGGAGTCGCTTGCCTTTTTGCGTCAAGTAAAGCAGCAGCTCCAGGGTGGTGTTTCTGAGATTCGTTGAATGATCATGACAGTGGAGTTTGGTTCGGAACCGACAAACGCGGGTAGGTCCATGAGATCGGTGGTGTCCGGCACCTTTCGCACTTTCGTTCTTTGTCTTTCTGCGGCTGGTGTGTAGGGTATTCTGGCTGCACGATGACGAAAGGCTCCGAGATGAACACCGTTGACCCGGTCGGGCTGACGCGCCAGTTATGCGAGATCGAGTCCACCACCTATAACGAAGGCGCGGTGGGCGACTTTCTGGAGCAGTTTCTTTCGGCGCATGACTGGGCGGTGGAGAAGACGCCGGTGCCGCAGCCGGTTGAAAGTGGGACGGCGGGCGCGCGCTGGAATATCTATGCCGGCACGGCAGGCCAGACGCCGGAGCTGGTGTTCTCAACGCACATGGATACGGTTCCTCCGTATATTCCCTTCAGCGAAGATGCGGAGTTCATGTACGGGCGCGGAGTTTCAGACGCGAAGGGAATCATCGCGGCGCAGGTGGCCGCTGCCACGGCCCTGCGGGCTGCGGGGTTTCGGATTGGTTTGTTGTTTGTGAGCGGTGAGGAGCGCGACTCCGCGGGCGCAAAAGAGGCGAACGGTGCGGCCAAGGGAAGCCGGTTCCTGATCAACGGCGAGCCGACGGACAACCGCCTGGCGCTGGCGTCAAAAGGAGCGCTGCGCGCGGTATTCAAGGCCAGCGGCAAAATGTGTCACTCGGCATATCCTGAACTCGGCGAGAGTGCGGTGCACAAGCTGGTTGAAGTGCTGGGCAAGGTGCTGGCCATGCCCTTGCCGACGCTTGAGGATGTTGGCCCGAGCACGCTGAACATCGGGCAGATCCATGGCGGACACGCGCCCAACGTGGTTGCCGACAAGGCGGAGGCGCAGGTGCTGATCCGCCTGGTGGGCGATTCGGCCCCGGTGCGCAAGGCCTTGACGGATGCGTGCGAGGGGCTGGCGGAAGTCGACTTCACACTTGAAATTCCCTTTGTCAGGTTGCGTGCGGTGGAGGGATTGCCGACCATGATCGCCAAGTTCACCACAGACATTCCGCAGTTGAGCAACTGGGGCGAGCCGCTGCTGCTGGGGCCGGGGTCCATTCACGTGGCGCACACACCGTTTGAAAAGCTGGCGAAGAAGGAACTGCTGGAAGCCGTGGAGCTTTACATCAAGGTAGCGCGGCAGCTGCTCGCATAACGAGCATCAAAACTGATCAGGAGAAATGAATCATCGATGAGCGCAATCATTTACGACATTCCGGTACAGAAGATTTCAGGCGAAACAACGACACTCGGCGAGTTCAAGGGCAAGGTGCTTCTGGTGGTCAACGGGGCGTCGAAGTGCGGACTCACGCCGCAGTACGAGGGACTGGAAAAGCTCTACGAGCGCTTCAAGGGGCAGGGGCTGGTGATTGCCGGGTTTCCAGCCAACGATTTCAAGGCGCAGGAGCCGGGGACTGAGGCGGAGATTGCTGCGTTCTGCTCGCTGAACTATGGCGTCGATTTCCCCTTGTTCAGCAAGATCACGGTGGTGGGCGCGGAGAAGCATCCGCTGTACGCGGCGCTGATTGCGGCACAGCCGAAGGCGGTGAGCGTGAACACGCCGAGCTGGCGGGAGAAGCTGACGGGGTGGGGCGTGCCGACGCTCGAAGAGCCGGAGCTTTTGTGGAACTTTGAAAAGTTTCTGGTAAGCCGGACGGGCGAAGTGGTGAAGCGGTTCGCTCCGGACACGGCGCCGGATGCGCCGGAGCTGCTGGCGGCAATTGAGGCGGAACTCAGCAAGGGTTGAAGGAAGGACCCGGTGCAGATTTTGGCAGCAAGTTAATGCCTCCGCACAAGACCGGGGACGCCCGCGGCGTATATCCTCACGGCATGAATGACGACGCATCCAGCACGCACGACGAAACCAACCTGCTGGGAACAGCGGCTTCGTCCTACCTGCGCTCGGCCATGCACCAGCCGGTGAATTGGCATCCGTGGGGCGAGGCGGCGTTTGCGCGCGCGCAGGCTGAGGACAAGCCCATCCTGCTGGATATTGGCGCGGTGTGGTGCCATTGGTGCCACGTGATGGACCGCGAGTCGTATGAGGATGGCGCGGTTGCCGCGATCATCAATGAGCACTTCGTCGCGGTGAAGGTGGATCGCGATGAGCGGCCGGATGTGGACGCACGCTACCAGGCCGCGGTGTCGGCTATCACGGGGCAGGGAGGCTGGCCGTTGACGGCGTTTCTGACGCCGGATGGAAGACCCTATTTCGGCGGAACGTATATTCCGCGCGACGATCGCTACGGACGGCCGGGCATTGAGAAGGTGCTGCTGACCATGGCGCAGGTGTGGCGCGGCCGGCGCGATGAGGCGCTGGAGACAGCCGCCAGCGTGATGGCGGCCATCGAGCAGAACGAGAGTTTTACCGGCGGCGAAGGGGAGCTGACGCCTGCCCTCGTGGAGCGCATTGCCGCCTCAGCGCTGGCCAAGTTCGATGCGCGCAACGGCGGATTCGGCGCGCAGCCCAAGTTTCCTCACCCGGCGGCGCTCGATCTGCTGCTGGAGATAGCGATGAGCCGCGACAGCGATGAGGCGCGGCAGGCTTTCACCCTGACGCTTGAAAAAATGGCGCGCGGCGGCGTCTACGATCAGCTTGCCGGAGGATTCCATCGCTACAGCGTGGATGAGACATGGACCGTCCCCCACTTTGAAAAGTTGCTCTATGACAACACCGAGCTGCTGCGCAATTACGTGCACGGATTCCAGAGCTTTGTGAGCGAGGAGTTTCTTGAAACGGCCAGGCAGATTGTGGGCTGGCTCGACAGGACGATGACCGACCGGGAGCACGGTGGTTTTTATGCGTCGCAGGACGCGGATGTGGGGCTTGACGACGACGGCGACTACTTTACATGGACGCTCGACGAAGCAAAGGCCGTGCTTGACGAGCGAGAGCTGGAGTTTGCAGCCGTCTATTGGGATATTGGCGAACTGGGCGAGATGCACCACAATCCAGCCAAGAACGTGTTGCATGTCAAGCAGACGATCGCGGAACTCGCGGCCAAAGACGGCGACGCACCACAGTTGCGCGCGCTGCTTGAACAGGCACGGAGCAAGATGCTGGCGGCGCGCGAGCTGCGCAAAGCTCCCTTCATCGACAAGACGCTCTATACGGGTTGGAACGCGATGGCGGTGTCAGCTTACCTTGAGACGGCGCGCGTGCTGCGCATGGACAGTGCGCGCGAGTTCGCGCTGCTGACGCTGAACCGGCTTTTGAACGAGGCGTGGGCCGGAGGCGCGACGCTGAACCACGTGATCGCCTATCCCGAGGACCCGGGGGCCACGGTGCTGCAGGGCGGCGTGCCGGCGGAGCGTGCTCCGGGTACGCTCGACGATTACGCGTTTACGGTGCATGCCTGCGTGGATGCGTGGCTTGCCAGCGGCAACATGAACTTCTATCGCGCGGCCACGCGGTTTGCCGACGCCATGATAGCCCGCTTCTACGACGAGACGGGCGGCGCGTTCTGGGACGCAGCCGTCTACGAAAGAAAAAGCCCCGCTGGGTGCGCTCGGTGCGCGTCGAAAGCCATTGCAGGACTCGCCCACGCCAGCGGGCAATCCCGTGGCTGCCGCGGCGCTGCTGCGGCTTGAGGCGCTGAGCGGTAAGCAGAAGTATCGCGACGTTGCTGAAGACACGCTTGGCTGCTTTGCGGGGATTGTGGAGCACTTCGGGTTGTACGCGGGCGGTTACGGGTTGGCGCTGGAACGGCTGCTGCTTGATCCGGTGCAGGTGGTGGTGGTGGGCTCAGGCGCTGAGGCTGCGCGGCTTGAGGCCACGGCGGTGGCGCGTTTCGCCGTCAACAAGACGGTGATGCGCATTGCTCCGTTTCGCATGGTGAAGGGCGGCATTCCCGAGGTGCTCGAGGAGACGCTGCTTCAAGTTCCCGCACCCGAGGGGGCCGAGGCCTGGGCGCTGGTGTGCCGTGGGCGCACCTGCCTGCCGCCCATTACCGACGCCGAGGCGCTGGTGGAGGCGCTGGAGAACAGGGAATAGGGAACAGGGAACAGGGATTAGAAAAACCCTCGCTTTGAGTTGTCATCCATCTCCAACTCGAAAGTGAGATGCAAAGATCATACATTCAGCCTCCGCTGAAGGGATTGTTGTCCTGGGGCTTGAGCGTGGTCGGATCGCGCTCGGGCGGCTTTTCCTCCACCGGCAGATCGGGATTGCTTGCGCTCTCGCCCGCAAAGGTATTCAGCACGCGATACGGATTGCCGGGCAACAGGTGGTGTTCCTCCAGGGCAAGGCGGACGCGGCGGCGGAACTCGCGGATGGGCGCGTATTGCTTGGTGGCCACCGTCTTGAAGACGACGGGAAAGATGAGTTCGGAGCCCTTGATTGCATCCACGCCAAGAATCTGCGGATCGGCCACGAACAACCCGCGGAATTCGTCGCTGTTGCGCACGTCTGCCGCAATGGTGGTGAGCAGCTTGAGCACTTCGTCGGGGTTGGCCGAGAAATCAACGCTCACGTTCACGGTGGCCACCGAGTAGCCGTTGCTCAGGTTGGCAACAGTGGTGATTTGCGAGTTGGGGATCACATAGAGCGTACCGTCGTCGTCGCGCACCGTGGTTTTGCGCAGGGTCATGGCCTCAACGGTTCCCGCGAGTCCGGCGATGCGCACCTTGTCGCCCACATTGAACTGGTCTTCGATGATGATGAGGATTCCGTTGAGCACGTCTTTAACGATGGTTTGCGCGGCCAGGCCGATTGCGACTCCGGCGATACCCGCCGACGCAAGCAAGGGCCCCAGATTGAGGCCGACGGCGTCAAGAAACTGCAGGCCGGTGATGACAGCGATGATCGACAGTCCCGTAGCCCGAATTACGGTGGAAAGTGTCTTCACCTGGGCCAGACGTATGCCGTCCGCGGCATGCGTCTCAGCTACGTGGACCATCCGTGAAGTGAGGATCGAAAGTAAGCGAATGAGAATAAAGGCGATAACCAGCACAACGACGAGATGCGGCAGCTTGGAGTGAATAAACTCCTGGGTGTCGTCGCCCCATTCGTCCAGAACCTTACCCAGGAAGCGGCCTTCCTGGAAGATTCCCCATCTAAGTGCAAGAAGGAAAGGAATCATGCCAAAACTCCTGTCACTAGACTAGACTGAGCGGAGGAACGGGGCGAGGGCCCCGTTTTTGAGGACAAGGGTACCGGCAGACTCCTGGAGCGATGTGGAGGTCGTCCATGAGCAACCATCGGTTTGGCGCACAGAGAAGCCTGCTCGCGCGGAGGTCGCGCGCTGTGTGGATTTGCTCGCTTGCCGGCTTGTTTCTGGTGGCGCTTTCGGCTGGCGCTGGCGGGCGCGCCACCTTGGCCCAGACCGACCAGGCCCAGACGGATGATTCCACCACCGCAGTCGCCCCGCCGGAGCCCGCGACGGCCGTACCTTCACCACCTTCTGCCAATTCGAAGCCGAAACAAGCGGCAAAGCCCGAAGCCGAGCAGCCGGAATCGGCGACTGCAGTGCGGCCGGAAGCAGCCCCGTTGGCGCCCCTCGACGACAGTCAGAAAGCGGTTGCCGATGCCAGCGCCAATCTTCTGGAGCTCGCGAATTCGCTGAAGAGAGAAGTGGACAAGACATCCGCGGATACGCTCTCGGTGGCCGTGGTCCGCAAGGCGGCCGAGATTGAGCAATTGGCCCGCAAAATGAGGACACGATGAACGGCGCTCGGTGTAAATCCGCTTTCCCGCGCAAGTTTTTCCTGGGCACTATGCCGGGGTTGGCGCTGGGCCTGTGGCTGGGCCTGGGACTGCCGGGCCTGGCCCAGAAACCGAATCCGGGCGCAGGCGGCGTGACCCCCGGCGTGGAAAGCGTTCCCTCTAATCTTTCCGACTCGCTCGGCCGACCCGTGAGCCCGGACGATCCGGTGTACCAGGAGCGGCGGATGCGCCACCTTGCCCTCGAGACGCACAAATCCATGGTGTCTGACACCGACAAGCTCCTCCAACTGGTGACGGAGCTGAACAGCGAGATCAGCGCGAGGAATTCCGGAGCTTTCACGGCCGAACAGCTGCGCAAGATTGCGCAGATTGAGAAGCTGGCGCATAGCGTAAGGCAAAAGATGGGCGACACGTTACAGGGAACGCAGGACACGATGCTGCCGATGCGAGATGGGCCAACTTTTCACCACTGACGTACGACGCGACGCAGGCCCGCAAGAGAGGTGCAGGCCGGCAGTTGGGATGAAGGCCGGGGTTAGCGTCGCCAGCCAAGATGATTGCACGGCGGGTTGTTACAATCAGGCGAGGATTTCGCAAGGAACGTTTCCAGGGAGGGTCAGGGATGGAAGTGGCAGTTTCCGGTGTTCGCGCGCCCAAGACGGCTGCCGCCCCACAGGTTCTTGGTCCCAGGCAGCTCATTGAAATCTACCGGCTGATGTACCTTTCGCGGCGGTTAGACGACCGCGAAATCATGCTGAAGCGGCAGCAGAAGATCTTTTTCCAGATCTCGGCCGCTGGCCATGAGGCGCTGCAGGTCGGGGCTGCGCTGGCGCTCAAGGCGGGCTACGACTGGTTTTTCCCCTACTATCGGGACCGTGCCCTGTGTCTTGCCCTGGGCCTGACGCCCGACGAGATGATGCTGCAGGCCGTGGGTGCGGGCACCGACCCGGCCAGCGGCGGACGGCAGATGCCGACCCACTGGAGCAGCCCATCACTGCACATTGTGAGCACTTCTTCCTCCACCACAACGCAACTGCTGCATGCGGTGGGTTGCGCGGAGGCGGGGCGCTATTTCAGCCGGCATCCCGAGGCCGCGGCCAAAGCGAGTGGCGACTACCGCGCATTCCACGAGGTGAGCTTCAAGAGCGACGAGGTGGTCCTCACCAGCCTGGGCGAGGGTTCCACCTCGCAGGGCGAGTTCTGGGAGGCGTTGAACACCGCCTCAAACCAGAAGCTCCCCGTCATCTTTCTGGTGGAAGACAACGGCTACGCCATCAGCGTTCCGGTGGAAGTGAATACGCCGGGCGGCAATATTTCAAACCTGGTGAAGAATTTTCCGAACTTCCACTTTGTGGAGGTGGACGGCACGGATGCGGAGGCAAGCCTGCACGCGTTTGAGGCGGCGGCCGCGCACTGCCGATCGGGCGCCGGACCCGCGTTTGTGCACGGGCACTGCATGCGGGCCTACTCCCATTCGCTCTCTGACGACGACAAGCTTTATCGTTCGGCTGCCGAGCGCGATGCCGATGCGCTGCGCGATCCGATTGCGAAGATGCAGATGCGGCTGCTGCGCGAAGGCATTCTGACCGAAGCGGAGATCAACGAACTGGAGCATGCGCAGGACGCGCTGGCCGCCGCAGCAGCCGAGCGCGCTTTGCAGGCTCCGCTGCCCACCGTGGAAAGCATTCCGCTGCACGTTTACTCTGAAGACCTTGATCCGACAGGCGCAAACTTCGACCACGAACATGCGCAGGCTCCGGGAGCGGCGGGCGGCGGAAAGACGGGTAAGGAAAAGGGCCGCGATCCGCGCACCATGGCCGACCTGATCAATGCCTGCCTGCACGACGAGATGCGTCGCGACGAGCGCATTGTGGTTTACGGCGAGGATGTGGCCGACGCAAGCCGCGCAGAGGCGCTGGGCGAGGTGAAGGGCAAGGGCGGCGTCTTCAAGCTGACCGCGGGGCTGCAGACCGAGTTCGGATCGGAGCGCGTGTTCAACTCACCGCTGGCGGAAGCGAATATTGTGGGCCGGGCGGTGGGCTACGCGGTACGCGGCATGAAGCCGGTGGTCGAGATCCAGTTCTTCGACTACATTTGGCCGGCTATGCACCAGATCCACAATGAGCTGGCGCTCATGCGCTGGCGTTCGCATGGCGGATTTTCGTGCCCGGTGGTGATTCGCGTGCCCATCGGCGGCTACCTGACCGGCGGATCGATCTATCACTCGCAGAGCGGAGAGAGCATCTTCACGCACATTCCGGGGCTGCGCGTGGTGATGCCGTCCAATGCGCTGGACGCGAACGGCCTCCTGCGCACCGCCATTCGCTGCGACGATCCGGTGCTGTTTCTTGAACACAAGCGGCTCTATCGCGAGCCCTACGGCCGGGCCCCCTATCCCGGCAAGGATTTCGAGATTCCCTTCGGGAAAGCAAAGACGGTCCGTGCCGGCACGCACATGACGCTGGTGACCTATGGCGCGGTGGTGCCACGCGCGCTGCAGGCTGCGGAGAAGGCGCAGCGCGATCACGGCATCGAGGTCGAAGTGATCGACCTGCGCACCCTGAGCCCCTACGACTGGGAGGCGATTGCCACTTCAGTGCGCAAGACCAACCGCGTGATCGTGGCGCACGAAGACATGATCAGCTGGGGATATGGCGCAGAGATTGCCGCGCGCATCGCCGACGAGCTGTTTGAGGATCTTGACGCACCGGTCAAGCGCATTGGATCGATGGATACGTTTGTCGCGTATCAGCCCCTGCTCGAAGACGCGATCCTTCCCCAGCCGGAAGGCATTCTGAAAACGATTGTTGAGCTCAAGGCGTTCTAAGAGCAGGGAACAGGGATTAGGGAACAGGGATCAGAAAGACTCTCCGCACGAGTGAGCCGCTGTCCCTCCATTTCGCAAAAAACGCGATGGATGGGGCGCCCGGCGTTCTAGGGCTCGCCCAACAACGCGTTGACGGCTTCAGCCAGCGACGGAAATCGGAAATCCGCGCATTCCCGCGCGATCTTTGCGGTGGCGCCGGGCTGTTCGGTCCCCCCTTCAATCAGGATCGACGTGACGCCCAGCAGGCGTCCGAACTCCATGTCGACCAGCGAGTCGCCGATCATCAGGCTGGTGGCGGCGGTGATGGCCGGGAAGGCTTCCACGGCCTGTTCAAAGAGTCCGGGCAGCGGCTTGCGGCATTTGCACTGGCCCACCAGGTGCGGGCAATAAAAGAAGGCGTCAATGTGTGCGCTGTGCTGGCTGAGTAGGCTCTGAAAGGCGGCGTGGATCGCGTCCACATCGGCCGCCGTGTAGAGTCCCAGGGCAATGCCACGTTGGTTTGAGACCACGATCACGCGCAGCCCCGCCTGGTTCAGCCGGGCAACGGCTTCGGGCACTCCGGGCAGCACATGGAAATCCTCCCAGCGCTCCACGTAGCGGCCTTCGGGCATCTTCTGGTTCAACACTCCGTCGCGGTCGAGCAGAACGGTCGTTACTTCGCGGGGAAGCTGCCTGGGGTTCTGGCTGGTCACGCCGTTATGATAGCAACGCACGGGCGCGGCCTGGGGGCCGATCCGCTGAAGAAGCAAAGTGAGGACGGCAAAGCGGCCCCGCCGAGGCAGGTCCAGATACAATACTTGGATGGAGTTTTCGACCTACCGGGGACGGGGCCAGGAATTGTGGGCAAGGCAGGCGGGCCAGCCTTTATGAAGAACTTTCTTCGCCTGGTGCGGTACGGGCTTCCCTATACGCTCGAATGGTTTCCGGGCGTGTTGTTGCTGGCGCTTACGGGCGTTCTCGATACGTTCCGCGTCCTGCTGCTTCAGCCCATCTTCGACCAGGTACTCAGGCCCGATGCGCCCGAGGGGCCGATTCTCCTGGGGCTGCCGAACAGCAAGTGGCACTTCGACCTGAGGGCGCTCACGTCCCACGTGATCCACTTTCACAACGCGTGGACCGTGGTTGCTTTTGCCCTGGTGGTTTCAACGCTGGCCAAGGGGCTTTGCGATTACCTGGGCACCTACCTGGTGAACTACGCGGGCTTCGGCCTGATCACGGACTTGCGCAATCATCTCTACGAGGCAACGCTGCGCCGTTCGTCGAGCTTTTTTCACAAACACCCCACGGGCTTCATTCTTTCCACGCTCAT
>CAVXVM010000080.1:0-17258 GCA_963765025.1 uncultured Acidobacteriaceae bacterium | reverse complement strand
AGCACCGGCCCGCCTTCAATGGTCAACACAAAACCCGTGGCGATTCCGGTATAGTGAGTTCCCTTTTCGTCCTGCGCGGCCGCGGAGTGTTTGGCTTCAACCATGGTCGCCGCCACTTCATTCAGTTGAACGGTGCCGCCGAGGTTCATACCGATGGTGTTGGCAGCACCGCGAGCGCCGATGTAGGCAGCCAGCTCATAAATGGCAACGACGGTTGAGCCGTGTTTCTGGGCCACCGGCACGGCATCGGAGATGTGGTCGCCGTGGCCGTGGGTTAGCAGGATGTATTGAATTTTTGAAGGCAGCGAAAATCCCTTGGGATACTTGGGATTCCCCTCGATAAACGGATCGATGAGGATGTTGGTTCCTGCGGCTGTCTCAACGAGTACGGTCGCGTGGCCGAGCCAGGTGATGCGTGTCTTGTTTGCTTCAGTCATGGTTCCTCCCGTCGCGCCGGCCCGATGGGCGTCTAGCGCGTGATGATTACTTCAGAAACGCTGTCTTTGGCGAGAAACTGCTTGTGGGCCGCCCAGCCAGTAAACAGACGCTCGATACTGCGGTTGGTAAACACCCGCTGAATGGGGAACTGCTGGGTCAATTGCACTTCAACGTGGTCTTCCTCGGTAACGTGGTAGCGGAGCCGGACGGAATCGTCGCCTTCCAGCCTGGTATGGAAGAAGGCGACGACCTGGCCGCCGCGATTCATGGCCTGAAACAGGTGAGCCACGACCGGTAAGACAAAGGGCTCGGGCAGATAATCGAGCGAGGTCCAGAGCATGGCAACGTCGAACATGCGGCCCTGGAAATCGAGCGAGCGTTTGAGAAAGCCGTCAACATCCCACACCGGATTGCCGTCCTCATCGACGCCGGTTTGCCAGTTGCCGGTGTAGGCGTCGTTGACGAGGTCAGTGAGGAAGATGCTGTGTCCGAGGCTGGTGAGGTAATTGATGTTGTTTGGCGAGGTGAATCCGCTGTCGATGATTCGGAGGCCGGACTCGGACTGGAGGCGCTTGCGCAGGGTGGCCCAGGCGCCGGAATGGCGCTGATACTTAGGCCCAATCAGTCCCGGAGCGGACGCGTTGGGGGCGCTATCCCGCTTCTTCTCGAACCAATGGCTGAACAACCTTGAGTCCCTCTCGGCCAGGCAGATGAATGTGTGAACGTGAGCAGCGTTCTACTAGATGGCTCCGCTGGCGGCCACAGTCGTGGCGCCTTCAGGTACCTTGGAGACGGCCTGGGTAAGGTCGACCTTGCCACGGAAGACGGCATTGTCTTCCACGGCGAGACGGAGCGCGCGAATGTCGCCTTCTACCTGGCATCCGGCGCGTAGTTCTACGCGGCCGCTGGCCACCACATTGCCCTGAACGTGGCCCAGGATCAGGACGTCCTTGGCGGAAAGGTCCGCCGAGACATGGGCATTTGGACCGATCGTGAGCCGGCTCTCGGAGAGGGTGACGGTTCCTTCGACGCGGCCATCAACGATGAGGTCCTCACCGCCCTTGACTTCGCCGTTAATGATGATGCTCTTGCCGATGCGCGCTGGGGAATTCTCTTGAGCCATAAGATTCGTCCTTCCATGAGCCGAAAACAGGGCCCTGCCCGAACTATACGCAAACTGGCGGCCTTGCTTCAATGGAGAGCGCGGAAATGGCGTAGATTGGCATGGGTTGCTGGCTCCCGAGCCGAACAGTGCCCGTTACACTGGTGGATGTGCGCAGACTTTTTCCTCTTTTATGCCTTTTGGCCGCATCGGTTCTTGGCGCGGGACAGCCTAACGTCCCCGCCAAAACGGCCGCCGCAGGGCTGACGCCCGAGCAGGCACAGGCGCTGGTAGGGCGCACACTGGCGACCGAACTGCGCCTCGCCCAGGACCCGGCCCACCCGATGAGCTACCAGCTGCGCAAGACCAGCCCGCGGCTCACCTCAACCAAGGCCATTGTTGAAACCAGGGACGGAGACGTGGCGCGGCTGCTCTCCATCGACGACCGGCCGCTGGGGCAGGCGGATGAGCAAAAAGAAGAGGCGCGGCTGGATACGCTGGCCGGCGACCCGAACCTGCAAAAGCATCGCAAGCAGAGCGAGGACGGCGATATGCATATCGTGCTGAAGCTGCTGCGGATGCTGCCCGGCGCATTCACTTACCAATACGCGGGGACAACACAGGGGGCGGGGCAGGACGCGACGGGCATGGTGGAGAAATTCACATTCAAGCCGAATCCGAAGTTCGATCCGCCGGACTACGAGACGCAGGCGTTGACGGCCTTGTCCGGGGAGATCTGGATCGATCCGCAGCAGGAGCGGGTGACTCGCCTGGAAGGCCACCTGCTGCAGGACACCGATTACGGGTGGGGGATCCTGGGAAAGCTGGACAAAGGCGGCTGGGTGGTGATTGAACAGGCCGACGTGGGCGGCAGCCAGTGGCGGATTGTGCATGTGCAGATGCAGATGTCGATGCGCATTCTGTTCAAGACCAAGATTTTCGATACCAACGAGCTGATGACGCGCTACGCTCCGGTTCCCGCGGGCATGGACTATCGGTCGGGGATTCTGATGCTGAAGAAGGGGAGTTGAAAGAGCAGGGACCAAGGGAACAAGGGACCGAGGGAATGAGAAGATAGGGCGCTTAGGGACTGTAGCTCTCTCGATGAGACTGTAAAGACTTTGATGTCGCTTATAAACCGATTCGATTTCCAAGTAATTTTCAGCGCATAAAACCGTCGTTTACCAGGCGTTGGCTCGCGCTGTTGCGTCTTGTTCTGCCGATAAACTCTGGCCTTTCAATCAACGGCGGGAAGAAAAACAAAGATACTCCCATGAATTGGAGGAGTTGGACAAGGGGCGGGGCGCAATCCGGTTGTTGATGTCATGCGGGCGCGTGAATTTACACCTTGCAAGCGGGTTGCGCCGGCGCTACGCTTTAGCCGCTTTTCGGGGGTGGCCTATGAACAATCTGGTTCGGCTTTGCATCGTGGGCGGGCTTGTGGCCGTCGCGGTGCTGTCGATCGCTTTGGGAATGGCGCGCAATACCGCCGATCTGATGGCGCCAGTGAACCTGCTTTTGTTCGCTGTTGCGGCATTGGTCTATGTGTTGCCGACAGCGCTGGCCTATTACCGTGGGTGCTCGGCAACGATCTGGATTGCACTTGTGAATGTCCTGCTGGGTTGGACCATCCTGGGCTGGTTTGCGGCCATTGGCTGGGCAGCGGCGGGCAAGGTGGAAAAGCTGCCTGCGACGATCGGAACGCCGCCCGCCCAGGCGCTGCACGGACACTGATGGACTTCAAGCGATCGCGTCTGAATGGCTGAAGGCCCTTGCAAACTCCCTGCGCCTCCCCGTCGACGGCCTAGGTGCTGCGGCGGTAGACGGTGTGGCTGCTTCCGCCCCAGGTGATCAGGAGCGCGATGGCGTGCAGCAGGAACCAGATTGTGATGCCCTGGTCCGTGTAGATCCAGAAAAGGATGAGGATGCGGGGGACGAGCACCGCAACGACGACGGAGAGAATACCGACCGTCGCCGGAATGAACGGAAGCATGCTGTGCTGGAGCCACGCAATGATCATGCAGATGCGGGGCAGAAAAAGCGACAGGACGAGGAACCATAAGGGAATCTGGTGGATGGGAAAGGTGAGTGAAAAGTTCACGGAGCAGGCCTTTCGTGCGGCAGAGTCTGACAATTGTAGGATGCACGGAATCGGAATTTTGAGTGGATGGCCGGGATTTTTTCGCCGCACTTCCCCAAAAAACACATCGGCCCTCTCAGCGAGAGGGCGGATGCGTTTAAGGGTGCTGACAAAGCCCAAAATGCCCGAAAAGCCTCCCTCAGGGGCTAAAGCCCACGTTCATGTTGCACCGCTTATGGCGCGTCTAAAGCCGCGCCCTTTCAAAACAATGCCGCAATAGGCGTTTTTCAGCAGGTTGAAAACACATCGGCCCTCTCTTTTGAGAGGGCCGACGTGTTTCAAGCCACCGCCAATTACATCTTGGCGAAGACGATGACCAGGGTGAAGAGGGTGAGGGACTCGATCAGCGCGAGACCGAGGACCAGGAAGGTGAAGATGCCGGCGCGGGCTCCGGGGTTGCGGGCGAGGGCTTCAACGGCCGAGCCGACTGCCCTTCCCTGACCGAGACCGCAAAGGCCGGCTGCCAGGCCCATGCCCAAACCGGCGCCGATGGGCACCAGACTGACGGCGGCTGTGCCACCATCCGCGAAGGCCGGAATGGCGAAGCAAAGCGCCGCCAAGGCCATGAATACATACTGAAGTTTACGCATAATTCTCCTGCTTCCCTTGGGATTGGCTGCCAGTGGGTGGTTGAGGTTCACCGTGCTGACCCCCTCACGCTTGCAGCCTGCCGTTGCCCGGAGCGGAAGCACTCTCCGGCGGAATGTTTTGAAACAGCTTCTAGCTTCTAGCTACTAGCTTCTTTCTTCGAGAGCCCAATTTGTCGAGCCCTCAACAGACGAGCTAGGAGCTAGCAGCTAGAAGCTGCTTTCTAGTGTTCGTGCGAAACTGCCAGCGACAGGTAAATCATCGTGAGCAGCGTAAAGACGAATGCCTGAATGAGTGAAACGAAAAGATGCAGTCCCAGGAAGATGACGGGAATGCCCACCGGAACCAGCGAGAAGAAGACCAGCGTGACCAGGTCGCCGGCAAACATGTTGGCGTAGAGACGAACACTGAGGGACATGATGCGGGCAAGGTGGGAGACGAGTTCGATGGGGAAGATGAGCCATGCCATCCACCAGACTGGGCCGGCAAAATGCTTGATGTAGCCGACAACACCCTGCTCCTTGACGCCGTAGTAGTTGTAATAAAGGAATGTCGGTACAGCCAGCCCCAGGGTCACCATGATGGAGGTGGTGGGCGCTTCGACGCCGGGGATCAGGCCGACCAGGTTGTTGCACAACACGAAGAGGAAGATGCAGGTAACGTAGGCCTGGAAGCGCTGGTATCCGTGGCCGATGACCTGCTCGGCCTGGTCGCCTATGGCTTCATGAATCAATTCGGCGATGTGCTGCACCGGGCCGGGTTTCTCGACGGAGAGCGTTGCGCGCACGGCGATGAAAAAGGCGATGAGGGCGGCAGCCACCAGCACTTCAATCGTAAAGGCGCTGAAAACGTCAGCAACCTTGGCCGAAGCCTGATCGGCGGGAACACCGGCAGCACGGAAGCCGGAGGCTAACAGGCCGCCGAAGAGCTGAACGAACAAACGCGTCAAAATATGTGTGAGTACAAACGATTGCGGCATCGAACCCAAGAGTCTTTCCGCTCAGCAACGGGAGGCGCAGCCCCCGTTGAGAGCCTGATCAAGATAATTTCCCGGCTTGTGCGGCCGCCGCGCAGGCTAATCGCGCAGCAACCGGATCGCTTCATAGCCAATGGTGAGAATTGCCAGACAAAGGCCGCACAGAAGCGCAACAACCGAGCCGTGGAAACACTTCAGGCTAACATAGATGACCCCTGCAAAAATGGTGAGCCTGAGCACAAAGAAGAGGACCACGATTCCGGCGCCGGCGGGGGCCCGGTTTTGGTCCATCCGGGCGTTGATGACGCGGATGAGACGCTGCCACTCGAGGATGCTGGCGGCGGAGATGAGGGCGCCAGTGAACAACATAGCGCCGTTGCGCCAGCCCGAGCCGATGAGCACGATGATGGACGCTATCACGCCTACAATCAGCGTGATGCGCAAGGCGCGCCTGAGCATTGCGGCCAGGTCATCGTGGGTCAGGTTGACGATTGGGTGGGTTTCTTCCGTCATGATTTGTCGGCGCCCGTTCCCTTTCCGGTACCGTCGCCATCCTCATTCCGCATTCTGGTTTCTTTTTCGACTGCGACGGCCGTTTGCACGACATAGACGAGGCCGGTCATGCAGCCGAAGAAGATGCCGGCGAGTTCCATCCATTTGTGGTGGAAATGGTTGGCGAGCCACCATCCGCCGACCCAGCCGATGACGACGGCCGCAGGCAGAACGAAGGCGATCTGCATGAGCTTTTCCGCCTGGATGTAGGCGCCCATGCCGGACGAGGCGCCGGAGCGCGGCTTGGGATCGTTATTGAAGCGGTTGTAGGGCATTCAATGGTGGTTATACACGATGTGTGCGGTGGAGGGCCAAGAGGCCGCGTGCAGAATGTACGGTTGCGCACGTACGCGCGCTCCTGTTTGCGTGTCCGGCTCCATCGTGACAAAACGGTCGAATTTGCCGGGCTGGGAGGGGGCGTTTGGTGCGATTTTTGAGCAACGTGTGGAAATGACATTGTGGATGCGGGCGAATAACCCGGGAATGCAATCGCGGAGCAGGGCAAAAAGGGCTGAAATCTTCAAAAAACAGGTGTTTTTTTAGTGTTTTTGGCGCTTTTCAGGCACATTTTGCGCGTGTTTTCCGGGCGCCTTCGCGGTGGAGCGGTGGGGGAGAGGCAGAGTCGTTCTTGAGGGCGTGGGGTTCAGAAGGACGAAGCGGCGCACTAGCGATGCGGTTTGGATGTGCTGCGCGTCCAGAATTTCAGGCGGTACTGGCCTTGATCGTCATTGAGCTGCGTGAGGCTGAAGTTGTCAAAGTACTCCGTGTCCGTGACCTCGGCCGCGAAGTAGTAGACCTTGCCTGGCTCGGCGTTGACGGGCGCCACGTCGAAGCCATGTATTCCCCCTTGCCAGCTTGCACACAGGTGGTGGATTCCCGGCGTAACTTCCAACGTGAAATACGAGTTGCCCTTGTTGGCGCCAACCCATGCACCGTCCAAAGCAAATCGGACTGTGTCCGGGCGGCCGACCCAATTGTGCGGCTCGATGTTTTGATCTTCGAAAAAGACGAGGAGCGCCTTGCCGGCCGCCGGAGCGGTGGGGGCGGGCTGGGTTATTTGCGTGGTCACATCGAACCGGACCGCATCCTGGCCGCAAGAATCGGGGAGGATGGCCCGCGCCTGGGCCGCGAAAGCAAGGGTGGCGCACAAAAGCAACAAGCCGCGACTGGGTTTCATCGGAGTTCTCCTGGGGGTTAAGATTCGCCCGGCGAGAAAATGGTTTTGCATGTCACATGGAGGGGTGATGCCTGTCACAGAGCAGCCTGTTCTCATCGCCGGAGCACACCAGCCGCTATACTGACGGTTGGACCAAGAAATGGCTAACGACAAAGAAAACATCGCGTTCGATTCGGAGTTTGAGCGGAATCTTTTTGATTTGCGCAAGGAAAAGCTGGCCGAGATTGTGAAGCTGGGACAGGCGGCTTACCCCAACCAGTTCCCTGCTTCGCATACGATTCCGCAGGTACGCGACCAGTGGGGCGAGGCGCAGACCGAAGAGCTGGACGCCGACGCGCGTGACGGTGGCCGTTGCGGGGCGCATCATGGCGATTCGCGCGCAGGGCAAGGCGGGGTTTGCCACGCTGCAGCAGGAGGGTGAGCGGCTGCAGATTTACGTGCGGATGGATGCCGTGGGCGAGCAGGGATTTGCGCTCTACAAGCTGCTGGACCTGGGCGACCACATCGGCGTATCGGGCTACCTGTTTCGCACGCGTACGGGGGAGCTGACCGTGCATGTGGAGCGGTTGACGTTCCTGGCCAAGGCCATGCTGGCCATGCCGGAAAAGTTTCATGGGCTGGCCGATGTGGAGTTGCGCTACCGCCAGCGCTATGTGGACCTGTTTGCGAATCTCGAAAGCCGCGCCGTGTTTGTGAAGCGGGCCAAGACGCTCAAGGCGATGCGGCAGTTTTTTGACGAGCGCGGCTACCTTGAAGTGGAAACGCCGATGATGCAGCAGATTGCCGGCGGCGCGGCGGCGCGGCCCTTCAAGACGCATCACAATACGCTGGACCAGGACCTGTTTCTGCGCATTGCGCCGGAGCTTTATTTGAAGCGGCTGGTGGTGGGCGGGCTTGATCGCGTGTATGAGATCAATCGCAACTTCCGCAACGAGGGCGTGAGCACGCAGCACAATCCCGAGTTCACGATGCTGGAGTTTTACCAGGCGTATGCGAACTATCACGACCTGATGCAGATTACCGAAGACCTCGTATCGTTCATCGCGCAGGAAGTGAACGGAACGACGGTGACGACGTTCGACGGCGTCGAGATTGACCTGGGCAAGTGGCGTAGGTTGACTATGCGCGAGGCGATTGTGGAGTTCTGGCCGCAGGAGGCTGGGGCAAAACCGGCGACGACTGCGTTTGAGAATGCCGGCGTGTTGCAGGCTCGGCTGCATGCGGCGATGGACTCGCTGGAGAAGACGATGGGCGAGGCGGATCGGCTGAGTGCGGAGCGGGCGGCGGAGTTGAAGACGATTCTTGGGGCGCTGACGGCGGTCTACTTCGACTCAGTTAAGGGCGCGCCGATTGGCAAGTCGGTTTACAACTTGTTTGAGGCGGTGGCGGAGCCGTTCCTGGTGCAGCCGACGATTATCTACGACTATCCGACTGTGGTTTCGCCGCTCTCAAAGCAGAAGCCGGACGATCCGGAGCACGTGGAGCGGTTTGAGTTCTTCGCAGGCGGGTTCGAGCTGGGCAATGCGTTCAGCGAGTTGAACGATCCGGTGGAGCAGTACAAGCGCTTTGCCGAGCAGCTTGCCGAGCGCGACCGCGGCGACGATGAAGCGCACCAGATGGACGAGGACTACGTGCGGGCACTGGCTTACGGGCTGCCGCCTACGGGCGGCGAAGGGCTCGGCGTGGACCGGCTGGTGATGCTGCTGACGGGGTCGAAGTCGATCCGCGACGTAATTCTTTTCCCGCTGATGAGAAATGCAGGGAACAGGGACTAAGGGACTAAGGGACTGAGGGACTGAGGGACTCAGGGACTAAGGGACTCAGGGACTGAGGGACTCAGGGACTAAGGGACTAAGGGACTGAGGGACTGAGGGACTCAGGGACTAAGGGACTAAGGGACTCAGGGACTGAGGGACTCAGGGACTCAGGGACTGAGGGACTCAGGGACTCAGGGACTGAGGGACTGAGGGACTCAGGGACTCAGGGACTCAGGGACTGAGGGACTCGGGGCTGGGGACTCTGGAGGAAGTTGATGGGACAATCATTTAAAGATCTGGTCGTTTGGCAGCGATCCATCGAGCTCACAACCGATGTCTATAGGCTGACCTCAAAGTTTCCCGACGCCGAACGCTTTGGCTTGACCAACCAAATGCGCAGAGCTTCAGTTTCGATAGCGAGCAACATCGCGGAGGGTTACGGCCGATCGACCAAAGGCGAATATGTGCAGTTCCTCGGACATGCTCGCGGGTCCTGTTCGGAGCTTGAGACACAAATCGTGATCGCAAAAAACCTTGGGTTCGGTACCGTTCAAAATCTTGGATCAGCTGAGAGCCTCTGTAACGACGTGGGCAGGCTGCTCGGCGCACTGATGAAGTCCATTCGAGCAAAGCAGTCCCGAGTCCCTTAGTCCCTTAGTCCCTTAGTCCCCGATCCCTCAGGAAGGAGCTCGACCCACCCTTGAATATCTTGTTTGTTGGTGACATCTTCGGCAGCGCGGGGCGCAAGATTGTGCGCGAGCACATCGGCCATGTGATCGCTGCGCATGACGTGGACCTGGTGATCATCAATGCCGAAAACGCGGCGGGGGGCTTTGGCGTGACGCCGCAGATTGCCGAGGATCTGTTTGACCTGGGCGCCGACGTGCTGACAACCGGCAATCATGTGTGGGACAAGCGCGAGTTGATTGAGTACATCAGCTCGGCCGGGGCCGGCAGCCAGGATCGGCCTCGGCGGGTGATTCGCCCCGCGAATCTGCTGCCCGGGCTGCCCGGTTACGGCGTGTTTGAAGGAGTGACGCGCGGCGGCGTGGAGTTTGCCGTGGTGCAGCTGATGGGGCGCGTGTTCATGAACGGGACGAACGATCCTTTCCACGCCGCCAACGACCTGCTGGCCGCAATCAAGGCCAAGGTGATTGTGGTGGACTTTCACGCCGAGGCGACCAGCGAGAAGGTGGCGATGGGCTGGCACCTGGACGGGCGCGTGACGGCAGTGCTGGGCACGCATACGCATGTTCCCACGGCCGATGAGCGGGTGCTGCCCGGCGGCACTGCTTATCTGACTGACGTGGGCATGAGCGGGCCTTATGACAGCATTATCGGAGTGGAAAAGGAACTGGTGCTGCACCGTTTTTTGACGGGCATGCCGGGCAAGTTTGAGGCGGCCAAGGAAAACCCGAAGATGTGCGCGGCGCTGGTGAGCTGCAATGCGGACACAGGACGCGCGTCGCGGATCCAGCGCATCATGCTGGGGGAATAGCCCGAATTTTGCCGGTTATTGGGTTTGCCCGCTGTCGTTGCTCACCGTCAGGCTCGACACGTTGACCGGTTCGAAGTCTGACAGCTTCAGGTTCTTCATGCACGTCAAATCGTCGTCGTTCCAGCGCGCATCGGGCGTGCCGATCAGCCCTCCGGAGCTTCCGTTGTCGGCCAGGATGATGCCGTAATTGCGAAAACCGGTGATGATGATCGCCGCTTGCGGGCTTGTAGCCGCGCACGACGGCGTCGCCACCGACGCCTTCAGCCGGTAGATTTCGCCCGCCGGCCCGCTCATGGTGCAGCTTGCCGGTGGCGCAGCCTGTGAAATCTGGCTTTGCGTCGGAATGGTGCCGCCGCTGCCAGTGCAATATCCGACGCCTGCCGTATCCGTAGCCGGCCACACCCAGTAATTCACCATGTGGTTTACGGTGAATCGGACGGGATGCTGGACCACTCCGTTTGGCGTTGTCGGCGTGCCCGTTCCGATCACCTCGTCGGCATTGAGCAGCAGTGGCGATATGGGCAGTCCTGCGGCGTCGCTAGTTCCATTCCCCTGCGGCGTCAGCGCGTTCGAGTTGGCGTTAGCCCATAGCGCATTGGATCCAACGGTCCAAGCAGCGCCGTTGAGGACCGAATCCCACATCTCGTAGAGCGCGGGATTGGTTCCGCCCCCCGCCTCTACGTAAACCAGGACGTGCAGGTCTGAACCCTGAGCGGCAGAATAGGCCGTGCCCTCCATGGGTGCGTACGGCGGAATGGGGGCGGAAGTGAAGTACGACTGATACTGATTGGTCGTCACCGATACATCCGGCTGGTTCGAAGGAACTTCGATGCCCGGAATGCCGTTGGGGAATGGAGCGTTCGACATGTTCCCGAAGAAAGGCTTGATGGTTGAGCTTTGATAGCCGCTATAGATCGGGGCCGCGGGCGAAGTATCCACGGGCAGGCTGGTCGTGGCTGCGTCCACCCGGTGGTGGAAGATGGATGTCGACGGGAAGATGCTTGCCATGAACGCATTGCTGCCGTTGATCGAGAAGGTGATGCTGGCCGTCGCTTTTGCGCCAGTTGAATCGGTGACGATGATACTGGGGATATAGGTGCCCTGACCGCCGATGATCGACGCCGTAATCGCGCCGGTGGATGCATTCATCGACATGCCTTCGGGCAGCGTAGGATAGTTGCCGCTTGAGTCGGTCGAGAAGGTGTAAGGCGTCGTTCCGCCTGTCGCGGCAATGGTGCAGCCCGCATAGGCGGTATTCTGCGTTCCGCCGGGGCAGGTGGTGGTGGTGATCGAAAGCGTTGTGGGCGGGTTTGTAGGCGGGGTTGTGGGCGGTTGTAGGAGGTTGCGTTGTGGTTCCGCTATTGCTGGCGCTTCCACCGCAGCCGGCAGTGCACAAAGTGCCCACCAGCAAAAATGCGAACAGGGTCTTATGTCCCATACACGCCTCTCAACTGATGGTCTCGCGTGTTGCAACAGCTTGCTCCGCGAGTAGATTCCACAATCATAGCCGGTGGTCGACTCTCTGGAAATAAATTTTTGGTTAGCCCAACGCAGTCCCATGCGGGTTTGACAAACCGGCCAAGGCTTTTGGGCGCTGGGGACACGTAAGTTTGACGGGATTCGGGCCGGATTGGTGCAGTGCTTCTTTTATTTCGAGTCGCTCCGTCGCGGCGGACGAGGAGTCACCACCCCACGGACGAAGACCTGTCCGCGGGGCCCCGGGGGACCAGGAGCACCCGGCGTTTTCGTTCAGCTCTGCCGGTGTGGAAAACTTTGTACAATGGGCAACACGATGGAAGCCAACGTTGAGAGAAGGGAAGGAATCCGATGAAAGGCAATGCTAAAGTTCTCGAACACCTGAATCACGCCTTGCGTGATGAACTTACAGCGATCAACCAGTACTTTCTGCACGCCGAAATGTCAGAAAACTGGGGGTACAAGAAGTACTCGAAATACATCAAGAAGCAGTCGATCGACGAGATGAAACACGCCGAGGCGCTGATGGAGCGGATTCTGTTTCTTGACGGCATGCCGTCGATGGAGCCGATGTCACTGACCATCGGGAAGTCAGTGAAGGAGATGATCGAATCGGACCTGGCCCTGGAACACGGGGCTGTGGAGTCGTACAACGAATCGATTCGCGTGTGCGTGGAGAAGGGCGACAACGGGTCAAGAGACCTGTTTATGCGGCTACTGCGCGATGAGGAAGGCCACGTGGATTGGCTGGAAGCACAGGTGCACCAGATCAAGGAAATCGGCTACGAGCGTTACCTGATTACGCAGACAGAAGTAGACTGAGGCGCGACGAACTCGGGGTTGCTGGTTCTTTCCCACTCATCCGCGGTGAAACCTGCGGATGAATTTGGCGCAGCTTGTCTGATCAAGGAATGGGGCAGGGCTTCTCTGCCGGGACCCCGGTGCATGCGAACCCGCCCGCTCATCGCGATACGACTGCGATGAACGGGGCACAGGCCGCTTCTTCATTCCCCGGTCCCCAAATGCGAGGGACCGGGGGCACCCGAAATGATCAAGGAATGGGGCAGGGCTTCTCTGCAGGGACCCGGTGCATGCGAACCCGCCCGCTCATCGCGATACGACTGCGATGAACGGGGCACAGCGTGTCTGATCAAGAAATGGGGCAGGGCTTCTTTGCAGGGACCCCGGTGCATGCGAACCCGCCCGCTCATCGCGATACGACTGCGATGAACGGGGCACAGGCCGCTTCTTCATTCCCCGGTCCCCAAATGCGAGGGACCGGGGGCACCCGAAATGATCAAGGGATGGGGCGCGGTCGAATAAACTCTTGATGAGAGGAACTACTACCTTGCATACCTTCGACTTCGCTGCTCTCCGTCGTTTTGTTTCAGGCCGAGTTGCTTTCGCCACTCTTGCGTTTCTGGTTCTCGCAGTTGCGCCTTTGGCGCGGGCGCAGAAGCTGACGGCCAACGCTGCGCCGGCGGCTCCCGTTACGGTTGAGGAGCGGCGCAAGGCGTTGAATGCGCTGTTCCACGACTACTGGGAAGACGTGCTGGAGCACAGCCCGGAATTTGCCTCAACCATCGGCGACAAGCGATGGAACGACAAGATCAGCGACTACAGCGTGAAGGCGATCAATGAGGGACTGGAGCGCGAGCAGAATTTCCTCATGAGGCTGGCGGCGATTGATCCGGCCGGGCTGAGCGACGACGAGAAGACCAGCCGGGAGTTGCTGCTGAGGCATCTGACGGAGGACCAGGAAGCTGCCGGCTTCAAGGAGTGGGAGATGCCCATCACCCAGATGGACGGCATCTACGACACCTATCCGCAGCTGGTAACGCAGCTCAGCTTCACCACCGCGAAGGATTACGACGACTGGATTGCACGGCTCCATGCGATTCCCGATGCATTTGAGCAAACGACGGCGGAGATGGCGATCGGCGTGGAAGATGGCCGCACGCCGCCAAAGTTCCTGATGGAAAGAACGCTCGACGAAGTGCAGGCGCTGGCGACGATGAAGGCGGAAGACTCTCCGCTGGCGATGCCGTTGAAGAAATTTCCGGCGGGGGTTTCAGCAGCGGACCAGGAGCGCATCAAGACGGAGATGCTGGCAGCAATCGGAAAGGAAGTGCTGCCGGCGTATGTGCGATTTGCGCGCTACCTGAAGGTGAGTTACATTCCGGCGTGCCGCGAGGAGCCGGGCATTGGCGCGCTGCCGGATGGAGCGAAGTATTACCAGTTTCTGGCGCGGCGTTCGACGACGACGGACTTGACGGCGGAGCAGATTCACCAGATCGGCCTGGACGAGGTGAAGAAGGATGAGGCCGAGATGCTGGCGATTGCCCAGAAGCTCGGCTTCAAGGATCTGGCGAGCTTCAGGGCGAGTTTGAAGACCAATCCAAAGCTGAAGGCAACGTCGGCCGATGCGCTGCTGGCGGCTTATCGGGGTTACCTGACGCCGATGCAGGCCAAGCTGCCGAGCTTGTTCGGGCATTTGCCGAAGGCCCCGTTTGAAGTGGTGCCGATGCCGGATTTTCTGGCGAAGACGGCGCCTCCCGCGTACTACGACGAGGGCTCACCCGATGGGAGCCGGCCGGGACGGTTGTGGATCAATACCTACAACGCGACGGACCGTAATTTGTACCCGGTGGAAGCGATCGCGTATCACGAAGGGGTTCCCGGGCATCATCTTCAGTTGTCGATTGCGCACGAGCAGACGGACGTGCCGAGCTTCAGAAAGTTCAACGAGTACACAGCATTTGTTGAGGGATGGGCGCTGTACACGGAACACCTGGGCAAGGATGCGGGTTTCTACCAGGATCCCTACTCGGATTACGGGCGGCTGGAGGCGGATGTGTGGCGCGGGATAAGGCTGGTGGTGGATACGGGCGTGCACTCGCAGCACTGGACCCGACAGCAGATGGTGGACTACTTCCACGAACACTCGGCGATTGACGAGACGACGATTCAGTCGGAAGTAGACAGGTATATTGGATGGCCGGGCCAGGCGCTGGCGTACAAGGTGGGGCAGTTGAAGATTCTGGAGCTGCGGGCGCGGGCGCAGAAGGCGCTGGGCGACAAGTTTGACATCAGGGCGTTTCACGACACGGTACTGGACTCGGGCGCGCTTCCGATGGATTTGCTGGAGAAGCGGGTTGATGACTGGATTGCTAAAGAGCAGGGAGTAGAAAAGCAGGGAGTAGGGATTAGGGATTAGGGATTAGAAAGACAGGGACTCAGGGACTGAGGGACTGAGGGACTGAGTGGCGGCGTGCCGGCGTTGGTGATGACCACCATGCCGCCGGAAATGAGCGTCGTGCCGCTGTAAGTGTTCATGCCCGAAAGCAGGTTGGTGCCGCTGCCGGTATGCGCCACCGTGCCGCTGCCGGAAATCACGTTGGCGGTGGTGAAAATGTCCGTCCGGCTGAAGAAAAGAGCGCCATTGTCGGCAATGTTGCCGGACGGCAAAGCGCCGTTCGCATCATGGTTGCCGACTTGGAGCGTCCCGCCGCCGATGGTGATCGGGCCGCTGAAATTGTTGCCGCCGGAGTTGTCCAGCGTCAGCGTGGCCGAACCCTGCTTGACCAGGCCGCCGGTGCCGCTGTCTTTCCGCTGCTGCTGAAAACATAATTGAGCACGTTGTTGGTGACGATGACGCCGCTGGGCGACAATGTTGTGGTCAGCTCGACGGTGCTGTTGCTGGCCGTGTCATCAAACACCACATAGTCGGGATCCGCGTAGGCCAGCGGCGTGCCGTTGGTCTGCCAGTCGAGCGTGCCCGCGTCCCAATTGCTGTTGAGCGTTGAACCCACCGCCCCCACCCACGTCAGCGTGGGTGGCGCAGTGATGATCAAATCAATGCTGTAATTTGACCGTGTCATCATACAGGCTGCCGCCGGTGTAGCCGTAAGAAGGATCCTAGAACCAGATTGCCAAGACCGGGATCAGAGCCGTTGACGTAAGTGATGAGCGGAATGGTCGCGGTGCCGCCGATGACGTTGAGGATCGAGCCGATGTTAATCGTCGTCGTGCCGCCGACGCCGATGAGGTGGCGACAATGTTGGTCGAATTGCCGTTGCCGTTGACGTTATCAATTGCAGCGTGCCGCCGTTCAGGCTCAACGACGAAAGCGGCGCGGCGGACGTGCCCGCCGTGTTGGTGAGGATGAGTGTGCCGCTGTTCAGCGTAATGGTGCTGCTCGCGCCGTTAGTGCCGGCGACAATGGTGTTGGCCTGCACCGTGACGCCACCAATGGTCAGCGTGCCGGCCGTGCTGGCCGCGCCCGCGCCGCCGGCGGTGAACCAAGGTCAGACTGTTGTTGACCACCAGGATGCCGGTGCCATCGACATAGATGGTGCCGACGCCATTGTCGCTGACGGCGGCGGCCTGATAGCCCGCGATGAGCGTGCCCACGTTGAAAATGCCAGCTTCAAAAGTCAAGACGCCCGTGCCGGCATAAGTTGCCGGACGCATTGGGGTGCGCCCGATATACATCGTCGTCACCAGCGCATCAACCGTGCCGCCGGTGAAATCCGCCGTGCCCGACGGCGTGGACGATGCTCCGGTTTGCGCCAGGCCGTCGCCCATCGCCCAGATGGCAATCGGACTGACGCCGTTGCCGCCGCGAAGCACCTGTTCGGGCGGGATTGAATTGCATTTCGGCGGTTTCTTTGGCTATGCCGATGCCCACACCATTCACATTGATGACATTCTTCTGGCCCAGGTATAAGTAACATTCTGTTGTCCCGTTTTTGCCGCTCTCGCCCACGAGCAGAGAAAGCAATTCATTCTGGCCGCCTTCATTGGCGCTGCCGCCGACGGCGGTGATGCTGTTGGTCTGCGTGAGATACGCGACGCCCGACGGCGACACGGTGGTGGTGGACAACGCGCCCACTTCAAACGCGTTGACCGACGCGTTGAACGCGCCCAGCGCCGACATGTCCAGCGTCGCCTGCTGGCTGCTGATGCTGGCGCTGGCAAAACCGACGAAGACCGTCGCGTTGGTGTTGTTGACATTCACCGTGGCCTTCGGCCCGGCGATGCTCACAAATCCCTTTGCGCTGCCGCCAAAATCCGTGCGCTGCCGCCGACGGAAAAAATGCCGTTGGTGGCGGCATTGGTGATGGTCAACGTCCAACCATCGTTAATGTAAGTGTTGTGATAATCATTGCCGACGTTGGTGAAGGCGAGCGAAGAAATTGTGAAATTGGTGTCAACAATGTTGTTGAAGTTTGCGGGGATGAGCGCGTTGGCGCCGCCGCCCGGACTGGACAAAGCCGACGAACCTACGCGGCGGTGTCGTTGAAAACTACGTTGTCGAGACCCGGGCGCGCCGGGCAAGTTGAGTTCAGCCGATCCGTCCAGTTGGTGTTCAGGTTCGGCACATCGGCTCCGCTCCAACGACGGAAGGCCGGACGCCAACCTGCTCGCTGGTGAGCGTGAGCACGATGGCGTTGCCGCCGCTTTCCGTGAGGCTGCCTGCGTAGCCCGCAGGCAGGCTGTTCAAGGCAAAATTAAAATTGCCAGCAATATGCTGAATGAAGCACGTACATAA
>CAVXVM010000079.1:0-5925 GCA_963765025.1 uncultured Acidobacteriaceae bacterium | reverse complement strand
CCCAGAAAAGTTGCGAATTGAGTGTTTTGTAACCCAGGAAAGTTACCTTTCAGAGCAAGTGGAACCATAGAATTACCCAAAAACACGCTAAATGCGTGTTTTTTGAGCGTTAAAATGCACTTTTAGCGCGCTTTTTGCGTCATTTTGGCGTGTTTTTGGCGTGTTTTGCGTGCTTTGAAGCGTCGGAAATGGTGCGGATTTCGCCCTTCATTCCCCGGTCCCCGAGTGCGAGGGACCAGGGGCACCCGGTGTGGGAATAGGGGAACAAGGCCCGAAAGGCTCGAGGGGGAGTTGGTTCTATCCCATCCATCCCGGTCCGCCGCGGCGAACGCCAGGATGTATGGGGCCTGCTTGCTGCTGTGGGCAGGCGAATGGCGGTATACTTTGGTTGTTCGGGCCGCATCCTGACTTCTCGGAGCGGCACTGGAGACACAAATGTCGATTACCAGCTTCCCCGGCGGAGCCAACTCGGCGACCGCACCAAACCTCCCTACCAAAGTGACCATGCCAGCGCTCATCGAGATGAAGCGTCAAGGCAAGCCCATCTCAGCACTGACCGCATACGACTACTCAAGCGCGCGCCTTGTCGATGAGGCCGGCATCGATCTTCTGCTAGTCGGGGACTCTCTGGCCATGGTCGTAATGGGCCACGAGAACACGATGGCAGTCACAGTCGACGAGATGCTCCACCACGCCCGCGCTGTTCGCCGCGCTGTTCGCCGCGCGCTGGTGGTTGTTGACATGCCCTTTGGCAGCTACCACGCATCGATTGCCGAGGGCGTAAGCAATGCCGTTCGCTTTGTGAAGGAAGCGGGCGCAGAGGCCGTGAAGATTGAGGGACCTCGCACCGACCTGGTGCGGGCGCTTGTGGATGCGGAGATCCCGGTGATCGGTCACCTGGGCCTGACGCCGCAGAGCGTGAATCGCATGGGAGGCTATCGCGTGCAGGCGCGTACGGCAGAGGCCGCGCGGCAGTTGAAGGCCGACGCGCTGGCACTTGCCGATGCCGGCGCTGGGGCTCTGGTGCTTGAAGGCGTTCCCCGTGAAGTTGCCGCAGAGATCACGACCGAGCTTTCGATTCCCACCATCGGCATTGGCGCCGGTCCCGGCTGCGACGGACAGATCCTGGTGTTCCACGACCTGGTGGGTTTGACCTTCGCGCAACCGGCAAAGTTTGTTCGCCGCTACTGCGATGCGGGCAGCCTGATCCGCTCAGCCCTTGAGCACTATCGCGAAGATGTTGAACAGCACGCATTTCCGTCAGACAAGGAAAGCTATCATCTGCCCGAAGCCTCGCAAACGGTTTTGGCCGCCGACCAGGAAACCGCTGTAGCAACGGGGCGTACTGCGTAAGGGGCAATGGAGATTCTTCGTACAGTAGCCGAATTGCGCAGGTGGTCTCGCGCGCTCCATTGCGAAGGCAAGACAGTTGCGCTTGTGCCGACCATGGGAGCGCTGCACGCCGGGCACGCATCGCTGATTCGCGCCGCGCGAGCCACAGCGAGCCATGTGGTGGTGAGCATCTTTGTGAACCCCACGCAATTTGGTCCGAACGAAGATTTCAACCGCTATCCACGCGCCTTTGAGGCCGACTGCGCGCTGGCGGGCGCGGAGGGAGCCGCCGTGATCTTCGCCCCACCGGTTGAAGAGATGTATCCGGCGGGAGCGGCAACATTCGTTGACCTCTACTCGCTGACCGACCGGCTCGACGGCGCCTCGCGCCCCGGGCATTTTCGGGGGGTTGCCACCATCGTTGCCAAGCTGCTGATCGCCGCGGAACCGGATCAGGCCATCTTTGGCCAGAAAGATGCGGCGCAGGTAGCTGTGATTCGCCGCGTGGTGGCAGACCTCTGTCTTCCGACGGAGATTGTGGTGTGCCCGATTGTTCGCGATCCCGACGGACTGGCTCTGAGTTCGCGCAACGTTTATCTTTCGCCGGTTGAGCGCACACAGGCGCTGGCTCTCAGCCGGACGGTCCGGCTGGTTGAAGCCTTGAGTGCCTCGGGAGAGCGCAGCCGCTCCATCCTGGTGAGCGCGGCGCGCAAAATAATGTCGGCGGAGCCAGATGTCCGCGTGGACTACGTTGCGCTGGTGGACTGGGCCACGCTGCAGCCGGTTGATATGGCTGCGCCGGGCTCGCTGTTTGCCGTGGCCGCGAAGGTGGGTCCGACGAGGCTGATCGACAACACGATTCTGGCGTAGTTGCGATGTCTCTGAGGTTCCTTGGTTCATTCCCCGGTCCCCAAAGGCGAGGGACCGGGGGCACCCTCATTTTTTCTGATGTATACGAAAGGCAAGTGCGATTCGGGTCGCCCGGGGCTCAGGGTCTTTTGGGGTCGGTTTCCCAGGGTTACGCCCGCCGCGGCGGACTACACCCTGGTCTATTTTCGGACGGCCCCTCCGGGGCCTGAAGCGCCCGCCCACTCATCGCATAAGGCCGCGATGAATGGGCACAGCTGATCCACTTCGCTCGGGGCGACCGCTTTTTTCTGAGATGTACAAAAAGCAACCGCAGGTCCTTCGGCTCGCTTCGCTCGCTCAGGATGACAGTCGTTTCTTGGGCAGGAACCTAAGATGCGGGTGTTGAACTTGGTCGGGGCCTAGAGATTCTTGACGGGAATTCGGATTGTGGTGTGGTGGACGTGATGTGCGCAAAAAGATTCGCATTGCGCGGCGCCCCGTTGCGGCCTCACTCTAAACCTGATGCCGGAACTGCCTGACATTACTGCCTACATTGGCGCGCTCGAGCAACGCATTCTCGGGCAACGGCTGGAGCGCGTCCGGCTGGCCAGTCCCTTTCTGCTGCGCACGGCCGATCCGCCGCTGAGCTGCGCGGATGGGCGCGTGGTGAGCTCGCTGAGACGCATCGGCAAACGCATCGCCATTGGCGTGGAAGGCGATGTGTGGCTGGTGATTCACCTGATGATCGCCGGGCGACTGCACTGGCGGCCCCCGAACGCCAAACTCGCAGGCAGGCAAGCGTTGGCCGCATTTGACTTTGCGGCCGGAGCCTTGATTCTTACGGAGGCGGGCAGCAAGCGCCGCGCCTCGCTCCATGTTGTGCGGGGCCAGGCGGCTCTTGAAGAAATGGACCCCGGGGGCATTGAGATTTTCTCGACCGATGCGGCCGGTTTTCAGTCCGCGTTAACCCTGGAAAACCGGACGCTGAAACGCGCACTGACCGATCCGCGCCTGGTGAGCGGGATCGGCAACGCGTACTCTGACGAGATTCTGCACGCAGCTCGACTCTCGCCCATTCAACTGACACACAAACTGAAGCCCGAGGAGTGGAATCGTCTATACACTGCGGCCCGCTCCACGTTAACCCTGTGGATGGACCGGCTGGGTTTGGAGGCCAAAAAGAGTTTTCCTGAAAAGGTGACGGCCTTTCGCCCGGAGATGGCCGTTCACGGACGCTTCAACGAGCCTTGCCCGCGCTGCGGCGAGAAAGTTCAGAGGATTCGCTACGCCGACAATGAGACCAACTACTGCGCTCGCTGCCAGACGGGTGGCAAAGTGCTGGCGGACCGGAGCCTTTCGCGCTTGCTCGGCTCTGACTGGCCGCGCACGCTGGAAGAGCTGGAAATGCTCAAGCGGAAGTAGGGTTTGCGGCTCCAAAGTGACCCTTTGGTGGGTTGTCGAGTCTGAGCCTGCCAAGTCGCAAAATTGTTGACTTTGATGTTGGGGTCCCGCAGAGTGAGTTCGCGACTCCTTTTAGCTGATTGAGTGACTACGTTCCTGCGTCACTTGATTCGGAGGCGATCGGGGCCGGATATCAATCGAAACGCGGAGGAATCACAATGCACTTACTTGGAGCCAACATGCTGGCCGTTCTTGTTGCGGCCATCGTTCAGTGGGTACTAGGCTGGATATGGTTTGGCATGCTTTTTAAAAAGCCCTGGCAGGAACTTGTCCCGGCATCGGGTAAAAATCAGGGTGGCGCGGGCGGTGTGATGGCGCTGATGTTTATCGCCAACCTGATCCTGTGCTATGCGCTGGTGAAGATCGTGGTTCTGACGGGATGGATGAGCTTCCCGCGCGGGTCCCTGGTAGGCGCCGTGTGCGGCCTTGGCTTTATAGCCCCGCCGATGTTTGCCCAGCACATTGCTGAGAAGCAGCCATTCAAGCTGTTCGGCATCAATGTTCTCTACTGGCTGATCGCCATGTATTTCGCTGGCGGCATTCTTGCCGTCTGGCAGTAAAGCAATTTTAGCGGCCCCTGCCGGCCCCATCGCCCGGGCGGCGGTTGACACAACGACCAGGTGAACAGACGAACAGATAATCCATGGATCCCAGCGGCGCGTAACCGTCGCTGGGGAGTGGAAGCGAGCTCACGCCTGTCGCGGCGGCAATGCGGAATTGAGCTAGCGCTCAAGTAAAAAGCCAAGTTCGCCGGCGTGACAGTGTCTCTCCCTCTGCGGAGGGCGTTTCGTCGGCGCGAGCCTGCCCTGCCGCCTTCCCATTACAATCGGTGCATGAGCAAAACGGTGATCGCAACCGGGAACGCGCCTGCGGCTATTGGGCCGTACTCGCAGGGCATTCGCACAGGAAACCTCATCTTCACGGCGGGACAGATTCCTCTCGATCCCGCAACGCAGCAGGTTGTGGCGGCGGGCATTACCGAGCAGACAACGCAGGTGATGGAAAATCTTAAGGCTGTGCTTGAGGCCGGAGGAAGCAGCCTTGACCGCGTGGTGAAGGCGACCGTGTTTCTGACGGACTTTAACGACTTTGCGGCGATGAACGAAGTGTACGGCGCGTACCTGGGTAAGAACGGCGCCCCACCGGCGCGCACGACCGTTGAGGTTTCGAAGCTTCCCCGCAATGTGCTGGTAGAGATTGAGCTGGTTGCGGAGGTCTAACGCGGCTGGACCAACCGAACGAATCCCCGGAAACCTTTCCCTTGAAGACGGCTGAGGAGGTCACAGATGAATGAGAAGCCTGAGAAGATTGTGCGCAGCGAACCGGAGTGGCGCACGTTGCTGACGCAGGAGCAGTACCAGGTGCTGCGCGAAAAGGGGACGGAGCGGCCCTTTACCGGCGCGCTTACCCAGAACCATGAAACCGGGAATTATCACTGTGCGGGATGCGGCACACTGCTGTTTATGAGCGGAGCCAAGTTCGACTCAGGCTGCGGCTGGCCGAGCTTTATGATTCCTGCCGATTCAAAAGCAGTGGAAGAACACGAAGACAAGACATTTGGGATGCGGCGGGTGGAAGTGACGTGCGCGCGATGCGGCGGACACCTGGGACACGTGTTTCCGGATGGACCGCAGCCAACGGGGTTGCGCTATTGCATCAACTCAGCTTCGCTGACGTTTACGAAACAGAAGCCCTGAGGGCGGAAGCGAAAGGGCAGAACACAACAAAAGCCCGTCCGCGCTGGACGGGCTTTTGTGTTGATGCTGTCTGTTTTAGCTGGCTGCGGGGGCTGCGGCTTTCGGCGCCGCGCTATGTTTGGTGATTTTTCCGCTCTTGATGCAGCTTGTGCAAACGCGGATGCGCTTGGGCTGGCCGTTGACCAGGGCCTTGACTGCCTGCAGATTGACGTTCCAGCGGCGCTTGGTGACGTTGTGCGCGTGAGAGATGTTGTTACCGAACTGCGGGCCTTTGCCGCAAATGTCGCATACCTGTGCCATCGTTCAACTCCAAATCCTTGAATACCTTACGGCTGACTGAATCGGCTGTTGCCCGGTACGCAGGGATCCCTGCGGGCTTGCCGAATCTTCAGTATACAGGGAATTGAGGGGCTGCGCCAAGGCTGAGCGGCCCTGGTTGGTGGGAAGTGTGCGCTGGGCACGAAGGATCGGGGCGCTCGCCTGCGCCCCCGGCCTGTCTCGTCAGGGGGCTGAGGGAGGTTGAGTGGCTGCGGCTTTCCGGAATTACTGCGGCGGAGCTGTAGTGCGATTTGTTTAGTGGAAGGAG
>CAVXVM010000078.1:0-7850 GCA_963765025.1 uncultured Acidobacteriaceae bacterium | reverse complement strand
TGAGATCCTCACCAACCCCGCCATCGATGCGGTGCTTATCTGCTCCCCCACGGGTACGCACGCAGAACTGATCGTCAAAGCTGCCCAGGCCGGCAAGCACATTTTTTGCGAGAAGCCCATTGCCTTTGATCTTGGCAAGATCGACTCCGCGCTCGCCGCGGTGAAGGCCGCAGGCGTTCAACTGCAGATTGGATTCAACCGGCGCTTCGACGCCAACTTCGTCCGTGTTCGTCAGGCGGTTGAAAGTGGTGAAATCGGCAAGCCCAGCATGATGCACATCGTCAGCCGCGATCCTGCGCCTCCGCCCATCAGCTATATCCGTACCTCCGGCGGATTGTTTCTTGACATGACGATCCACGATTTCGACATGGCCCGCTTCCTGATGGGCGACGAAGTGGAAGAGATCTACACGTCCGCCGGCGTGATGGTTGACCCGGAGATTGGCAAGGCCGGCGACCTCGACACCGCCCTGGTTCTCATGCGCTTTCGCAACGGCGTCATCGCAACCATCGACAACTCCCGCAAAGCAGTCTATGGTTATGACCAACGTGTTGAGATCCTGGGCAGCGGGGGAAAAATCGAAATCGGAAACTGCTATCCCAACCAGGCTGTTGTGAGCAATGGAAGCACCGTGCACAGAGACCTTCCCCTCAACTTTTTCATGGAGCGCTACACCGAGAGCTTTGCTCTGGAACTCAAATCCTTTGTGCGAGCCGTGCTTGAAGGCAAGCCAACGCTGGTAACCGGCATTGACGGACGCATTCCCGTGGTGATGGCCCTGGCTGCACGCAAATCGTACGACGAGCACAGGCCGGTCAGGCTGGAAGAGGTCACCGCATGAGGCAAGACATGAGTCAAGACATGAAACGGTCCACGCTGTTTTGTATCCTCACCGATGTTCACCTTTGGGTGCCTGTCGGCATTCTGATCCTGGGCACCACACTTCTGATGACCCTGAGGTAAACGAGTGAGCGGCAATTCCCACTATCAGCAGTCAACGCTCTCGCTGCACAAACTCGGTGTATTTTGCGGGCTTGCCGCGGCCGTCTGGCTGGGCAGCGCCGAAGCACCAACCAAGCTGGTCAACGCCGGGTTCTCGCCCTTCATCATCTCCATGGGCATGGTGATGGGCGCCTTTGTCGCGCGATGGACCGTTCCCACGCTGCTCAAGGGCACTGGCTTTCTGTTCCATGACCTCGTCGAAAAACCCCACCTGATTGTGTGGGCCGTGGTGGCCGGAATGCTCTGGGCCGTCGGCAACACGCTCACAATTTTTGCCGTGCGCAATGTCGGCCTTGCCATCGCCTTTCCCCTCTGGAATACAAACAGTCTGGTCGGACTGTTCTGGGGTTGGCTGCTCTTCAAGGAGTTGCGCGGCTCGGGTTTCAAGGAGTGGTCAAAAGTGTTGGGCGGAGCCTTCGCCATTGTCGGTGGCGCATCGATTCTTGCCATCGCCACCGCTAGCCACTCTGGCACGCCTGGCACAGCGGCCAGCGGCATCATGGCAGCCATCGGCGCTGGCTGCATGTTCGGCACCATGTACATTCCCTATCGCAAGGCTTACATCAGCGGCATGAATCCGCTATCGTTCGTCACCATCTTCACCTTTGGCGAACTGGGCACTGTCTTCCTTCTCACCGCCATCAACACCGGCGGCGTGGGCCCGCTGTTCCACGAACTGCACCGGGCACGCCCCATGCTGTTCTGGCCTTTCCTTGGCGGTTTCTGCTGGGTCATCGGCGATCTGTTCCAGCAATACGCCGCAAAATATATCGGCATCGGCCGCGGCATTCCGCTCTCCAATACCAATCAGCTTTGGGGCCTCGCGTGGGGTGCGCTCGTTTTTGGAGAGATGGCCGGCCTCAACGCCTCCGCAAAGCTGCTCATCTTCACCGGATCCAGCATCATGATTCTGGGCGCGCTGGCCATCAGCATGGCCGATCCGGGCGACTCGGAGCTGGTGAACTGGAAGTCTGCCATGGATCGCGAATGCGACCGCTATGGCCTAGACACGCAAGCGGTGACCGCAGTCGTTGCAGGCGACGATCCGCACGCCGGAAAGGCACACAAACGAACCTGGTGGGAGATCCTGATCATGTGCTCCGCGGTGGGTGTGTTTGTATGGCTCGCCCTCGGCACGCGTGCGCAGCAAATCTCCATCAGCCTGCCGTGGACTTTGGTTCTGGTGGCCGGCACGCTGATACCGCTCTTCGTGTGCGGAACGCTTTTGTGGCGTCGGACGCGGTTCTCCTGATCGCTCGTTTGGGCTCCTCATGTTCAAACGGCCTCAGTTGCGATCGCAGCTGAGGCCGTTCTGCAAAGGGATAGCGTGGCTTATTGCTGCCTTGCAGGATTGGGCCCGGGTGACGCGTCGGCTTCCGTCGTGACTTCAGTCTGCTGCAGCAGGCTGTACCCATCGCGCGTGCGCAGATGATATTTTTCAAGGTTCTTGCCCACCAGCTTTACCTTGATGGTGCGCCAGCCACGATTCTGGTTTGCCTGCGGATAGTAGGCCAATGTGTACAAATGATTCAGATCGTCGCGGATCGACGCGAATGCCTGCTTCTCCTCGCGCCAGTTGCGCGCAAAATAGGCTTTGCCGCCGGTTGCCCTGCTCATGCGCTCAAACGCCGCCGAAGAAACCGGCTCCGACTCGGCCTGCCGTGTGCTCACAATGTAGATCAGCGTTCCTGTCGACTGGGCCAGTTCGGCCACATCCTCCGGCGGCACGGAGCTCGCATTGTCAGGGCCATTTGAAAAGACGACGATCGCCTTGCGTCCCTGCAACGGCGCGGCGTCCTTCACAGTCAACAGAAGCGAGTTGTACAGCGCGGCATCATCTCCAGCCACGGTGCTGCGCACGCCATTCACCACCTTGAAGCGGTCTTCAGTAAGCAGCGCCGCGCGCGAGAGATCCCGGCTGTAGGAATAGAATGCGATCTTGCTGGCATCGGGCATGGTTCGCACAAAATCGGCGATCGCATCCTGCGCGAACACAAAGCTCCTGTACATATAGTTGCTGGTGTCAAACAGCACAAAGACATTGGCACCGCCGAATCCCGGCACGGTTTGGCCTGCAAGTGTATGCGTGGGCGCCGGAGGTTCGGTTCCCATGGCCTTCGCTTCGACTGGCTCGGGGTCTCGGTCCACTGGCGTAGCAAGCGGGTCGGGCACATTGCTCTTGCGGATGGATTCATCGCCCTCTTCAAAGTTCGCGAGCTTTTCCTGGATGTTGTCTTCTGTGATGGCAAAGTCCTCAGGACGAAGGCCGGTGATGTAGTTGCCTTTGTTGTCGGTAACGGCAACGTTCAGCTCCACCAGCACCACGTTCATACGGAAGCGCGATGCCTCTTCATCCTGTGCCGCGGGGCGTTGCACCGTAGCCTGCAGCAAGAGCAGGACTGCGCCCGCACTCAGAAATGCATACGTTATTCTTTTGGGAATCATCGCGTGGGGTCCCTTCATCCTCTGCCTCTTCTCTGCATCTGCCGCATCATCATCCACTTCAAGCTCGAACCCTGTGGAGCGCCCGCAAAAACCCGTTTAGCGGTTCATGCCGGCCGCCGTAGCCACCGGCACACCATCCATCTTTCCCGCCATGGTGCGAGCGCCCTGCACCGTGATCTTGCCCTTGCGGAATTGTTCTCCGGTTTCATTGAGCGCCCGCAGCAATGCCGGCCAATCGTTTACTTCCGTGGCAAAAATGTTGGCCACCATGGTCCGCGTCAAATTTGGAACCAGGATATTGAGCATTGCAGGGGAATAGCCCATTTCATCGGCCACGCGCGCCCAGTAAAGATTGCTCGACTCCCACGACTCTCCAAAAAGTCTGCCATCAAATGCGCCTGAAGCTGGAAAGATGGCCGTGTTCAGCAGCGTGCATTGATTGCTCTGGGCCATCTCAAGGTGCGGCACGCCAAAATCCCTGGCAATTCGCTCGGGGCTGGCCCATTCCGGATCCCGTTTTGCGGCCGCCGCCAACTCCCCGCCTGCCTTGCCCCACGCAGGCTCGTCGCCGGGATATCTCTTCCGGAATTCTTCCGTCAGGAAGAACGTGTCTGCGGGAAGGAGGTGATGGATCAGGTCCGACGCAGTTTCCGGGTCCTGCAACGCCTCGGCCGTCGTCTCCAGCCGGGCGGGTGTCATTCGATCGGCAAGAATGGCCAGCACTTTTTCCCGCAGCGCAGCATCCGATACAGATTGGATCAGGAGCTCTTCGCCGGCCCGCTGATAAAGCGCGGCGGCGTGCATCTCTCCGGGCGCAACTCCCCACCAGCGCGGCACCACTGCATTCACCAGGAACTCGGGCACGATCTGTTGCCAGATCAATGCCTGCACCTTCGCGGGAGCAATAAAGTCCTCCTCCATTGACGCCAGTGCATACGGTAGATCCGCGAGCGAACCCAACAGATAAGCGCCGCCACCGGCGGTGACGCCGACGCCGATGAGTTCAGGAGAGCCCCAGACGTGCTGAATGCCCTGGACCGACGACGCCGTAAAGTCGTGGGAACGCACGAACAGTGGATTGTTGTGCAGAACCTGCGCGCCCGGCGGTTCGTAGTACGCGTAATTAAAACCTACGAGCGTGTCGCGCAGAAAAGGAGTAAGAAGCCCGCGCGCCGCCTCAATTTGAGCCGGCGAGCCTCCCGCGCGAAGAATCTGCGTCAGATCGGTTCGCACCTGCAACTCCGCATGGCGGCTGGTGTACACGACCGGAGCCCAGGAAGTTTTTTCATTGCCGGAGAAGATTGGACGCGGCATCTCGAACTCGCGCAACTCCGCTGCGAGCGGAAGCAGGGTGCTACCGGACGCTTTTCCGTGAGCCACGTCCTCGAGGCCGTCATAGAGCCCAAAAAGCGTATCGAGGGAAACCAGGCGCTCATCATCCAGCACGGCTCGGATTCTGCGCGCCAATTCTTCGTGCACCCTGCGTCCGTCGGGAGTCTTCTGAGGAGGGCCCGCCAGCAATTCAACCAGTTGGTTCTCGGAAAGAAGATGTGCGTCCCCTCCGCATGCAACAAGGACCGACTCGAGCGAAGCTCGCGACGCATCAAAAAGCTCGACCGGCGAGGTGATATTCAGGAATGGTTGAATCGCGCTTTTCCAGGAGGAATTCAGATCTTTGTCGTGGATCTGTCTCTGCCGCGCAAAAATCTGCCAGAGCCCGACGTCGGCCTGAAAGGCCCCGAGAGCATTGGCGCGCAACGCCGGATTGCCGATCTTGTCGATGCGGCTTGCCGCCTCAATGAAACCGGTAATCGCCGAGTCGTCCAGTGCCGGGAATTCGGCAAAAATCGGATACCACTTGTTGAATTCAAAAAACCTGTCGCCAAGCAGCTTTACCGTCGCATCCGACAATTTGCTTCCCGCTGGTCTGCCTCCGTCAATCGCACTTACCACCAGGTAAATTTGCAGTGGGTTGGCATCATCAGATTCAGAAACGGAAGAGGACACCATGATTTCCAGCATTTGCTCCGGGTCATTCCAGGCGCGGAAACTGGCCGCACCGGTGTGCCTTGCATCCGCGTTGGGGCCGTGGCTCAAAACTTCTTTCCATGCATCCAGGCTGCCTGGAACCTGGGGTTCGCCGTCTGCCTGCCACCGTGTCCGAGTCATCAGGACGAGCAGTCCTGCGTTGCGCGGGAATACGCCCTCGGCCGCGGTGTTGTGCAAGTTGCGCGATCCCTCACGATAGGCGTCGTAGAGGCGCTTCAAACGATCGGGTTCCGCAAAATGCGCCTGCTGCGCCGCGCTCACGCGCGCCATCGCATCAAAATACGCCGCCAACCAGCCTTTATCCCTCTCAAGCAGGCGACTCACAAAGTCTCCCTGCGACTTTGGACTCGCGCCTACCAGATCCTTCCAGGCCGCCGCGGAGTTTTCGCCGCCCGGCACCACTACTTCACCCGAGCGAATCGAGATCCAGCTCCCGTAAAAATCGAGTGCCGACGCGTTAGGCAGCAGCCGTTTCAATCCCGGAGACCGGAAGAGCGCAAACCTTGTTTGGGTATCGCATTTGGCCAGGGCCGAATAGAGATGGTCGACATCCCGGTCCCGCAACAGGGCTGACAGGAGATCGTTTCCTCGCTTGCTATTCCCTGGACTGAGTGCCGTCCACGTCCGCTCAGAGAAAAGAACCGGGACAGCAGTTGCAGGATATGCATACGAGAACGGGATCCCCTTTTGCAGATCCTCTTCAAGGACCGTCAGGGGGAACCCGGAATCGACGGTGAGAAACGCACGCTCCGGATCAGCCGTCATCAGCGTGGCGCCCTTCATACTGCATCCGTCTTCAAACTTGTATCCGAGAATCCGGATCAGCCGTCCCGCGTCATCGCAATTCGCGACCCGGATTCTTCCGTCATCGCCGGCGAGTGCCTGCAGCTCTCGCGCCAGTTGAACATAGCGCGAAATCAGCAACAGGTACTCTGTTGGCTTGTTGCCCTCAAAGCCCCACAAAGACACATTTCGGGCAAACAGGGGCAGAACCTCGGCAGCCGTAACCTCCTGGCTGATTCCGGCCATGCGCATAAATGGCCGAAGGGGACCAGGGATGGCGATCATCGCCGTCGGGGGCGAAGAGCTTGCCGCGGCAGTTTCCTGGCCCGGCACAGGCGGAGCGCCCGCAGCCAGCGCCCGTCCGGCGCCTGCCGCAAAGCACAGTGCAACACACAAGACTCCCGCTCTAAAAACAGCGATGGAACGAAGAGGAGGGTTCACTGAAAACGCCCCTTTCGATCTGCTTTAGTCCAACTGAACTAAGAAGATGCCTGTATGATCGCCAAGCCATTTCCGAGTGGCAGCTTTGGCAAGGCGTAATGCGCTCAGGCTCGTCCTTGTGCCTGATTTGCCGGATCCTGAAAACGAGAAGAGTACATCGTTCCAAACCGGTCTTTTTTTGAATCGCGGGGGGTGACGGGGAAAGTAGAGTGTCGCCTGCGAATCCGATTATGCCGGTTAGCCAAGGTTCAATGAAGACAGGGAAGTTACCGAACCAGTGAGCCATTGTCGCAAATGCGAAATCGTTTGGGCAAGTTTATTTCTGTCAAATATCGAGTCTTAATTGATTGGGTGATGTCAGCATCGGCCAAAAGGTTGCCGCGCCTCAAACGCAGGCTGGCTGGGCTGCTTGATCCACCTTTTCCAAGATTCGACCCCCCGGATGCCTTCCCGCACCGCCGCCGGTGGAAGGAATCGATCGCCCACCGAAGGACGGCCTCACCCAGGAGTGTTCATGAAATGAAAAATCTGAAGCATTTTTTGAATTTACGGTAGACCGGCGTTGAAAGGGCACAGGCTTCCGCCGCGGCGGATGCCGCATAATGCCAATTGAATCAATGGGATTTAGCCCCTGAGGAAAAGCTTGATGGTCTAAACCATTTCCCCTGCGATTCACTTGATTACTGCGCCGGCGGCGGCTCCCAGATTTGCGGATCGCAGAGCTTTCGCGGCTCTCCGATGATGCGGTTGTCTCCGGGCGTTTCAATCAACTCCACGTCTGCTTCCACAGCCATCCATAAAACGTTCGAGTGATTTCCCCTCTCGATCCGAGGCAGAGACAGCTCATCGTCTTCGATAAACCGGGCCGTCGCCGCCGTTCCGGGTCCGCTCAAGCCGGCAAGAACCAGCCATACCTGGCTGCCCGAGTTGCCAAAACTGCGTCGCTGCGCCGCAAGCACGCCGTAGGCCTTGGATTTTTGAACGAACCGCTCCAGCAGGTAGTATTCACCGTTCACTTCAAGCGCCCAGGGAGCTTTCTCGGGCTTCTTCACCCGCGACCGCTTCATCAGGGACTGCGGGATCTTGCTCACCTCCTTGGAAAATGCACTGGGCCGTTTCGAAGGCTGATC
>CAVXVM010000077.1:0-18667 GCA_963765025.1 uncultured Acidobacteriaceae bacterium | reverse complement strand
TTTTTTTTTTGCTTTGTGTCATCTACTGGTTCAGGTCGGTCTTGCTACCCGCCACTCGTCCGGACCTCTAACTTGGATAGCGGAGAGTCGAAGCCAGATTGGGAATGCGGCTGAACCTGCGGTATGTCGAAATACTCCAACAGGATTGTGGGCTTCCCGAACTCGGGTGTGACTCTCACGAGAATCACCAGACGCTCACCTGAGTGAAGCTTTTCTCCAAGGCGGCAATTGATCGCGAATCCCGCCAGATAGCGGAAAAGCAGATCGAGCTGCAGACTGCTTGAAAGCTGGATATTACAGGGCAATGAATTCTTCGACGACGCGTGGTCGAGGATCCAAGTTGCATGAAGAAGAGTCTCGCCCTTCACCAACAGCTGAGCGCCCGCAACGCTGGCAACGAGACAACTCAACATGAACAGCCGAGCGATGCTGAGGAGCAGTCTCATCTTCGCGAATCTGCTTCCGCTACTCAATCCGGACAGGGCACACAAGGAAAACAGGCGAAAACCGATGCGGTCAATATAGCACGGAATAGCACGGAGGAGCCTCGCCCGCACGGGGCTCACTCTTTGCCTTTACTGTTTTGGCGAGAGTTCCGGCGGAAGAAGCGACTCCCCGCTGGAAATGCCTCTACAACTGGTTCATATTGAGGAGGAACTCGGCGTTGTTGCGAACCTTCTCAAGCCGGCTGATGAGCAACTCCATCGCTTCAACGGGCGAAAGCGGGTTAAGCACCTTGCGCAATACCCAGATGCGCGAAAGATCGTCCTTGGGGATGAGCAGCTCTTCCTTACGCGTGCCGGATCGCTGAATGTCGATGGCCGGGAAGACGCGCTTGTCCACGAGCTTGCGGTCAAGGATAATTTCCATGTTGCCCGTGCCCTTGAATTCTTCGAAGATGACTTCGTCCATGCGGGAGCCGGTATCAACCAGGGCGGTGGCAATGATCGTGAGCGACCCGCCTTCCTCAATATTTCTGGCGGCGCCGAAGAACCGCTTGGGCCGCTGCAGTGCGTTTGAATCCACGCCGCCCGACAGCACTTTGCCCGAGGGAGGCACGATCGTGTTGTAGGCGCGGGCAAGACGGGTAATGGAGTCGAGCAGAATGACCACGTCGCGTTTGTGCTCCACCAGGCGCTTGGCCTTCTCGATGACCATCTCTGCCACTTGTACGTGGCGTGCTGCAGGCTCATCGAAAGTGGAACTGATGACCTCGCCCTTGACCGAGCGCTGCATGTCGGTGACTTCCTCGGGCCGCTCGTCGATCAGCAGAACGATGAGGACGATCTCCGGGTGATTCGTTGAGATCGAGTTGGCGAGCGACTGCAAAAGCATGGTTTTGCCGGTGCGGGGCGGAGCGACGATGAGACCGCGCTGGCCTTTGCCGACGGGCGTCAGCAGGTCCATCACGCGCCCGCTGGTCGCCTCGCGCACTGTCTCCAGTTTGATGCGTTCCTGGGGATAGAGCGGGGTAAGGTTGTCAAAAAGAATTTTGTTGCGGGTCTCCTCAGGGGACTCGAAGTTGATGGCTTCGATCTTGACCAGCGCGAAGTACTTTTCTCCCTCGTGCGGAGGCCTGACATTGCCGCTGATCGAGTCGCCGGTTTTCAGATCGAATTTGCGGATCTGCGATGGCGAGACGTAGATGTCGTCAGGACCGGGGAGATAGTTGTAATCGGGCGAGCGAAGAAAGCCGTAGCCGTCGGGGAGAATCTCAAGGACTCCCTCGGCAAAGATGTGGCCTTCTTTTTCGCTTTGCGCCTGGAGGATCTTGAAGATGAGATCCTGCTTGCGGAGGCCGCTGGTACCCGGGATTTCCAGGGTACGCGCAATACGGCTCAGTTCGGTTATGTTCTTTTCTTTCAGTTCAGCGATGGTCATGTTCACCTGCGAGGCGGGATGTTTGTGAGAGGGATGCGGGAGGGGGAAGTGCTCCAGACGGAAACCTTGCGGAAATGCTGGGATGCAGCCGGCGTGTGCCGGCCTTCAAGCATCATCCTAACGCATGAGGAGTATCGAAACGCCGGGGAAACAAAACCATCCGAATGCGGAATGCTGTTTCTTGCTTCGTTTTCTTACTCAACGATAGTGGATTGAAAGACGCCGTTTAAGCTGCGCGGCGCCTTTCAACCGGCTGGGCTGCCGGAGCCGACACGGGCCCGAGCGTTCCAGGGTTGGTGGTTTGAAAGCGGCACAGTACTTCATTGGTCGTGTCTTGCAGCCGTGTGTTCGGCTTGTGCAGCTTACGTGTTGCCTTGCTTGCCAGTTGACAGAGCTGGTAGCGATTGGACACATGAGAGAGTGCCCCAAAAACTAGATCAGAACGCATTGCAATATTCTCCTTCGTCAGTAAACTGCCCGGCTGGTGATTTAGAACGCTGCCGGTGCAGCACGGGGAGCCGATCAATCAAGGACTGCCCCAAGTTTTCACGTTCATGTTTTAGACGCACGAACCTGACATCCAGTTCAACAATCTTGACGCACTTTCGGGCGTGTAAAACAGGCCTAAACCCGCATGGGTGGATCAGACTGCAATTTTGGGAATTTCGGCGCCCGTCATGCCCATTTCCGAAAGCTCTCACAACGCACCGCAGGCATCAACAGAAGAGCCTGGACTCATTAGTTTGATGCGGGAAATGGCTCACGGGCACACCAAATCGCAATAAGCAATCTGCCCTATATGGATGGCTCTCATGAATGTATACCCGGCAGACGCACAGGTCAACAGTTTTTTCGGCGCTTTTTGAACAGTTTTGACAGTCCCGAAAGCCCGTACTGAAGTGTGCGTAAAAACCTTTGTTTTCAATCGAATGGCTCCAAGTCTCAACGAGAGTTGTCGCCTGGTTTTGGGGAACGGGACGGCCTTGCAGGGATTTGCGTACCGATTCGCACAAAAAGCGAACCAACCTGGTTACTTTCGGGCGGCAAACAGGTCGGATGGGCGACCGTCCGGGTCAAACAGCATGGGACGGCCGTCTTCGTCGATCCCGGAAGACGGTCGCCGACCTCGCGCCGGGTGCCGGGGGGCGGCAATCATCTCGTCAACACGGAACACCCCCGCCAGCAGGACGATGAAAGCGGGCACTGCCACAAGCATCGCATCTAAACTTGAAGTTAGAACTGTCTCATTCAGTACTGTCATTGAAATGGCCTCAGCAACAAATTCTGCAGTGTTTCTTAAGCAGTCTTAACGGTTATCGGTTGAAGATTAGAGTTCCCTTAAGAACCAAGGTAACCATCGTTCGAATAAGGCGGTCAATGGCACCTTTGAGGGAGGCATTGGACTTTGGGAGCAGAAGGGCTTGGAGGCAACTCGGCGGGAGGAGAGCTCGATTATCAAAAATGCAGAGCCGGGCGGTGAGCTTACCCGCCCGGCTCTAAAGGATTGCGATCTACTTTGCGGCGACGGCCACGGACACCACGCGAACCGGCCCAAGCAGGCCCGAAGGCTGCAGTGGGGAATTTGCGTTGTAGGGTTTCGTGTCGGCGAAGGTCATGCGCACGGCATTCGGCTGCTCGTCTCCGATGAGGCGATTGACCCACGCATTCGTCACCTTGATGGTGACCTCGTTCTTGCCGGGCTTGAGGGCGGTGGTTGCGTCTACCCGGTAAGGCGCGTGCCAGATGACGCCGAGAGGCTTGCCATTGACGGTGACTTCGGCCAGGTTTCTTACCTCACCCAGGTCAATCCAGAGATGCGCACCGCCTTTCAGTGCTGAGGGCTCCAGATCGATAGTCTTTGTATACGTTCCTGTGCCGGAAAAATATTTGATCCCCGGGTCAGAACTATCACTCCATGAAGAAAGCGTGTCCATGGAAACTGAAGGCGGCGCTCCGCGATCGGGTTGGAAGATCACGCCCCAGGGGCCCTCGACATTCGCGAGCACTGTCTCAGTGGCTGTGGGTACGGCGCGCGAAGTTGATGCGACAGGCTTGCGGAAGACCACAAACACACTGCCATAGGGTTCCAACTTGAGAGGAACGGTTGTGCGCCCATCCGCAATCTTGAACGACGCCGGTTCGGTCTTGCCGGTATCTGCATGCCAGAGCTCCGGCGCCTTGCCGGAGACGCGGAACGTTGCGTCGACACTCTCGGTACGGTCGTTGCGATTGTCCACAAAGTAGACGTCGCCATCAGCCAGTTTGCGATGGGCAAACAGCAGGCGCGTATCCGCCTCTGCACGCGTGTATTCAAAGTCGGGCTCCACATGCATGGCCTTGAAGACCTCGCCAAGATCCTGGCCGGCATAGACCACGCCTTTGCCGACGTGGTGCACGCCGGAGCCGTCGCCGAAGAGCTCATCGCTCAACCTGGAGAATTCCTGCTGGTCGTCGGCGAGACTTGGATCGTCGATGGGTTTTGGGCCGGCTACGGCCGCGCCGTTCTCCACCAGCTTGTGGATGGCGCGGAGCACGGGCAACGACATGTGCCTGCTGAAGGGGTCAAGTCCGAGAAGCCGGTAGCTTGTGCCTCCCGGCGTCGTGATGCGGCCGTTCGCTGCGCTCAACTCGTGAATCAGGGCGTCGGCGTTCAGGTAGTCAAATCCATAAGCCGCAGGCACGTTGGGCAGCTTGTCCACAAAGATCGACGTGAGGTTCGAGTCCTCGCCGTAGAAGTAGATCAGGTCGGCGCCGTAGTGTCCTTGCTGAAGCATGAAGCTAGTGCGCGACAGGTAATCGACCCAGGGCCCTGCCTGTTCGGCCCAGGTCTCGTTGCGATTGAACCATTGCCCGCAGGGGCCGAGCGTCATGCCCGGCGCCTTCATCTTGTCGACGAGCGGCTGGTGAGCTGACTCGTGAACCACAATTCGATTGATGCCGTTGATGAACTCCATGTCGGCGGTAGGACGCAGCGTCGCCGGCGACCATGCCCAGGCGGCGGAGGCAGTACAACTCGTCATGGATTCGGCCGCGGCAAGGTTCTGGCCGTAGATGTGAGCCACCGAAGCTGATTCGCGATCGTCCGCATCGTAGCGATACATCTCCTTGTTCACTCCGGGCAGTTGCACCCACATGGCGCTCATGGGAATCTCGTTCATCTTCTTTACTTCCATTCCGTCCGCGATGAGCGCGCGTCCCTCCTCGTGCGATTCTCCGTAATGCCCGATGCCCCACTCATGCAGAGTGGTCTCAAGCTGCCCATAGTGCTCCGTTGCAGTAAGGTCGGCGATCGTCTTGCGGAAGTCCCACAGAAATCTGTCGCTGTCCGCGGAGTTCTCGACAATCTGGCCCGCCAGCACTGGCATCCACGGCACCGGATCGTAGCCGCGCAGTTTCTTGAACTGGGCAATCATGTTGTCGGTCCAGTTTTGCGCCCCGGCCTCCCAGCTGTCGTTCACCACGTAATGCAACCCACGCTTGCCGATCAGGTCGGGCCCCACGGTTTTCTTGTAGCTGTCCAGGTAGGTGTCCATGTACTTCTTCACATACCTGCGGTCCATCTTGTCCACTTCAAGCCCGGTGGCCTCGGCCGTGGCCGGATGATTGGTGATTCCCAGCAGTGAGTAGCCGAAGCGAAGCACCACCCAGTTGCCGGGCGGCGGAGTCCAGTCGAGTGTCCCATCCGGATGCATTTTCGCGGTCAGATCGATGACGTCGTTCTTCGCAATCGCATCGGCCGGGCTCACCGAGGGAGTGGACAGGATGTAGAGGTTCGGATCCGTGACGAATGCTGCTTTCTCCTCGAATCGATTGACCCGTGCTCCTGCATGGAGCGCCAGTTCAGCGATCTCGTAGTCGGTGGGCGGCGTTCGATCTCCGCGCAGGGAGGCGTCAGCCAGCGGCGAAGCCGGTGCAATCCGCTTGAATGTCACGCGGAAATACTTCGCAGTGACTGCCGGAAACGAAACCGTATTTTCCGGAGCGCGGCTCGAAGGCAATTCCGCTGCGGGACTGAAATTCTTGCCATCATCGCTGGCCAACAACATTTTCTCGGGAGCGCCGAGACCAAACAGTACAGTCGTCATCCTGTCCGGCGTGATCACGACGTAGGTGATGGACCGAATCGTCGTGGGCTCGGCAAACTCAAATTGAATCCACGAGGATTCACCAACTGCCGGAATCGGTAGCTTCGTAGTCTTCTGCAGGTCGCCGTCACTGAGCAAGGCAAAGTCCGGCGAGCCACTACTCGACGTCATCTTGACATGCTCCATGTCCAGAGGCACATCACTTGCTGGCCGGCGATAGGCAACGACGGCTGAGTCCGCGTAAAACTCGCCTGTGGGGACGGGGATGCCGGGTCCAGGCGGCCGGCTCGGGCGGCTGATCCCCTGAAATGCGCCGGTGCTTGTCGGCGGATGAGCGAGCACCCCCGTGAACGGCTTGCCGCCTTCAACGGCAGTCGCACTCCAGACATATTTCTTCATGCCCTCGGCAGGGGGCACCCACGGACCGCCGGACTCGCTCCACCCCGGCGAGCCGGCAATGGCCTCCTCAAGGCCCAACTGATCGCCAAGTGTGACTGCATACTTGAAGGCGTCTTTCCATTCCGGCGTCATGTAGGAGAGGCGATGCTCGACGACCTGCGGCGTATCCAGCGCTGCGTCAAAGTTCTGAAAGCCGGCGATGCCCACCCTGTGCATCCATTCGAGGTCGAGCTTGATGCCCTCCTTGGTGATATTGCCGTTCATCCAATGCCACCAAACGCGAGGATGCGCGCTTTGTGGCGGATTTTCGAATCCGCTCTTGAGAGAGTCCGGATTGCTTTGCGCCGGAGACTGACCAAAGGCAAAGACCAGCACAATTCCCACCGCCGCGAATCTGATTGCCGAGAGTTTCATTGCTTCTCCTTTGCGGGCGTGTCGCCGGGACAGCCACGGCATGTCTTCCAATGGGTCGCCCTGTCTGCGGCGAAGAGCGGCGCGGAATTTCACGCGCAACTTTCCCCCGAGAGGGCTGACGGCAAATCATATTACGCCCAGTAGCTGCGGTCGAGAGTACGGTATTGGATGGCTTCGGCGATATGCGACACGGCGAGGTGCTCCGCGCCCTCCAGGTCGGCGATGGTGCGGGCAACCTTGAGAATGCGGTCGTGCGCCCGGGCGGTGAGACCCTGCTGCTGCATGGCCCGCTCAAGCAGGCGCTCGGAGTCGGCAGCCAGTTCACAGTGGGTGCGAATCTGGCGCGTGGTCATCTGCGCATTGGCGTAGATCTTTTCGCCGGCCTTTTTAAATCGCTGGCGCTGGTGTTCCCGGGCGGCCATCACGCGGCCGCGAATCTGCGCTGAGCCTTCGGCTGCTGCACCGCCGCGTAACTCCTTGTACTGCACCGCCGGCACTTCAATATGAATGTCGATGCGGTCCAGCAGCGGTCCTGAGATTTTGGCCACGTACCGCTGAATCATCGGCGGCGTACACATGCACTCGCGCGACTTGTCGTTGAAATAGCCGCAGGGGCAGGGATTCATGGCCGCGGCCAGCATAAAGCGTGCCGGGAAGCTGAGTGACATGGAGGCGCGCGCGATGGTCACGGTGTGATCCTCGAGCGGCTGGCGCATCACTTCAAGCACGTTGCGTGGAAACTCGGGCAACTCATCGAGAAACAGGAGACCGTTGTGGGCCAGCGACACTTCGCCGGGGCGCGGCACGATGCCTCCGCCGATGAGGCCCGCGTCGGAGATGGTGTGATGCGGTGAACGAAACGGCCGTTGCGTCACCAGGCCGGCCGACGCATCCAGCACACCGGCGACGGAATGAATCTTGGTGGTCTCCAGTGCCTCCTCAAAAGTGAGCGGTGCAAGGATGGAGGGCAGGCGCTTGGCCAGCATCGTTTTGCCGGAGCCGGGCGGCCCGATCATGAGAATGTTGTGGCTGCCGGCCGCGGCAACTTCAAGCGCGCGCTTGGCCGTCTGCTGGCCGCGCACATCGCTAAAATCGACGCTGAAGTGTTGCAACTCGCCCAGCAGCTCTTGTGTATTCACCCTGTATGGCTCGCGCTGGATGACGCCGACCACCGAGCCGTTCAGCAAATCCAGAACGTCCATCAGCGAGGAGACCGGATAAACGTTCACGCCCTCCACCACGGCGGCTTCGGCTGCGTTGGCGAGGGGGAGAATCAGATTTGGAATATTTTTTTCGCGAGCGAGAATAGCCACAGGCAACATGCCGGGGATGGGCCGCAGGCTGCCGTCCAGTCCAAGCTCGCCCACCAGGAGGAACTGGCTGAGGTCAGTGACGCGCAGAGCGCCGTACGCGCCAAGAATGCCGACAGCGATGGGAAGGTCGAAGCCGGAACCTTCCTTTTTGATGTCGGCGGGCGCAAGGTTGATGGTGATGAACGTGGGCGGAATAGTGTAGCCGGAGTTTTTAATGGCAGCGCGGACGCGGTCGCGGCTCTCGCGCACGGCGGCATCGGGCAAGCCGACCGTATGAAAGATGTCTTTTTCCGTCACGGCACCGGAATAGTCCACCTCTACATCAATGAGGTTTGCGTCGATCCCATAAACCGCGGCGCTGAGAACTTTAAATAACATAGTCTAAAGGTGCAGCGAGTGTACCAGACGGATGGGTGTCGGAATCTGTGACTCACGCTACAATCATCCCGTGCCCACAAGTCTTTTCGATCTGTACAAAATCGGCGTTGGTCCATCTAGTTCACACACCATGGGTCCCATGAAGGCCGCAGGCCGTTTTGCGCGCGGGCTTGCTCTGGCGGGAGTTCTGGACCGCGTATCCCGTGTTCAAGTCGATCTGTACGGATCCCTGGCGCTCACCGGCCTGGGCCACGGAACAGATCGCGCCGTGCTGCTCGGACTGTCCGGCCACGAGCCAGCCACCATCGATCCCGCAGCTATTGACTCCACCGTGAAGAACATCCGCGTCGTGCGCCGTCTTGATCTTGCCGGCACTCGCCCCATTGGCTTCGACGAGATCAACGACCTGCTGTTCCACCGGGATACAATGTTACCCCCGGGTGCGCACATGCACCATCCAAATGGACTGAGGATCACCGCGTTCGACGCGACCGGAGCTCTCATGGTGCAGCGGACATTCTTTTCCATTGGAGGCGGATTCGTTACCGAGGATGCAGCACAGTCCGCCGGAGTCCCCGCCTCTGCCGACATGAGTGCCCGCGCAGTCCCCTTTCCATTTCACAGCGCGGCAGATCTGCTTGCCACCGCGGAAGCCAATGAGCTCTCCATCAGCCAGCTGATGCTTGAGAACGAGTGTGCCCTGACCGCGCCGAGTTCGGAGCAGCCTCCCGTTGCCGTGGTGCGCGACGGCATCGATCGCATCTGGGCGGCCATGCAGAATTGCGTGAAGCGCGGCATTGCGGCTGAAGGGATTTTGCCCGGTGGCCTCAATGTACGCCGTCGCGCTCATCGCCTGGCTGCGCGTCTCGAAGAGAAGGATGCCGATGGCAAGCGCAGCGACCCGCTGGCGCCGCTCGACTGGGTTACCGTCTACGCAATGGCCGTGAATGAAGAGAACGCCGCCGGCGGGCGCGTGGTTACCGCGCCCACCAATGGAGCCGCCGGCGTCGTTCCCGCCGTGGCGCATTACTATCACCGCTTCATCCCCGAAGCGGATCACGAAGGGATCGTTCGCTTCTTTCTCACATCGGCCGCAATCGGGATCCTTTACAAGGAGAACGCATCCATCAGCGGTGCAGAGGTAGGATGCCAGGGCGAGGTGGGCGTTGCCTGTTCCATGGCAGCGGCGGGATTGACGGCGGCGCTCGGCGGCAGCAACGGACAGGTGGAACATGCCGCGGAGATTGCCATGGAGCACAACCTCGGCATGACCTGCGACCCCATTGGCGGCCTCGTGCAGATTCCCTGCATCGAACGCAACGCAATGGGCGCGGCCAAGGCAGTGCAGGCTTCGCGCATCGCGATGAACGAGTCGGCAGAGCACAAGGTTTCACTCGATCAAGTGATCCGCACCATGTATTTAACGGGTCTCGACATGCAATCACGCTACAAGGAAACAAGTCTCGCCGGTCTAGCGTTGAATCAGATCGAGTGTTGAACAAAGGAAACGATGATATGTCTTCAACGTTGTCGTCTCCGAAAAATCACTCAAGCATTCATCGCGAAGATGCATTTCACCATCGAAGAATTTCGATTTTCAATTTCGGCCCTCGATGATGCGCAAAAAATTGTTGACGATTTTTCCACTCCTCGTGCGTTTTTTTCTTGACACTGTCGCAACATAAATCTATACATTCATCAACTGCAATTTATATTGCAGCATCGATGCAACCCATCGAAAAGGGAGAATAGGCAAATGGCAACTAAGAAAGCAGCCAAGAAGGCACCCGCGAAGAAGGCAGCAAAGAAGGCCGTAAAGAAGGCCGCGAAGAAGAAGTAAGCGGCTTTACCAACCAAAAGGCAACACTCGAGGGGGATGCATAAAGCATCCCCCTCGGTGTTTCTGCGCAAGGATTAGACTGGTAAACAAAGGAGCCGCGACACAAACACCATGACGCGCAGACGCTGGATCGCCGAACGATGGGATGAGGCCACAGCCTCGATTACAGGCGCGCAGGCCGCGCACATGGCGGTTGTTCTGCGCGCGCAACCCGGCATGGAAGCGGACGTCGTGGCAGGCGGCCACGTCTTTCACGCCGAGGTTGCGGCGGTCTCCCCGGATGAGGTTCGCTTCAACCTCGTTGCAGAATTGCAGGCCGATCCCGCGCTGCCCATAACCTTGGTCATGGCTATTTACAAGTTTGATCACATGGAGTGGGCCATCGAGAAGGCGACTGAACTTGGCGTCGCCGCTTTGGCGCCCGTGATTGCGCAGCGGACTGAGAAGCACCTGGCCCAGGCCGCCGAAAAGCGGGCCGAGCGTTGGCGCCGCATCGCGCATGAGGCAGCTCAGCAGTCACGCCGATCCGATGTGCCGCTCGTCCATCCGCCCGCCCCTCTCGCCTCGCGCATTCGGGCCACTTCCCAATCCGTACGTATCGTTCTCGCGGAGCAGGAACGCACGACTACCCTGCGACAACTGATGGCGGAAGCGATTGAGACGGCCGGAAACGAATCGCCGTCGCTCGAAATCGCGATCGGTCCCGAAGGTGGATGGGCTCCGGCCGAAGAAGCGCTCTTCGATGCCAACGGTTGGCGCGCGGTCACGCTCGGCCCGCGCATCCTCCGCGCGGAGACGGCTGCCATCGCGGCTCTCTCCGTCGTTGCATCTTGCCTGGAGTAGAAATCCGAAACTCTTTACAGTGAGACGCCGCGCTTCCAGGGAATAAAGTCGCGCTGGTTGTTCAGCTCGGCCTTTGTTTGCCGCTCGCCGCTGGCCACAGCGATGGAAATCTCAAGCAGGTCTTCCGCGCTGTCCTTGATCGTCCGCTTACCGCTGACAATGGGGCCGGCATCGTAGTCGATGATGTCGTGCATGCGCTCGCCTGTGGTGGAGTTGGTCGAGATCTTGATGACCGGGGCGATGGGATTGCCGGTGGGCGTACCGAGGCCTGTGGTGAAGAGCACGAGGTTCGATCCCGCGCCCACCTGCGCCGTTACGCTTTCCACGTCGTTGCCCGGGGTGCATTGCAGGTTGAACCCGCGGGCCGATACGTACTCGGGATAATCGAGGACTCCGTTGATGGGCGATGAGCCGCCCTTGCGCGCCGCTCCGGCGGACTTGATGGCGTCAGTGATGAGGCCGTCGCGGATGTTGCCAGGCGAGGGATTGAACGCGAAGTCGGAACCCACCGCACGAGCGCTCGCCGCATACGTCTGCATCAGGTCGCGAAAGCGTTGCGCCAGCTCATCGCTTGTGCAGCGGTTGATCAGTTCCTGCTCCACGCCGTGCAGTTCAGGAAATTCCGACAACATCGTCGTTCCCCCGGCGCCTACGACGAGATCGGAGACGTAGCCGATGGCGGGGTTGGCCGAGATGCCGCTGAATCCGTCGGACCCGCCGCACTGCAGGCCGATGGTGAGCGCGGAAAGAGGCGCAGGCGCGCGCTCGGCGCGGTTGGCCTCAGCGAGTGCGGCAAAGGTCTTGTCGAGCGCGATGTTCATCAGGTTCGATTCGGTTCCAGCACTCTGCTGATCGACGATGATCACCGTCTTGCGAAGTTTGGGGTCGCGCGCGCGCAGCTCTTCCATGAGGATGCTGGACTGCGCATGCTGGCAGCCCAGGCTTAACACGGTGGCCCCGGCGACGTTGGGATGATGGATGTAGCCGGCCAGCAGTCCGCACAGCGCCTGCGAGTCCTGGCGCGTTCCGCCGCAGCCGCCCTGATGAGGAAGAAAGCGCACACCATCAAGATTGGGGAACAGGCGCTCGCGGCGAGCGGCGGCCCTCTCCTCTGCAATGTTGTGACCGTTCGCCTGTTTGTTGATCAGTTCGCGCACGTGGTGCCGATAGGTGCTGTTGACGGTGCCGTAGCCCAGTTCATCTTCAAGAGCCTCGCGCATCTGCTCCACGTTGCGGTTCTCGCAGAACACCAGCGGCAGCACGATCCAGTAGTTGCGCGTGCCCACCTGGCCATCGGCGCGATGGTAGCCCATAAATGTACGCCCAACCCATGGAGTCGGATCCGGCAAGGGATGGGTGACCGGCTGTCGCGCCGCCGTGTAATCGGCCGCGCGATGACGAATGTTGCTGGTGGAGATGAGGCCGCCGGCTGGGATGGCTTCGACCACTTCGCCCACAACCATCCCGTACATGGTGATCAGCTCGCCTGGCTTGAGCGCCTCCGTGGCCATCTTGTGCTTGGCGGGAATGGTCTGCATTACCTGGCACTTTTGTGGCGACGCAGCGGAGCCGAAGCGCACATAGGTGCCCAGGTCGAGCGTGGTCAACGCAACAAGAACGTTGTCGCGCGGGTCGAGTTGCAGAATGGTCTCAGCCATGATGTCTCTTTTCCGGAGCTGCGGGGAAGGTGCAGTTAACAGAAAGAATACAACTCAGGCGCCATGTACGAACAGCAAGGAGGAGCCCTTCCTCAGTTTCCAGATAGAAGATCGGGTGCCCCCGGTCCCTCGTCCGCCGCGGCGGAGGGACCGGGGAAGAAAGGGCAGGTCTTGCTCCGTCGGGTGGACCTTCATCGCGGATGAGTGGAAAAGAACCAATTCCTCTGCGACCTTCCCGTTCCGAAGACTACAGATGCGCAAAGTGCAACAGAAGACCCGCCAGAGCGCCACCGGTCAAATCGCCAACGATGGGAACCCAAGCGTAATTCCAATTCGATGAGCCCTTGCCGGGAATGGGCAGCAGCGCATGCACGAGGCGCGGGCCCAGATCACGCGCGGGGTTGATGGCGTAGCCGGTGGTTCCACCCAGTGAGAGGCCGATGCCCCACACCAAACTGCCGACCAGCCACGGTCCCAGACCTGCAGATGGCCCGGTCATGGAAACGCCGTGCGAAAAAATGGCGCCGGCCACAACTACCAGCACCATGGTACCCAGAGACTTCGCTGAAGACATTGAAAATTGGGCTGCGCACGGCCGCGTTGGTGCAGAAGATGCCGAGCTTGGCCGCAGGATCGGGCGTGAGCTTCCAATGCGGTCCGTAATGCAGAGTCATCAACGTTGCGCCGCTCATTGCGCCCAGCAACTGCGCTGACCAGTAGAAAAGAACATGGGAGTAGTCCCCGCTGATCACCGCCGAGGCCAGCGTAATGGCCGGGTTCAGATGCGCTCCCGCACTTCCGAATGCCTGCGCCACCAGGACGCCGCAAAGTACGCCCAGCGCCCAACCTGTTGTAATCACCATCCAGCCCGCGTCTGCCGCATACGACTTGCGTAACGTAACGCCCGCGCCAACGCCCGTGCCCAGAAGCACCAGGACCAGCGTGCCCATAAACTCGCCCAGCCACACAGAATGCATTCGTCTTGCCTCTGGATTGCAGAACCGGCTCGTGAGGGAGCACGGCAAGCAATCCGGAATTGAATTCAAGGAACCAATGCATTCTCTAATGCCGACCCCATCTCCGCCAAGAGGCTGACCAGGAACCGACCCTGTGCCCCGTTCATCGCAGCTTCATCGCGATGAGCGGGATGGGCAATCTAGCTCACGGCGTCTCGTTCATCGGCTCAGCCGCCGACGGAATTGCCGCCTCATACTGCGTCCAGTGAGCCAGTAGTTCGCTTACCACCGCATGACCCACCCGGTAAGCGGCTTCAAGCGAAGGCAGATAGGCGGCATATTTCCCTATGCGCTGCCGTGCGAGGCTTTCCGGCGCTGTGAGCCCTCGAGGCTGCCGGTCATAGTTGCTTACCGCGCGCAGCACCATCACGCGCTTCAAATCCATTTTCCCGGCATTGGCGAGGAATACAAGCGACTGCAGCGTGCCTGTGTCTTCCATCGCCGTCGTCGAAAACACACCCTTGCCGCTCGTAAAGTAGCGCATCCACTCCGCGGCCCACGCATCCATAAGCTTGCCGTGCCAGTACGTGGACGAAGAGATCTCGTCGCCCATGCCGACAAACGGGGGCAGCTGCGCTGTGGCTCCATCGAACTCGCTGCGAATCTCTTTCAGGTGATCGTTGTCCTCAAGGGGAGTGGCGCGCGTGAGCTTGAAGGCCCACTGCGCAAGCTCCGGATTGAGCGCGTACGCCTGGCCCGGCTGAGAATCGACCGGCTCTTCAAAGGGCTTGGCTTTGCGGAGCGGCAGGTAGCCCGTGCTCCAGTCCGATGGAATCTCGCGCGCATCGATCTCATAGCCGAGGTCCGCGTCTACAACCCAGCGTGCCCAAAATGCGGAGCCGAGCGAGACACGATCGGGGCAACCTCCCGCAATGCCGGCCACCAGCCAGTAAGCATGGCTGAAGTCAAAACGCGGATCGAGACCCACCGCCATAATGGTCGAAGCCGCATGAGCCGTCCCTTGCCCGGTAAGCACGGCCATCTCGCCCTGGTCGTTCATGCGCACCGCATGGTAGCCGGCGGGCAACGGATAAATCTTGTCCAGGTGATCGCGTTCCACCCAATACTGCAACTCGCCGGGAGCGTCGCCAGTATCGGCGCCCTGCTCGAACATCGCGATCACGACAACCTTGACAGGGATGGGTTTCGCCGCGCCGAGGCCCGTGGCCGCACACAACATGAACGATAGCGAACAGAGAATCCACGCGCGTAGGGTCATGATTGCGATGTTAAATGAAAACCAAAAGCAGACAGATAAAGATGCCGCAAGAAAGAATCAAAACCAGGTCTTCTGTTTGTACTCGATGTAAGCATCGCCGAATTTCTCTTGCAGAACGCGGGCTTCGTTGCGAGCTCGATACACCTGCAGAGGAATGATGACCAGAAAAACCAGAAGAAATATCGGCCTGGAGGCCCACACGATGACTCCCACGATCATGAGCGAGCCGAAAACATAGATTGGGTTGCGGATGCGGGAATAGATGCCCGTTGTAACGAGCGTGCTCGCCTTGGCCTCAACACTGAACGCGCTGCCGAGTCGAAGGCGGGCCATCGCGAAGAGAATGAACGAAGGAACCAGGATAGCGACTCCAGCCACATGCGCCGGCGTAAATTGAAGTTGGGTGGCGCGCGCGGCAAAAACGATCAAGCCGATTGCGACCACGGCCAGAGTAGCGATATTGAGTTTCAACCGAGCCCCCCAGCCTCCGCAGCAACATCATACTATTACATGGCGTGATGGCCGGACTCCGTCATCCCTTGCCAAAGCGTTAGCATGGGGTGAGCAATCGCGTGCGCCGCGCGGGAAGGATTCGTGCGGAGTAAGGCGCTAAGGTGCGCCGGAGGGCCGGGACAATGCGTTGGGTTTGGAGAGTCTTTGTTGGAGGCGCAATAATGGCATCAGCTTGGGCGCAGCAGCTCGCGGCTCACCATTGGGCCATTGTGCTTCACGGCGGCGCCGGCACCATTGAACGGGCAAGCATGAAGCCGGCCACAGAAGCAGCCTATCGCGCGTCACTGGCCCAGGCCACGGAGGCAGGCGCACAGGTGCTGAACCGGGGCGGCTCCTCGCTCGATGCCGTTGAAGCCGCCATTCGGATTCTCGAGGACGATCCGCTCTTCAACGCAGGGCGCGGTTCTGATTTCGCGGCCGACGGCAGGAATGAGATGGACGCGGCGATCATGGACGGCTCCAACCTGAAAGCCGGAGCAGTTGGCGACGTCACACGCACGCGCCATCCCATCTCCCTGGCGCGCGCAGTCATGGAAAAGTCTCCGCACGTGTTTCTCGTCGGCGAAGGGGCTGATGCATTTTCAGTCTATGCGGGGCTTAAGCAGGCCGACCCAAGCTTCTTCTTTACCGAACGGCGTTGGCAAGACCTGGTTCGAGAGTTGAAGAAGGAAGGCTTGCCCATTCCGCCACGGCCCGCTGGCGCGCCTCCTCCACCTGCTGTACCCGCAGCCGAAATCGAATCGCCCGATGCGCACAACTATGGAACCGTGGGCGTTGTCGCTCTCGATCGGGCAGGCAACCTGGCCGCGGGAACCTCCACGGGTGGAACCAACGCCAAGCGCTGGGGACGCGTCGGCGACTCACCACTGATCGGCGCGGGCACCTACGCTTCGAACAAATCTTGCGCGGTATCGGCAACGGGAACCGGCGAGTACTTTATCCGGCTTACAGTGGCGCGCACCGTTTGCGCTCTCGTCGAGTACAAGGGGCTCGCATTGCAAGCCGCCATTGACCAGGTGATTCACAAGGAAGTGACCGGCCTGCACGGAGACGGCGGCGTGATTGCAGTCGCCCCCGACGGCCAGATGGCGTGGAGCTTCAACACCCCCGGCATGTATCGCGCAAAGCTGGCCGAAGGCGGAAAGCTGGAGATTGGAATCTACAGCGACGAGCCGTAGCCTGTTGCCGGTTCGCTCACTTCGCCCGCGCGAGACCGACGGTCGGAGCATCGGCGCCGCAATTCTCGCAATGGATTGTCGCTTCGCCGTCGGCGGTCCGTTTTACTGCGAAATCAAGGAGATCGCCACCTGGCTTTTTGAATTGGAACGTAAGGACCTCGCCTTCCACGTGCGGTTTCATCAGCGTGTGCGGCTCCGTTGCAACGACGTGGGCTGCTCCATCTTCCTTTTCGATGATGTTCAACACAACCGTGCCACTGAGCGCGCCTGTGTCGTCGGCAAGCGTGAGAACTACGCTTGGTTGTCCGTCCAATTCACCGTGCCAAACACCAAGCCACTCTGCATTGTATTGGGCCTGGGCAATCGCTCCGCCCGCCGCAGTCGCTGCGGCCAAAACAAAACCAACGACGCATTGTTTCATTGGCTCAACCTCCCGGATGATTCTTGTGCACTTACTGCTGCCTGGCGATCGACGCCGTAGCCAGCGTTCCGCCCAGGCCCATGGTTTCAACCGCCGACGAAGGCACAATGACCATCGCGCCTTTTTCCTTGATTGCCTCATAAAGCATGTTCATGGCGCGCAAATGTAGTGCGCCGGGGTTTTCGGTGTAGACGCGCGAGGCCTGGGCGAATTGGTCGGAGACCTGCACCTCGGCCTGGCCCAGAATCACGCGCGCCCTGCGTTCGCGTTCGGCCTGCGCCTCTTGCGACATCGCGTTCTCAAGCGTCTCCGGGATTCGCACGTCGCGAATCTCAACGGATTGCACGGTGATGCCCCATGGATTTGTCTTCTCGTCGAGAATGCGCTGCAACTCGCGGCCCATCATCTCGCGCTCCGTGATCATCTGTGCCAGCTCGTGACGGCCGATCGACTCGCGTAGCGCCGTCTGCGCGCTCATGTTGATCGCTTCAACAAAGTTCTCAACCTCCAGAATCGACTTCTCCGCATTCCAGACCAGCCAGAATACGATCGCGTCCACACTCACGGGAACAGTGTCGCGTGTCAGTGTCGATTCCGCGGTAACGCTGTGCACCCGCACGCGTTGGTCAATGTAGGCGCTAATGGTCTCAAACACCGGCACCATGTGAAACCACCCCGGCCCGCGCAGGCCCGCATACTTGCCCAGGCGCAACAGTGCCACCTTCTCCCATTGTTGAACAACTTTGATCGAGAATAGGAGATAGAGGCCGATGCACGCTCCAGGCCACGAGCGGCGCGCTGTGATGGATACGGGGGGTCCGTCAGCAGCAGATCGCACTTCGGCAGCCCCGGCAGAATCTCTCTGCGATCGCCGTGGTAAATCGTGATGCCCGCGTGTTCGTAATATGGCTTCATTCAGCCTACGAGGGAGTCAAGTATATAATTCCCTAAAATAACGATGCAGCGGAAAAACTTTCAATTCCTGAGTGCAAAAACGCGAATGCACACCGGGAACCATTTTTCGGTCAACGACTAATTGTACAAAGCCATCGGAATACTTCTCGCTCTTAAGTGTGACAAGAGCGCCATCCAAAACCGTCTGATTGATCTCTTCAACGTAGGCATAGGTAAGTGGATGTTCCCAACCCGTATCACAAAACACAGCCGTAAATTCCGACAGATTTTCCTTTGCCCAAAGAATCAGAGCCGTCGAATCTTTACCTCCGCTAAAGCAGACAATGTTTTTCATTCAAATTATTCCTTTAGCAGTCTCTGCCGAATTGGTACCAGTTTTTCCTGCATCGAACTTGCCATAGGGAAAAGATCATCCAGATGGTCATCCTCGCCAAAGACGGCATTTGTTTCCTGCTCTTCTTTTTCCCTGGTGCCAGCCGATCCAAAGACTGCTTTGCCAATAAATGTTGGTCCCTTCGGCGATGGCAGGAAGCCAAGCGCAGTATCAATGGCGTTTCTGTCCTTATCACCACCAGGCAACTGACCGTAAGTAAT
>CAVXVM010000076.1:0-61809 GCA_963765025.1 uncultured Acidobacteriaceae bacterium | reverse complement strand
TTCCTTTTTCTCAGGCATGTTTTCTTGCGCTCCCGGCAAATTCATTTTATCGGAGCATTCTTATGGTCTCGTGATTGCAGGTAGGTCTGCTGTCGCGGACAGCTCCCGGGCAGGGAATCGCCGGAAGTTGACCGGCCTCTCAGTTGTACACTTTGAATGTGATTCGCAGACTCCTTTCTTCCGCTCTCCTCGCAATGTTTGTGCTGGCCGGGTGCCACTCCGGCCAGAATTCCAATTCTCAATCAGGCGCCAACGTGAACGTGTACCATCTGCGTGGCAAGGTGGTGTCAACCGACGCGCCGCACGGCATTGTGGTGCTGGACCATGAGGCGATTCCGGGCTTCATGGATGCGATGACGATGCCCTACCAGCTCAAAGATCCGAGCATCATCGGCGAGCTGCATCCGGGCGACGTGATTACCGCCGACGTCCTCGTCACAAAAAGCTCGGAAGAGACCGTGGTGCTGGATCACATTGTGGTGGTCGCCCAGGCGAAGCCGGATTACAAGCCCCCGGTGATCTATCACGTACCGGCGCCGGGCGACAAAGTGCCGGACTTCGCGCTGCGCAACCAGGACGGGCGGGCGATTCACCTGGGCCAGTTCAAGGGCAAGACGGTACTACTGACGTTTATCTATACGCGCTGCCCGCTGCCGAACTTCTGCCCGCTGGTGACGCACAATTTTGCGGTCATCAACGCGACGTTGGCCAAGAATCCGGCGCTTTACGGAACAACGCATTTGATCAGCGTGAGCTTCGATCCGGAGCACGACACGCCGGAGCGCTTGCGGGCCTACGGGGCGACCTATATCGGCAGCGAAGACAAAAAGGCGTTTGCGCACTGGGATTTTGCGACGACGACCGACAAGGCGATTTTGCTCGAGATGGCGAAGTTTTTTGACGTGGGCATCACGCACGGAGCGGACGATTCCATCACGCACACGCTTTCGACGACACTGATCGGTCCCGACGGGAAGGTTGCCCAGTTCTACCCTGGGAACGAATGGACGCCGGAGCAGGTGATCGGCGATGTGACGAAGTTGGCGGGCAATGCCGGATGAAGTTCCCTCAAGTGGTCAGACCAGTTTATAATCCTTGCAGTTTTTAAATTCGAAAAATACAGTTACGAAGATCAGGAGAGTGGGCGCGATGAGTCATGGATTGAATATTCGCAAGGATGGCGAGCTGGATTTTCTCTCGTTGGGTGCACTGATTCATCGGCTCGATACGGGGATCATCCCGTTTCGCAAGGCGACCGAGTGCAAGATCCACGTGAGCGGAGGCGAGTTCAACGTCGCAGCGAATCTCTCGGACTGCTTCAGGATGCGGACCGCGATTGTTTCGGCAATGGTGGACTATCCGGTGGGCGATCTGATTGCCGAGCGCGTGCGGGCGATGGGCGTAAAGCCGATCTACAAGAACTTCAAGCATGACGGCGTGCACGGGCCAAACATGGCCACAGTGTTTAGCGACCAGGGACACGGCGTGCGTCCGCCGGTGGTGTTTTACAACCGCTCGAACGAAGCCGGCGCAATGTTGAAGCCGGGCGACTTTGACTGGAAGGCGATCTTTGCGCAGGGCGTGCGCTGGGTTCATTGCGGTGGGTTGTTTGCGTCGCTGTCGCCGTCGACGGCTGCATTGGCCGCGGAGATGATGAAGGAAGCCAAGGCGGCAGGCGCGGTAACGTCGTTCGATCTGAACTACCGGGCGAAGCTATGGAACATTCAGGGTGGCAACGCGAAGGCTGTGGAGACCATCGGCAAGATTGTTGAGAATGTCGACGTGCTGGTGGGTAATGAAGAAGACCTGCAGATGGGACTTGGAATTCCGGGGCCTGAGGTTGCAGCGAAGTCGAAGCTGGACCCGAGCGTGTTCTTCGGCATGATGGAGAAGGTTACCAGAAAGCTGCCCAACGCCAAGGTGGTGGCAACCACGCTGCGTGAAGTGCACTCCACCAACCGGCACAGCTGGAGCGCGGTGGCGTGGGTGGACGGAAAAACCTACCAGGCTCCGATGGCCGAACTGGACGTGGTGGATCGCGTGGGCGGCGGCGATGGCTTTGCCGCGGGCTTCATTTATGGGCTGCTCACCGGCGCGGAACCTGAAGAAGCGGTAAAGCTGGGCTGGGCGCATGGCGCATTGCTGACCACGTTCCCTGGCGACACAACGATGGCGACGGTGGACCAGGTAAAGGCGTTTGCAAAGGGCGGCTCGGCTCGCATTCAGCGGTAAAGATTGGTGAGCAGAGATTCTCCCTTCCAAGCCAAGCAGTGGGTGCCACCGGTCCCTTGCCTTTGGGGACCGGTGATCGCACAACTACGTCAACATCGCTTCACCCAGGCTTCGAGCATCGAGCGCGGTAATTCCCGCTCCAACGCTAAGAAAAACCATCCAGTCCCTGCGGGCGGTCATCTGATAGAGATGGACTTGCCTGCGCGGATTGGTGTGCATGCGGCTGTTATCCTTGCCAAGCACCCCTGTGTCGAAAACTCGTCACTCCCGGTGCACCCGTTTAAACATGAGGTTGGAGGATTGGCATGGCAAAAGTAACACTGGTTTTCGCACTCCTGTTGTGTGTTCTCGGGCTTGCGGGATTTCTTGGCACCGGCAGCGCGCATCCGACGGCGCTGATTCCCACATGGTTTGGCCTGGCGCTGGGCCTGTTCGGGTTTCTGGCCATCAGCCCGGATGAAAAACGGCGCAAGCTCTTCATGCACATTAATGTGACGCTCGCCTTGCTTGGATTTCTGGGCGCTGGCGGACGCGCGGTGTATGGCTACATTCATGCGAGCTCTTTAGGCATAGCGCCCGATGCGATTGCGCTGGGTTCGCAAGTGACCATGGCAGCGCTGATGCTGATCTACGTCATCCTGTGTGTACGGTCGTTTATCGCAGCACGGCGTTCAGGGAAGGTTTAGGCAGATGGGGACAATGCGCGGCGGAATGGGAATGGCAATGCGCGCAGAGCGCTCGCCGCATGGGCGCGGAGCCCGGGCCGGTCAGGCAGACGTGCCGAAGAAGAAGCCGGACCTGAAAAAGATTTGGCCGCAGGTGCGTGCGCTGGTGGGGCCGAGGAAATGGTTGATCGTGGGCGGCATGTGCCTGATGGTGGTCAATCGCATCGCGGGGCTGGTCCTGCCGTGGACATCGAAGGCGCTGTTGGACAAGGTGCTGTCTCCCGCGCATCCGCATCCTGAACTTCTGCCGAAAATTATTGCGATTGTTTTTGGGGCGATGGTGGTGCAGGCGATCACGTCGTTCTCGCTGACACAGTTGCTGTCAAAGGCCGGCCAGAGGCTGATTGCGGAGATGCGCCGCCAGGTGCAGAAGCACGTGGGTCTGCTTTCCGTCGCCTACTACGACGAAAACCGCACGGGCGCGCTGGTGGCGCGCATTATGACGGACGTGGAAGGCGTGCGCAACCTGGTGGGCACCGGCCTGGTGGATTTTGTGGGCGGCATGCTCACGGCCGTGCTCGTGTTTCTGTTTCTGTTGCACCTCAGCCCGCAAGTCACACTGACCGTGTTCGCGGTGATGGTAGTGTTCGTCTTTGTGCTGCAGTACGGGTTCAAGACGATTCGGCCCATCTTCAGAGAGCGGGGCAAGATCAACGCGGAAGTGACCGGCCGGCTGACTGAGTCGCTGGGCGGCGTGCGCGTGATCAAGGGCTACCATGCGGAAGAGCGCGAAGCGAATGTGTTTGCCGGCGGCGTGCAAAGGCTGCTTGAAAACGTGATGCGGTCGCTGACCATGACCAGCGCGCTGGGTTCGGCGTCAACCACGGTGCTGGGGCTGGTCTCAGCCATTGTCATGTGGCTGGGCGGCCATCGCGTGCTCGGCAATACCTGGACGGTGGGCGTCTATTTCCAATACAACATGTTTCTCGCCTTCATGATTGCGCCCGTCTTTCAGATCGTGAATATCGGCACGCAACTGACTGAAGCGTTCGCGGGGCTCGACCGAACCAACGAGATCATGTCGGAACTGGAAGAAAACCAGACGCCTGGTCGCTCAAACAAGATGCCGCCTATTGAAGGCAACGTACGTTTTGAGGATGTGGAGTTTGCGTACACGCCGGAGAAGACCGTTCTGCACGGCATCAGCTTTGATGCGCAGCCGGGGACGGTGACGGCGCTCGTGGGTTCGTCGGGATCGGGCAAGTCAACCATCATCAGCCTGGTGTGCGCATTTCATACGCCAACCAAAGGCGCGGTGCTGGTGGACAACATCGACCTGGCCACGGTTGACCTCAACTCGTTTCGCTCGCAGCTGGGCGTAGTGCTGCAGGACTCGTTCCTGTTTGATGGAACGATTCGCGAGAACATCATGTTCTCAAGGCCTGAAGCGACGGAAGAACAGTTTCTATTTGCCTGCCGTACGGCAAGAGTGGATGAGTTTGCCGAGCGCTTTCCGGAGGCCTACGACACTATTGTGGGCGAGCGCGGCGTGAAGCTCTCAGGTGGGCAGCGGCAGCGTCTGTCGATTGCGCGTGCACTGCTGGCCGAGCCGCGGATTCTGATTCTGGACGAAGCGACGAGTTCGCTTGACTCAGAATCAGAAGCGATGATCCAGGCCGGACTGAACCAGCTCATGCAGGGCCGGACGACCTTTGTCATTGCGCACAGGCTTTCGACGATCCGGCGCGCCGACCAGATCCTGGTGGTGGAGGGCGGCCTGATCCTGGAACGGGGAAATCACGCTGAACTGTTCGCGATGAAGGGCCGTTACTACGACCTCTACATGCGCCAGCATGGACTCGAGGCAAACCTGTTCCTGGCTCCGGGCGAGGGCGACATCATTCCGGAATAGGCGAATCGGTCGTCGAAGACAAACGCAAACCATTGAAAAAAAAAGGGAAGATCCGCACCGGAGAGCGGGCAGCGTGAGAAATGGCGCGTATCACGTCTTGACACGGGTCCCATATCTTGAGAAGCTAGAGACAAAGCCAAAGAACGATACGGAGGACCACTATGCGAGACGCAGCCCCGCAAGGAACTTACAAAGTCCAAGCGCTGGACCGGGCCTTTGCCGTGCTTGATTTGCTGGGCGAGAGCGAGACGCCGCTTGGGCTGGCGCAGGTCGCTGCGTCGCTGCAGTTGCACAAGAGCACGGCTCACCGTTTTTTGATGGTGTTGGAACGGCACCGCATGGTGGAACGGACAACGACCGGCAAGTTTCGCCTGGGGCTGCGGCTGTTCGACTTTGGCAACCGGGCAATTGAGCAGTACGATTTGCGCGATCGGGCGCAGCCACATTTGCGCAGGCTGGTGAGCGAGACCGAAGAGACGGCGCACCTGTGTGTCCTTGAGGCGTCGCGGGTGATTTACATCGACAAGATTGAGCCGGCGCGCTCGGTGCGGATGATTACGCGGATCGGCGCCAGCAATCCGGTGCACTGCACGTCCGTGGGCAAGGCGATTCTGGCGTTTCTGCCGGAAGAGCGTGCCGCCGAAGTAGTCAAGCGCCTGCGGTTTGAACGGTTCACTGGCCGGACCATTACGACGGCGGAAGCCTTGAAGACCGAAATAGAAAAGACGCGCCGGCGCGGCTACGCGGTGGACGACGAGGAGTTTGAAGAGGGGCTGCGATGCATCGCCGTTCCGCTTCTGGACGCGCAACGCCAGCCTGTCGCGGCGGTGAGTATCTCTGGGCCGTCGTTTCGCGTGACCGCACAGAAGCTGCCTTCGATTGCCAATCATCTGCTGCAGTGCGTGCGCGGCATCTCAGTAGATATGGGGTACATCACCTCAGGGCGTGCGAATCGCGCGGCGTGGTCAGCATAAAAATCGACAATAGCCGCTACTGAACCCAGTTCGGTCCGATAAGCGCTTTGAGTGTTTCAGGCGTCGCCCACGGTCCGGAGCCGGCAAAACGGCTGACCCATCCGGCTCCCTCGCCGATGCGCACGCGATCCGGAGTGAACTCAGGCGAGAGTGCGTTGGCCATGAGCGCATACTGCGCACCCTTGTGCAGACGGAGCGCTTTCCAGCATCCGCCAGGCACGGCGACGACCGGGCGCTGGCCGGCGGTGACGTCGTGGCCGAGGGTGACGACCTCCGCGTGTCCATCCGGGTGAAAGATGTAGTAGTCGACGGGCCCGCCCTCAATAAGGATGTGGGTATCGTCGGAGGCGAGCCAGTGAAGGTAATTGATGGGCTTGTCGCGCGTGAGCATGTAGTAGACCTGGCTCTGCACGGCAAGGCGCCTGCCTTCGATGGATACAGTTTGCGCCGAGCCGCCAATCAGACCGAGATATCCGGATTCTTTCGGCAAGGTCGACATGTGGAGTGCGCGGATGAGCTCCTGTTGGCGTGCGTGGCTGCCTTCGGGCGCAGTCGCGGCCATGCTTCCAAGAGCCACGACGCCAAGCAGAAGGAACTGGAATCGCCTCATGGCTCTGAGATTACAACCGGAGCGACGACGCAGACGGTTGAAATCTTGAGAGATTGAAATGCTCACCGTGGATGCCATGGGAAGGTGAAAAACGGATGGAGGTGTGCCCGGGCTCGTTGGACAAAAGCCGTCGAGTTTCTGATACACTCAATGATGTTGCAAGGGCAGGAAAGTGCCGGGGTTGTGACAGCTTCGGTGGCAGGGTGAAGGGCAGAATTCCGGACGCAAACGGGTCCGGAACCTGAAGGTTGGAGCGCCTGCTCCGTCGGGAGCCTTTCAAATACCAGCAACTTGCTTTTGGGGACGTAGCTCAGTTGGTTAGAGCGCTGCCCTGTCACGGCAGAGGTCGCGGGTTCGAGCCCCGTCGTCCCCGCCAGATTCAAAAGGACTTAAGTCCAATCTGGCATGGGCCATCAAGGTCCAATAAGGGTCCCTTAAGAACTACACCTTCTTGAGAACGATGGGAAATTTGAGTTTGAGGAATAGAAAAGCTCCCGATGACGGGAGCTTTCTCCGTTTGGCGGGTCGTTTCGCCTGACGAACGCGGAAAGACCTTCATTTCTTCTGGCCACCCAGTCGTTCAATTACCAACACATTTGAGCGCGCTCGCGCTCTGCTCCGCTTCAGAGTGATTAAGAACCCTCAGGAGCCTGCGCTGCGCTGGAGTACCCTTGCATTTCGCCGGCGCCCGGCATTTAATTCTCAAATTGTGACGACTACCGCACAGAACGCGCCCCTTGCGCTGACCGGATTCAGTGCAGTTGTCGGGCAGATCGTCCTGATGCGCGAGTTGATTGTTGTCTTCAACGGCAATGAAATTTCTCTTGGAATCATGCTGGCCACATGGCTTTTGTGGACCGCTGCTGGAAGCAGCTTGTGCAGCGCCCTTGGGGTGGGCTCAGGCAAGCCGCGGCGAGCGACGGCAATGCTCGAGTGTTTGTTGGCCGTAAGCTTGCCGGCAACGATATGGGCGATACGCGCGGCGAAATCTGTTTTTGCCACGGTTCCTGGCGAGTTGCTGGGACCTGTGCCCATGTTGCTCACTACGCTGGTATGTCTCGGCGTGTTCTGTACAGTTTCCGGAGCGCTGTTTGTCACTTCGGCCCGGATAGTCGAACGCGAGCGCCGCATGACCGCGCGTGCGGCGGCCGGTACGGCCTACTTACTCGAGGCTGCAGGTTCAGTGTTGGGCGGCATACTCGCCAGTATAGTGCTCTTGCGTTTTCTTGATTCATTCCAGGTTGCAATCCTCATCAGTTTGCTGAATCTCTGCATGGCTCAAGTGCTCGTGTTGCACATGAGATGCAGGGGTGTTGCTATGTCGGCGTGCGTGGCAGTGGTGGCTGCAATTCCACTTCTTGCGGTGGTTGCGCCACGCCTCGACAAGTCTGCGCAAGCTCTTTTGTGGAGGGGCTTCAACCTGGTTGGCTCGCGCGACACAATCTACGGCAACCTTGCGGTAATTGAAACCGGCACGATTCGCAGCATCTATTCAAACGGGGTCATCCTGGCCAATGTGCCGGACCCGAGCGCGGCGGAAGAAGTTGTGGATTACGCCCTGCTGGAGCATCCGGCGCCGCAGCGGGGCTTGCTCATCGGCGGCGGCATCAACGGCTCCATTGCAGAGGCGCTCAAGCATTCGTCCGTCACCAGCCTCGATTATGTTGAGTTGGATCCGGCGCTCATCGAGATGGCGCGGCAGTACTTTCCTACCCAGGCCGACGTTTTTTCTGACGCTCGCGTGCACGTCCACTACGCGGACGGACGCCGATATCTGAAGAACGCGGACGCCAGGTTCGATGTAATCATCGTGGATGTGCCTGACCCGCAGACGGCGCAGCTGAACCGCTTTTACACGGCGGAGTTTTTTCGCTCTGCGCGTGAACACCTTGCGCCGGGTGGGCTGCTGGCGCTCGAACTGCGCTCGTCTGAGGAGACGCTCAGTCCTGATCTAAAGGATTTTCTGCGTTGCATCCGGCACACGATGGAAACGGTGTTTCCGCATGTTGCCGCGATACCCGGCGAGTCCATTCATTTCTTTGCCGCGATGGAACAAGGTGTTCTTACCACCGATCCGCGCTTGCTGACGTCGCGATTGCGGGAGCGCCGGCTCAACACGCAATACGTGAGCCGGTACTTTATTCCTTACCGCATGATGCCCGACCGAATGCAGCAAGTCGACGAGCTATTGCGGCCGTTGCCAACCACGCCGGTGAATCACGACTTTGCGCCGGTTGCGTACTCCTTCGACGTTGTCCTGTGGAGTGCGCAGTTCGGGCATGCATACTCCGAGTGGTTTCGCGCAGTGTCGCAGTTTGCATACCGCAGCGTTTTTTTCGTGTTGGTAATCGCGCTTTTGATTGCAGCGGCACTTGTTGAGTTTGTGCCCCGCTCCGATAACCGGGCGCGCACGGCAGCGGCATGCTGCACGGCCGCCACGGGCTTTACCCTGATGACTTTGCAGATTTTCCTGCTGCTTGGATTCGAGTCGGTCTACGGTTATGTTTATCACCAGCTCTCGATTCTCATCGGGCTTTCGATGGGCGGCATTGCACTGGGAAGCTGGCTATGCCTGCGGCATATTCCCCTCGGGCGTAGTTCATCCTGCCGAGCAATGACCGCTACTCAGCTGCTGCTCGCTGCGTCCGGGCCCGCGCTGTTGCTCGCGATCGGTGCACTCGGAGATCTCTCGGGGACCGTCGCAACCTGGGCTGCGGCTCAGTTGGCCTTCCCCGCTCTTGCCGCGCTTTCAGGAGTGTTAGGCGGCTACCAGTTTGTGGTTGCGGCACAAATATTCCTTCCTGAGGTCGACTCGCGGAGAGCGCTGGGCGCACTGTACGCCGTTGATCTGTCTCGGCGGATGTGCCGGCGCGCTGCTACTCAGCACCTGGTTGATTCCGGTATTTGGATTCTGGAAAACTGCAGGTCTGGTCGCAGCTATGAACACAGCCACCGCGCTGCTCGCCTGGTGGTCATACCCTCAAAAGGAAATGCATCCAGCCTGATTGCTTACGGCTTGTGTTCCCCGAAGACCACAGCCGTGAACTTGAAGATGTCAGTGTTCTCGTCCTTCCAGCAATCGTGTCTCATGCCAGCCTTGGCGCAGGTCTGCTCAAGAAATGTATGCAGGTCCCACTTCTGTTCCACCGGAACCTGAGGAAGCAACAGACCTGCGTCGTCGCCGTTTTTCATAAACAGCCCGTCGCGTCCAACCTTGATCTGTTCAATATCGGTGACACGGCGCAGAGGTGATAGGACAGAGATCTCGTATTCGAGCTGCGACAGCTCCGCAGTTGAGACGGGGCGGAAGCGGGGATCGCGCGTCGCGGCGTAGGCAGCCGTATCGCGCACGGTGAGGTAAAGCGGCTTGATGGGCGAAGTGTAGCCGATGCAGCCGCGCAGCATTCCGCCTTCGTTGATAGTCACAAATGCGCCGCACTCCTGATTCAGCGTCTCGCTCTTGCTCGCAGGCGGGTCATAAGGCTTGTTTGTCTGAACCGCATACTCCGCGGACTTGCGTGCCAGGGCTAGCAACTCGCTTTTCTCCTCGTCGGTGAGGGAGAATGGAGGCTCAACCGCTTCATGTTGACCTTGAACAAATAAATCGGCGCTGTAGCCGACTACGCGCGAAAGATCGCCGGACGTATCACCGGAGTTCATATAGCGAAGCACCTCGGCCTCATTGGCTCCCATGCGTTCGGCATAGATCATGGCGGCCACGATTGGCGCGCCGCCGCAGGCCTCCCAGATTCGAGTCTGGAAGTTCCGCGACATGCTGTAGTAGTCCCAGGTCTCGAGCGCGTGGAGCGTCTTGTGATCGATGGCCTCGGCATCCAGGTAGGGGTGATAGTGAGAGAGATCGGAACTGGCCAGAATCAGCGTTTCGCCGAGCGCATGGCCGTTCTTTTTTTCGTCTTGAATCATCTTTGCCAGCGCCACACCAAGCGCGCGGCTGCTCTCGTAACACTGGTCGCCCATCACGATGGGCACAAGCTCAAAGCTGCCAAGCACCTTCTGCAGCCACGGCAATTCCACTTCGATGGCGTGCTCTCCGCCCGCTGATGTGGGCGTGTGCCCCTGCTCGGAAAGGCGGATGGTGGAGCTCATCTTCGTCAACCGGCGCGCGAACTCCTTGTCGACAGGAATGCTTCCGAGGGGCGTCTCATACGCGTCGCCATCGTAGACCGACGTGAAGTCGAAGCCCACGTAGTGCGAGGGAGCGATGACGACAACGCGCGCATACTTGTGCCCTTTCAGTGCCGCGTAGGTCCAGGCGGCCACCGGGCCGGAGAAGGGATATCCTGCGTGCGGCGCAACCGCGGCAAGGATGGGACCGTCAACGGGCGGCGGCGCTGCATGTGCGATCATGTCGTCGATCATGGCCGACAGCTCTTGGGGGTCGGCGGGATAAAAGGAGCCGGCGACTGCGGCCGGTCGTACCTTCTGCTGCGCGGCGCCATCGACGTGCCTGATAGGTGCTGAGACGAGAAACGCAACGAGTGGAGCCATCAGCCAAGCCATGTTCGAACTCCTTTTGATGTTCATGTCACCGACCTCCCAAGACCCTTTGATTACGTGCTCAAACGTGCCAGATACCGGGGATTTGATGCCGGCAGAACGGGCAGGTGCCATCCTTGCGGATGAGCAAACTGCTGGCCGTAAAGCCCACGCGCTCCACCAACATCTTGCGGCACTGCGGACAATACGTGTTTTGCGCCGGATGCCCCGGCACATTGCCAATGTAGACGTAGTGAAGCCCTTCCGCGTCGGCAATGGCCTTGGCGCGTTCCAGCGTCGGCACCGGCGTAATGGGAAGATTCTTCAACAGGTATTCGGGATGAAACTGCGTGAAGTGCAGTGGCACATCCGCGCCCAGGGTGGCCTTGACCCATTGCGCCAGGCCGCGGAACTCCGCATCGCTGTCGTTGAGTGTGGGCACCACCAGGTAGACGATCTCGGTCCACTTGCCCATTTTGCGCAGAGTGACCAGCGTATCGAGTACCGGCTTCAACTGCCCCGTAACAACCTTTTCGTAATAGGACTCAGTGAAGGACTTGAGATCGATCTTCACAGCGTCCATCTTGCCGTAGGCCTGCTTGAGCGCGTCCTGCTGGATGTAGCCGTTCGAGACAACGATGCTGCGAACGCCGGCTTCGTGCCCGGCATCGGCTGTATCCATAAGAAACTCGCTGAAGACGACCGGCTCGCTGTACGTGTAGGCGATAGTGGGGCAGTTATTTTGCCGTGCTAGCGCTGCGATGCGCTGCGGAGGCGCGTAATCGGCGGGAATCTGCTCGGGGCGCGACTGCGAGATGTCCCAGTTCTGGCAGAACTTGCAGTTCACGTTGCACCCCGCGGTGGCGATCGAGAAGGCGACGGTTCCAGGCAGATAGTGGAACAGCGGCTTCTTCTCGATTGGATCGATGTGCGCAGCGCAAACCCGCGAATGGACCAGCGTGTAATAAACGCCACCGCGATTCTCGCGCACACCGCAGTAGCCGCGCTCCTTGTCGCCCACATTGCATTCGCGCGGGCAGAGCTTGCACTTGATCTTCTTGTTATCGAGCTTGTCGTAGAACTTCGCTTCGACCGTAAATTGAGCGTCGCTCTGCGACTGCTGACCGGATTGCGAAGAAAGTGACGATGGACTCGCGACGGCTGGCGTTGCAATTTCGCCGAGAGCCACTCCTGAGGCGAGCGCGCACATCAGAAACGAGCGACGATCAAGCGGGGCGCGCTCCGGTCCATTTGCCGGCGCCAATCCAGATTGCCTTTGAACGAGTTCGCATAACATGATGCACCTCCCGCTTCCTTGCGGGTCACTCTGGAGCATTTACCTGGACGACATCAATTCGGCTCGGATCGCAATTGCCCAGGCGATGCTCGCGGTCCGCCGCGGTGAGAATGTAGCGCGGTGATCTCTGCTCGGCTTCGAGTGTCTTGAGCCCGTTCTCCGCGCGCTTGCGCTCGATCATCCGCCAGCCGGTTGAGTCCAGCGCCACTGCATCCTGGGAGACAAGCAGGCTGTTGCACTGCCAACTGTGCTCTGGCTTGAACGCCGGGCCGCCTTCATACATGGCCGTTATCGCGTCGCAGATCGTCAATCGCATCCTGGAGCGGATCTCGGGCAGCATGTTCAGGTCCGCTACGTAAGGATCGCAACCGTTGGGGTGATACTTGTTGGGGTTGTGAATCGCGCCGTACATGTTCTTGAGCGCGATTGTCACGCCGGCGCCGTCGTGGTCTTTGAGAACGGGGACATTGATAAGGAGATCGGTAGTTCGAGTGAGAATTCTCGACAGCCGGCTTCCCACATTCCCATAGGCTGATAGGTCGTCTTCATAACCCACGCGATCAGTGCCGTAGCATTGCACACGGCTTCCGCCGAGGGACAACTTGAAGCCCGCGCGCTCCATCTCCTGGCTGTCGCGATCCCATACGACGATATCCCCAGCTTTGATTCCAGCTTGCTGCAGCCGCTCGCAGATGGCTTCAATAAGTTCCAGGTTGGAGGTGATGCCGCGGCCACCGAGCGTGTTCACTTTCAACCCAACGCGGTCGCCTGGACTGACCAAGCGACGCCACACCGCAAGAGGCGTGTCAGTCGAACGATCGTGACCAAAAAGTGCGAACATGGCGCGATCGAGCAAGACTTGAATGCGGCCGGCATCGACCGCCGAACCTGTGCCGCGCAGAAATGGATTGTGCGCAACCACAACTCTTGACCTGGAGATCAGCGACGCCTGTTGGGCTCGAGGCCTCCGGCTAGCTGCCATAGCCGCAGCTCCCGCGAGGGATCGTCGAATAAAATCCCGGCGAGTGGCGCTGTGGAGGTCAGTCATTGGCGACTCCGGTGACAGAGCGGCTCGAGTTTAGGCCTCGCCGCCAATCGCACAGCATAGCCGGTTCAGTGTGAGTTTTCAGTGACGAGCGGCACGTTCAATAAGGGGCTACTCATCCCCCGCCGAAGAACACCCAAATGCCTGGCATCCAAGGCCCTGCTTATCACCGCAGTCCCTTGTCCTCCGTTTCCAGGGCTAATTTAGGAAGACATCGGCTGAGAACTCACGGACGCTTGCGGGAGCAGGTCAAGCGTGCGCTCAACCTCAACTGGATCGACACGAAAGCCGCCTGGTTCAGCATTGCCTACGACGAATGCGTAGTCCATGCCTGCCATGTCCGTAGTGCGCTTAAGCACGCCGCTGAATCGATCCGGCGGTTGTAGCGTCACCAGCGCTCCTCCCGTTTGCATGGCCATGAGGCCGTGGGCCAGATTGCTGCCTTCCACCCCAATAACAATTCTGGCGCCCGCGCATCGGGCAACCATGGTTGGTACGTCATCCCGGGTTACATCCAGAATGCGAAAGCCCCTGCGCTCGCGCAGATACTCGGCCACTTCCATTTCGTTGAACATGATCCGCGCTTTGCCTGAAGCGCGACGCAAAATAAATACGCCGGGGTGCGATTCGACCCTCACGTGGGCCAGCAACTTTTCTCGAACCAGTGTGAAGCGCTCAAGCTTGCTAGCGTTATTGCCCCAATCGTCGTCAAAAAGTATCGTCTTGCGCAGAAAGGCGGAATTGACGCGTAGCGTGCTCATGCCCAGCCAGTCCTCGTACTGGGGTATATGCGTAGTGACATTTCGGTTCGGTCCGACAATAACCCCATACTCTTTGGCAAGCAGATAGTTCTGGCAATCGTCCGTCAGCCAAAGCGCGAAGAACTCGATGCCGTCGTATGTGTTGTAGATGGCGCTGCTATCGATCTCATATTCAACCCGCATGCGCGGTAGGTACCTGTCGATCCTGGGAAGGTGTATGCGCGAATGCAGGTCCAGGCGCTTGCCGGGCTTGTACAGCGACCCGTCTACAAGCATCGCGTCCCTCACCTCGAATCCACGCGTTGGCGGCTGAACAGTCACAATTCCGCCTGTCATATCGCGCCTCGGATCGTCCGTATACACGTGCCCCGTTACCCGCTCAAATTGTCCCGGCAAAAAATGAGCCGCCCGCGATACCGACGTTGTGCCCGGTGCAATCTCCCATGACCTTGTGGCCAGGCCCTCCAGAAACGGCCTCGCCTGAAAGAGCTTGTGCACGTCGTCATAACTCCGCCAGTAGTTCGACCACGCCACCGCGGTCCATCGCCGAGATCTTTTCGGTGGAGGAAACGAGTATGGTGCCGACGTTGAGTTCTTGTCGATTGATTGCGATGCGGTCGTGACTTCCGGCATGATTGTGCGCCTCACGGAACTTGCTGAAAACGCCATTGGCACTCAACAAGCCCTTGGATGGGATCGTTTGAGAATTCAGGGCCCAAGCTGAGTATCTAGAGGATATCGTATGGTCGCTGGTTTTGGACTGTTGTGATTGTGGGCACAGAGGTGCACCGGCTCCGCCCGCCTTCTCGCCACAAAAAACCGATCCCGCACGCGAGTGCGCTGAACGCCGCGCAGGCCGGACGGTGTCTTCAGCGGATTTCCGGCTGTGTCAGACCGGCTCGGAGTTTCGAGCCAGGATGCAATCCATTTCGATCATCAGCGGACCCTGTTTGGCTCTTAGCACCGGCATGAAGTCCACAACACTGAAACCTCTGCTTTCAAACTCCCTCAAGGATTCGAAGTACTTTGGCATTTGCTGATAGATAGGAACGAATGAGACTTCTGTCTGCGCCCCCTGAAAGTTGGTCAGGACTCCGTCCGCGCCGCGGAGCACTTCCAGGTCAAATCCCTGTGTATCAATTTTGAGATAGAGTCGTCGGCAAGGAATACCGGTCATGCACTCGTCGAAGAGGGCGTCGAGGCGCCTGATTTCAACCGTTTCCCGGCCAACAATCTGGTTTGTCGGTAGCGTTTGAGAAGGTCCCGTTGGAGTTAGAAACGAGTTCAGCAAATCGCACTCGCAAACATTGATCTCTGCTTGACCGGCTTTGGAGCCCAATGCATACTGAAACACTCGCCACGGCGGTCTTGCAGCGGCGTGCTTTGAAAGGTCTTCGAAAGCAGCGCGGACAGGTTCAAACGAAACAATCCATCCCTTGTATCCGATGTCGCGGAGTTGATCTCCAAATCCGCCATGATTCGCTCCGACATCAACAACACAATCGATTGAAAGCTTGTTGAGCACCCTGCGCAATGAGTCGCGTGAACGAACCCAATCGCTTGGTGGATAGGGCACGACCTCAACACCAAATGAGCGCAGGCACCTTTGCGCAATCTTCACCAGTTTCATGTAGCTTCCCCGCTTTCACCGTTATGCTACCGGGGCCTCCGATTTTTGCTTCCTCGGTCCAGGGAGAAGAGCCCCAGTTCCCGAGTCCGAGAGTTAACTCCAATATCATAGGTCACGAAGCGCACGATTATGCACACAGGCGAACCGGGCCATTGAAGCGCGACTTGTCCTTGCACGTACACTGGGCAAGCACGGGAGCCACGTCCCACGGCAACAACCTTTCGACAGCGATGATGGGTAGTTTGAGCGGGTCTTCAGGCGAGGGTTCAAGAACATGACCCAGGAATCCTTCAACGCGGCTGCGCTCGATCCTCCTGCTCGCTCCCAAAGCCACCGCACCTGTGAGGCGTGGCTTGAGAAAACTCCGGCGGCTGGAGCTGCGGGGGTCACTCATAAGTGAACCCAATGACAGGGCGGCTCGGATTCGGCCCTCGCTGCTGATGGCAGAGCGTAACCGATTCAGCGTGAAATTGCAGTGACGAACGACACCTCCAAAAGAAGCTGCCTCGCTTCGCCTCGACCCGCACAAAAACCACACCCCGAACCACTGTCCTGCACTCGCCACACCTTGACATCGGAGCGTGTGCGGAAGCATCCTTCAGTCAATTCTCACTTTGACCTTTTCAGGTAACGGGGGTGGAATCATGGCGCCTACGACGTCTCGCCGCGCGTTCTTATCAGCCGGATTGGCTTTGCCGGTTGCAAGTGCAAGCTCCAAAATTGATTTCTGGAATCCGGCGGAGCCGGCCGCTTCAGCAGTAAAGCTCGACTACAAAGTATTGGGCCGAACCGGATTGAAGGTGACCACCGTGGGCTTCGGCTGCATGATCACCTCGGACGGAAGTGTCATTGAGCGCGCCGCCGATGCCGGCATCAACTACTTCGATACCGCGCGCGGCTATTCGCACGGCAACAATGAGCGCATGGTGGGCGCGGCGCTGGGTGCAAAGCGGAAGCAGGTTGTGCTCTCAACCAAGACGCACGCGCCTGACAAGGCGGGGATGCAGCAGCACCTTGAACAGAGCCTGCGCGAATTGAATACGGATTACATCGATATCTGGTATCTGCACGGCCATAGCAGCGGAGACGAAATCCATGACGACATGATCGAGGCGCAGCAAATTGCCAAGCAGCAGGGCAAGATTCGCTTTGCAGGTATCAGTACTCACAGCGGCCAGCAACAACTGCTCCCCTGGATGGCGCAAAAGGGCGCGTTCGACGTGGTTCTCGCTGCCTACAACTTCACCATGGATGCAGGCATGGAGCAGGCGATTGCCACGGCCGCCAAGGCAGGCATGGGCGTGGTCGCCATGAAGGTCATGGCAGGCGGAATTCGCAGCGTGCGCCCAGGCGATCCAAACTACGACAAGCTGACCCATCCCGGTGCGTTGCTGGCGGCGTTGAAGTGGGTTGTCAACAAGCCGAACGTGGCCACCACCATTCCCAGCATCACCGATAACGACCAGTTGGAAGAGAACCTCAAGGCGATGGGCAGCAAACTCTCTTCCGGCGAAGAGAAGCTGCTGGCCGCGCACCTTGAGATGATCCGCCCCATCTATTGCCGGCTCTGCGGGCAGTGCGAGGGAGCCTGCCAGAAGGGATTGCCTGTGGCCGATGTGTTGCGCTGCCTCACGTATGCAGATGGATATGGACAATTCGCGCTGGGCAGAGAGCGATTCCTTGAAACGACTGCTGGGCGCGAAGCAATCCGCTGCGGTGACTGCGCCGCGTGCACGGTCGAGTGTCCTCACGGCGTGCACGTTGCTGAGCGGATTGCTCGGGCGCAGGAGCTGTTTGCATGAAGGCTGCCGGATTGCTGCTGGCCATCCTGTTAGCCGCGGGGACGGCCGGCGCGCAAGACTATCTGAACTGTCATTTTGTCCCCGGCTGGGAACCTTCAGGCGCAAAACGTCAATATGCCGCTGACAATCTCTTTGAGTACAAAGACGGTGCGGCGGAAGGTTATCTGAGCTTCGGCTTCGTGCGCATGCAGGGAATTACCTGCGCGTCGGGCGCCAACACGCTTGATATTGATGTGTCGGAGATGGGCGACGCCGATGCGGCCTACGGCATGTTCGCCGCCAACCTTGATCCCAGCTTGCCCATCGCCAAATTAGGAATGGGCGGCCAGATCGAGAAGCAGAGCGCCAGCTTTGCCAAGGGCAAGTATTACGTGGAACTAGTGGAAGTGGCGGCCAATCCAGACAGCGACGACACGGCGGCCATGCAAGCCTTCGTGACAAAAATGCTGGAGCATCTTGAAGGCCGGGAGACTCCCCCGGAGGTGCTCGAGTGGTTCGCGAAAGAGAACCTTGCCTCTATCCATCTGGTTCCGGAAAGTGTGCTAGGGCTGCGCCAACTCAAGCGCGGTTATGTGGCCAGGTATCCGCAGGGGCAGGCATTCATTGTGGAGGAAGAGTCTCCCGAAGCTGCGGCCGCGGTGTTGAAGAGCCTGCGCCAAGGATTTGAAGGAGCAACAACAGCCAAGATTGGCGACGAAGCATTCCAGGCGACAGCGAAATACCTTGACGGTGTCTGCATTTTTCGCAAAGGAAAGATCATCGCGGGCTACGCAAACCTGCCAGAACCACAGGATGCCTCGACCCGGGCTGCCACACTCGCTGCTCGGATCCCTTAAGAGAGCGGTCGCCCGCCGACGGCACTTCGCTCCTGAAGCATGCCCGTGACCCCAATCACTGTCCTCAGTAAGGGCCAGCACCGATCATTCACTTTGCACGCATAGCGCACGCAGCGGTGGTGCGCGGAGGGCCTTGTGACTGGATCCAGCTTGCAGCGATGGCGCAGGGTTTCACAGATATTCTTTCTATTTCTGTTTCTTGCGCTGCTGGTGTTCACGTCTCTGCACTCCATGGTCGGCACCACCAGTGACATTCATCTGCGCGGGCCGGTGCGGCTCTTCTTTGAGTGGGATCCGTTAGTTGCGATTGCGAATGCGCTGGCGACGCATGCGCTCTACCGCGGGCTGCTGTGGAGCCTGGTCATTTTGCTGCCAACGCTGTTTCTGGGCCGCTTCTTTTGCGGCTGGATCTGCCCCATGGGCACGCTGCAACACTTTGTTGGCAACATGCCTTCCGAGGCCAAGCGTGGCAAGCAACGCATTGAGGCAAACCGCTACAAGCGCTGGCAGACCATCAAGTATGTCGTACTGATCGCCGGGCTTGTGGCCGCATGTTTCGGCTCAATGGCCATTGGCTGGCTCGATCCTTTCAGTCTGCTGGTGCGGTCGATTGGCCTTTCGATTCTGCCGGCCTTCAACTTTACTGTGCGAGCCGTGTTGGCGCCGATGGAAAACAGCCACATCGCGGCCATCAAGGCCACCGGCGAAATCACCCATGCGATCCTGCAGTTTTTCGTGCTCGACTTTCGACAGGCGCATTTTGCGCAGGGTCTTGCGCTGGGAATTCTCTTTCTCCTCATTCTGGCGGCCAGCCTGCGCGTGACGCGTCTGTGGTGCCGCTCGATTTGCCCGCTTGGCGCTCTTTTAGGCGCGGTCTCGCGCTGGAGCGTGCTGGGGCTGCACAAGGACGCCGATAGCTGCGACAAGTGCAACCGCTGTCTGATGCACTGCCAGGGCGGGGACGATCCTATCGGCGGCGCACCATGGCGCAAGGCCGAGTGCCTCATGTGCATGAACTGCGTCGGCAGTTGCCCTCATGACAGCCTGGTCTTTCGTTTCTTCCGCAACGAAAAGGAAGTTGCGTCACCCGATCTGGGCCGGCGCCGCACGTTGACCGGCCTGGCGGCCGGCGCTGTTGCTGTTCCACTGATGCGCGCCGACACAGCCATGGGCAAGAGCCGGAACGAGCGGCTGCTCAGGCCGCCGGGAGCGCTTGACGAGCCCGATTTCCTCTCCCGCTGCATTCGCTGTGGTGAGTGCATGAAGGTGTGCCCCAACAACTCGCTGCATCCCACTCTCGGCGAGGCAGGCCTCGAAGGACTATGGACACCTACGCTGGTGCCGCGCATCGGTTACTGCGAGCCCAGTTGCGTGCTCTGCTCTGAGGTGTGCCCAACCGGCGCAATCTGGCAGATGACGCCCCGGGAAAAGGGTTGGGTGGTGGGCGTCGGCCAGTCCGCCGCGGCGGACCAGCCGGTCCGATTGGGCACGGCGTTTTACGACCGTGGCCGCTGCCTGCCCTGGGCCATGGCTACTGAATGCATCGTCTGCGAGGAGTGGTGCCCGGTCTCGCCCAAGGCCATCTTTGTGCAAGAAGCCGAGGTGATTGACGCGGCCGGCAACACCAAAACATTGAAACAACCGCGCGTCGATCCCAGCCGCTGCGTGGGCTGCGGCGCGTGCGAGTTTGCCTGTCCGTTGCAGGAGCGTCCTGCGGTTTATGTCACGAGTATCGGTGAAAGCCGGTCGCCGAGCAGCCAGATCCTGCTTAACCGAAAGTAAAGGAGAAGGTTCAACAAATGTCGCACACTCGAAGATGGATGTTTGCTGTAGCAGTGCTTGCAATCGCGGGCACTGTCATCTGCACAGGATGCAGGAAGACCAAGGTCGACCCATTCCCGGCCTCGGGAGCAGTTGCGGGATGGGATAAAACCAGCGACACACGCACCTACGCGGCCAAGGATCTTTGGCAGTACATCGATGGCGACGCCGAACAATATATATCGGCAGGAGTCGTCTCGACCACGACCTCCGACTACAAATACCAGGGCAAGTTGGAAGCGGTTGTGGACGTGTACACGATGAGCGATTCAGCGGGCGCCACAAAGATTCTGGATGCAGGACAGACCAAGGATGCAAAGAGCGTGCAACTGGGCGATGCGGGCGTCGCATACGCGCAAAGCGTCACATTCCGCAAGGGCCCGTACCTGGTTCGCATCGTTGCCTATGAATCCACGCCTAATGGTCCGCAGGCACTCGCGGCCCTGGCGCACGGAGTCGAAGCAAAATTGTAAGCTTCGCAGCCGATTGCGCAGGTTCGAAAGAGGAGACTTCGATGAAGGATCGCCGTGAATTTCTGAAGAGTGCAGCCACGGGAGCGGTGCTGCTGGGTTCCAGCAGGATCGGCCTGTCCCGCATGATTGCTCAACACCCGGAGAATGGAAAATCGCGGGTCGTCGTTGCCAGGGATGCGGCGCTCCACGGCACGGGATCCCAACCTGAAGAGCAGCGCGTGCTCGACCTGCTCGACCGGGCGATGGCCGCCTATACCGGCCGCGAGAAGCCGGTTGAGGCCTGGAGGCGCATGGTGCCCCCGGACATTCTCAAAAACAAGGTGATCGGCCTGAAGGTGAATGGGCTGGGTGGGAAGGGAATTTCAACGCACGCGGCGCTGGTGCTGGCCATCTGCGAGCGGCTGCAGCAGGCCGGAGTGTCCGCGGGCAACATCGTGGTGTGGGAGCGCGACGCACGGAGTCTTGAGGTTTGTGGTCTGACTGTGAACACCGACTCGAAGCGCGTCCGCTGCTTCGGAAGTGATGTTGCCGGTTTTGAAGACCGGCAAGTCCAATGCGGCCCGGTTCGCATTCGCTTGGCGAAGATTCTTACCCGCGAGTGTGCGATGGTGATCAACCTGCCCATTCTCAAGGATCACGACCAGGCGGGGATGACGTTTTCAATGAAAAACATGTACGGAGCAGTGGACCGGCCGTACCTTCTGCATCCGAACAACTGCAATCCCGGCGTAGCGGATCTGAATTGCATACGGGAAATTCGCGAAAAGCTCACCTTTACGATCGGGGACGCGATGTCGTCGGTCTATCAGGGCGGCCCCATGTTTCGTCCTGAGCACCTCTGGTATCCAAACGCGCTCATCGTCGGAGAAGATCGCGTCGCCGTCGATCACACCGCCTGGCAGATGCTGGACGCCAAGCGCGTGGAAGCTGGCCTGCCGAAACTGGAGGAAGCGGGACGTACGCCACACTATATTGCGACCGCTGCCGACGCTACACACAGATTGGGCGTGAACGATCCGCAACGCATCCGGTTAATCGAGGTTTGACGGGGGAACAGCGATGAGCAGCGAATCGAATCAAGTGACCGGCAAGAACCCGGCGACGCCCATGACACGGCGCGACGCAATGCTCTCCCTGCTGCGGTTGGGCGGCGTAGCGGCGGGGGCTGCTGGCGCGGCTGCCTGGCTGAGCGAACACAGTTCTCGTCCGGTCCCCGCCCAGGCCGAACAGGCGCGCCGCGATCATCGCACGGCCACCGATCCGAAATTTCCGCAGATTACAGTTATCCAGGGCGAGGAGCCGCGCGCGCTGGTTCAAAAAGCCATCGAGAATCTTGGCGGAATTCGCCGTTTCGTCAGTCGTCAGGACGTGGTGGTGATCAAGCCCAACATTGCCTGGGATCGCACTCCAGACCAGGCTGCCACCACCAATCCTGACGTTGTAGCGGAGATGGTGCGGCAGTGTTGGCAAGCCGGCGCAAAGCGGGTCGTTGTCACTGACGTCAGTTGCAACGAGCCGCGCCGCTGTTTTTTGCGCTCGGGCATTCAGGCTGCTGCCCGCGCCGAGGGAGCCGAGGTAATTCTCCCCGATCCCGAGCTCTTCCAAGAGGTGGACATTGGCGGCGTAGTTTTGAAGAACTGGCCCATCTTCAAGCCGTTTCTTGAGGCGGACAAGATATTCAACCTGCCCATCGCCAAGCATCACAGTCTGATGGGCGTGACGCTTGGAATGAAGAACTGGTACGGAATTCTAGGCGGAGAGCGCAATCGTCTGCACCAGCAGATTCACCAGTGCCTGGTTGACCTCGCCAACTTCATGCTGCCCACGCTCACGCTGATGGACTGCTACCGGATTCTGCTGCGCAACGGCCCCACTGGCGGCAACCTCGAAGATGTGGACCTCAAAAAGACACTGGTGGCCGGCACCGATCCAGTGGCCATCGATGCATACGTTGCCAAAGCCTACTGGAACCTTGACCCGGAGCACCTGCCCTATTTGCAGATGGCCGCTGCGCACGGACTGGGAACGGTGGACTTTGCCGCTCTGGCTGTGAAGATCAATCAGGTGTGAGAGCAGGCGCAGCGACAGCGCAAGGACTCGAGCGTCGAGTCGTCACCCACGGCCTGTGAACACTACCTGCGCGGGCAGCGCCACCAACCAATTTTTCTCAGTTCCAGGAGTGAGGGAAATTGGCCCCAGCCCTTCGCGTTGGGCCGAAAACCTCGGCAGCCGCGAATCTTTTTGATCCGCTGAGTCGCATTGCATTTAGAATTTGCTATGCACCCGCCACGCAACCCATCCATTGCCGATCTTTCCTCTCAAGCAGAGGCGGAATTGCCGGTGCTCTGCATCGTCACCGTGGACGAGGAGTTCGTGGACATACTGACGCCGGAATTGTCCCCATGGTTCAATGTGGCCGTTCGCGGCGGTTACGATGGGCTGGCACGATGGACGCGCTCTGCCAGAGTGGCGGCCGTGCTGCTCGACATCGACACGGAGGGAGAGGACCCCTTTGGCGGACTGGCGGTCCTTAAAGAACTGCGCAGGTTGAATGAAGAGCTCACGCTGATCTCGATCAGCCGCGGGAGCGCGCGTTCAGTGGAGAAACAAGCGCTGGGCGCAGGAGCTGACGCACACTTCCGCAGTCCGGTCGATGTGCCTGAACTGCGCATGACGCTTCTGGAAACACTGCGGCGCCGCAGCGAAGAAACTGAGCGGGAGCGCATGCGCCAGCAGACCATCGAATCGAGCCGCTTCCAGGATTTTGTGGGAGCCAGCGAGCCCATGCGGCTGGTGTACGACGCCATTCAGCAAGTGGCGGGAAGCAACATCAACGTATTGGTCCGTGGCGAGAGCGGAACTGGCAAGGAACTGGTGGCGCGCGCGCTGGTGGCGCTGAGCCCGCGGGCAGACAAGCCGTACATCCGGCTGAATTGCGCGGCGCTGCCTGAGAATCTGATCGAGTCGGAGCTGTTCGGCAGCGAACGCGGCGCATTCACCGGGGCCACAGAGTCGCGGCCGGGCCAAATCGAGCTGGCCGACAGCGGAACGCTCTTTCTGGACGAAATTGCAACGCTGACGGCGCCGCTGCAAACCAAGCTGCTGCGGGTTCTTGAGGACCACCAGGTGCAACGGCTGGGCGGGCGCACAAACCGCAAGATCGACTTCAGGCTGATCTGCGCAACCAATGAGCCGCTCGAGGAGATGGTCCGCACGGGCCGCTTTCGCGAGGACCTCTATTACCGCATCCATGTCATACCGATTGTGCTGCCGCCGCTCAGAGAGCGCAGCGGCGACATCCCGATTCTCTGCGACTATTTTCTTGAGCGCCACTGCGTGGCCAATGGGCTCGCCGTCAAGCGGCTGGCTGCCGATGCTCTTTCAGCGTTTGAAGAAAATGCCTGGCCGGGCAATGTGCGCGAGCTTGAAAACCTGATCCAGCGATTGGTGGTGACGGTGCGCGGGAACGAGATTTTCGCCAAGGACCTGCCCAGCCGGGTGCTGGCCCACAGCGTGGCCGCGCAGGAGGCGATCCTGGTGCCGGACGAAGGGACCGACTTCGACGAGGAGATTCGGCGGATGGAGATTGCGCTGCTGACCACGGGACTGAGCCGCACCGGGGGGAGCAAGGCGGCGGCGGCCCGGCTCTTGAATATCGATATACAGCGGATGAAGTATTTATGCCGCAAATACTCGCTTTGACCGCTCGATGGGTGAATAATTAACCGACTAAGGGTTAAATTTTAACCCATTTGCCGATCCTGGAACTTGAGGTCGAAAACAGGGGCTGAAAAATAGAACCTTGCAATTCAACAGGTTGCAGGAATATTTCGGATTTTTTCTGGTTTGGCATGCCGGATGCATTAAGGGATGGCGTAGAACGAAATCAAAAAGCCCCGGAGGAAAAGACAATGCCGATCATCAAGAAGTCAATCTTCAGCACCTCAGCCGTAGCCACCACCCCCAGCCAAGTCAACGCCAACAGCTCAGTTGTTGCCCACAAGATTGCATCCGAAAGGATTGCAACCGCCAAGGGCCTGACCACGAAGGGCCTGACGACCAAGGGCCTGACGACCAAGGGCCTGACGACCAAGGGCCTGACGACCAAGGGCCTGACGACCAAGGGCCTGACGACCAAGGGCCTGACGACCAAGGGCCTGACGACCAAGGGCCTGACGACCAAGGGCCTGACGACCAAGGGCCTGACGACCAAGGGCCTGACGACCAAGGGCCTGACGACCAAGGGCCTGACGACCAAGGGCCTGACCACCAAGGGCCTGACCACCAAGGGCCTGACCACCAAGGGCTTGACCACCAAGGGCTTGACCACCAAGGGCTTTGCCAGCTAGTCAATCGGCTTGCAAGTTCCAAGCGTCGACGAAAACCCCGCGCGAGCCCGGTGGCACAATCCGGGGCGGATTGGAATCGGCTCGAAACATCCCGGACTGAAGGCTGGCTCGGAGCACCTTCAGTCCGGGATGTTGTTGAACGGGCGTTTCACGCGGCTCCCCAGCTTCGATCAAATGGAGAGTTTGTCCCTCCCCCAGGGCAGCATAAGCGGCGATCGCGCAAGCGGTTGCCGTTTTTGTTTGTCTGGCAAGGCAAGTTACTTGAACTAGTAGACGTGAGCCCTCGCGAGGTTGAACGCTACGTTGAAGATGCGCTCGGCGATGCTGCGCCGTCTTCCGAAGATGCGGGCTTGTCCGGATTCACCGATGAGCGGATCTCCGGCCGAGCGGGGCAGCGCGATGTGGCTCGTGTAGAACAGCGGCAGGACGATGCCTTGATAATCCTGTTTGGCGATCAGGCCCTTGGGCAGGGTTACCGGGTCACCGCCGGGCTGCGGCAGGGTCATGCGGACGATGGAGAAGTGACCGGGCAGGGCAAGGGCAACTTCCGCCTGGGGCGGAATGCGATCGAGCGCCGACACAGGGATATAGATTCTTGCGGTGCGCGGTCCGGCATCGGAAAGTTCAAGCAGCGGTTGACCGGAACCGACATCCTGATCGATGAGCTCGCCCGGGTTTTCCGTGAGGACGGTACCGTCAGACGGCGCGGCAACAATCAGCGAGGATTGTGCTTCGCGAGCCAGGCTGGTTGAACGCAGCGAAGCGTTCTGCTGTGCAGCGCCTGCGCCAATGCTCTGGCCTTGCATCTCGGCAGTTACTGTCTTGTAGCGCGCATCGCCTGACTGCACCTGTGCGCTGGAATTCATGGCCGCCGTCATAAGGCTGGTCATGCTTAGCAGCGGCTGACCCGCGCGCACCTGGTCGCCCTGCCGGACCAGGACCGCATCGATGCGTCCCGGCACCGCTGCATGAAGTGTGTTGGGGTGCGAAGCCTCGATGACGAAATAGGCGCTTTCGCGGTCGCGCCAGACGGGCAAGAACAGGGCAATCAAAACCAGCGCGATACCGATGAGCGGCGCAGGCCGCAACAAGCGGCCACCGGCCAAATGCCGGTCCCAAAGCTGACCAAGAACACCGCGCAATGAACGAAGACGGGACTTGAAAACGGCGTATGCCAGCATGCCTGCGGGAATGATGGCCAGCTCGGCCAGCCAGTGCGAGGCCGCGTTGAATGTAAAGCGAATCACGATGAACAGAATCATGTAGCTGTACAGGCCGGAGATAAATGCATAAAGGATGAAGAAGGGCGCGCGGCGACGCGGAACAACGGGAACTTCAAGCGGCAGGCCGAGAATCTTGTTTTGGAACCAACCGCTGAGGAAGCCGGTTGACCGCTCCTTGAGGTCGGGAATGCCGATGGCTTCGGTGAGAAAGTAGTAGCCGTCGAGCTTGATCAGCGGATTGAGATTGATCAGGATGACGGCAATTCCCGTGATCAGGATAATTTGGTAAGCGAAGTCGTGGAGCCACTGGCCAGGCTGTGTGTTCAGCCACACGATCATCCCGATGCCGCAGACCACCATCTCGCTCCAGATGCCGGCAATGATGGTGGCCAGCCGCTGCAACTTGGTCGCAGAGATCCACATCTCGGTCACATCGACATAAAACGCGGGCATCATGTAGAGGAAGAGCAGGCCCATCGAGTGCACCTCACCGCCAAAGTGTTTGCAGGTAAGGCCGTGCGAGGACTCATGGATGAAGCCGAGAACAAGAAAGAGCAGCCAGAACTGCGCCAGATCCAGAAAGCTCTTGTGGGTAAAGTTGTAATAGAGCTTCACGTCGGGCTCGATGGAACTCCAGCGGGAGATGAAGACCGTCGCCTCAAAGAGGAAGAGCGTGACCACACCCATCACGCACCATGGACTGTAAATATATTTGCCGGCGACACGGTCGAGCCAGGTGAGATAACGATCGGGATCCCAACCCGAAAAGCGCATGTGGCTGAAGTTGAGTTTGGATGTGCGCTTGGTGCGGCGGCTACGCTCGGCGATCAGCTTCTCGTTGAGGGCGAGGTTCTTCTCCTGCGCACTCTTGTACCAGAAGCCTGATTCCTCCATGTTTTCGGCAAAGATGCGCACATCGCCCGGGTCGAGGAACGCGCCGGTTTGCTCTGCGAATTCTGAAGCAATTTCATCATAGGTGCGGTTGCCGTCAAAGAGCAGCGCGAGCTGCCACTGCATGGGCGAGATGCGGGAGAAATTGCCGTTGGCGCGCTGAACGATAGCAATGACCGGTTCGCCGTCAAGCACATCCTCGCGCACGGCCAGATCCGGATCGAGACGCGGAGCCCGGTTGCGCGCCCGGCGCGGCTGCGGCATTTCAGGAAGTGCGGCGTCGAGAGCTTCACTAAGGTTCATGGCGCGAGACGGACCTGCATGGACATTCCCGGCTTGAGCAAGGGCGATGGACGATCGACCGCGCCAATCACCTGGATGCTTGCGCTGGCGGGGTCGACCACCGGGCTGACGCGAAAGATGCGGCCAGCCTGATGAAGACCGGGGTAAATCGAAGTGGTGAGGTCAAGCGGTTTTCCCACGGTGAAGTCCGCCATCACGGATTCAGGGACAGTGAAGAGCACACGCAGAGGAGCTTCAGCCGTGATCCAGAAGAGTACGTCGCTGGGTTTCACCTGCTGCGCCAGGCGCGCGGAACTGCGGCCGACGACGCCGCTGAACGGAGCAACGATGCGCGACTGCTCAAGTTGCAGGTTGGCCGTGGCCAGATCAGCTTCTGAGGCCGTTTCCTCGTTGCGATAGCGGTCGACCTCCGCAACCGTCTCATCGACCCTGTACTTCGCGTGTTCCCAGGTTTCCTGGCTGATGATTTTGTTTTGGAGCATTTGCTCGGCGCGGCGCAGATCGGCCCTCGCCGTCTGCTCTTCTGACTCCCACTCGGTTTCCTGCGCCTTTGCTGAAGCGATGCGGGCCTTCTGGGCATCGCACGCCGAGCGCAGCACGCGGTCATCCAGGGAAGCAAGAACCTGGCCTTTCTGAACGTGGTCTCCAATCTGCACCGCGACGCTCACGATGCGGCCTTCGCGTTCGGCAGCAATGTCCGCCTGCTGGTCGGCAACGAGCGGGCCCGTGGTCGAAAATATTCTGGAGTCAGAGGCAGCCGCAGTCTGCGTTGAAGAAGTAGGCGGCGTAGCGGTCGACGATTCAACGGGCGTTGCAGATGCCGAAACTCCTTCGACTCCGGCGACCTGGGGATGAGAGTTGCAGCCGGTGATTGCGAGCAGCAGCACAGCACCGGCCAACGGTCCGCCAGCGATCGAGAGACTACGACAGAAAAAGCGAGGAAGCATGCGGGTCACCAGCCAATCCAGTTCCATAGAGTCTGCCACAGCCAGAGAGCGGGCCGGCGCAGCAGCACATATCCAGCCGGCCGCCAACCGATAAAAATCTTGGCCTTCCCGCTCATGCCATCGCGCAGGATTGCATCGGTGTTGGTCACGGGAACTTCAGCGGTAAACGTGCGATCGCCTTTGCCTTCATCCACCTGGGCTTCAGGGCTCACCACCGCGACGGAGTCGTGCCATGTTTTCTGCGGAAAACTGTCCAGCTTGATGGCCGCATGTTGTCCCGGAGCAAGCAATGAGGCATCGGCTTCTGCGACAGCGACCCTCACCACCGCAGTCTTGAGATCGAGCACCTGGGCAAAGGTGTCGCCTGCGAGCAGATGTTTTCCGGCAACATTCTCAAGGTTGGGCGTAACCACAACGCCGTCGATGGGCGAGCGCAACTGGGCGCTTTCGAGGCGCGAGCTGATGCGCGCAACCTCAGAACGGAGATACTCGGTTTGAGCGCGGTCTGCGCCGGACTGCGCTGACCCATGCGCCAGGTCGTCCTCCATGGTGAGCATCGCTGCCTGGTATTTGGCATCGGCCGCTGCCAGGTCCGTGCGCCACTGCCAATCGTTCAAAGCTGCCAGCACATCCCCGGCAGCAACGCGCTGGCCCTCGTGAACATACACTGCCTGCACATTTCCATCGACCGGTGCGGCTACCGTAACCAGGTGCTGTGGTGCGATGAGCGCATCGCCCGAGACGCGCATGGGCATGGGACAGAATATGAGGAAAAGCAAAATCACGGCAGCCACAACCGCAGTTGTAAGACGGCGCTTGCCGCTGGTGCGCAGCAGGCTCGCTTTCTTTTGCATCAGCGGTTCAATCAGGCTGATGAGCGGAACCTCGCGATAGAGCAGCGCATTGCGAATGGCGACGGTGGCCTGCCCGGCGAGAATCTTGATCATCTCAATGTGCGGCAGATTCAGAAAGTCGGGAACGCTGCTTTCGTACAGCAGCAGCCCGACGCGTCCCTGGTCGTCGGCCAGGGGCAACGAAAACAGGCTGCGATAACCTGTCTCCTCAAAATGGCGGGCGACGGCGGCGGGCAACACCGTCTGTGACTCCGCGTCCGCTTCATTGTACCTGCTCAGGTGCAGTGCATCGTTTTCGGTCGAGAGCCAGCGCAGCAACTCATGAATGCGCTCCACCTGCGGATCGCCCATGGGAAGGCTCGACATTCCTGAGACAGCCTTCAACTGCAGTCGTCCACGATGATCGAGCGCAATGGCGCAGAGTTCGTAGGGGAGCACATTCTGTGGACTGTTGACGATGATCTGCAGCAGTCGATCGAGGCGCAGCGTGGAAGTGATCTCGGAGCTGACATGCACGAGCGCTTCGAGAATGGCCAGCTTGCGCTCAGAGAGCATGAGGCTTGCGTTCTTCAGCGCGCTGCTGACGGTCTCAGCCATCGAGGTGAGGAAGAAGAGATCATCGTCGTCGAAGGGCCTGTCTTCGCGGTTGACGGCTTCAAGCACGCCGACTTCGGCCTCATCCTGAATGAGCGGGACAAGCAGCGCGTTGGTGATGGGCGGAATGCCGCTCTCTTCTGAGGCGCCCACATTGCGCAGGCGTAATCGCTCATCGTCGGGGTCGTCAATCAGCAGCGGTTCGCCTTCCTCCGCCATATCCGCAACATAACCCGCGCCGGGAGCCTGGGTCATGCCGAGTTCGATGGTGGGATCTTCTCCGCAACTGGAAACCAGCCGCAATGCGCTGCCTTCAAAAAGCCAGAGATGGACGGCCTGGCAGGGCAGCATTGCCGCCGCCTTGGTCGGGATCGCCAAAGTGACCGCGTCCATCTCGAGGGTCGCGTTGAGCGACTTTTCCAGATCGTAGAGTTGCGTCATCCGATGAACGGAGTCGAGCAGCGTCTGGCGCTTCTGCTCAGATTGCTCGGCCGCCAGGATGGCTGGAGGCGCCATCTGCAGGATGGGGCCAAGTTCTTCGAGTTGTGCGGAATCGATGGGCTCCGCAAAGGAGAGGATTTCGAGAGCGCCGGTCAGCTGGTCTTCATAGAGAAGGGGAATATAAGCAATTGAAGCGATGGAGCGCGCAACGTGGAGATGCGCAAAATCTTCGCGAACCACCTCCGGACCGGAATAGATGACAATCTCGGTGGGTTCAGTGAGCAGGGGAACGATCAGCCGGTTTCCGGCTCCAAGCTCAGTCTGCTCGGCGGATACTTCACCCGCAAGCCCGATCACCGTCCATGACGCCTCATCCTCGGCAACGGTGAGCCAAAGCACTGCGCAGGCGGAGTCAGGCACCAGCTCGACGACGGCCGAGGCGATCAGCGATGCGCGAGCGGATACGTCAGGAGCCGCTAAAAGCAGCGCTCCGACCTGAAAGCCGGTTTCGTTTATCGGGGAAATCATTGGGGACCCAGTCGTTGTACGAAAACACTTCTTGACAATGAAACCGGGGGTATTGATTCTGAAGTAGTTGGAGATTAACAACTCAAATTCTCGAAGTAAAGAAAAATCTTGAAACTCGATTGGGGAGCAAAGTGGACCTGGACGTAAGGGAGAGCGGCGCCATCTGCACGATCAAACTGAAGGGGCGACTCGTGAGCGGGGAGCCTGTGGCGGAATTCGAGAGTGCGTATCGGTCGGCCCTTGATCGAGGGCACATCTTCCTGGTGCTCGATCTGGAAGACCTTCCTTACATCGATTCGTCGGGCATGGGCTCGATCGTGAACTCGTTGAGAACCTCCACGAAGCTGGGCGGCAGCGCCAAGCTCGTAAAGCCAAGCTCCTTTGTTGAGAAGACCTTCCGGATGTGCGGACTGCTGGAGGTGTTCAGCGTGTACCAGACGGAAGCGGATGCAGTCGCCGCCTGCGGCGGTTGATCGGGGTGATTGATCAAGCCGCTGATAGATTCGTTTCCGGCATTGCAGCCCCTGGGATCGGTGCGACCGGCCTCGCTGGGTCGTAACCTCCGCAGGCACCCGTCAGGAGCCGAGTTATACGAATGAACATAGAAAGCGCTGCCGTCAATGAACTCCACCTCACCGGGAAGTTTACAAGCGCAATTGAATATGCGCGTCACCTGCACATCGAACGGCGCAAGGGAAGCGGTATTCCGTATATGGCGCACCTCCTTGGTGTGGCGGCGCTGGTGATGGGGGAAGCCGGCCACGAGCCCTTTCCAGTCACTGAGGATATGGTCGTCGCCGCGCTTCTGCACGATGCCGTGGAAGATCACGGAGGGACACCGCGCCTCCACGATATTGAAGCGAACTTTGGTGCCAACGTCGCGCGCATGGTCGCAGGTCTGTCGGACTCCTTCACAGAAGACTCCAGCAATAAGGATCCATGGCAGGATCGCAAACAGTCGTATCTTCACCGGCTAAAGGACGAGCCGGCGGATGTGCGCCTCATCTCTGCGGCAGACAAACTCTACAACGCGCGAGCCATGCTTGAAGACTACCGCGTGACTGGGCCCGACGTGTGGAAGCGATTCAAACGCGGGCGCGACGATCAGCTCTGGTATTTTGACGAACTGGTAAAGGTGTTCAGGTCATTTGGGGAAAGCCGCATAGTTGATGAGCTGGAGCGTGTGGTCACGGAATTGCGACGCCTGTCGAACAGCGAGCCGAGCTAAATACTGCTGTAGCCAAGGCAATCAGAATCAGCCAGGTCGCGGCTTCAGCGTTGGACAGCCCATGCGAGCCCGTCAGGACTGGCGATGGGGATGCGGCCCACTTCCTCGAGCGTCTTAAGGTCGATGACTGCCACATAGCCGTCGCGCCCGCAGGCCACATACGCGCGCGCGCCGTCAGGTTGCATCTCAATACCCCCGGAGCCATGCACATTCGACAAACGCTTGACCTCCTTGCGCGTGGCCGCCTCCATCACCACCAGCGCTGAACCGGGAGTCACCAGGACGAGCTTGCCGTCAGGCGTAAACTTCAGGCGGTTGGCGCCGGGCACATTGGCAGCGAGCGTGGCCGCGACAGTCTTGGTGCCGAGATCGATGACGGAGATGGTGCCATCCTGCGCGTTGGCGACCCATGCCTCGTTGCCATCGGGAGAGACGTCAAAGCCCTCAGAGCCGCGGCCTACCGGGATCACCGTCTCGATCCAGTCGCCGCCAGGCGGAGGAGGCGGGCCGCCCGGCCCTGGACCCATTCCTGACGGCGGTGCCATGCCTGGCCCCGGGCCCATCCCCGGCGGCGGACCCTGCGGCATGCCCGTAGGCCGTTCCGTTTTGTCGAGGACGGTGACGGTTGCCGAACTTACGTTGGTAGTGAGAATGCGCTTGGCGCCGGGAAAGACGTAGAGCATGTGGGTGCGGTTCTGCCCGGTTCCCATGATCCAGTCGATCTTTGTAGAGGCGGGGTCGTAGCTCCCGATGGCTTTCGCGGCTTCTGCAGTGAACCAGACTTTGCCCTCGGTGAAGGTAAGTCCGTGCGGGCCGCGCAAGACGCCAAGTTCAATCGGTTGCAAGGCCTTCTGGTTGACCAGGTCGATAACCGCGAGCGTGTGAAACGCGCCGAAGCCGTAGTTGGAGACGTAAGCGGTGCGGCCGTCGGTGGAAGCGACAACTTCGTGGGGATCTTCGCCGACGGGGACAGTGGCGACGATCTTGAGCGTGCCCGGATCGATGATGGACAGCGTGTGATCCTGCTTGGAGAGCGCAAGCAGGGAAGCGCCAGGCGTTGCCTGCGCACACGCGATGGCTGTGAGAGCCCCAGTAACGACCAAAAGCTTCAGTGACCGCAAACCCATGCGCCTTGCCTCCTGGCGGGAACTTGACCAAAGACGGCCCGCTCGCATGAATTGTACCGTTCGGGGCTTTGCCTCTTCGAAGCTGACAGGGCAAAACGACAGGGGAATCCCGCTGAGAAGAAGTAGCCCGAGCCACTCGAGGCCCGGGCCGGTTGGAGCGGCAGGGATGTGATCGATTACACCGAACGAATCACAGGAACCCGGACGCCTGGAAGGCGACGGAGCTCAGTGCCTGGTTGCCGTAGCCGTCCTGCGCGTTTAGATCCCAGCTATAGACGCTCTGGTCAGTCAGTGTGAAGCCGGGTGTGAGGTCGTTGTTTGCATCGGTAGGATCGATGCCCCAACCAAGAGTCGTAATCGAACTTGGGAGCCCGTTCGAACTGGAATTTTGTCCGGGGATCTGCCAGACGACGTTGTTGTTGGGATCATAGAGATAGAACGAGAAGATGTCGCTGGTATCCACCGAAGGGACATCCCAAAGGAAGGTCGGTTGCAGGCTCTCCTGATCGTTGGGCAGCATATTGGTCGCCACATCGGCAGCTCCAACCAGCGTGGATGTGCCGTTCCATCCGGTTACCGAACCGGCGAGCGTTTCGGTGTCGGTGCTGGAGTCGCTGTAAGTGATCTTGAAAGTGTATGCGTCGCCAACGTTGGGCGTGTTGCCGTTGAGAGGCACGTAGTACTGGAATTGCACGTTTCCGCAGCCGTTGCAGTAGTTGCTGATGTCCACCGGGTTGATGACGTTTGGCCCGGACATGAGCGTGACCGCGACGGGCAGTTTGTTTCCTTCACGCACAGAGAAGTTGAGGTTGTAGCCGGTGGATGAAGTGCCCGCGTTGTATTGAAAGTACTGGGTTCCGACTGTCGCCGTACTATTGGCGGTGGCGAGGGTGAGGTTCTGCCCTGTAAGGGGACCGCTGATGGCGATCGGCGTCACGTTGTTCTGGCCGGTGTTCGTCACGTCGCCGGCGTCAATCAGGCCGTCGTTATTCTGGTCGAGAATTTCAAAGAAGACGTAGTCGTTGTTTGTATCGGTGGGGACGTAGACGGTGAAGGCGTTCGAACTGCCAGGGCTTGCGATGCGGGTGCCGTAGACCGTGTTCGTGCTTTGGTTGTAGTAGCCCACGTAGAGCGGACCGGAGGGCGTCACTCCGGAAGGAATAGTGATGGTGCCTTGAACTTCGTTGCCGCTGGTTGAGGCGCCGGCCGCGATGCCGATGGGCGTGCCGCCACCATAGACCTGCCAGCCGGAAGCGGGGCCGGCCGCGTTGCGAGCCCTTGCTTCAACATAGTAGGTATGGGTGTTGGTGAAGGGATTGCCAGTGACGCCCGCGGTTCCGTTATTGAGGATCCAGACGTTGGAACCAGTCCCGACTGCCTTGAAGTTGTGTGCCGTCGTGCCGGTGGCGAAAGTGGAATCGGTGCTCCATTGCACATCGTACGAAGTGGCAGCTTCAACGTTGTTGGTGGTCACTGCCTTATAGCTGATGGCCAGACCCTGGTCGGTCGGGGTGATTGCATTGAAGACCGGATTAGCGGAGGGCACAGTCGTCGGCGTGTTGTCAGCGATGGTGACGGATTGCCCGGTCAAATCTGAGCTCACGACGGCGACAGGAGTGCTGCCCGAAGGATCGGATGTATTCTGAGCTCCGTTTCCGAGCGCGGTTAGATCCATCCAGGCTTGAAGAGTGTAGCTGCCGGGAGGAACGCCGCGGATGGAGAACGATCCAGGAGTAAAGATGCTGGTTCCCAGCCCGCCGGAGCCGCACGCGGTTGCAGGGACGAGGGCAAGGTAGATTTGCCCGGTGTTGGATCCGCTGTATCCCACCGAACCGGAGACCGTGTAACCGAGTGCGACGGTGAAGCCGATTCCATTCAGGTCAGTGTTTGCGACCGTACCGGATTGGGTAGTGGGGTAGAAGACAGAACTCGGCCCGGTGATCGAAGGAGAGATGGTATAGCTTCCTGCGTAGACGCTTGGGAAGGTGAAGTTGCCGCTGCTGTCGGTGGTGGTAGTTTGGACAACCGTGTTGCCGGGGCTGGAAAGCAGTTTGACGGTGATGGTGGGCACGGCGGCAGTGCCGGCACCGCAGGCGGCGCTGAGCGACACCTGGCCGGTGATCTGCGACATGCGGTAGACGTTGATGGTGTACGAAACTGTCTGGGTTGTACCCAGTGAGTCAGTGACTTTGACGTTGGTCAGGTTCACCGTTTGAATGGCCGTGGGAGTTCCCGTTACCGAAAGCGTGTTGGTTCCGTTGTTGGAGACGGACAGGCCGTCGGCAACGGCGATCAGCGAGCCGGTGTTGGGGATGGAAGCGCCGTTGATAGCCCAGGTGTACGGAGGCACGCCGCCCGATGCGACGATTGAACCGGTGTAAGCCTCATTGAGGGTTCCCTGCGGCAGTGTATTTGGATTGGGAGTAGGCAGCGATACCGGTGTGGGAGTTGCGATGACAATCGTGTAGCCGTTTTGCGTAACGGTGCTATGCGTGGACGTGTCAGTCAGCTTCACGTTGAAGGTGACGGTGAGGGGCGTCGATCCCGGAGTTCCGCTGATGGTCAGCGTGCCGCCGCTGCTCGCCGAGATCAGGTTGTCAGAGAGTCCAGTCACCTGCCAGGAATAGTTTCCGCTTCCGCCCGACGCTGTGATCGTTCCGGTGTAAGGAATGCTGATGTAGCCGCCCGGCAGTGAAACCGGATTGGGCGCAGGCAGTATGACCCCGCTATAAACCGTTATGGCGTAGACATACGGTCCGACGGTGGCGCCACTCGTGGTGTCTTTGACAGAGACGCTCAGCGACACCGTTCCGCTGGCCGTTGGAGTTCCTGTGACCGACAGCGTGCCGCCATTGGTTGACGTGGTCAAGCCGTCGGATTGGCCGGAGACCGTCCAGGCGTAGTTTCCGCTGCCGCCCGTTGCTGTCACGGTTCCCGCATACGGCACCCCAACGGCCGCGATGCCCGGCAGCGTTGCGGGAATGGTAAGCGGGAAGCGCCAGCGGGCCGTTGATCTGAATACTGTAGGCGAGTGGGCTGGAGGTGTCGCCCACACTATCCGTGGCTGTGACGGTAAAGTTGACGGTTCCAGCCGTCGTGGCCGGGCCGTTGATGGTCAAGGTTGCCCCGCTGGCTACGTAAGTGAGGCCGTTGGATAACCCTGAAACGACCCAGGTGTAACCGATGCCCGTGCCACCCGAGACGGTAAGGGTCTGCGAGTACGACTGTCCCGTGATTGCTAAGGGCAAGGCGCCCTCGCCGGGTGTGACGATCAATGTGGGAGCCACGACGACGATCTGGTAGGTGTGTGAGCCGGAGTCCCCGTAAATGTCGGCTGCCCTGATCGTGAAGCTAAAGGTACCGGCGGCTGTGATGGTTCCAGCAACGGCTCCGGTGGCTGCATTGAGAGTGAGCCCCGTAGGCAGTGCGCCGCTGATCACGGAGTACGTAAGCGCTCCCAGGCCCCCAGTAGCTGCCGCGCTGCCGGAGTAGGTCTGGTTGTAACTTCCGGTTGCAGGCATGGTTCCAGTGAAGCTGATGGCCGGCGCAGGGGTGATGGCGAGCGTGATTGTCTTGGTTGCAGTAAGGGCTACGGATGTGCCGGAATCCTTCAATTGAAAGATGACGTTGGTGCTCCCGGCTGCCCCCGCCAAAGGCGTGCCGGAGACAAGACCTGATGGGGAGAGGGTGAGGCCGGCAGGCAAATTGCTGCCTGAAGCCACGGACCACGTATAGGGCGCCACGCCGTTGGTGCCAGCCAACTGGGCCGAATATGCGCTTCCCACCGCACCTGCAAAGCCGCTGTTGGTGGATGTGACCGACGGAACTGGAGGGATTGTAATTTGCGAGGTCGCCAACCGCGTCTCTTCGAGCCGGGAGGTGGCCGTAACTGTGACTGTGACTGGAGTGGATGAGGCTACGGGCGCTGTGTAGGTGACTGAAGTTGTGGACTGATTGGAGAGTGCGCCTGCGCCTGTCAAACTCCACGAGACACCGAGATTGTTATTGTCATTGTTAACCGTTGCGCTCAGAGAGGTGGAATCGGCTCCATCGACAGTTACTGTGGCCGCGGAGATTGAGACACTCGTAGCGCCGCCACTGGAGGAACCCGACCCTGAACTCGAACCAGCGGATTTGCCGCCGCACCCTGTGAGGGCGAGAGCAACAATAATGGGAATCCCAATGAGAGCTAGATCTCTCCGAATCACAGTGCACCCCAGGAGGGGAGTTTCAACTCCGGCAGCGGGTAAGTTACCGCCGAGATTCCCCAGCACTCTGATTATCTGTAGATTGCAGAAATGCCAAATACCACGAAAAAAACGGGTAATAGCACGAAAGTGTTATGTTTCCGACGCGAGAGTCGTACGCCTCGCAGGCGAAGGTAATCACGAAAAAGACTCTAAAGGCACCTATTTAAGCCGCTCATCGAGGTACTAATTGTGCGCAATGGCCTTGTCGAAAACAGGTTTGTGGGCGGCGTAGACGTGGGTCAGGGCACCCTTGCTCGCCGTCCGGAGAATGGCCCCACAAGCGGCGGGGGATTGCTCAAGTTCGGCGAAGTAGCGCCGCCGGAACTTGCTCCACTGCGTAGGGTTATTGGGTAAGCGCATGCGAAGGTCCGTTGCTCTTAGAGGCATCCTTTTGCCAGGCCTCGACGACCAGGGCGACCTTGGGTACGCCCCTTGGCCACAAGCGGTCGACCGGGGTTCGGACGCCGTCTTCGCTGGAAGCAGGTTCGTAAGCCCGCTTGATTTGAAGCATGATTTTTCCTGTGGGGTAAACGGGCAGTGGAACTCATTCCAATTGAGCCATGATCGATCCATGGGGGTTGTCAACCTTGGTTCCTGCGGCGAGGTTTCAGGTCGCATCCACGATCTCAGGCGCCCTCGATCAACGCGCTCAGCCCTTTCATGTCCTTCACGACGATCTGGCGCGCATCCACCTCGAGCAGGCCCTCGGCCTGCAGGCGCATCAGGTTGCGGCTGATGAGCTCGCGCACGGTGCCGAGCTGGCTGGCAAGCTCCTGGTGAGTAGCCGGAAGCTGAAACTCGATGCCCCTTTCGGTCTTTTTGCCTTCCATTTGCGCCAGTTTGAGCAGCGCTGAGATCAGGCGCTGGCGAATGGTGGTGAATGACAGCTCCTCGATGATCCCGACCAGGCGGCGCAGGCGCCCTCCGACGACGGACAGTACCTTGAGGGCGACCTCAGGATGCTCCAGGCAGTAGGCGTGAAAGTCGCGCCGGGAGATGAACGCGATCTCAGTGTCCTCGACAGCCATCGCCGAGGCAGGATAGGGGCCACCGTCAAACACGGGAAGCTCGGCAACAGTTTCGCCGGGACCGTTAAGAGCAAGCACCTGTTCGCGGCCACCCACGGAGGTTTTGAAAATGCGCACCTTGCCCTGTGCGATGATGTGCAGGCCGGAACAAGGCTCACCTTCAGAGAAGAGGAGCTCGCCTTCACTCAGATGTTTGCGAACCGTGCGCGCGGCGAGCAACTGCAGTTCCTGCTGCGAGAGGCTCGAGAGCAGGGCGGCCCTCTCAAGTACAGCGGCGAGTTCGATGCGTTGCGGGCTCACGGGTGGATTCTAGCAGCAAGGGACTTTTGTCACTGCTAGGGCTTGGCAGGGAATTAAGCTGAACAGGGAGCCGGGTGCCCGCGGTCCCTCGCTTCTGGGGACCGGGGAATGAACCCAGCGAATATCGAAGGTTTTATGTCAGGCCATGGCTTTAGCCGTGCCGCAAAAGACGCATAAAACCTGGGGCTTTAGCCCCTGAGGGAGAGGAAGTAGATGGCAGTACAGATTGGCGCAAAGCCAGACAGCGGATTCGATAACCCGATTGGCATGCTCGTTGACTGCCATCGGAGGATCGAGCGGTTCCTGCAGATTCTATGCGGAGTAGCCGAGAGGGCGCATGGCAGAAAGCTGGCGGACGGCGAGAAGGCGGCCGTAGAAGATGCGCTGCGCTACTTTCGCACGGGTGGACGAAGACACACGGCCGATGAAGAAGAGTCATTGTTTCCGAGGCTTCGCGCGGCGGAAGGCGCTTGCGGGCTTGAAGAGTTGAACGGCCTTGAGAGCGATCACGACCAGGCCGACGAAATGCACGCCGCGGTGGACGCGCTTTACTCAAAATGGATTGCGGCTGGCAGCCTGGGCGCCCAGGATGAAGAGCGGCTATCGAGTTCGACGCGGCGCCTCAAGACCCTGTATGAGGCCCACATCAAGGTTGAAGAGGGCACTGTGTTTCCTCACGCGGCCGAAACTTTGGACAAGGGCACGATTGCCGAGATCGGCCGGGAATTTGCCGAAAGGCGGCGATGATTCTGACTTATGGAGGAGGGCCAGCCGCTCAAATCGGACCAAAGCGCACGGTGCGGAGCGAAAGTTGCATGTGCAGGGAGCGTCCTGTGTTCATTCCTGAGTTGATTTGAGAGGTTGGGAGATTTATTCTTCATCTCTCGACCGTGTGAACGCGGCTCCTCTGCCAGATGCGGGGGAGCCAGCGTTTTTGAAGGTCAATTTCGAGTTCGATTGACTCCACTGCATCTTGCGGAGACTAGACAATGGCTCTACAACAAGCGACATCCGCGCGCGCCGCGGCCAACCGAGTTCAACCGGGACCGGTAATGCTGAACGGACGCACTCTGGAACCCAATCGTGGCATTCCGCTCAATCTTGACTGGGTAGACCAGGTGCGCGTCAACACCAGCGCAGTGGAGCGCCGGGCAGCAACGCACGTCACGCGGCGCACCGTGAAGAAAGACAACCAGGCAGCGTGGCTGCTGCGCGCAATCGCATGCATGGACCTGACGACGCTGAGCGGAGACGACTCCGCCGATCGCGTGCGGCGTCTGTGCGCCAAGGCGCGCAATCCATTGCAGCGGCACATTGTTGAAGGGCTCGGCATTGAAGAACTGCATCTGACCGTCGGCGCGGTTTGTGTCTATCACGCCTATGTTGAAACAGCGGTCAAGTCGCTGGAGGGATCGGGCATTCCTGTGGCCGCCGTGTCAACGGGTTTTCCCGCAGGCCTGTCGCCGCTGGCTGAGCGTGTGGACGAGATTCGCCGCTCAGTGGAAGCTGGCGCAAGCGAGATCGACATCGTGATTACGCGAGCCCACGTCTTCAATGGAGACTGGCAGGCGCTTTACGACGAGATTGCGGCGTTCAAGCAGGCCTGCGGACCCGCGCACATGAAGACAATCCTGGGCACCGGTGACCTGATGACGCTGCGCAACGTCGCACGCGCGAGCTGGGTAGCGATGATGGCGGGCGCGGACTTCATCAAGACATCCACCGGCAAGGAAGCGGTGAACGCAACGCTGCCCGTTTCGCTCACCATGATCCGCTGCCTTCGCGATTACGGCGAGCGGACGGGGATGGCAGTTGGCTTCAAACCTGCGGGCGGCATCCGAACGGCAAAGCAGGCGCTGGACTGGCTGGCATTGATGAAGGACGAGCTGGGCCGTTCGTGGCTCGAACCGTCGCTCTTCCGATTTGGCGTGAGCGGAATGCTGGCCGACATTGAGCGCCAGCTCGAACATTATTTGACCGGCCGTTATTCCGCGGCGTATCGCCACCCGATTGCCTAGAGGGACAGCGGCGGAAACGAATATGAAGGAGACCGTGTGAGCATAGCGGAAAAGTTCTACACCATGGAGTACGGAGCCGCACCGGAAGATCCGAAAGAAGCGGTGCAATGGCTCGATCGGCACCATCGACGGTTTGAAGAGTTCATCGGCGGCCAATGGGTCAAGCCAATCAGCGGCGAGTACCAGACCACCAGCGATCCTTCAAACGGCGAGACGCTCGCCGAAGTGGCGAAGGGAAATATTGAGGACGTGAACGCAGCAGTCGCCGCCGCGCGGAAGGCGCAACCCGGATGGCAGGCGCTCAGCGGACACGAACGCGCGCGCTTCTTGTACGCACTCGCAAGGCAGGTGCAGAAGCACGCGCGGCGTCTTGCGGTCCTTGAGTCGATGGACAACGGCAAGCCGATCCGCGAGAGCCGGGACATCGACATCCCGCTTGTGGCGCGGCATTTTTATCATCACGCCGGATGGGCGCAGCTTCTCGATACAGAGTTTCCAAATTACACCGCGTGCGGCGTTGTGGGCCAGGTGATTCCGTGGAACTTTCCGCTGCTGATGTTCGCGTGGAAGGTGGCGCCGGCCCTCGCTGCGGGCAACACGGTCGTCATCAAGCCGGCAAAATACACGCCGCTGACGGCGCTCGCGTTTGCTGAGCTGGCAATGGAAGTGGGCCTGCCGGCGGGCGTTCTGAACGTGCTCACCTGCGATGCAAAAAATGGTCAGGCATTGTGCGAGCATCCCGGCGTGGACAAGATCGCCTTCACCGGCTCGACGGAAGTGGGCCGCATTATTCGCAAGGCCACTGCAAATTCACCGCGCAAGATTTCGCTTGAGCTCGGTGGCAAGTCGCCGTTCGTAGTCTTCGACGACGCGGATATTGATTCAGCAGTCGAGGGACTGGTCGATGCCATCTGGTTCAACCAGGGACAGGTATGCTGTGCCGGTTCGCGCCTGCTGGTGCAGGAGCGTGTCGCGGAAACCCTTTATTCGCGGCTCAAGGCGCGCATGGAAACCCTGCGCGTAGGCCATCCGCTGGACAAGTCGATCGACATTGGTGCGATTGTTTCTCCCGTGCAACTGGAGACGATCAAGAAAATGGTTGATGCGGGCGTGGCGGAAGGCGCCACCTGCTGGCAGCCGCATAATCCCCTGCCGGAGAAGGGAAGTTACTATCCGCCGACGCTGCTCACCGATGTGCATCCGACCGCTTCCGTAGCACAGGAAGAAATTTTTGGCCCCGTCCTTGCGGCCATGACGTTCCGCACGCCGGCCGAAGCAGCGGAGCTTGCGAATAATACCATCTACGGCCTGGCTGCAAGCGTGTGGAGCGAGAACATCAACGTGGCGCTCGACCTCGCTTCGCAGGTGAAGGCAGGCGTGGTCTGGGTCAACTGCACCAACCAGTTCGACGCAGCATGCGGATTCGGCGGCTATCGCGAATCAGGATACGGACGCGAAGGTGGACGCGAGGGCATGCTGGAGTATCTGACGCCGAAGTGGCTGCACACGCTTCCGCCCGCAAAAGCCGAAGCCGCGCGCATGCAAACTGCGGACGATGCGGACGGGATTGAACTGGCGGCCGCCGCAATTGACCGCACAGTGAAGCAATACATCGGCGGAAAACAGGCGCGTCCTGACTCGGGCTATTCGTTCCCGGTCTATGGACGCAAGGGCGAGCTCCTGGGCGAGGCGCCGCTCGGCAACCGCAAAGACATTCGCAACGCGGTTGAAGCTGCGCGTGGCGCCGGTAGCTGGGCGAAGATGTCAGCTCACGGCCGCGCCCAGGTGATTTACTACATCGCCGAAAACATGATTCAGCGGCGCGACGAGATTGTGCATCGCCTGAGTGCCGCGGTTGGCGAGGAGCAAGCCGCCGTTGAAACCGATCTGTCGGTTGAGCGCATCTTTACGTATGCAGCGTGGGCCGACAAGTACGACGGCATGGTGCATCATCCGCCCGGACGCAACATTGCGATTGCGATGCCGGAGCCGGTGGGCACGATCGGGATTCTTGCGCCGGGCGAAGCTCCGTTGTTGGGCCTGCTCTCGCTGATCCTGCCGGCAATTGCGGCGGGGAATACGGTGGTTGCTGTTCCATCGGAGCAGTACCCGCTCATCCTGGGCGATGTGTACCAGGTTCTCGACACGAGCGACCTTCCAGGTGGCGTCGTAAACCTGGTGGCCGGCAAGCCCGCGGAACTGGGCAAGACACTGGCCGAGCACGATGGTGTCGATGCGATCTGGTGCTTCAGGAGCAATGAAGAAGCCACCATGGTGCGCGCAGCCTCAATCGGCAATATGAAGCAGGTGTGGACCAACGACGGCCATGAATACGACTGGTTCAATCCCGCGCAGGCTGAAGGCCGCTGGTTCCTGCAGCACGCCACGCAGGTAAAAAACATCTGGGTGCCTTACGGAGAGTAATCGGTCTTCATGATTCTTGAAGTTTGCATTGATTCAGTCGAGTCGGCCATCGCCGCGGAACGCGGCGGCGCGCGGCGTGTTGAGCTCTGCTCAGATCTTCTCGAGGGCGGAATCACGCCTGGAGCGGGCCTGATCGCCCAAGTGCGCAAACACATAGCCATCAGCCTCTTTGTCATGATTCGTCCGCGTGGAGGCGATTTCTGTTATTCCGATTTGGAATTTGAGGTCATGCGTGAGGAGATCAGGCAAGCGCATCGTCTGGGTGCGGATGGGGTGGTGCTCGGCTTGCTCAACAACGAAGGCTGCGTCGACATGGTCCGCACCCGCGAACTCGTGGAGTTGGCCAGCCCATTGCCCGTCACGTTTCATCGGGCAGTCGATATGACGCCGGATTTAAGAGTCGCAGTGGAACACGTGATCGCGACAGGAGCGACACGCATTCTCACTTCGGGCGGCGCGAGCGATGCAACCCGCGGAATGAGTGAGATCGCAAAGATGGTCGAGATTGCCAACGGACGCATCAGCGTCATGCCGGGCGGCGGCGTATCGATAAAGACGATCGCGAAGATTGCGAGGGCCACCGGTGCAATCGAGTTTCATTCGAGTGTGAGGTCGACGATCCCGAGTCCAGTTCGCTTTCGCAGGGAAGGGGTCGCAATGGGAAATCTGCGCGGAAAAGAATTCGTGCGGCACGAGGTGCGAGAGACAAACGTGCGCGCTCTTGTGGACATGCTTGATCGATTGGCTGAAGAGCGGGCATGATCCCAAGCTGACCTCATTGCGTTACGCGCAAATTGTCAAACTGTATCCTGTTCCAGTCAGTCCCCAGGGCGAACATCCCGTGGGCATGCGCGGCATTGTCGACTGCGGTCAACCGACTACCGTCCAGATTCGCCTCGATGCGCGTACCGTGAAAACGAAGTTCGATGTGATGCCACCGCGCGTGATCGATCGTCACATTGCCGCAGGCGAGCGTCACCTCCGGCTTGTTGTATTCAGTGGACAACAACTCCCACCCACCGCCGGGCTCAAGACGCAGAACATACCCGGCAGGCCACTTGGCGCGATCATCTCTGAAAACGTCGGAGGAGTCGATGCGCCCAATCAGCGCAGCCGAAGCCTGCGAAAGAAAGTGAACGTCGGCGGAGACGGTGTAGTCCCTCCAACTCTCATCGCCTGCCAACGTGAACGGGTTGGGCAAAGGTCCCCACGGAATCGGTGGTTCCGTAATCACTTGTTCCAGGCAATTGCCCTCCCGCCCCTCACAGCGCTGGATCTCGAAAGCACCGTCCTGGTCCGACAGATATTTTGGGGTATGTTGCAATGGCGTTTTTTCAAAATTATCAGCGTATGGCAAAGGGAAAGAGGCATCGGTCGGAGGCTTGGCCGTGCCTTTGTGTTGCCCGGTGGTAGTCGTCAGAGAATAGAGTGAATCAGCATCAAAGGTGGCAGAAAACTCACCGTTCACCGGTTCGATATCAGCGACGTGTTCGAAAGTGCGATGACCGTTTGTCTCCCAGATGTGAACCGTTGAGCTTACCAGCCCACCAGTCAGCCGAAAAGTGACCGTCTGCGCATGTGCAGCGCCGATGGACTCGAGGATGACGCTCCAGTTCTTTCCATCTTGAGCTCGAAGAGAAACGTAACTGCCCTTGTCGGGAAGATTGCTCGACGCAGAGTCAAGGTACTGCCACCCCGGCTGAGCAAACTGGGTGGTATGTGCCGTCGCCCATATTGCTCCCTGGACGTCAAAATGTCCTGACCACGGTGTATTCGCGTACATGAGCCCTGAATTCGGCGCCGCCAGAATGTCGTAGTACGAAGTAATCGGGCTCCATATCTCGGTCGAGGTCAATGAACCTTCGAGATAGTTCTTGTTGTAGAGATGCGCAAGAATCCGCCCTCCCTGAACCCAGTTCCGGCTGAGAAAGGGCCCGCCACCCGAGTTCGGCTGGTCTTCGCTCGACCACAGGGGCTTGCCGGTGTTGCGCGCTGCGCTGGTAGTCGTGATCGCGCCGTTTACGAGTGGATAATGAACGCCAATCACGGAAATGGCGGACGCCAGTTCAGGATCCTTCAGCATCTCGTCGGCAATCGACCATTGCCCAGCGCCCTGTCCCGGGTACTCATCGCAACAAATAATCTTCGTGTCGAGATGCGCGGCCTCAAATTGTCGATGAAGCTCTTTGATATAGCCAACGTTGTGCACCTTTTCATTCCAGGGCCCTGCATAGCTGATATCAAGTCCGTAATCCTTTTTGGCGGTCCTGATAAAGTCCACAACATAGGCAGCCATCTTCTTGGTGTAGAGAGTTGGCTTTGCGGCGGCAGGATCACCCACCCAGCCAGGCGCGCCCCAGGGCAGTATCTCCAAAACGATATTTGGATTGCGCTTGTGAGCCTCACTCATCAACCACCACTCGTATCCCCGCGCAGAGTCGTGATCGCTGGGCGTGCGCATATGGCTTGGTTCCGAACCGTCGGTTGAGTTCACGTCGGCGCCGATCTCCACCTTGAGATGCTGCAACGAAGCACCGTAATCCGGCTTGAAAAGATAATCGAGAATCTCACTGCGTTGCGGCTCAGGATAGTCGATGAGCAGTCGCGATGACCCGCCCGCACTAGCAGCGCCAAGGCCGTCAAAGATACGCCCGCTCGCATGCCCATCAAGGATGACGCGCGTTTGCTGACTGGATATGTACCCGCTACAGAAGATCAGCAGCAGGGGCGAGAGGAGCTTCGAAAGATTGCCTGCACGTCGATTCATGTTGTCCAGACCGTTTCCTGCTAGTTACGCATTCATTAATCTGTGTCATTTGCCCGCTTTGATGCTTGCCTCGATTTCCTCGAGGGTTCTTCCGCGCGTCTCCGGCAGTCGCAAGTAGATAAAGACGGCCCCCGCCAGGCAGATTGCGGCGTAAATCCAAAACACGCCCGCCGCCCCAAGCCCCGCATTGAGCGCCGGAAATGAGTAGGTGAGTACGAAACAAGCTGTCCAAAGCGCTGTGACGGCAATCGAGACTGCCGACCCGCGGATTCGATTCGGGAATATCTCCGAAATCACAACCCACGTAGCCGGCGCCAGTGACATGGCATAACAGGCAATCGCCGCAAGCACCAGGAAGAGCATCGGCTTACCCTTGAGATGCAAGTGATAACAGAAGCCGAGCACGGTGTAGATGATAACCAGTCCGGAAACTCCGCCCAGCAAAAGGAAGCGCCTCCCATATCGATCGATGGCTCCAAGGGCAATCAATGTAAAGACAACATTCACAGCTCCGGTGATCACGATGTTGAAGAGAATGCCGGAGATCTGATATCCAGCAGCCGCGAAAATTTCCTGCGCATAGTTAAAGATGACATTAATGCCGCACCATTGCTGCAGAACAGCGAGCGCTACACCAAGCAGCAATACCTTAGGCACACCTGGCGAGGAGAGTTCGCGCAGGATTGAGACCTTTAGCCCAGCATGGATTGTGGCCTTGAAGTCCTTCATGACCACTTGTGCATAGGGCTCCCCGCCAATCCGCGCGAGGACATCGAGCGCCTCACGATCCCGGCCTTGCGCAGCCAACCAGCGCGGACTCTCGGGCACCATCAAGGCAGAGACCAGAAAAAGAATCGAGGGAATCGCCGTGACTGCAAACATCCAGCGCCATCCCCACTGGCCATCCCACGACAAAAGAATCTCCTGCGCCGATGCGCCCGGCGCCACAGGCTTCGCGATCAGCCAGTTGACCAGTTGGGCCGCGAGAATGCCGAAGACGATAGCCAGTTGGTTCAGCGAAACAAGCCTGCCACGCAGACAGGCCGGCGAAATCTCCGCGATATACATGGGCGAGATGCCAGAGGCAAGGCCAATGGCATAGCCGCCCAACATTCTCCACGAAACGAAGGCGACGAATTGCGGAGCGAGGCCAGTGCCCAGCGAAGAGATCGCAAACAAGAGCGCGGCAAGCGCAAGCATTCGTTTTCTTCCAAATCGATCGCTCAGCGCCCCAGACGTGACGGCGCCGATCAGGCAGCCAATCAGCGCACAACTCATTGCCCAGCCCTGCAGTGCCGGCGATTCGAGATGGAAAAAAAGCTCGTAGAACGGTTTTGCGCCGCCAATCACGACCCAGTCATAACCGAACAGGAGTCCGCCCAGAGCGCCTGCGGCCGCAGCCAACCACAGAAATGCCGAAGGTGCGGCAGCCGTTTCGGAGTTCGGATTGGAATGTTGTACGGGGATGATCATGACGATGTCCGTCCCTCGGTTGTCCGCTGGATCAAATCGGCCCGGATGCCAATCCATCGGAGCAGCTCCGCAGCAAATAGATGATTGGGATCTTCGACAAGCACCTGTTCCAACTGACCAACGGCCTTCTCAGTATTGCCGAGTCCATCATGGCCAAGGGCACTTAACAAGTGCGAATCAACATGGTTTCGCTTGTCAAGGTCGTCTTCAAAGAGGAGCATGTTCGGCAGGGAAGTAGCGAAGTAGTCGATCACAGGTTTCATCGTTGCCAGCTGCTCAGCGTATGCCGCCAGGTTCGAGAAGGCATTGCATGCCGCCTCCTCGTCTCCCATCGCGCGCAAGGCCGTACCCTGAAAGTAGGCATGCACGCCCGGAGCGCCGAGCGGAGCCCCAGCCGTACTCCAGAACCGGTGGGCGGCTTCGTTTTGATCAAGGCTGCGCGTGGCAAGTCCGGAGAAGTAATCAAGATCGCGCTCGAGCGTGAGCAGGTGTTTGCCTTCTCCAAGATTGTGCGGATAATGCCGTGCGGCCTCGAAATGCCTGAGTGCCTCCTCGGATTGTTTCTCCGCGAGAGCAGAGAGACCGAGCGCGCGGTGAGCATGCACATATTGCGCGGACACCAATCCCTCGCCGCCCTCCCAAGGAGTGAACTGCCGCGCCGCCAGGTGTTCCAGGGCGAGCTTCCACTGCTGCGACTGGTTCAGCAACGTAATGTATTCGATGGTCAGGTCGTCTCGACGCGCAACCAACTCAAGATGACCTTCAAGAAAACGCAGCCGCGCGGCTGAAGTGCAGAGGCCTGCGCGCTTTCTTAGCTGGTCCCACTCGTACAACACGCGCGCATCGTTTGGAGCGAGGCCAAATGCACGCGCGTACATCTGGCTGGCAGCCTCAGGATTGCGATGGATATTGAACTCCGCAATACCGAGATTACGGAAGGGAATCGAGAATGTATCGTCCAACTCGATCGACTTGCGCCAGCAGCGAATGGCCTCTTCATAGCGGCGCTTATCGTAATAGAGATTCCCGAGGTAGTAATACGCACGAGACTGCGAGGGATCCAGTTGAATCACAGCCTCAAGCACGATCATCTCCTCAACACGGGCTGGGAAGCAATAATCTGAAGACGCTGCCTGCGCCTCTCGAGCATAAGTTCGAGCGTTCCCCTCATCGCCGAGTGAGAGAGCAAGCCATGAGAGCGAGTACCAGAGCATCGGATGTGCGAAGCGAGCTTCTTCGACGCATGCATGGAGCAGGAAGTATGCGTCAGTGCGAAGACCGGACCAGGCAAGATCGTAGGTCACATCGATCAAAGTTTGGACGTCACCCTCAAGAGCGCCAAGGAACGTCTTAAGCCTTTGGCTGCTTCGGTCAAGCAGAAAAAGCTCGGCCCTCGTTCGCAAGCAAAGCGGGTCGAGGATCAGGGCTTGCTTGATGACTGTTACCGCTTCCTCAGAACGACCCCGATGCCGCAGCAGAGCGCCCTTGAGCGCGAGCGCGCTAATGTTGTCCGGGTTCGTTTGAAGGCTCAATTCAATTTGTTCAAGCGCCAGCGCAAAATCGCCGTGCTCGGCGCTGATCGAGGCAAGCGAATAGTATCCAGCGCTCCGCTGAGCGAAATTCCATACACATTTGTGGAAGGCATCATAAGCCTCCGCGGGTTGTCCTTGATAGAGCAAGCTGAGGCCGAGATTATAGTGCGCCTCTCCATCACGCGGGTTTGGATTTCTAGCGGTGAGGCGGCCAACAGCGCGCGCGAAGTGCTGTTCAGCCAGTGCAAACTCCCCTGCGCGAAGGTGCGCCAATCCGACTGCGTTGTTGATGCGTGCATCGCCTGGGTCGCGTTTAAGTCCTTCGCGCCAATAGGCGTCTGCTGAGCGCGTTGCATGACGATACTGCTCGAGATGCAGACCCGTCAGGTACAACTCGTCCGCAGACGCGATGGCTTCAGGAGGAGCCGGCTCCTTGGCTGGCTCAGGAGCGGCACTCGCGACCAACGCTTCAGGCTGCCATGCGATGAGTTCATTGCCTTCCGCATCAATCACCGTAAGTCGAAATTGTTCTGGCCGCGCTTCGAAACACTCGATCGACGTCACAAACGGCGCACCAGGCGCGAGCTTGCACTGCTCTTCGAGAACTGTCTTTCCATCGCGCGTGAGAACGATGCGCATGTTCCGTCGTGCCGTCAGACAAACTCCAACGCGGACCGCGTCACCATCAAATTCCAAATTCACCGCAGCATCGGTATTCGCATTTTTCGCCGGTCCGATCTGCTGAATGGGGTACCAGTACTGGCTGAAGGTTTTTGTCTCATACGGCTGCATCCACGCGAAGTCTGGTTGATTGTCCGTATAGGCTCCGGCCATCAACTCGATATAAGGTCCGTCTTCGTCCGTCAGATTTCGATCCCACGCGTATCCGAACTCCGCGTTTCCCCAGGTCCACAGCTTCTTGCCCGGAGCGACGAGGTGATTCGAAGTGTGAACCACTCCCGCCTGACGCGCGTGGTCGTATCCGCCGCAGAAATCGTACTTCGACTGCGTAACCATATAAGATGTGGGCACCGGAATGTTTTTGTACCAGGAGATATCGGTGCCCGGGCTGTAATCGACGCCGTAATAGCTGCCACGCGCAACAGGAAATGATGTGACGGCGCGTTTGGCATGGTCTGCAACGAAAGTGACGTCAGGTGGAAAGAAGGCCTGATATCGATCGTGGACATGAACCGCGACATTGGCCCACCAGAGAAAAGTCTGCGGCAGCGAAGTGCGGTTATAGAGCCTGACCTTGGCTTCGACAAGCGCTTTGCCGGGAGCCAGGTGGATGCCCACCATGCCTTTCATGCGCAACATGGGGTCGTGCTCACTTAGCCACACCGTCCAACTGCCATCCTCGTGCTCTTCCGTGGTCGAGTGCACAGGCATATATGTCGATGGCCGGTGATGCTGTGGCCAGTTGAATTCAACACCGCCAGAGATCCATGGACCGAGCAGTCCCACGAGCGCTGGCTTGATGACGTGCTGGCGATAGAAGAAGTCGTACTCGTTTGTCTTGTCGAGTCCGGCGTGGATGCGGCCGCCGATCTCCGGAAGAATCATGAGCTGAATAAATTCGTTTTCGAGAAAGATGGCACTGTAGGCTTTGTCCACTTTATCGAGCGCAACGCGATCGATAAATGGATTGGGATACACTTTTCCGCTGCTTCCCTGATAGACCCGCTTCTCAAGAAACATGGGGTTCGGGTCCGCATCCTGCACTGGGTAGGTGGGGATCGTGACCAACTCTTCCCAGCAGCGGACTCTGTCAGCAGTGTGGGTCTCGTTCAACTAGTCCGTGCCTCCGGGCAGTTTATTGCGATTGCAAACATGCGTGAGCAAACTCAGTGCGCGCCAGCAGTCGGAACAATGCCCATCTGTTCGCGCATATGCTTTTCGGCGCCTGCGCTCCAGTACTTGCAGTCAAGGCGGATGAAGACTGAAGAGTACGGAATCGTCATGTTGCTCTTGAGAACAAGCACGTGAAACTGGCTTCCGGTCGCGCCGATGTCGGCGATGATCTTGTCGTGAAGGTCCTGCTCGATGGGATACTTGCGAAGAACATCCGCGATCTGGCTGCGATAGGCAGAGGCGCCGGGGGCGTCTGCGTCGGGGACAAAGGGCAGCTCCGCATCCATATAGATGATCGGCCGCACGTGAATGGAGCTGTTCACCTTTTTTAGAACGTATTGAACAACGTTAATCTGCTCGGCATCTGTTTCGACGGTTTCAACTCCCGGCGAGCTTTGCAGGGGGTAGGCAGAATCGACAATCAGAATCCAGTTTCGGTGACCCATCAGCGGCATTTCTGCAGCAACCTTGGCCTTCCAGGCTGAAGGCGCCGCAGGTGGAGCTGCGTGAGCTGCTGCGAAAGCAAGGATCAGGCAGAAACATGCACTCATTCTGCGCATAAGCAAATAAACCTCCGAGAAGATCGGGAGAAGTATACCGCTCCGGTCAGACATGAAGGACCACGCGGAGCCGGAGCGCGGCAGGATCCCCTGGCTGCTCGATGTCAGGAAGCCTCAGACGGACAGTCGCGCCATCCAAGCCGCCAGTGATCGCTGGTCAGCATCGCCGGCTGCGTGGGCTGCCTTCACGTTGCAGCGGTCAACCTCGGGCCGATTCTGGCCCAGCTTGAACTTCCCCTCGATGCGCGCAATCGGAATCCGAAAGCCAACGATCCCGGCAAGCATGGTGCGTCGGAACCCTTCAGGCAACTGACGCCACTGTCGAGAGTATGCAGGCTCATTGGCCTCGATCAGACCTTCAAGAAGCGCAGCCTTTCCTTCATCGTCCTCAACGAGCGTTAGAGTTCCATAGGCGTGGACAGCAATGTAATTCCAAGTGGGCACGGAGAGTTCCTCGGCGTAGAGCGTGGGGGAAACGTAGCTGTGCGGCCCGCTGAAGACGGCAAGAGTTTCATTGCCGGCGAGCGACTTCCAGTGCGGATTCGCTTTTGCGAAGTGGCCTTCGATAAGGCCGTGTTCGCCTTCGTCCTTGACCACCAACGGAAGATGAGTTGCCTGCGGAGACACGCCCTGAGAGCTCTCAGCCTGGGACCCGAAGAGAACAGCGAAGGGCCACGCACGCATGGCTTCGATTAAGACAGCGCGATCTGAAACCAGGTTGAATCTTGGCGTATACATGCGGCTCCTTACTATGCGGCCTTGGTTTGCGCCAGCCGCCGCACCGACAGAACCGTAATGTCGTCTTCCTGTCCGAAATCCTTGGCCGCATCGGCAACATAAAAAGCGGTCTGATTACTCAGGTTGTGGACGCGGTCAAATCCGAAGAGCTCGCCCGATGGACGCCGAGCCTCAACCACCCCATCCGACATCAAAAGCAGTCGGTCGCCGGGGTGCAGATAGAGCTGCACCTCTTCGTAGGTCGTGTCCGGCAGCACTCCCAGAGGCAGGCCGCCCGGCAGCACGATCTCCTGGCTATTCAGATAAGGCGGAACGTGACCCGCATTGGCGAGCACGATTTCGCCATTGGCGCCAAACCACACAGCCTGGCAGGTGGTAAAGCTCTCGCTGCCGGTCAAAACGCGATTCAGTGACGCAAGAATCCTGCCTGGACTATGTTCGGGCGTTCGCCGCAGCGCGCCCATCAGCATTGAAACATTCATGGCTGCCTGCAGACCCTTTCCAGCCACGTCTCCAATCACCACCAGCAGCCCGCCGTCGCCGGTTGACTGGACATGGAAGAAGTCTCCGCCCACTTCATTCGCGGGACTATAGACCGAATCCACTTCAAATCCAGGAGTGGCGATCTTCTCTTGGGGAATCATGAGTTCCTGCACGCTTCGTGCCGCGGCCAACTCGCTTGAAGCTCGCTCCTGATCGCGGTGAATCCGCAGGAACCGGATAAAGATAATCAGCACGATGACCAGGATGCCGGTGAAGTCAGCGATGGACGCAAAATGGATGGGAATGGGTCCGGCTTGAATCGTGAGAAGCGATGTGTACGCCCGCCCGCTAAAGTCGCTCATTCCGGCAGTGAATACAGGCTCAATCAGGCCAACGCCCGTCAGCACCAGTGGAATCAAAAGCAAGCCAGCCTCAAAATTGCGCCGCACGGTAGCCGCAATCAGGGTGCTGAAGATGAACAACAACCATCCCAGCACCCACACGATACAGAACAGCATGATGAAGAGCAGCAGTACGCCGATCGCCTTGCTGTGACCAACCAAAAGCAGCGTCGGCCCCACCCCGGCAAGCACCGGCGCGGTATAGCGCAGCAGTCGGATCTGCCAGCGCACCCACCACTTTTCAGGCCGGAGCGCGAGAAATGCGATCAGGAATTCAAAGTACAGATAGCTGGAGATGAGCACCAGTTGCAGCACCACGGCCGCGTACCAGAGGCTGTCGAGCCAGGCGGAACTGCCGGCAAGCTCAACAAAGCCGATGGGCGCCTGCAAGAGCTCATGCAGCGCAAGCCAGAGATACTCAATGTGACCTTTTTGCGCGAAATAAAGTGCAAACAGAAACAGCGCAAGGACGAGCAGAAGAATGGAATCGACCAAACGCGGAAGGCGCTCAAACAGGCTTCGCGCCGTCCAGATCTGCAGTACGCGGTTCAGGTCGTCCCGATCGCCCAGGTAGAGCGTGCGATTCGAGAAAAAGCTCGTGTAAGAGCTAAGGCCGAATGGGACATACAGGGTGCGAACCACCAGGACTAGCGAGGTGTCAACCGGCGCCAGATTCAGGTCATAGAGTCGTGAAATCTGCTGGTAATGCTGGGGCGCGTTTCCATGCGGTCCCTCAGGGTTAATCAGCTTTCCGTTCACAAAAACATCCACAGGGCTGGTCGTTCCGATCCCGAGGGATGTGTTTTGTGACACCGGCAGGTCGACGAGAAGGGAAAGCGGCCCATGGTTGGGAGCCAGCTGGATGTGGAGCCGGAACCAGGCATAGCGCTGCTTGCCTGAATCTGGATTGAAATCCGTCGCTTTTGGCGCAGTTTTGCCCTCAAGCTCGTCCTCGTCGGGGACGTCCGCCATCGAACCTTTTGCGTCCCTCACGGCCCACTGGGAGTCGTCGAACCCCGGCGATAGGGCAGCCGGGTCGGCCGTGATCCCCACCCTCCAGCCCTTATCCAGCATCACGGGGGAGCCCAGTCCAGAAGCATCGAAAGCAGGATTGGGCGCAGGTGCATGAGCGGTATGGGGATGAAGTTGGGCCTTTGGCGGCGTTTTCGGCGGCGTGGTAGCCGAGGGACTGCCCGCCTGTGCAAGCAGTTGCATCGACACAAAGGATGCGGCCAGGGCCATGCTCAAGATCGTCCGGCGCAAGAATCCTCCCCGCAAATTCGTCTTTTCCACTCTAATTCAGAAGGATGCAGGCGGAAAGCAGATCCATCAGTTGAGGGCGCAAAAGGGCTGTTCTCCGGCGTTTACCGAATTATTCTCACTAGTTGTTACCAAAGCAGCAGATACTAACGTCTAAACAGTGCGGAAATGCGGGACAATAAGACAGACAGCCGACGCGCCGGAGGTGAGGTCATGAAGCCAGGGAACAACGGCATTCGTACAGCAGTGCTGGCAGGGTTGGTGCTTGCACTGGCCACAGCGTTGGCGGCACAGTCATCCGGCGCAAACACGAGCGGAACTGACACCACCGCGGCGAATCCACCCTTAGCTCAGCCGGCTCCAGGGACGACCCCCGTGGACGGCGACGCTCCCGCTCCGACCGCAACCAAACCGCCGGCCAGCACCGCGCCCGCCGGCAAAGATTCGCCCGACACCAAGTCTTCAAAGAAGCCTGCGCCTGGAACAGAGCCCGTAGGCGGGGACATACCTGCCAAGGACGTCGATCCTGACAAGGTAGTCGCGGTCGGCAGCGAGATGGCCAAGATCAAGCCCGGCAGCATTGAGGATGTGAATGCGGTGGGCAACCGCGACATCGGCGCCCGGGGACTCGGCAACTGGTACTCCACCGACACCGAGATCAAGATGGGCAAGAGCTATGCCGACGAAGTTGAAAAGAGCTCCAAGTTCATCACCGATCCATTGATCGACGAGTACGTCAATCGCATCGGCCAGAACATCGTCAAGAACTCCGATTGCAAGGTGCCGTTCACCATCAAGGTCATCGATTCAGATGAAATCAACGCATTCGCCCTGCCAGGCGGATTTTTCTATGTCAACTCGGGGTTGATTCTCAACGCGGATGAGGAAGCTGAACTGGCCGGCGTTATGGCCCACGAAACCGCGCATGTCTGCGCACACCATGCGGTCCGCGAGATGACGCGCTTGAACTACGCGCAGTTGGGCACCATCCCGCTCATCTTTATTGGCGGCTGGACGGGATACGGCATCTACGAAGCGGCTTCCATCGCCATTCCCATCACCTTTATGAAGTTCTCGCGCGAGTTTGAGTCGCAGGCAGACTACCTCGGCGTGCAATATATGTACCGCGCCGGCTACGATCCCCAGGCGTTTATCACCTTCTTCGAGAAAATCCAGGCGCTCGAAAAGCGCAAACCGGGCGCCGTAGCCAAGGTCTTTGCCGACCATCCGCAAACGCCCGACCGCATCCTTCACTCGCAAGAAGAGATTGCCAGAATCCTGCCCGCGAAGGACGAATACATGGTCACCACATCGGAGTTCGACGATGTAAAGGCGAGGCTGGCGCGCATTGAGAACAAGCGTCGCCTGACTGACACCAAGGGCGTCACCAGGCCCTCGCTGCGCCGCGCAGGCACCACGTCGAACGACCCGAACAGCAGCAGCCAGACGGCCGACCCCAACTCCACTACCGACGACAAGCCAACTCTGCATCGCCGCGACGATCAGAATTAACTGTCTGCACGTAGAACAGGGAACTGCCGGCTCCCACTCCGGGGCCGGCAGTTTCGTCTGCGACCGATCGAGGAAAGTAGCGCCGGTCTTCTGACCCGCAGGGTGCCCCTGGTCCCTCGCATTTGGGGACCAGGCATTGAATGCAATCCGCCCCGAGATTTTTTTCAGGCCACGATTTCAACTGAAGATACAAACTCCCGCGAAGCCGGATTAAGTGTCAGGGCACGACTTCACAGGCTGCGGAAAAAGTCGGTGGTGCTACGTCGCTTTGAAAGGGCACGGATTTATCCGTGCCATCAACGCAATAAAATCATGACGGCCTTTAGGCCCCGAGGGACGGTTTTCCCCTTTTTCGCTATCTATTCCGAGTTTTTCAGCAACCTGTTCAGTCGTGCCGAAAAGCCTCAAAAAAAGGCTGGGCTTTAGCCCCTGCGGGCGGCTTTTCGAGCCACGTTGATTCGCCGAATTGTTCAATGACATTCAGAAACACTACACCCTTCGCCCTTGTCTTCAAAGCCCCATCCCTTTAAAGTGGTTGCGGAGAGCCCCGATGCGAGACCCAGCCCAAGCCGGGTCTAATAAGCCCTCAAATGGCCGCCCAAAGAGAGAGCATTCCAGCCCATGAAGAAGATTGCCTTGTTCGCAGCCGCATTTGTCTTCGTCCTGCTGCTGACCGAGTATGTCAATCAGTTGCCGCCCGACCCCATGCCCGGTGCTGCCTTTGCTCTCAAATCGCAGAAGGTGGTGGAGTGCACGCCCGACGAAATCACGCTGGTTGACAATCACCAGACTGAGACTCATCTGCTGAAGGATTCATCCTGGCCCGATTGCTCCACATTCCAGAAGGACGAGGTTCTGGATTTCTATCTCTCCCGCGGCGCAAAAACCAAATTCCTCAGCGATGAGCAGACAACCTGGTGGCGCAAGGCCATGTAGGCGTGCGGCTCAGCGGCCCACCATGGATCGTGGGTGCCCCCGGTCCCTCGCCTTTGGGGACCGGGGAAAGAGCCAGATACCCTTAGCTTCATCGTCGCCTTCGCTTCCAGAGCGGGGCTTTTCCAGCAAAATCTTCTGTCTCCATTCACTTGCTCCAAGGTATTCTTACCGCATGCTTCCCCGCCGGACAACATGCACCTTCCTGCTCTTGCTCGCCCTGGCGGCGGCCGCGAGTTCAGGGTCTGCTCCGGCGCAGGAGGCCAGTGGTGCACCGCAGATCAAGCAGGCCCAGTCGTTGAACGGGCCGTGGCGGGCGCACGACGGGGATGTGCCGCTGGGCGCCAGTCCAAATCTGGATGACAGCGGCTGGCAACAGATCGATCTTGCCGCAGCCAAAGGCAAGAGCATCACCGACGCCGAAGGCGTGGCCTGGTTTCGAGCGCTCATCCCGCGGCAGTACCTGCCCGCGGACGCTGCGCTGCTGGTCGCTCCGAGCGCGGTCGGCTGTCAGATTTTTATCAACGGCTCCAAGGTTGCCGACTGCAACCAGCTTCCCGGCCCCAACCATTACATCCATCGCGGCGTCTTGATCCATCTGCCCGCGAGTTCTCTCAGCTCTCCCCTGCTGGTCGCCATCCGCATCGATCATGCACAGAACACACGGTCTGGTGCCTTCGGGTTGGCAAAAGGCAGCGTCCTCCTCGGCTCATCCGCTGTGCTGGCCGATTACCGCACCGCGAGGGATGCTGAACGCTTTTACAGACATCTGCCGCAGACGATGCTTTGCGTGGGCGAATTGTTAGGTGGAGCTGTCCTTTTACTTGCTTTCGTCTTCGACAGAAGCAGCCGCGAGTATCTGTGGTTCGCGGCCTTCCTGTGGCTAGACGGCTCGGCTTCGCTGATGTCGTGTTTTGACGCTGTTTATCCAATCATTGGCCCCGCATGGCAGGACTGGGGCAACATTTTCGGGTTAGTCGCGCGGTATGCGCCCCTCATCGGATTTCTGGCGGCATTCACCAGGACGCAGATGAACTGGGCGGTGAGGGGTTACCAGATCGTTCTCTTGATTGCACCCGAGGTGATCTTGGCTGCGCACCTCCATATGCTGGCCTGGTCTCATTCCGATTTTGTGTTCCTTGGTTTGCAACTTCCGTTTGTGGTGGGCTCCCTCGTGTTCCTGGCGCTGCAATGGCGACGTGGCAACCGGGATGCGGCGCTCTTGCTGCCGTCGTTTTTGCTGGCAAACGGTATCGAGATTCTCGGCCTCACCGGGCTGATTCCGGAGAGTTTTCGCCTCGGGACACGATTCCAGTACGAATGGGACGATCTGTCCATGTTCTTCTTTCTCGTTTCGATCGCTCCGGTCATGATTGCCCGTCATCGGCGCACCACAATGGAGCATGCCCAAACCTCTGCCGAATTGGAAGCGGCGCGGGAAGTGCAGCAGCAGTTGGTCGTACCGGCGGGGGATGTTCCTGGTTTCAGAATCGAGAGCGCCTATGCTCCAGCCAAGCATGTGGGCGGCGACTTTTTCCGCGTCGCGCCTGCCGGAAACGGCGGCGTGTTGGTTGTGGTCGGCGATGTGAGCGGAAAAGGGCTCAAGGCTGCGATGACCGTCAGCGCGATCATGGGCGCCTTGCAGGACTACTCCTCAAGCAGCCCGAGTGAGGTTCTCGCACACCTCAACCGGGTGCTCTATGGGCGAGTAAGTGGGTTTGTCACCTGCTGCGCAGCGCTTATTAATTTGGACGGGTCGATGATTCTTGCCAACGCCGGCAATCCGGCTCCCTATCGAAATGGCGAGGAGATCGCGGTGGAACCAGGCTTGCCGCTCGGCTTGCTGGCTGACAGCTCCTACGTAGAGACGCGATCCAGGATTTCTCTGGGTGATCGGCTTGTTTTTGTCTCTGACGGTGTGGTCGAAGCCAAAAACGCGCAAGGGGAGCTTTACGGCTTTGAGCGCACGCAGGCCATCAGCGGCCAATCGGCGTACACAATCGCGCAGGCAGCCTCGCAGTTCGGCCAGGAAGACGACATCACCGTGGTCACGCTTGCAAGAGAGAGGGCCGAAGTTTCTGTCGACACCCGGTTTTCCGTCCCCGCCCTGTCCCTCTAGACCTATCCGCAGAATCAACTGCGGGTGCCCCCGGTGCCTCGTCCGCCGTGGCGGACACACCAGGGACAGAATCAACTGCCGGGTACTGGGTGCCCCCGGTGCCTGGCAGTTGGGCACCGGGGAATGAGCCAACTACCCCTCGAGCCTTTCCAATCCACCAATCGTCCGAACAAGGCCGGGTGCCCCTGGTGCCTCGCTTTTGGACACACCAGGGAAACAACTCCGCATCCATCTCATCAGCAGCACCATCCGTTCCAATGCCCCAATCGATAGGGCCCGCCTATCCAAGCACCCCAACAGAAAGGGTATGCTCCGGGCTAGAGCAGGCTAACCCCTTAGGAATGAAGGGCGAAAGCCTTACGAATTTAGGTAAAATCTCTGAAATTCCTTGAAATTACAGGTGATTCCGCGTTAAATACAACCTTACCGGCAGATTTGCCTCACTTCGGCCTTCTTGCCTTTACATCATTCTGGAGAAAAATATGCGCAATGCCGCAGCACGATCCAACCTTCTTGTTCCCGAGGTGCGCGAGGTCATGGATATTCGTCAGGCCTCCGACTACCTCGGCGTTTCTCCAGACACGCTCTATAAATATGCCTCCGATGGCTTCGTTCCCGCCTTCAAACTAGGCAACCGGTGGCGCTTCAAACGCTCGCGCCTCGACGAGTGGATGGATCGTCAGTCTGACATACAGGCCGAAGTCGATCCGCAGCAGAAGAAGCCTGTCCGGCCCGCTCTGTAAGCACGATCGCCGGTTTCAGTCGTCCACTGTCGTTAGAGATCGTCGAGTTTTTCTGACCCCCGCTCCCTGATCCCTGACGCCTGCTTTTCCCTGCTATCCTTTCCCGATGGATCACTTTCGCCGCATCGGCGCTCTTCGCCGAAAGCTAACGCGCACTGGGCTTCAAGGGCTGGTGGTCACCCACCTGCCAGACCTCCGCTATCTCTCCGGATTTACCGGTTCCAGTGCGGCATTGGCAATCACCAGGCGCTCTGCCCGGCTGTTTACTGACGGCCGCTATATCACCCAGGCAGCCGAGCAGGTTCAGGCGGCGAAGGTGGCTATCGTTTCAGGATCCCCGGCTACCAACGCGGTCCAGTGGCTCGCAGCCCAGCCAGGAGTCGATTCGGCCGGTTTCGATCCCGCGTGGACAACCGTTGCCGAGCTCGGCCGCTGGAAAGACGCTCTCCCTCCCCGCCTGCGCCGCACATTTCTGTCGGCCTTGCCCGCACCCCTCGTTGAACCCTTGCGCCGGATCAAGGACGACGATGAGCTTGCAGTCATGATCGAGGCCGCACTGGTCGGCTGCAAACTCTTCGAGCAGATTCTAGGTTTCATCCGGCCCGGCATTCAGGAGATTGAAGTTGCCGCAGAGCTGGAGTACCAGGCCCGCTCGTTTGGGGCCGAAGGCATGTCGTTTGAGACCATTGTTGCCGCCGGCGCACGCTCCGCCCTTCCCCACGGCATAGCCTCCACCGCCCTGCTCCCGCGCAAAGGCTTCCTGACCCTCGATTTCGGTGTTATCCTCAAAGGTTATTGCTCCGATATGACGCGTACCGTCTACCTCGGAAAGCCAAGGCCAAAGGAGCGCGACACCTATAACGCGGTGCTCGAAGCTCAGGAAGCCGCGGTTGCCGCAGTAAGCTCAGGGGTCAGCTGTGGCGATGTGGACGAGGCGGCACGATCCATTCTTCGCAGGGAAGGTTTAGCGGAGGCTTTTTCCCACTCCACCGGCCATGGGGTCGGCTTGGAGATTCACGAGTCGCCCCGCATCGGTGCCGGACAGACAACCAGGCTCATGTCCGGTATGGTTGTTACCATCGAGCCTGGAGTTTATTTTGCGGCCCAGTTCGGCATCCGCATAGAAGACATGGTGGCAGTAACCGCAACTGGAGGCCAGGTGCTTACCCCCGCACCGAAAGCTCTGATTGAACTTTAAGAACCCTGGGCAGCTGAGAAGTGCTGATCAGCCCGGAACCCAGCAATGTGTGAGAGTTAAGGAAAGAATGAAACCAGAGGATGTTGACGATCTTAAGCAGTTGATTGAATTCCTGAAGGAATATCAAGTTGCCGAGTTTGACCTCGACCGCGGTGACCTGAAGATCCGCCTCAAGTTCAACCAGCCGCCGCCCGCCCCTCAATCGCTGGGCGACCTCGCGCAACTGCTTGCCCAGGCCGCACCGGCCAAGTCCGGTGCAGCAGCCGCAGCGCCCTCAGCGACCCCGGCCGCACCGCCCGCAGATCCAGACGCAGGCCTGCACCTGGTCAAGTCCCCGATTGTCGGCACCTACTACGGTTCGCCCTCACCCGGCGCTGGAGCCTTTGTCGCGGCCGGCGACCGCATTGAAAAGGGCCAGGTCATCTGCATCATCGAAGCCATGAAGCTGATGAACGAGATTGAATCCGATGCTACCGGCGAGATTGTGAAGTGCCTCGTTTCCAATGGCCAGCCCATCGAGTTTGGGCAGCCCCTTTTCTCAGTCCGATTGGCCTAGAGCCTGTCATCAACGTCCCGCTCACTGAAGGGTCATGAATGTTTCGTAAGGTTCTCGTCGCCAATCGTGGCGAAATCGCACTGCGCGTCCTCAATGCCTGCAAGGAACTCGGCGTTCGCACCGTCGCCGTCTACAGTGAGGCTGACCGCAACGCGCTCCATGTGCGCTTCGCAGACGAGGCCATCTGCATCGGCCCTCCACGCCTGCCTGACAGCTATCTCAATGTGCCGGCTGTCATCTCTGCTGCGGAAATTGCTGACGTCGATGCGATTCATCCTGGGTATGGGCTGATGAGTGAGAATGCTAACTTTGCCGAGGTCTGTCGCGCCTCAAACATCAAGTTCATCGGACCTCCGCCTGAAGTGACGCGTCTCATGGGCGAAAAAGAGAAGGCCCGCCAGGCGATGAAGAAGGCCAAGGTGCCCATCCTGCCCGGCTCAGACGGAATCGTTCCCACCGTTGACGAAGCGCAAGCCTGGGCAAAGAAGGTCGGCTTTCCTGTCATTCTCAAAGCCAAGGCAGGCGGCGGCGGCCGCGGCATGCGCATCGTCCGCTCGGCAGACGACCTGCCCAACCTCTTCCATTCCGCCAGCACCGAAGCCGCCAACGCATTCGGCAAC
>CAVXVM010000075.1:0-40629 GCA_963765025.1 uncultured Acidobacteriaceae bacterium | reverse complement strand
GAACCTCTATGTTCAGGATACGTACCACGCTTCGTCGCGGTTGACGCTGACCGGCGGCCTGCGCTGGGGGCCCAACGTAATGCCGCACGACTATTTCAACCGCGGCCTTGAGTTCAACATGGCTGACTTCCTGTCGAACACGGTCAGCACGGTCTACCCCAAAGCACCGGCCGGCATTCTGTACTACGGTGACACGGGCGTGACCAAGCAGTTCACCAAGAACTCGTACCTGCAGTTCTCGCCCAATGTCGGCGCATCGTTCGATCCAGAGGGCAACGGCAAGACCGTGTTTCGTGTTGGCGGAGCGCTGATGTTCGACAACCCGAACTTCTTTACGGGGCAGCGCAACCAGCAGAACCCTCCGTTCGCAACCGCGATCTCGGAGACACAAACTTCGTCGACCGGCCCGATCAGCTTCAGCGCACCTTGGTCTGTCGGCTCAATCACGACCAGCCCATTCCCGCAGCCCAGCGTTCCGACGCCGTCCCAGGCGCAGTACTTTGCCCAGTCGCAGTACATCGTGCTGCCGGCTCAGTTCCACGCCGCCTATACAATTCAGTGGACCTTGAGCGTGCAGCATGAGTTCAAGGGCGGCTGGCAAGCGCAGGTTGATTACATCGGAAATACGACGCGGCACAATCCTATCGGTCTTCCGCTCAACCAGGCCATCTACATCCCTGGAGTCTGGGGTGCGGGCGGAACGGGATGCACCGGCATTGTAACTACAGGGCCGGCGGCAGTGAAACCCGGCGCGGCTGGCACTCCCTGCTCGACAACAGGGAACCAGATCTCGCGATTCAAGCTGGCAATCGCGAATCCCACCCAGGGTAACCAGCTCTCGGGCGGCGGCGGCGGTTCGGTTGTTGTGGCCGACAGCGCCACGGCCAACTACAACGGCCTGGTTTCGTCGCTGAACCATCGCCTTTCGTCCACCTTCAACCTGTTTGCCAACTGGACCTGGTCGAAGTGCTTGAACATCGAGGATGCGCAGGGCGATCTGGCCAGCACGACCGTGGAAAATCCAAACAACCCGAGGTTGGACTACGCTCCCTGCGGCTCAGACTACCGGCACATCATCAACACGTCGCTGGTTGCAAGAAGCAACTTTACCCGTTTTAACGTCCTTGAGAGGGGAATCATCAATGGCTGGGAACTGGCACCCCTGATCCGTATCCAAACGGGATCTCCGTTTACAGTAACCGCCGGAGGAGACGACTCTTTGACCGATGTGGGCAACGACCGTCCGAACCTGAAGGCCGGAATGAACCCGTACGGCGAGGTGAAGTTCCACAAAGCCACCGGCGAAGTAAATCGGGAATACCTTAACCCAGCCGCCTTTGAGGAGATCTGCCCGAGCAATGCGACAGCAGGCTGCGCCAATGCCGGAACCTATGGAAACATCAGCAGGAACTCGTTCCGTGGGCCGAAGACGTTCAACTTCGACGCCCAGATTTCAAGGACGTTTCCGATCCACGAGAGCTTGAATACCACCCTCCGCCTGGAGGCCTTCAACGTTCTCAACCACCCGAACTTCAATAACCCAACCGCTTCATTCACCTCGTCGACCTTCGGCCAGGTGTCGTCCACGTCCAACGCCGCCCGCGTCTTCCAGGGCAGCGTTAAGGTCTCGTTCTAGGGCTCTAGACGATCAACCATCAACCCGAGGCACCTCGCCCACCGCAGACCGCGGTGGGCGAGGTGTCTTGGCTGATAGAAACGCAGTGCCAATCATTTCCTTTATGCCGTCCAGCAACTACATCAAGAGCTTTTTTCGATTGGCTACAGTGAGTTCGCAAATCGATTTCCTTTGATCACCCAGAGACGATGCTGCGTCGAGCTTGACGTCAATGGCATCGTGGTCTGACCATAGATTGTCCAGTTTAGGGCATTGCTAGAACTCACCAGAAAGCCTACGGTCGAATGCGCTCAAGACGGATTGAGTCACTTGCACTTCACACAAAAAACCAACCACTCGGAGGGTCGGGTTATGGAACTGAGTAACAACAATCGCAGAGAATTCTTGAAGACAGGCAGCGTAGCGCTGGCCGCAACCGCCGTCGCCGGCATCACCTCCTGGACCGCAAAAAGCTACGCCGCCATTCCGGGCGCCAATGACCGCGTCCGCGTCGGCATCGTCGGCTGTGGCGATCGCATGAAGCAAGGCGACCTTCCGGCCTTTCAAACGAATGCCAAAGATATGAACTTCCAGATCGTCGCCGTGTCCGACATTTGGAGCCGCCGCCGCGAAGAGGGCGCCGCCTTTATCGAGAAGCTCTGCGGCAATCCGGTCGACCAGGTACGCAACAACGATGAGTTGTATTCCCGCAAGGATGTGGATGCCGTCATTATTGCCACCGCCGATTTTCAGCACGCATACCACGGCACTGAGGCGGTCAACGCCGGGCGCGACGCCTACGTGGAGAAGCCGACGGCACACACCATGGCCGACGCCCGCATGTTCCGCGCCGCAGTGCACAAGTCGGGAAAAATTGTGCAGATTGGCACGCAGCGCCGTTCCACTCCCGCTTATATGAAGGCCGCCGAATATATCAAGTCGGGCAAATTCGGCGACATAGTCATGGTCGAAATGAGTTGGAACGTGAATCAACCCGGACGCTGGCGTCGTCCCGATGTCGTTCCGCTCCTCAAGCAGGAAGACACAGACTGGAAGCGCTATTCCCTCGGCAGAAACATGGGCTCGTTCGATGCTCGGAAATATTTGGAGTTCCGGCTCTTCTGGCCCTTCTCGTCGGGAATTCCAGATCAGTGGCTCGTTCACCAGATCGACACGGTTCACTGGTTCACCGGCCTGCCCCATCCTCGCTCCTGCGTGGCCAATGGGGGCATCTACTTGTGGAAGGATGGCCGCACCAACTGGGACACCATGACGTCCGTCTTCGACTACGGCCCGCTCGACGATCTCACCAAGGGCTTCCAGGTCCAGTACACCTCCCGGTTCACCAACTCCGCAGGCGGCGTCAAGGAGCTCTACTACTCCAACGGCGGCATGATCGATATGGACAAGCAGACTGTAACCCCGACCGGCGGACTGACTGCCAGGTCTGCGAGCGAGATGAAAATGCAGCCCAACCTTTTGCCGAGCTTCTCGCTGATGGACAAGGTCGAGAGGGTCGAAACCGATGCCAACACCCACGGCGATCCGCAGACCACAGCCAACATGCGCAATTGGATGGAGTGCGTGCGTTCGCGCAAAACCCCCAACGCGTCCATTGAAGCGGGATATAGCCACTCAATCGCACTCTGCATGAATGTCGCCGCGATTCAGACCGGACAAAAAGTCACCTTTGACGAGAAGACGCAACAAGTGATGGCGGGAGGCAAGGTGTATGCATAGTCTCCCCTCCGTCGCGATTCTGGCCGCCAGTGCTCTGCTGGCGGCCAGCGCCTTTGCTGCAACACCCGCAAAGGGTGTTCAGGTTGTCCTCGACCAAACCCAGAGCCGCGTAGATGTCACAATCGACGGCCAGCCGTTCACCTCCTATATTTGGCCGGCGACACTCAAGAAACCCGTCCTCTATCCGATCCGGGATTCCGACGGCGTCACGCTGACACGCGGATTTCCGCCCGGTCCCGGCGAACGTGTTGACCATCCGCATCACGTCGGGCTCTGGTTCAACTACGCGAGGGTCAACAACTTCGATTTCTGGAACAATTCAGAGGCGATCAAGCCGGAAAATCACGCGAAGATGGGTACCATCGCCTTCGACAAAATACTCTCCGCCAAGAGCGGCCGAAAGGGTGAGTTAACCACCCTGTCCACCTGGATCGACGGCAACAAGCACCCCCTCCTTGAAGAAACAACACACTTCGTTTTCTCCGGCAGCGGCGGAACGCGCGTGATTGACCGCATCGCCACCCTGAAAGCTCTCGACCATGTCGTGTTCGAGGACGAGAAGGATGGAATGCTTGGGCTTCGCGTGGCCAGTTGGCTCGAGTCTCCAACCGCAAAGGATGCAGTATTCACTGACTCACACGGAGTGCAAACCAAAACCGGCGCCGCATCGCCGGACGCAACGGGCGAGTACCTGACCAGTGAAGGTGCAAAGGGCGATGCCGCATGGTCAACACGCGGTCGATGGTGCTCTCTCACTGGCCACAAAAACGGCCACACGGTCACCATCGCCATCTTTGATCAACCGAAAAACCCCGGCTATCCCACCACCTGGCACGCCCGCGGATACGGACTTTTCGCCGCAAACCCGCTGGGGATCAGCGTCTTCAACCCCAAGGAAAAGCCCTTGAATTTCACGCTGGAGAAGGGCCAGACGGCCACCTTCCGCTACCGGATCGTGATTTACACCCACGCGGCAACGCCTGATGAGCTGAACCACGAAGCCGACTCCTTTGCAGCGGAATACAAGTAGCCCATGCTGCATCCATTCGCCTGCGGTAAGCGCGCCCGTCGTGGCTTCTACTCCGGTAAGGCCTTGAAATCAATCGGCCTTCATCCCGGCGGCGTCCCCAGTCGCCGGGAAAAACGGCTTCTGGTATACTGATCGGAGCGCCTCGAGTGCGGGGAGGTCCCTGTCTCAAGGCCAACAGGACGGGCTTGCCCCAGTCCAAAAAAGAGAAGAAAATGCCCAAGTTAAAGACCCATACGGGCGCGAAGAAGCGCTTCAGCAAGACTGGCACCGGCAAGATCAAGCGGGGCCAGACGAAGACGCGTCACATCCTTACCTCGAAGCCACCTAAAGTGAAGCGCAAGCTGGGTCGTACCCTGCTCGTCTCAGACGGTGACTACAAGAAGGTTGCGCGCATGATTCCCTACGCCTGATCGCTGTGCCGGCTTCCATTAGGAAGCTGCACTTCAGGGCCCTGTGAATGCGTTGCATGGCCCCCGGCAATCCGGAAAGCTTTCACAACCGGAAAGACCGAGAGATCAAGGCTTGATTGAGCGAGTGAAGAGGCTTACAGCGCCGCCCCCACGGGAAAGGCGCCTCCTGCCTCCAGCCGCAGAACCCGAAGACGCAAAAATGGAGAAACCCAATGCCCCGCGTAAAACGCAGTACCAAGCGGAGTGACCGCCGCAAAAAGATCCTTGAACGCGCAAGCGGTTACTTCCTCACAAAATCCAAGCTCTACCAGGCAGCCCAGGAAGCCGTCGAGCGCGGCCTCAAGTTTGCCTACACCGGCCGCAAGCAGAAGAAGCGTCAGTTCCGTTCGCTCTGGATTGTCCGCATCTCCGCCGCCGCCAAGCTCAACGGCACCAGCTACTCGCAGTTCATCAACGGCCTCAAGAAGGCTGGCGTCGAACTCGACCGCAAGATCCTTGCTGACATTGCCGTCCACGATGCCGCCGGCTTTACCAAGCTTGCCGAGCAAGCCAAGTCGGCGCTGGCTGCCACCAAAGCCGCTTAACCGCAATTCCACTGACTGGCGGAAAGAACGGCCCGGAAGCCGAATGGCATCCGGGCCGTTCTGCTTTCACGGTCGCGCATCCGCTGCATGTAATGCTTTATCCTGCTCTCTACGCATGATGAACGATCCCATACCCAATCTGATTGCTTTTGATGCGGCTTCGCTCGACAACGCCTTCGCCGCGGTCGAACAGCAAGCCCGCGAGGACTCCTCTGCCCTCACCGGCCCCGACGCCGTCGAAGCCTTCCGCCTCAAGTGGCTCGGTCGCAAGCAGGGCCTTCTCAATGAGGTCTCCAGCCGCTGGCTTAAAGCCGCGCCGCCCGATGCCAAGAAAGCAGTCGGCGAGCGCTTCAAGACCCTCAAGGAACTCGTCGAGCGCCTTCTCGATGAATCATCCGGCGCAGGACCGAGTGACGCTACGCTGGCCGCCGACGCCATTGATATCACCCTGCCAGGCACCCAGCGCCTTATCGGCGCAGAACACCCCATCACGCGCACACTCAACGAAATTACCAGTGTCTTTGCTGCGCTCGGTTACTCGGTCGGTGTCGGGCCTGAGGTCGAAACCGATTTCTACAACTTCGAGTCCATGAACTTCCCGCCCGGCCATCCCGCGCGCGACACCCAGGACACGCTCGTCATCGCCAACCAGGAACGTCGCCCCCTGCGCGACCGCCTCCTGCTGCGCACCCACACCTCGCCCGTGCAGATGCGCACCATGGAACTGCAACCGCCGCCGGTGCGCATCGTGATTCCCGGCAAGGTCCATCGCAACGACGCCCAGGACGCGACCCACTCGCCCATCTTCCACCAGGTTGAAGGCCTCTGTGTCGATACAAACATTACCTTCAGCGACTTGAAGGGCACCCTCGACCACGCCATGAAAGCGCTGTTTGGCTCGGCGGTAAAAACGCGCTTCTTCCCATCGTTCTTTCCCTTCACTGAGCCCAGCGCCGACGTGCAGATCAGCTGCATCTTCTGTGCCGGCAAGGGCTGCCGCAAGTGCAAGCAGTCCGGCTGGATCGAACTCCTCGGTTGCGGAATGGTCGACCCCGCCGTCTTCGCCTTCGCGGCCGAGAAGCAGCCCGCCTACGATCCCAAGAAGATCTCCGGCTTTGCCTTCGGCATGGGGGTTGAGCGCATCGCCATGATGAAGTACGGCATCAGCGAAATCGGACAGTTCTACGCAGGAGATATGCGGTTCCTGGGGCAATTCGCATGAAGATATTAACCAAGTGGCTCCGAGCGTACCTTCCCGAACTCCCGGTCAACGACGCCCAACTCGCAGAGGACCTCACCCTGCGCGGCATCGCCGTTGAAGGCATCTACGATCTGGGTACAGGCAATGGCTCGCTCTACGAAATGGACATTACCACCAACCGCGTCGATGCCATGAACCACTACGGCGTCGCGCGCGAGGCCGCGGCGATTTATGGACTGGTACTTGCTCCACTTTCGTATAAACTGCCGAACGCGCGCCCGTCCGGCAAGGACTTCCCCGTAAAGATTGAATCCGAAGACGCCTGCGGCCGCTTCACGGCCCGCGTGTTGCGCGGTATCACGATCGGCGAGTCAGCCGACTTGCCAAACGGACTCGAAGTATCAACCTACTTCGCCCTGCTCGACCAGAAAAAAATCTCCAATGCCGTCGATGCCACCAACTTCGCCTGGCTGGCCATGGGCCAGCCCACCCACGCCTTCGACCTCGACAAGATTGAGGGCGGCATCGTCGTCCGCCGCGCCCGCAAGGGCGAAAAGCTCAAAACACTCGACGGCATGGAGCGCACCCTCGATCCCGAAGATCTCGTCGTAGCAGATCACGCAAAAGCACTCGCCCTCGCTGGCGTCATGGGCGGCTGGGACACCATGATTACCCCGTCCACCACCAACGTCCTTGTCGAGGCGGCATGGTTTGAGCCCATGGATGTTCGCCGCACGGCTCGTCGCCACGGCCTCCACACCGATGCCAGCCACCGATTCGAGCGGGGAGCCGACTTCAATTCCGCGCCAGTCGCTTCGGCGCTCGTAAGCAGCATCCTCCTCGCCAACGGCGGCCACATCGAGGGCGACCTCGTCGACGTCCGCGTCCCGGCCTTCGAATCCCGCACAGCAACCCGCAATCCCATTGCGCTCGCCCTCAGTGAAGTCCGGCGCATCCTCGGTAAAACGGTCGACCAAGAAGGAATCACCTCGGCAACCGTCGAAGGTGTGCTCCGCGCTCTCGGATGCGGTCTCGCCGGCACTTCCAGCGCTTCGTGGCTGGTTACCTTGCCCAGCTGGCGCCTCGACCTCGAGCGTGAAATCGATCTGATTGAAGAAGTGGCGCGCGTCTACGGTTACAACGGCTTTGCCAATACACTCCCCTCGTTCGGCGAAGGCGTCCAGGCGCTCCCCTGGGCCGAGAGTGAATCCGCCGTCCGCCGCACCTGGCTCTCCGCCGGATTCCACGAGGCCATCTCCAGCACATTCTGCTCTGCTGCTGAAGCGCTCCTGACCGCGCCTCAACCCGGCCTCGCAGTCCCGCTCGGCAACCCGCTCAGCGATGAGGCCGGCATGATGCGGCCTTCGCTCGTGCCGGGAATGTTGACCATGATTGCCGGAAACCTGAACCGCGACGTCAGCGATGTTCGTCTCTTCGAACTGGGTACTGTCTTTGGTGGAACCACGGAGAAGGTTGAAGAAAAGCCGGCCGTCGCCTTTGGCGCTGTAGGCGGTTTTCCTGAACAGGGCGCTCTGCACGCAGGCAGAGCCATCGAGTTTCACGACCTGAAGGGAGCGATCGAACAGGTCCTGGCGCGCTTCCAAACCCGCACCGTCTACTTTGACCGGTTCCCGGCCGACTCCGGCCTTGCCCCTGCGTGGCTGCATCCATACAGGTCCGCCCGGGTGGTCGCCGACGGCGAAACCGCGGGTTGGTTTGGCCAGCTCCATCCTCGCGAAGCGGCGTCCCGCAAAATCAAGGAGCCGGTGCTGGCTGGCGAGCTTTATCTCGACCGGCTTTACAAACTACCCCTTCGCAAGCCCGCCGCGCGCGAAATCTCCCGTTTCCAGCCCGTTCGCCGCGACTTTTCGCTCGTCCTCGATACGAAAACCGGGTGGGAGCAGGTCGATCGCGCGCTCGCAGGATTGAAGATTCCCGAGTTGGTCGATTGGCGCGTACGCGAGGTCTTCCGTGACGCCAGGCTCGGCGAGCACGAGTATTCGCTGCTGATGGGCACTACCTTTCAGGCGTCTGACCGCACACTTCGCGATGAAGAATTGCAGGGTTTCCAGGCGCAGGTGGTTGCGGCTGTTGCCAAGGTGGGCGCACGACTGCGAACCTGATTGAGAAATAACGCTCGATCGGCGCTATACTTACTCGGTCACGTACCATCGGTGCGGAGGTTTCCTCATGCCCGAAACATTCTGGGAGCCAGAAGTGCCAGACCAAAATCACGAATCGCAGCCGCAAAATCCGCTCACTGAAGCGGCAGCCCTCACTGTCAGCGCTGTCGATTTTTCGGCACTCGAAGAGCGTATTCTCCGCGCTGTGGAAATGGTGAAGCACGAGCGGCAGGCGCGCGTTGCGGCCGAGGAGCGGGCGGCCCACGCCGAATCCGAATTCCACGAGCAGTTGCCAAAAATGGAGCGGCTGCAGAAGGAAATCAACTCGCTCGTCGCCGAGCGCGACCAGGTCCGGCAGCGCGTTGAGCGCCTGCTGTCCCAGCTTGACGCATTGGAACTCTAGCGTTCTTTTTTTGAAGGGAGGTCCCCATGGCACAACAACCAACCGGCAACCCCACCGAGTACGTCACGGTCGAGATCTACGACCAGACCTATCACCTCTCAGGCCAGAATGCGGATCATATTCGCGAACTGGCGGCCTGCGTGGACGCCAAAATGCGAGCCGTCGCTGCACAGGGCCGAACTGTGGACTCGCTGCGCGTCGCCGTGCTTGCCGCGTTGAATCTGGCCGACGAGTTGGCGCTGAATGCCTCAGCCGATCCCCGCCAGGGCCACGCCCGCGCCGCCAATCTGCGCGGCCTCCTCGATGAAGTGCTCGACGTCGAGCGCAAGACCGGCTCCTAGAGCCTGGACCTCTCGCGTCCGATGTATGATCTCCTCAAATTAATTTCCAGGAAATTATCCCTGAGGACATGCCATGGTCATGCGTTCTGCCCATGCAGGCTTAGCTTGCCTTGCCTTTTCTTTTTTCTTCATCACAACCGGAGCGGGACTTCATGCCTCTGACTCGCCCGCTGACAGCAATAAATCCGGTCAGCCAACAGACCCTAAAGCTCAGAAGACCTTCGCGGGCGCCGTCGACTGGGAAAAACACAACAATATGCCCACTGCAATCGCTGATTTCCGCAAAGCGAATACGCAGGATGGCGGCCACTGCGCGGAATGCCTGACTCGCGCCTTTACCTTGGCAATGAGCATCTCCGACTATAAAGACGCCATCGCCATTGCTCGCGATTGGATTCCCCTGGCACAAACTGACGCGGAGAGAGCCGCGGCTCACTACCGTTTGGGCGCCGTCCTCCGGTTTGAGGCGACCAATGAGAAAAAGGAAGCGCTTTTCTCCCAGAGCTGCGACGAATTCAAGACTGCGCTTCAATTGAACCCGGCCTTCCCTGAGGCACACCTCGGGTTAGGCATTTCCCTTGCGCATCTGCACCAGGACGACGCCGCGCGCGCTGAATTCAAGGCGTTTCTGGATCAGAAAAAAGGGAACACGGTAATTCGTCAGCGGGCGGCCCGCTATGTTGAGCGTGTCGACTTGGCGCGTGCCACCATGGCCCCTCCCTTTTCGGTCACAACGATGGATGGCCAACACGTCTCCATGGATGACCTGGCCGGAAAAGTTGTCCTGATCGATTTTTGGGCTACGTGGTGCGGACCGTGCCGCGAAGCGCTGCCTCATGTCCAGGAAATTGCGCGCAAATTTCAAGGCGAACCGTTCGTCGTCCTCAGTGTCAGTCTCGATAGAGACGAAGACAAATGGAAGGACTTTGTCGCCAAGCATGAAATGACCTGGCCGCAGTATCGCGATGGTTACTTCACCGGTCCCATCGCAACTCTCTTCAAAGTGAATGCCATCCCCGCCACATTTTCAATTGACGCCGATGGCGTGCTTGAGGATCAGCATGTCGGCGATGCCGATATCCAGGGAAAACTCAAGAAGCTGATCGCGCAGGCCGTTGAAATGAATAACCGTAAGACCCATCCCCTGGTTGGAACCACTCCTGCCGCAGGCGCAAACTGACCAACGGCCAGGCATCTCCAAATTGGGAGCGAGGTTCCCAAATCAGGCGGCCCGAAACGCTAGCACACTTCGCCCATCCCGGACAAGACTTGTAATTTCCGCGCTTAGCCCCTAGTATCCGCATTAGAAACCGGCCTGCAAAGCAGGTGGGCGATCAACGCTGGTTGAACCAACATTCAATGAACAGGGGCTCAACTCGACAATCGGTTCTGTGTGCCGTGTCCGCCAGTCCGGAATGCCTAATGAACCGCGGAGAGCTCCACCTTCTTAGGAAGGGTTCACCAGCGCATCAACCACGGCCCCGTGGGTCGGATTCTACCTTCCTTGCACATTCCCTCCTGCACTGCGGCTACAGCGGTTTCGATTCTGCTCTTTAAAGAAACGTGTAAGCCAAGTGGCATTTTTCTTAAGAAAATGCCACCTCGCATGAACTTCAAATCGCAGTAGTTGAATCGAAACCGCTCTCACGGCCCAATGCCGTATCCTTGCTCAGGTGCATCCAGTCCTCTTCCACATCGGCGCAATTCTCATCCCGTCCTATGGCGCTTCGGCTGCCGTGGGCGTTCTGCTCGCCCTGTTTCTCGCACAGCGTACTGCGCGCGTCGCCGGCCTCAACCCCGCTCACGTTTGGAACCTTTGCGTTTGCGCGCTGTTTGCAGCGCTCATTGCTCAGCGGCTGTTGCTGGTCGTCATCAATCTCCGTGACCTGCGCAGCCATCCCTCCTGGCTGCTCGCCCTCGCCATGGTCCACCACCCGCTACTTGCCGCCATTGGATCCCTGGCCGGCGCGGCGGTTGCCTTTGCCTGTGCGCGCTGGCAAAAGCTCCCCCTTCTTAAAACAGCTGATGCACTCGCCGCCCCCCTCGCCCTCGGTCTTGCCTTTGAGCAGCTTGGCGCGCTGCTTGCAGGCTCAGGCTACGGAACAGCGACCGGTGTTCGCTGGGCCGTCACCTACATCCATCCACTGGCCGCCGTATGGAGCGGCACGCCGCTTGGAATCGCTCTTCATCCCGTCCAGGCCTATGCGGCCTTTGCTTTCCTCTTACTTTCCCTCGCTCTGCTTATCGTGCAGCCGGCCGCTCGTCGGCCCGGCGACCTGGCCGGAATCTGCCTGATCGGAACTGGCGTCTCCGTCTACATCACAGAGATGTGGCGCGACACCGAGGGACGTGGCTCGCTGCTCGATGGTGCGCTCGACGGACCCCAGGCCGGCGCCATCCTTTTGGTTTTGGCCGGCGCATTGTTGTTGCTTGAGCGCACCAAACAGCCTTTATCCACTGAGGTCGCCCATGGCTGACGCAGCAAACATCTCTCATCGCGACCTTCAAGTGCCCATGGAATCAGCCGGGCAGCGCCTCGATCAGTTCCTTGCCCAGTTCCTCAGCGCGCAGGGTGAGCCCATCAGCCGTTCGCGTGTTCAAATGCTCCTCGACCAGGGTGATGTTCTTGTCGATGGCGAACGCGAAAAAGCATCCCTCAAGTTGCGTGGGGGCGAGCGCATCGCACTTACCGGCGAACCGCATCCCGCTCCGCTCAAGGCAATGGCCGAAGATATTCCCCTCGATGTTGTCTATGAAGACGAGGACCTGTCGGTGGTCAACAAGCCGGCCGGCATGATGGTCCACGCCGGGGCTGGCGAGACTCCTGACGCGCGCAACCGTGGAACGCTCGTGAACGCGCTGCTTTACCGGTTTGCCAAGCTCTCATCCACGGGCGGCGAGATGCGCCCCGGCATCGTTCATCGCCTCGACAAAAACACCAGCGGCCTCATCGTCGTCGCCAAGAACGACCGCGCTCACGCCGCTCTCGGAGAAATGTTCGCCAGCCGCCAGATCAAGAAAACCTACATCGCACTCGTCCAGGGCGCCGTCACTCGCGAGAAAGGCACCATCACCGCCGGCGTGAGCCGCGATCCCGTCCGGCGAACGCGCATGACCGTGCAGCCGAACGAAAATGCCCGGTCGGCCGTCTCTCACTACGAGGTGATTCGGCGGCTTGCAACGCGTTTCGGAAAATTCACCCTTGTACGTGTCCGCATTGAAACCGGGCGTACCCATCAAATTCGCGTTCACATGGCGTCTATCGGTCATCCGGTTGTGGGTGATTCTCTTTACGGAGGAGCGGGACAACTCACTGACCAGGTGGTTGCTCAGGCTGGAAAGTCCAAGTCTGCGCGCCGCAAGGCTGACCCAGAAGTCCTCCGTTTGGGACGAAACTTTCTCCACGCAGCCCGCCTGGAGTTTGCCCATCCAGTGACAGGAAAGACCTTGCAGCTGGAAGCCCCGCTCCCTGAGGAGTTGGATCGGTTCTTGTCGCAGCTTGAATCCGGCCCGGTCAACCCCGCTCGACCATGACTCAAAAGGGTCATTTCGCCGCCGTTGGAACCGTGTCTGCGACCCACAGTAATTGATAAAATAAGGGAGATATGACAAGACAGCTTTCGTCCCCCCCGGCGCCCCTGACCCGGTACTGGAAATCTCTAGTCCTTTGCCTCGCCCCCGCTGCGGTCATCGCCCTGGTCTTCCAGTCGGCAGCGCTGCCGGCTCAACAGCCCGCGGCTCAGCCCCCACAGAAGTCTGCACAGCAGCAACCCGTCGCTCAAGTCAATACAGGCGGCACGGACGTGGGCGTCACCACCCTCAAAACCACGGTCAACGAAGTCAACCTCATCTTCACCGTCACTGACAAGCACGGCCACTACGTTCCCAATCTGCAGCAAAGCGACTTTGCCCTGCTCGACGACGGGAAGGCGCCTGAACATGTGAACTCCTTCCACCAGCAGATCAATCTGCCTCTGCGCGTCGGCATTGTCATTGACACCAGTACCTCCATTCACTCCCGATTTCAGTTCGAGCAGCAGGCGGCTACCGACTTTCTGCTCCAGATCCTCAAGGCCCACAGCGACCGCGCCTTTGTCATGGGGTTCGATGTCACCCCCACCGTCACCCAGGACTGGACCAACGATCTCGACGGACTGGAGACTGGCATCAACAAACTCAGCCCTGGCGGTGGTACCGCACTCTTCGACGCCGTCTACACCGCCTGCCGCAACAAGCTTCTCGACGAGTCGCGCGGCCAGGAACCCGTGCGCAAGGCCATCATCCTGCTCTCCGACGGAGACGACAACCAGAGCCGCGTCTACCTGCCCGAAGCCATCAAGGAGTGCCAGCGCGCTGAAACCATCATCTACTCCATCAGCACCAATTGGACTCCCAGTCGCGGCCAGGGCGACAAAGTCATGGCCCAGTTGGCTGAGGACACCGGTGGCCAGGTTTTCTTCCCGCCCTCGGTCGAAGAAGTTTCTACCAGCTTCCACGATATTGAAGAGGAGTTGCGCAGCCAGTACGCGCTCACCTACACTCCAGCCGACTTCAAAGACAACGGCGCATTTCGCACCATCTACCTTTACTGCAACGATCGCCGCTACCAGGTCCGCGCCAAGAAGGGCTACTTCGCTCCAAGGAACTAGTGTGGGGTGGCTGGAGCTCGCAACAAAGCGAATCGACAATAGAGCGTTTTCGCATTCAATACAGACCAGCTTTGAAAGGGCACGGCTTCAGCCGTGCCGCAATCGCGTCCTGCCCCGCTTTCACAAATGAAGAACGCGGCGAAGCCGCGTTTCACAGCGAGAAAACCCCGTTTTCGCTTTCCCGCAGGGAGCCTGAGCCCTCAGCCTCACGAAAAGGCCCCTCCGATTCAGTTGGGCTTCCCTCAAAATGCCTGATCAACTTTCTCAGGGGCTGAATACACTCAATTCTGCCACTCAGTCCACCGCTATGCCGCCACCCGTTACAGCCTTATGTTGGTCGTCGGTACACTGGACTCCCGCCATCGGGAAATCTGGAGATTGAACAGCATCATCCACGCCGGAAGCGTGCGGGAGTGCTTACCGATGAGTAAATGATGGTTGGCCGGTGACACTACCGCGATTGAATCCGGAAGCGTAATCTCTGGCAGAGGCTTGACAATATATCTAGCAGATGTATCTTAAAGATATGTTCAGCCTGAATGCCACCTCTTACACGATTCTGGGGGGGCTCTCCGTTCAGCCCGATCTCTCGGGCTATGACATTCGCAAGGGCATCCAGCAAAGCATCGGATATTTTTGGGCTGAGAGCTATGGCCAGATTTATCCAGCACTCAAGCGGCTGGCCGACAAAGGCCTGATCGCACCGTCGAAGGGCATGCCGAATGGGCGTAAGCAACGCCAGACCTACGTGATCACCGACGCCGGACGCGCAGCGCTGCGCCAATGGCTTGCTCTTCCATTTCACAACGAGCCGCCGCGCAATGAGTTTCTGCTCAAGCTCTTCTTCGCCGGCGGGGCGTCTCCCGACGTTGCAATCGCCCACATCCAGGACCTCAACGAGCGAAACAGGCGCTGGCTCGTGATAATCAAGACGATCGAGGCAAGCATACCCCCGGAGCAGCCATCGAATCCTCACCTGCCCTACTGGATGCTGACGCTGAGCATGGGAAAGGCCCTGACTTGCGCCGCACTGGAGTGGGGCGAGAAGGCCCTGGCTGCGCTCAATGCTCAGGAAGCCGGTGCCGCAGACTCACTGCAACCGCCCGCAACGCGCGCAAGGAAAACCTCCATCCCTCCCCGCAAACAAGCCCGCAGTAAACGCGGCTCCAAGAGGTCAGAAAGAAAGGTCTCAAAGTGAACGTAACCTCCAGCTCCCTCCGTCGCAAACAGATTGCCGCCTGGGCGGTCGTCTCGATCTTCGTTCTCGGTTTTTTCTACGCGCCGGTGGGCGTGTGGACCGGATCGGTGCTGAGCGCCTGGTTTGTGGGTACGCAACGCGTTTGGCGTGGATTCGTGTTGATGATTGGGTTTGCGCTTTTGTTCGGCTTGCCGCACCTGGTGCAGGCCGTTTTGCATGGCGGCCTCTATTCCCCTCCTGTGTATCTGGGCTGGACGCTGGCGGCCATGCTGCTGAGCACTCTCCCGTTTACCTTTCACCGCGTGGTGAGTCCACGGTTACCAGGATGGCTTTCTACGCTTCCATTGCCGGTATTCGGCGTCATATTCGTGACGATTGCAGTCGGGTGGCTGCCGGCTGGCTTCGCGACCGCTCAGGACCAGAAGCTAAGCCTGCCGCTCCGGCACCTCGGCTCGGTGTTTGGAAGCAGCGCGCCGGTGTTCATCACATACTGGTTTGCAGCAACGATGATGTGGGTTTGGAATCAGAAGTCCCGCGTTGCAAGGATCCGGCAGAGTGTGAGCCTTCTTGCGGCGGTATGCGTGGTGCCAGCAGGTTTCGTGTTGCTCGATACGATTGGCGGAGCCGCGCCAGCTTTACGGCTACCGGGGCCGAGTTTCGCATGGCTCTGCCTTGCCGCGGCGCTTGCGTTAAGCGGCTGGGCGTTGTTCGCTGCACTCAAGGATCGCGGCTGGCAATGCAGGCCTCGAACGCTGCGTATCTTGCAAAGCCCCGCTACCGGACAGCCCTTGCACCTTTTCAGTCAGGGTCTCAGCCAGTCGCTGGTCACCTCCGCCGGCGAGCGGTTTCCAATTCGCAACCGCATTCCGGATATGCGCAGTCCCGGCGATTTGACCGGGGCCAACGGAAAATACAATCACCTCTACGAAACCATCGGCGGCTTCTACGATGATATTCAGCGCGCTGTGTGCGCGTGCAGCGCCATGGATGGGGATGCGTATGTCAGGAGTTACATGAGACCGCTCGAAGTGACGGCGGGCGACTCGGTGCTTGAGACTTCCATCGGAACGGGTCTCAACTTCAAATACCTGCCGCCGGGCGTGACGCTGACCGGTGTCGATCTCTCGCCCGAGATGTTGGCGAACTGCCAGGCAAACCTGCACCGCTGGCAATTCCAGGCCGATCTTTTTCTGGGCAATGCCGAGAGCCTGCCCTTCGCCGATTGCAGCTTCGACGTAGTGTTTCACGTGGGCGGTATCAACTTTTTCAGCGACCGCGCGAAGGCGATTCGAGAGATGATCCGCGTGGCGAAGCCGGGGACGAAGATCCTGATTGCCGACGAGACCGAGGAACATGTGAAGGCGATGTATGAGAGTGGGCCCATCACCAATCTCTATTACAAGGACCGCAAAGAGGCGGTGACTGCGCCGATCGACCTCGTCCCGCCGGAGATGTTGGAGACTCATGTTGAACTTTTGACACCGATGGGAAAGAACAGGTTTTACGTACTCACGTTTCGCAAGCCCTTCGTGAACGGTGAGCGGGCCAGGCCGGAGATGATGGCGGTTGAGACGGTTGGCTAGATACCCCAACTCGCTCAAGGCTTACGAGTCCTGGGAGTATCGTCGCCAACTCGGAAGTAACTTCCCAACGAGCAGGTCCTAAACAAATCAAAAGCCCCACGTAGACCCTCTCTTCCCAAAAAGAAGGTCGGCAGGGAAGCAGAAGACTTCCGCTAAAGAAATGATCCGCACTTTGCAGATAATTACCTTCCCCCAGCGCACAATTGCACCAAAGGCGATTTCCGGGGTCCGCACGAACAGGTCTTGGTTCGTGAAGTGGAGGCGTCTCGCTTTTTCGAACCTGGGATAGGACCAGTTCCCCTCGCGATTTAGAAGCTCTGGTTCGCTCGTTGCCTCTCGCAGTGCAAAACCTCCGCGCAGCCGGGATCCGCTATTCACCGATGAGAGGCTGTCATCGGGACAAATAAAATGCCCTGTCATCCAGCGTGCACGGGGCCCCAAACGTTTTTCAGTTTGGGGGTGGTAAGCGAAGGAACTGCGGTTGCCTTTCGGAGCCAGCGTGTCCGCAAAGAAGGCGTAACTTTCGAGTAGGCGGTGACTCGCCCGGAATGAGGCAATTTCTAGATTCGATGGTGAATGCGTCTCGAGTCGTAATCAGACTCCAGTTAGTAGTGCGCCCACGTCACAAACCAATGCTCGTCCGCTCTAGCTGATCGGATGATTAGATCTCCATCGGGCGTGAACTCAAACTTTCGAGGCAGATCTTTACCTACGAGCAGATCACGGGTAATCGACCCCTGCACATGGTGCGTCACCGTGTGTGTCGCCTCGTCAACGTCAAAACTGCCAAATGACGCCTCGTATCCCTTCAGCACGTATTCGTTCGACAGAGTCTCCGCCGATCCTGGATACATCAGTTGAACCGAAACGTGTCCGTCTCGCGTGTAGATCAGCATGCCTTCCGGTTGAGGGCCAGAGACCGACTTTCCATCGGGATCCGGCGAATCGATGTGGACGAGATGCCATGCGCCGATCAACTTCTCTCGTCCGCTGTCGTTTTTAGTGATTTGTCCCGATGCGGCCAGGCTGACCGTCATCGCAACAAAGACGCCGATCCCACAGACGATCCTACGAGCGCTGTTCATCGACCCACCAATGACTGATGAAATGGTGAATAGCGGGCACCTTCCAGTTTGATGTCTGAGGAAGCCTCCTCAAGAGACAGTACTTCTTCGACTGTGAGTTTGAGTGTCGCGCCACCCAAATTCTCTTCAAGACGCGATAGCTTCGTCGTGCCGGGGATAGGAACTATCCAAGGCTTCTTCGAGAGTAACCAGGCAAGCGCGACTTGAGCAGGCGTCGCGCTTTTCCTCGCCGCGAACGCGGCGATGACATCGACCAAAGCCTGATTATTCTTGCGGTTCTCGGCGTTGAAGCGTGGAACAGTGTTGCGGAAGTCGGTACTCTCGAACGTGGTGTTCGCGTCGATCTTTCCCGTTAAAAACCCTTTGCCAAGTGGACTGAACGGCACAAAACCAATTTCAAGCTCCTCAAGCGTAGGCATCACCGTCTCTTCCGGCTCTCGAAAGAACAACGAGTATTCGCTCTGCAACGCCGCAACCGGCTGAACCGCATGAGCGCGACGAATAGTCGTCGCACTAGCCTCTGAGAGACCAAAATGCTTAACCTTGCCTTCCTGGATAAGATCCTTCACCGCACCCGCCACGTCTTCAATCGGAACATTAAGATCGACGCGGTGCTGGTAGTAAAGATCGATAGCCTCCACGTTGAGACGCTTGAGCGATTCCTCCGCGACCCGCTTGATGTGTTCGGGCCGGCTGTTCAAAGCACTCCATTTGCCGCCGTCCTCAGGATTCGCCTCCCAACCAAACTTGGTAGCGATCACCACGCGGTCGCGATATGGGAAGAGCGCCTCGCCGATCAACTCTTCGTTCAACAGCGGTCCGTACACCTCCGCCGTATCGAAGAATGTGACGCCACGCTCAACCGCCGCATGGAGCAGGGAAGTCATCTCCCGCTTCTCTTTCGGCGGACCGTATGACCAGCTCATTCCCATGCAGCCAAGTCCGATGGCCGATACTTCCAGACCGCTGTTTCCAAGCCTCCGTTTTTCCACGGCACTCCTCCTGACTTTCACTGCGGACCCGGAATACGATTTCGCATCGATCCGTCCATCTCGAATGATAAAAGAGGCACGCGTCGTATGAGTATCCCGATCCTGCCAATCTCTTGCCCAATCCTATCTGAGACCGGAATTTGTTCACGCCATCGACGCTCATCGATTTAGCTGAGAGAGTATTGCTGAGTTTCAAGCGAGTCGCTAACCCGGAAGTAACGTCCCGATGAGCAGGTCCTAAACAAATTAAAAGTTCCGCGTAGACCATCTCTTCCTCAAGAGAAGCCCGACAGGGAGGCGGAAGACTTCCGCGAAGGAAATGATCCGCACTTTGCAGATAATTACTCGCTCCCAGCGCACAATTGCACCATAGGCGTTTTCCAGGGACAAAACGGCCCAAACGAGCCGCACGCCCTGAAAACGCCCGTAACCCCTTTGATATCTGATTTCTGCGGCGATCTTCAATGGAATGACACATTTGGCGCAGATGCCCCACGATAAACCCTTTCCTTAGAATAATTTAGCCACAGAATCGGGGGGGGGGGGGGGGGGGGGGTAGGAATAACCGGTACGGACCGGCCACATACCTGACATTTTGACCCGGAGACATAGTCCACACTGCTGCGAATACGGGCGCCCCCACCCGCAGCAGCGACCAGGTCGCCATGAGCCAATTCGAAGACGATGAGGAAAAGGAATCCAGCAGCCAGTCTCCGGACCCTCCCTGCCCCGCTGTCCCAATTCAGTACACTCTCGCCTTCCCCGTTCAATTCCGGCCATTTGCAAGATTCGCTCCCATTCCTCCTCACGTATTTCCCAAAACGAGCGATGAAATAGGGGAAGGCGATTCCAAGACTGCTCCTCACGGGTGCTGTTCTAAACAGGGTCGGCGCTGCTGCTTTCATGTTGCTGCCCCCCGTACCCCGCGAAGTTAAAGCCCGGAATCGATCGCTCTACACGGACTGGAGGCATTCGGGTGATCCGGCAGGCAATATCGTGCGACATCTGCGCAACGGAAAAAAAGCAGACCAACCACTGGTTCGTCGCCTACGAACAGGGCGGCGAACTGCGCGTCAGCGGATGGCAATCGCGCAACCGCCTGCGCCCAGGATCGAAGCATCTGTGCGGACAAACCTGCCTGCACAAACTTGTCGATGAGTTCATGGCAAAGGCAATCGCCTTCAAGCCGCAAAAAGGCTCCGCCAGCTTCTCTGAAGCGCACGATGAAGCCGAGGGAACCGATGCGAGTCTCACCTCCAGCGCTGCCTATGCTGATGTTGAATCATCTGCCCGATTGATCCCGACCCCGGCGCGTCCCGCACTGCCGACACCCTTCAAGGCTACGGCGGAGCTGGTCACAATCTCGCAACGTACGGATTCATCTGACGGGTTTGTCCCGTCCGAAGGGTTTATCCCCGATGACCCGCCGCGTTTTGCCTCCCGCAACTGGCGGGCCGAAGCATGGGAGCGGGAACGCGAGCGTGAGTTGCGCGCTGTCGAGCGCCGCCCCGACATCGCCCGCCGCCGTTCGAACGCTTAAAAGGAATTCTTTATGTGGATTGATCTATTGCTCGTTCTTGTTGCCGTGTTGCCGCTCTTCAGCCGCGAAAATACTCGCAAGACGAATGCTGACAAATTTCAGGCAGCGATCGCCGATACAACCTCTATTCCGCCGCAGGTCCGCCTTTAAGCAGCGTCAGCAAGCCGGCTTCATCAAGCACTGGAACCTTCAGTTCGATGGCCTTGTCCAGTTTGGAGCCGGCTTCTTCGCCCGCGACCACGTAGCTGGTCTTCTTGCTGACTGAACCGGCAGTCTTGCCGCCGGCATCCTCAATTCGCTTTTTGGCTTCGTCGCGCGTCAGAGTCGGCAGCGTGCCGGTCAGCACAAAGGTCAATCCCGCCAGCTGCGTCGAACGCTGCTTCTTCTCAGCCGTCATTTTCACTTTGAGTGTTTCAAGGCTGTCGACCAATGCCCGATTCGAAGGACGCGTGAAGAAATCGACAATCGCTTCAGAGATCCTTGGACCAACCTCCTCGACACGCTCAAGCTGCTCGCCATCGGCCTTCATAACTTCTCGAATGTCGCCAAATTCTTCAGCGAGCAGCTCCGCTGTCCTTTCGCCGACGAAACGAATACCGAGTCCCATCAGAACGCGCGCGAGACCTGCCTCCTTCGACGCCACGATTTCTTTCTGGAGGTTTGCGGTTCCCTTGGGACCAAGCAGCTGTCGCTCCTTTGTCTCCTCCACTCCTGTCTTCTTGTTGATTTGCGTCACTTGCGCAGTGAGCGCGAGCAAGTCTTCATCCCTAAGCCGATACAGGTCTGCGACACTTGCCACAAGCTTCTTCTCAAGCAGTTGCTGCACGACCGCATCGCCTAGGCCTTCAATGTTCATCACTCCGCGCGAACCAAAGTGCAACAGCGTCTCGCGCAGTTTGGCTGGACAGTCGGCATTCACACAGCGCCAGTCCACTTCGCCCTCTTCGCGCACAACTGGATTACCGCACTCTGGACAGTCCGTTGGGAAGTGAAACTTGCGGTTCCCGCGGGGATGCGCGGCGTCCGTAATGACCTCGGCTACCTTGGGAATCACGTCCCCGCCGCGCTCCACCTTCACCCAGTCGCCAAGCAGCAGACCCAGGCGGTCAATGAAATCGGCGTTGTGAAGGGTTGCGCGGCTCACCGTAACTCCGCCGACGAACACAGGCGTAAGCATCGCCGTCGGAGTCAGCTTGCCAGTTCGGCCCACCGTGATCAGGATGTCGTTTACCTGCGTCACGCCAGACTTCGCCGTGAACTTGTAGGCGATGGCCCAGCGTGGCGCGCGCCCGGTATAACCAAGCCGCTGCTGTGTGGCATGCGAGTCCACTTTCAGCACAACGCCGTCAATCTCGTAGCCAAGCGTCGATCGCTTGCTCTCCGCATCGTCGATAAACTCGGTCATCTCCTCCACTGTGTCCACGAGTTTGCGGTGAGAGTTGACGCGGAATCCGAGCGAACCTAGAACATCGAGCGTCGCACTCTGCCCGTTGGGCCAGTACTCGCCCTCAATAAGCAGAAAATATGCAAAAAACACCAGCCTGCGGTTGGCAACAATGCTGGGTTCAAGCGTGCGCAGCGTGCCGGCCGCTGCGTTGCGGGGATTGACCGCTGCAGGCAACCCTTCCTGCTCACGTTCTTCATTCATGCGGAGAAACGCTGCCTCCGGCATCACCACCTCGCCGCGAATCTCAATTGCCTGCGGCAATCCAGCTTTCTTCAGCTTCTCCGCCGAAATCGATAGAGGCACACTGCGAATAGTGCGAACGTTCGTCGTCACGTCTTCGCCGGTCTGGCCATCGCCGCGCGTAACACCTGACGCCAGCCTCGCGCCGCCGTCCTCACCGGCCTCGTAACGCAGTGCAATGCTCAGCCCGTCGAGCTTCAACTCCGCAATGTACTCCACAGCCAGGTTGCCTGCCAGCTCATGCACCCGACGGTCCCAGTCGGCAAGCTCCTCGGCTGAGTAGGCATTGTCCAGGCTCAACATGGGCCGCGAGTGCCGGACCTTCTTGAAGCCCTCGGCCGGCTTTCCACCCACCCGCTGCGTGGGCGAGTCGGGTGTCAACAGCTCGGGATGCGCGCTCTCGATCCGCTTCAGCTCGTTCATCAGCGCGTCGTACTCCTGGTCAGAGACCTCGGGCGCGTCGAGTACGTAATAGAGGTGCTCATGGCGGCGGAGTTCAGCGCGCAACTCCTCTGCGCGCCTGGCTAGTTTCGATGGGGTGTCTGAAGGCATGCCCATGGGCTGGATTATAGGAGGCGACATGCCCATTGGGCAGGCCAGATAGTATGGAATCCAGAAAGCCATGGAACCTATCACCCATTTCCTTACCGGCGCCTGCATTGGCCGTGCTGGGCTCAATCGCAAAACGGCCTACGCCACTCTGGCCGCCGTGCTGGCAGCCGAGGCCGCGGACATGGACATCTTCTGGTCCTTCGCCGGTCCGGTCGAAGAGCTGAAGCACCATCGCGGCATCACGCACACCTTTCTTGGTGCGCCGTTTGTTGCGGGAGCGGTGGTTGCTGTCATCTGGATCGGACACAGCCTGTGGGTGCGCCGACGTCGCACGACCGATCCACCGCTACAAAACCCAAAAGTGCCCCCGGCACCGCCGCCGGTCCACTGGGGCTGGCTCTACCTCACGGCCCTGATTGCCGCCCTCAGCCATCTCCTGCTCGACTGGACAAACAACTACGGCTTGCGGCCCTTCTTTCCATTTAATCCGCGCTGGTACGCCGGCAGCTTTGTCTTCATCGCCGAGCCGGTGATTTGGGCGTTGTTGGTCCTGGCTTTGGTTGTACCGTGGATCTTCGGTCTGGCCGACCGTGAGATTGGCGCGCGCGCCAAGCCCTTTCGCGGCCGAAGTTGGGCCATCTTTGCTCTGACAGGAATGGTGGTGCTCTGGTGCTGGCGCTGGGCAGAGCACGCACAGGCCCAGGCAATGCTTGAGAACATTCAGGTAACATTGGCTCCCGTCAATCGCGTAGCGCTGGAACCATATCCTGTCAATCCCTACCGTTGGCACGCCATTCTTGAAACCGCGGACTTCTACCAGAGCGCCGAGATCAATACCTGGACCGGCGAGATAGTGAGCGAACCGCTCCGCGATTCAATCCATAAACCCACAGACACTGCCGCCGTAGAAGCGGCCAAGCGAACGCCGCTCGGCCAGGTTTATCTCGATTGGGGAACCTGGGCAGTGGTGCGCGATGTGGGTCAGGAGCCTGTGGCCGCCATGAATCCGCCCGATCTGCCCCCAAACCGCTCCTGGACCACAGTTGAGTTCAGCGATCTGCGCTTTGCTTACTCCTTTCTGGGAACTGGCCGCCAAACGGGTCGGTCACCGCTTGGAGGATGGGTTTATATCGTGGATAACCACGAAGATGGGGGAGAAGGAATGGGCGGACGTCCGCAAAAATAGGAGAGTTTTGACTCAGATGAAAATATTTATTGGCCGGGTGGAACCGTTTGGGTTGACCGCGGGACTCGTGGACCGCAGAATGAAAGAGAAGACATAAGCATTCGGAATGGTTCCCAGGTGCCCCTGGGAAATCGCTCTTCACTTTAGAAAAATGAGGTTTTCATGATCGCCTATCTGCTCCTGTTGGTTGCCGTCCTCACTCGTGTAATGCCCCATGCCGGGTGGTTGAACTTCACTGCGGTGGGCGGCATGCTGCTCTACTTTGGCGCGCGGCGCTCGTGGCGCGAGATGCTGGCTCCGCTGGCGGTGCTCGTGGCGACAGACTACTTCCTCACCGTCTACACCTATCATTACGCCTTCCGCTGGGAGGCTTATCTCCCCACCTGGGCCTGGTACGTGGCGGCAATGGCGCTCGGACAGATCCTGCTGAAAGCCAGAACGACGTTTGTTCGCGTCGCCGCAGCCACACTGCTCGGACCCACCTCGTTCTTTGTGATTTCGAACTACGCGGTGTGGGTGGCGGGCGGCATGTATCCTCGCACCCTGGCCGGACTCCAAGCCTGCTACGTGGCGGCCATTCCCTTCTACCGCAATGATCTAGCCTCAACAGCGATCGTTCTAGGCGTGGCCTTCGGTGTGCCAGCGCTGGTGCGCCGCATGGCTCTCGCCCCCGCGCAAGCATTGGCCGGCAAATAGTCCTCCATTAAGTCAGGCTCGATATTGAACCGCGCCCAAGCATGGGGCGCGGTTTGTATTTGTGACCAAGATGGGGGATGGGCGCAAACGAAAGTCATTTGACAGCCGTACGCGCTAACAAATCGAATAGCGCGGATGCTGTTCGTTCCATTCACAACCTGGAGAGACTGCCATGCGGATGCAAATTAAAACGGGAATCGGTGTGGCCTTGCTTGCGGGCTCAATTCTGATGACTGTCCATGCTCAAACTGCAAATGTAAGCCCGAAAAAGAACGGAAACAACCAGAGCGTGGGTAACTCCCAAACCAACAGCACGGATGGACAAAGGAAATCTGGACAGGTTGTGCACCAGGACTACGACAAGGTGCAGGCGGGCAAGCCTGAAGGCCCATTGGCACCGCCAAACCAGAGCGGGACGCAGGGATCAACTGCGGACAACAACGGCGTTGCAAAATCAAAAACGAAATTTCGCCAGGAATTTGGACCGACGCAGGCGAACAAGAAGAATGACGTAATCACGCCTTCCGAACCTGGCGGACAGGACGGCAAGCCAAAAACCGCAGACGCAAAGAAGAAAGTGCCAAAGTAGAAACAGTTTGCGGTTCGTCTGCAGATCCGAGCCGGGCTCGTTAATCTTCCAGCAGTTTTCCTGAGCGCTTTTTCTTCATCCACCACCAGGCAAAGCCCAGCAACGCCGGCACTCCAACCAATGAGATCAGGAGCAAGGCGTGATGCGCGACGAGATCGACAGCGCCCGGTCCCAACTTGAGCACCAGTAACGAAAGGACGAGCCAGCGCACCATTCTGCCTGCAAACACAGCAAGCATGAACGGAATCACGCGCATCTCAAAAACGCCCGCCGCGAAAACAAACATCTTCCACGGCGCCGGAGGCGGCAGCATCGAAGGGATCATCACGGCCAGAAACTCCTGCCGCTCAAAGCGGGTGCGCAGCCGTTCAAACCGTTCGCGGTTGATGCGCTTCAGCAGGAATAGTTCGCCGCCGGCCCGTCCCAAGCCATAGGGAAGCAGCCCTCCGATTGAGGAGCCGATCGCAGCCATCAGGCAGTAAAGCCAGAAATTCCCCTTGTTGTTCCATACGTAGACGGCGAGAATCGCGTCCATCGGAACGGGAATGGTCGATGAGTCAAGGAGTGCGACAAGGCCAATTCCCCAAAAACCAAGCTTCGCAAGCGCCGGCAGCAGCGCAAGCTTCCACCAGGCCATAATTCGTACAAAAAACTGCATCAAAAAAGTTCCCTTTCCGCCCGCTGATCCGTCCATCCAATAAGACCATTGTACGAGGTGAAGCATCTGGCAGACTCCGGCCATTTACACCCCAGGAGTCTGCGCGGCTCATGTCGGTACCGATTCTGGATCACAATTTGAGCGGGATGAGAGAATAGATCGAAAGGATTTTGAGCGGAGCCGGCAGCATCAACACGCCGCCGGGGAGTCTCCTTAACAACGAATGCCCACCAGCGAAGCCCCAGCCGACGTGAACGAGCCCAATGAGCCGCAGACGAGTCCCGTAGGGGCTCCGGACAAGGAAAGCCCTGTCCCTGCCGGGGAAAGCTCGCCATCTGCTTCCCCTTCGCTGCGAGGATCGCGCTGGGTCGACTACGACACCCATGAATTGCTGGAGATGATCAGCGAGCTCGAAGACGAGCGGCGCTGGGCAAGGTTGCGCGAGGGAATGTTGTGGGCAGTTCTGGCTCACCTGGCAATTCTGCTGGCGCTCTTCCTGTTGCCCAGATACATCGTCATGCCCAAGGTGGTCGACAAAACTGCAAAGCTGGACAAGGACGAGTTCACCTACATGGACACGCCGCGCTTCCGGCCCAAGGTCGAGGTGAAGCCGCTCACAAAGCCGCCTGTGATCGACAAGCAGACCATGGACGAAATGCGGAAGCAGTCCGCAACGCCAGCGTCGGTTACGCCTCCGCCACAGGAAACCAAGCCTCCGGAACAGCAGGCGCCCGTGCAGCCCCAGCCCGCGCAGCCTCCTCCGCCTAACCCGCAGGCACAGGTTGACGCGCCGCGGCCAGCGACTGTTCCGGCAAGACCTAACTTTGCCTTGAACTCTTCCAATCCGGCAGACCAGCTTCGTGAGGCGATGCGGAACGCCGCCCGCAGCCACGGTGCCGGTGAGGTGGGCAATCAACCTTCCCCCGGACTGGCCATGCATCCCGGCGCTGGCTCCGGCGGCGTGCAGGTCCTCTCTGATACCCAGGGCGTCGACTTCAGCAACTGGCTGCAACGCTGGCATTGGGAAACCGAGCACACATGGGATCCTCTCATCCCCGATGAGGTCAACCCGCCGATTTACAAGTCCGGCATGGTTGCCATCGAGTTCAAAGTTCTTCCGAATGGACGGTTGATGCCCGACAGCGTGCACCTGGTCGGCCGCTCCGGCGATACCGCCCTCGATCGGGCCGCATGGGGCGCCCTCACCGGCTCAAATTATCCGCCATTGCCCCACGAGTTCCACGGGCCGTATCTCGAGTTGCGCGCTTACTTTCTCTACAACATGGAGCCGGGCCACTAGCCCGCAGCAATTCGCGATTCGCCTGCGCTAATGAAAAAGCCCACGCTCGATGCGTGGGCTTTTTCGCGATCAACCGCAACCGCTGGCCTATTGAGGCGGAGGCAGCTTCACGCGTTGCGGAGCCTGGTTGCCATTCGCCTGGTCTGTGCCCTGCGCAGGGTTGTCCGATGTATTCGACATCGACGCCAGCTCCGATTGCCGATACTTCGAAGTGCTCACATAGCCGTGAATGTGATCTTTGCTGATGTCGTTGATCACAATCTCCACCGGCTGCGGGCTGTCAGGCATGTAGAACATGACCGGCTGAAGCAGATTCACGTGCTTCTGCGTTACGGTGCGATCATTCACCATCAAGTCCAGATCGGCGAACTGATGCTTGGCGTCAGCTTTCTTCAGCCGCATTTCAACCGAGCCAGCATGCTTGAATACTTTCGCCTTCGCCACATCGAACTCGGCGTAGTTCCGCTCGCCCTTCTTCTCCAGTAGCACCAGCTCATCGTGCGTGTGCGCGATCGAACCGGTAAGTTCAGTGCGCGTGTTCACCAGGTCGCCCTGCGTCGATGTCAGCCCATTGCGCGTGTCATCGATCACTTTTCCCTGCTGATCCAGTTGCGCCTGCAGTTTTTTGAAGCGCGGATCATCCCTTCGAACGGCCACAATACGACGGCCGCCGGCTCCCTGCACTCCTGGTCCCTGCCCGGTCATTGCGGCCGGTTTGATGGCCTGAGCTTGCTGCCGCGTCACCAGATCATTCACCTTGGCCGTCAAGTCGCCAATCTGATGCTGCGTTGCGCTCAGCGCAGCGGTCTGCTGCGCGTTGGTTGCCGCCAGGTCCTGCGCCGCGTTGTGCTCGTGAATTGCGTATCCACCCAGACCGCAGCCAAGTACCACCACAGCGACCAGGGCAATCATGCCTTTGTGTTCCACCGATACAGGTGACGAAGCGAACTCCACCATAATTCCTCCAGGGAAGGCGGTCGGAACCACGCCTTCCATGGAAACGATGCACGTTTGATTCCAGTCCTCCGGAACCGCGAAGTGCCGTGATTGCCGCGTTTGCCGTTCCTGCGCAGGAACCCCGCGATGGAAAGAATTGCACCTGTCTGTAATTATTACCTGCTCATGGGTGTAATCCAGCGAAAGCGTCCGCTCCGATCGAGCCATTACGTTGGTACTGTTCAACAAAAAGCCCACGCTTTTCGGCGCAGGCTTTTCTTTGAGACTAGTGGAAACAACTATCCGTTCAACACATCCTGCAATTTATTGAGCGTCCGATGCAGATCCTTGTCGGTGCGGCGCTGCTCGTCAATCTTGCTGATCGAGTGCATCACCGTCGTATGGTGCTTGTTGCCGAACTGGCGGCCGATCTCCGGCAGGCTTGCTTCCGTCATTTGCTTGGCCAGGTACATGGCAATCTGGCGCGGCACAACCACGTTGCGCGAGTTGTTCTTCTGCTTTAGATCGCTCACGCGCATGCCAAAGTTCTCGGCCACGGCCCGCTGAATGGCCTCGATCGTGATCTTGCGCACCTGCATATCAATGAACTGCTTCAGGCACTGCTGCGTCGAGGCGAGCGTTATCTCCATGTGATTGTGATGGCACCAGGCAATCAGCCGCACCAGTGCGCCCTCTAGCTCGCGCACATTGGTGCGCACATTCGAGGCCACAAACAGCGCCACATCTGTCGGCAACTGCACCTGCTCGCTCTCGGCCTTCTTCAGCAGGATGGCCACCTTGGTCTCGAGATCAGGCGGCTGAATGTCCGCAATCAGGCCCCACTCAAAGCGCGAGCGCAGCCGGTCTTCAATCTCCGCCAATTCCTTCGGCGGACGATCTGAAGCGATCACGATCTGCTTCATGCTCTCGTGCAGCGCATTGAACGTGTGGAAGAACTCCTCCTGCGTGCGCTCCTTCTGGGCAATGAACTGGATGTCGTCAATCAGCAGAACGTCCACTGAGCGGAACCGGTCGCGAAAGCTCGTCATTCGGTCGTTGCGCAGCGACGTGATCATCTCGTTCGTAAATTTTTCCGCCGACACGTAGCAGATGCTCGCCGAGGGCTGGCGCCGCTTCACCTCGTGGCCAATGGCATGCATCAGGTGCGTCTTGCCCATCCCGACGCCGCCGTACAGAAACAGCGGATTGTAGGCGCGCGAAGGCCGCTCGGCGACTGCCAGCGAAGCAGCTCGCGCAAACTGGTTGCCGTTGCCGATCACGAAGGCGTCAAAGGTGTACCGCGAATTGAGCTGTGCGGCTGTCGACCAGTCGAAACGTCCCTGCTCGGGTGCGCGTGCGGGAACCTGTGGTGGAGCAGTGGGAGCATGTGCCGGCACAGGAGCAAATCCGCCGTCCTTCCGCTGCGGCGGAATCGAAGGATCTTCTTCCGCGGTGACAAAACTCACATCGTCAAACTCAAGAGACTGGAGATCGATGGCTTCCTGAATCAAATCGCCGTACTTGTCCCCGATGTGCTGGAATTCAGGCGAAGGGACGCGAACATAAAGTGTTCTGCCCGTCGCGTGGCTGTAGCGCGTGGGCTTGAGCCAGGTCTCGAAGGATTGGCGGATCACCTTCTTCTCTAATGCAGCGAGAATCTGGAGCCATGGATTGAGAGCCGAGCTGGGAGAAGTTGCAAAAGCCATCGAACATTTCCTTGAGTCTCGTCGCCTGCGAAACGCTACGCCGGTTATTCAGCGGAATTTCAGCAACGGATCATCGCTGGCGGAAGTTGATGGCATTCCGTCTTGCACGCGATGACCAATTCCTCTGATTGCCGCTGATGTGCCCCTGAAATTGTGAGCCTCGGGGCGGTGGATTAAACGACCATTCCGTGGGACGATTTAAAGTTTCCTGAACGGTCCCGATAGTAGCACATTTGGCGCTCGTTGCAATCACTCTTTCACAAACTTTTCCGAAGCGTGATTGAGTTGCACCATGGATGGTGAAACTTCACTTGAATGTTACCGCGAGTTACTTTTGAAAGTTTCGCAACTGCCCCGGTTCTTGCACCATGGCGCGTTTTCGAGTTCGCCATTTCCCCTTGCTTGCTGGCGCTGAGAACGGTGCAGTTCTTTTGATTCGCCGGCATCGGACAGTTCGCGCTGGATTCCTGGCCGTCATTGCGTTATACTTAAGTTCGCTGTCAAAGCGCAGATTCTTTAGAGGAAACAGGAGCGCATTTCCATGCCCAAGCGCACATTTCAACCCAACCGCCACCGCCGTGTAAAAGTACACGGATTCAGGGCGCGCATGAAGACCAAGGCCGGCGCTGCCGTGTTGAGCCGCCGCCGCGCCATCGGCCGTAAGCGCGTTTCCGTCAGCGCCGGCTTCCGCGACTAAGTCTTCCCACGCCTTCGGTCCGCCCCACCCTGCAAATTTCCAGTTTCTTGACCGGGATGCGCTTCCGGGTGCGGCCGTTCCGGTTCGAGTACTCGCCTGCAATGCAATGACTCCCTCGCCCAAGCCTGCCGGACTCCAGTCTTTGGCAGGAGCACGTCTGCGCAAGCACGCTGACTATCAGAGAGCCTATGCGGCGGGGCGCAAGCGCCAATCCGCATTGATGAGTTGGTTTCTGGCTCCGCAAACAACGCCGGCCACCCGCCCACGCGTTGGGCTCACTGTGGGCAAAGTCCTCGGCAAGGCGCATGAGCGCAATCGCATCAAACGCCGCATGCGCGAGGCACTACGCCGCCATGTGGATTTGCTCTCCACCGGCTTCGATCTCATACTCCATCCGCGCCGCTCGGTTCTCACCGTGGAATTTGCGAAACTTGAGGCCGAGGTTGTGCGTATTCTTGAACAGGCAAGAGTCGATGCCGCGCGCCTTGGCCAGAATCCATCAACGCGGCCGGCCTCGGCTATGTCCGCATCATGACCCGCCTACTGCTCGCACTTCTCGCCTTCTATCGCCGCTGGCTCTCCCCTGCCCTGCACTCGCTGGGCCCCGGTGGATGCCGCTATCTGCCCACTTGCTCGGAATACGCTGAGATCGCAATAGCCACACATGGCCCGCTGCGCGGTGCAGGCCTCGCCCTCTGGAGGTTGTTGCGCTGTCACCCATTCACCCGCGGAGGCCTCGATCCCGTTCCCCCAGCTGCGCATGAGAGACCTTTTCCCCACGAACCATTACCATAGGAAGAGAGGCGGCCCTGGGGCTGCCCTTTCGAATCGACAGGACGTACCCTTTGCCCGAAATTCAGAATCCTAATATTCAAACGCAAGGTCCCGGCGGCGGTAGCGGCGGCGATATGCGCTCGACGATCATCTTCACGCTGCTCATTCTCGCTGGACTGCTGGCGTATCAGTATTTCGTCAAGCCGCCAGCGCCGCAGGCCCCGGCGCCGCAGTCGCAATCGCAGCCAATCGCTCAGCAAGGACAGCAGGCCTCGGCGGAACAGGCGGCCGCCCAGGCTCAGCCGACGGCAAACGCCGTGTCAGCAACTCCAGCCTTTGGCGCGACCCTTGAAACGGATACCACGGTTGAGAACGAGCTATATAAGATCGACTTCACCAACCGCGGGGGACGAGTAAAGCACTGGATCATAAAAAACTTCGTCGACACGGCCGGCAAGCCCCTCGACATGGTGCAACCGCAGGCTTCTGAGCAGTTCGGGTATCCGCTCTCCCTGTACACCTACGAGCAGCCGCTCACCAGCCAACTGAACAATGCGCTGTACGAAGTGACGGTGGACGGCGCGCAGCCCGCAGGCAATGGCCCGCTGCTGGCGCCCACCGCCATCACCTTCCACTACGCCATCAACGGGCTCGACGTGGTCAAGACGTTCCGGTTCGATTCGAGCTATGTGGTCACGGCCGAGGTCGCGGTGAGGCGCAACGGTACGCCTGTCCGCGCCTTGGTTGAGTGGCCTGCGGGCCTTGGCGACATGGAGGAGTTCCTCCCGTCGTCGACCACCCGCTCGCAGGTGCGCACCTCGTTCGCTTCCTCTTTCGCATGGTCACTCGACGGCAAGCAGGATTCAATTGCCGCCAAAAAGTTGAGCGGCAACGCGACCCTCGTTGCCCCCTACAGCTATGCGGCGATCATGGATCTCTACTTCGCGGCTGCCTTCCTTCCGGAAAATCCCGAGTCGGCAACCGTAGTCACGCTGCACAACACCATCGATCTCCCTACCGACCTCAGCGATCCCACCAGCAAGAAGAGCCCCGCCGACGTCATCGGACTGGCTGTGGGCGACACCACCGGCGTAACGCACGTCCGCCTGTTTGCTGGCCCCAAGGCAACCGACATCCTGTCCTCGATCCATGCCACAGGCGCGGACGGCAAGGCAACAGGACAGTCGCTCGAGCCGCTCATCCAGTTCGGCTTCTGGACGTTCATCGCCAAGCCCCTCTACATCGTGCTCCGCTTCATGGTCCTCCATGGCATTGGCAACTGGGGCTGGGCCATCATCATCTTCACCGTTGTCTTCAGCCTTGTCATGCTGCCCACGCGTTTCATGATGATGCGGTCGTCCCTCAAGATGATGCGCATACAGCCAAAGGTCGATGCCATCAAAAAGCGCTACGCCCATCTCAAGACGAGCGATCCAAAACGGTCTGAGATGAACACCGAGATGATGGAGCTCTATAAAACAGAAGGCGTCAACATGTACGGCGGATGTCTTCCCCTCCTCATCCAGATGCCGCTCTTCTTCGCCTATTTTCGCGTTCTGCAAAACGCGGTGGAGTTGCGTCAGGCGCACTGGTACTGGCTAACCGACCTCTCTAATCCCGATCCGCTGCACATCCTGCCCATTCTCATCATCCTCACCATGTTCCTCACGCAGTACATCACCCCGTCGCCCGGCATGGATCCTGCACAGCGCCGCATGATGGCTTTCATGATGCCGATCTTCTTCGGATTCATGTTGTGGAAGTACGCTTCGGGCCTGGCACTCTACTGGGGAACCAGCAACATCATCAATCTCGGTATTCAGGTCGCCATCAATCAGTCCAAGCTGGGCAGGGAGATGCACGATATTGCCGCCAGGCGAGCCCTCAAAAAATCCGGCGTAAACCCCAAAACGATTCAGGGACGCAAGTAAAGCTGCGCTCTGTTTTTGAAACCCCGCTTGAGGTTGTCCTCAAGCGGGGTTTCTCTATGAGTCGCCAACTTCATTCGATCCGGTACGCTCCGGTGGTGTATCTTCCTACCGTATGGGGTCTACAAACAATATCCCGCATCCCGCGCCTGAAGCGGAAGAAGTCTATCGCCGCTGGCTCCAGTTCCTTGACGATGAGTTCATTCGGCACGGTTCTCCGGAACGGCGTTGCGAGATTGTGCGCGACCAGCTTCATCAGCTCTACCTTGGCCGCCCGCATGCAACCAAGTCTGTCGTTAGCCTCACCTCGGAGTTGCCGGGAACCATCCTCGCGCTCTCGCTCGATCCCGCCAACGTGACCCTTGAAGCCGAGTACTTTGCAGACACCGATCGTGAGCGCTACAGCCGCCGCAAGCCTTTGCTCTGGTTCTGGAAGATGTTTGACCGCTCGCCCATCGGCCTGAACCACTGGCTTGGCTTGCGTTTCCGTTGCATGCTCGCACGCCACATCTTCGACCACCTCGGCTCCGGAGTAAAGATCTACCACGGCGTTGAGCTCACCTTCGGCTACAACCTCTCCATCGGAGACGGAGTGATCATCCGCCAGGGAGCCTTGCTGAACGATCGCGGCGGCCTCAAGGTCGGCAACGGAGCGGTGATCGGATCGTTTTCGCGAATCTTTTCGCACTCCCACGATCCAGAGGACTTCGAAAAGGTCACACTCGTACCCACCGTCATCGGCCCGCGAGCCCGCATTGCCAGCCACGCAATCGTGCTCGCAGGACATCATGTCGCCGAGGGCGAAGCCGTAGGCACCTTCCCTGCAAGCGGCCTTTAAAGAATTCGCGCACCGCCCATGCTACCCTGTGTTGTTAGTGCCAGTGGAGAGTTCGTTTGATAGAAACCCGCCTTCTTATTGCTGTATTCGAATTTGTTCTTTTGCTCTTTTCGCTCAGCTTTCACGAGTGTGCTCATGCCTGGATGGCCTCGCGGCTCGGCGACCAGACCGCTCGTCTTGAGGGCCGCATCACGCTCAACCCCATGTATCACGTCGATCCCGTGGGCACTCTGCTTTTTCCCGCGCTCATCATCTTTGGGCCATTCATTGGCTTCAATTTCTTCAGCGGCTTTCTCATCGGGTGGGCCAAGCCAACGCCCGTGATCACACGCAATTTTCAAAAAATTGTGCGCGATGACAATCTCACCACTCTGGCCGGCCCTGCTTCCAATCTGATCCTCGTTCTGCTTGCGTTTGGCGGCCTTGCCATCTTGTCTGTCGTCCTTCCAGATGGCCGAGAAGTCGTGCAATCTTCCTTCGTCGCTGCGCTCAATCCCGGTATGCCGTTGACCATGCAGCCGGTGGCACTGTTGTGCAGCCTGGCGATTCTGATTAATCTCTCGCTCCTGTTCTTCAACCTGCTGCCCATTCCTCCTCTCGATGGCAGCCGGGTCGTGCGTAACCTACTGCCCTACAACGCCGTCCAGGTCTACGACCGGGTTCCCATCTGGGTCAGTTACCTGCTGATGATCTTCGTCGGCGGAGCCATCATGGGAGCGCTTCTGCGCCCTTCGCTCCAACTGGTCTTCAACGCTCTTATCCACATTTAAAGAGCCCGCCACATCCCGAGCCGTCTCCGGGCGGGCCCTAGCTTCCCGGTACAATGGAATGAGCCTCTTGAGCACTCTTGTAAAGGCCGGCCGCACTCGTTTGGCACCACCACGGAATTGAAGATCAAACATGTCTGAAACTCAAACTTCACTGCTTCGTCCCCGCGTGCTCAGCGGCATGCGCCCCACCGGCAAGCTCCATTTGGGCAACTACATGGGAGCCCTCGCCAACTGGGTCAAGCTGCAAAATGAAGACAAGTACGACTGCTACTTCTTCATCGCCGATCTGCATGCGTTGACCACCGATTATACCGACACATCGGCTATCGAGCCGAACACGCTGGAAGTGGCGCTTGACTTCCTTGCCGCCGGGCTCGATCCCTATCGTTCGACCATCTTTGTCCAGAGCCAGGTGGTCCAGCATTTCGAGCTGCCCCTCTTGCTCGGCATGATTACGCCCCTCGGCTGGCTCGAGCGCGTTCCCAGCTACAAAGAGATGCAGGAAAACCTCGCCAGCAAGGACCTCACCACCTACGGCTTCCTCGGCTATCCGGTCCTCATGGCCTCTGACATCCTTCTCTACCAGCCGCAGTTTGTTCCCGTGGGGCAGGACCAGCAGGCGCACGTCGAGCTCACGCGTGAAATTGCGCGCCGCTTCAACCAGTTCTACAAGCTTGGTGAACACGAAGTCTTACCCGAGCCAAAAGTTCTGCTCACACCCTCGCCCAAGCTCCCCGGTACCGACGGCCGCAAGATGTCAAAGAGCTACGGCAACACCCTCCAGATGACCGATCCGGAGCCCGTGGTTCGACAGAAGCTGAAGACGATGGTCACCGACCCGGCCCGCGTTCGTCGCACTGACAAAGGTGATCCCGACAAGTGCCCAGTTGGCGACTTGCACAAGGTATTCTCATCGCCTGAGACACTCGCCAAGGTGTACGATGGCTGCCGCTCGGCTGGAATCGGGTGCATCGAGTGCAAGGGTTGGGCCGCTGACGCGCTCGTGCAGATACTCAAGCCAATCCAGGAACGCCGCGCCAGCTACAGTGTGCCGCAAGTGCTCCAGATTCTCGAAGACGGTTCGCGCCGCGCCCGCGCACGCGCCGAACAGACCATGGAAGAAGTCCGCTCTGCGATGCATCTTCCGTTTGCATCAGCGAATCGGCCGATGAGCGGCCGTGTAAGCCACCGAGGGAAATTCAATGGAAGAGAAGTCGGTCCCGTGGTGGCGCAAGGCGATTCATTTTGCCCTGGACGGAATTCGCTCCGGCTTCGGGTTCTTCTCGCGGACGCCCCCCAAAAAAGAAACACCAGAGCCGGCGCGCCCTGCCGGCCAACAAGAGAATCCAAAAGAAGAATCAGAATTGATCGATCATTCCCCCGCACTCAACTCGGAAATTGCCCCGGAAATAGAAATTCTCGCTGAAGCTCAGGCAGCCAGGTCTGCGTCGGTCGCAGCCCCATCGGCGCAGGCCCCGTTACAGGTCGTTCGAGAGTTTGAGCCCGATGAGGAAACTGTGCCCGAGCCTGCCACTCCGGCCGCGGCGGAAATACTTCCCGTCACCAAGACCGAACCCGTTCCAGGGGTCCACTCTCCACAAATCGAAACGGAAGCTGAGGCAGCCGATAAGGATGAATCGGCGATTAGCATGAGCGCTTCCGAGCAAGAGCCCGAACAGAACAAGAACATCGAAGAACCTCAACGGCCCGCAATCCACTCTCCAGAAGAGCCTGCCGACGGGGTGAAGTCTGCACCCGAGCCGACCCCTGAACCAATTGCCGAGATTGTCCCGGAATTGCCCCCTGAACCCGCTGAGCCGCCAGCCGTTGAACCAGAAGTCGATCCACCAGAGCCACCGCTTCGGTTCACTGCCCGCCTAACGCCCGCGATTGAATCGGAAACAGAACAGATCCAGCTCGCAAGCGGGTCCGCAGAGATTGAAACCGCCCAGGAAACGCAGGACAAATCCCAGCCGGGCCCAATCGAGCCGGTAGCACTCGCAGAAACTGCCGATCCCGCTCGCGTCGATAATCCTGTCCCTGGCGTCCCCGCCTCCCCCGTAGAATCAAAGGAGTCGGTAGACCTCGAGACCCCGCAGGACCCAGTCGAGCAACCCGCCTTCGCTGAAGTGGATGTTAAAGAAGACGTTGAAGACGAATCTTTAAGCGAAGCCGTCCCTCCTGCAGAAGCAATTCTAACCCCGGAAGCAGAACTACCGGCCACAGAACAGGACCCCGAGCAAGAGCCGTTCCAAGCGCCACCAACTATGGAAATCAACGAACCCAACCCGGAGCAAACTGCGGAACAGCCCACCGAGCCCGAGACTGGGCATGCTCTCGAAATGATCGAGGAACCAGTCGTTCCCTTAGGCGAGCCCCCGGTTGAAGCATCGCCGAATCAGGCCGTTGATCCACAGCCGGAAGAAGCACCAGCTCCGCCCAGTCCGCCCGCGCACAAGCCGATCATCAAGCTCGAATCCCGCGATAACGAAGCCGATCTTTCCCCGTTTTCGGTCATCGTTGACCAGGTATACGACGGCCCGCTCGACTTATTGCTCGACCTGATCCGCAAGCAGGACATCGACATCTACGACATCCCCATCGCCCGCATCACGGCGCAGTTCCTGGCCTACGTCAATCAGTTGAAGGCTACGGATGTGGATGTCGCCGGCGAGTTCATCTACACCGCATCTTTGCTCATCCACATCAAGAGCAAGATGCTTCTTCCGCGCGCGCCGTCTGGTCCCGACGACGCAGAAGACCCGCGCCGCGAGTTGGTCGAGCGCCTTCTCGAACACGAGCGATTCAAGAACGCTGCCCAGATGCTCCAGCAGAAGCAGATGCTGGAAGCAGCTACATGGTCGAACCCCGGCATCCACGAGTTCCGTGACGACGTATCTGCCGAACCCGAAATCGCCGCCGACACGGTCGACCTTGTCCGCATCTTCCGCGACATTCTGGAGCGCGCCCGCAACAGGCCGATCATCAACGTGCAAGAAGACTCAGTCACTGTCGGCCAGATGATCCAGTTTCTTGCCCGCCGCTTGACCATGGAAGACAAGCCAGTCGCGTTGCGGCGGCTGCTCAGCCATACGCGCTCTGAGCGTGCCCTCATCGCCATGTTCCTGGCGTTGCTTGAACTGGTGCGCATGCAGGCCATCCTGCTCCGGCAGGATGGCGCCTTCAGCGAAATCTTCATCAAGAAGAACAGTGGCTTCGAGAACCTGATGAACGAGGGCCTGGCGAACGCACGGGACGACTGGCAATAGGTCGCTCAGCCTCGGTAGCCAGGGCTCTGTCATCCAACGCTCGGCCTTGCCAAATCCCCTCCGGGAGGCCGCCTGCGCTCAACATAGGGCAAACAAAAAGCGAAACCTTGGACTCTGAAATCCTCCTGCCCGAGATCGCCACCCAAAAAGTGGCTTCCGTCATCCTTCTGATGGACGAGTGCCTACTCGCACAATCAGTTTTCTTCACGCCCCGCCTTTTCCACTGCGTCCGGCAAGCATTTCCCCGCCGTAAGCGCTATCCGGTGTAAAATCAAACTTAATCTGGCATCCGCTCCCTCATCGCCGGATAAGCAATCGTAGGCCTATGCGATTGTTGAGGTTTTATGGACGTCCTCTCTCCCGACCCTTCACACTCCAGCTTCAAGCCATCCCCATTTCATTCGGATTGCAATCTCCTTATGCATCGTCTCAATTGGAGGACCAGGCATCTCCGGAATTTCTCCGGGCGCATTGGTGATTTCTAATGGCTGACCTGGCAACGGTCGTTGAAGTCATGCCTTCGGGCAAAACTCTGCATGACCGCAGGACGAAGAAGTCTTCAAGCCGAGCAGGAATCATCGCCTTCCTCCTCGCCCTGGCAGGTGCGCTTGGCTACATAGCGTTCCACGTGGCACGTGATCTGGATAACGTCACGGTCACCAGTGCATGGCCCTATCTCCTGTTGGGTCTTGCATTGCTTATTGCCCTTGGCTTTGAATTCGTCAACGGCTTCCACGACACCGCCAATGCCGTTGCCACGGTCATCTACACCCACTCGTTGGAACCCAATATTGCCGTTGTCTGGTCGGGAATCTGCAACCTCGCCGGCGTGCTCTTCTCCACTGGCACCGTGGCCTTCGCCGTCATCACGCTGCTCCCCGTCGAACTCATCCTCAAGGTCAGTTCCGGAGCAGGTTTCGCCATGGTCTTCGCTCTCCTCATTGCCGCCATTATCTGGAACCTCGGAACCTGGTGGTTCGGCCTCCCGGCTTCCAGTTCGCACACCATGGTCGGCTCCATCATGGGGGTTGGCCTCGCCAACCAGTTCTTGAATTTCCGCAGCGGCGCCTCAGGCCTCGACTGGCAGCAGGTCGTCAAGGTTCTCAAGGCTTTGCTCATCTCACCCATTCTCGGTTTTGCCCTCGCCGGAATCCTGATCCTCATTTCCAAGCGCGTCATCAAATCCCCTGCACTGTATCAGGCGCCTAAAGACAATACGCCTCCGCCCTTTCCCATCCGCGCCTTGATGGTGCTCACCTGTACCGGCGTCAGTTTCTTCCATGGCTCCAACGACGGACAAAAAGGGATGGGCCTCATCATGCTCATTCTTATCGGCACCGTTCCCACGGCTTATGCCCTCAACCATGCCGTCAGCCCCATGGAAGTGCAGCAGTTTATCGCGGCCTCTCAGCAAGCCGGGCAAATCCTTGATCGGTATGTGAGTCCCGCCTCAGCTGACCCCGACCCGCGCGCCACGGTCACGGCCTACCTCCGGAGCCGGCAACTTCAGCCCTCAACCGTTCCGGCTCTCCGCGATCTGGTGGAGAACGTGGACCGCGAGGTTGTGCTTTACAAAGCCTTCAAATCGGTTCCGGCAGAGGATCAGTCCAACATCCGAAACGACATGTATCTGGCCAGCGAAGCACTCCGCCAGATGCAGAAAGACCATAACCCGGCTTTCACCGCTCAGGAGACGGCGGCGCTCGATAACTATAAGGCCCGCCTTGATAACGCCACCAAGTTCATACCTTCCTGGGTCAAAGTGGCTGTTGCCCTCGCGCTTGGCCTCGGTACCATGGTCGGCTGGAAGCGCATCGTCGTCACTGTCGGCGAAAAGATCGGCAAGGAGCACCTGACCTACGCGCAGGGAGCCAGCGCCGGTCTCGTGACCATGGCGACCATATTTGCCGCAGATCAGTTCGGGTTGCCGGTCAGTACAACCCACATCCTCAGTTCCGGTGTGGCCGGCACCATGGCTGCCAACGGAAGCGGTCTCCGTTTATCTACGATACGGAACATCGCTGCTGGCTGGGTCTTCACCTTGCCCGCGGCGGCGCTGCTCTCCGGAATGCTCTACCTCATCTTCCATAGCATCTCCTGATCTGTTTGCAAGCCATTTTGCATTCGAGCTTTGGTTCTTTCGCTTCTTCGACGCCGCCTTCGGGCGGCGTCGGCGCCTTTCGGCCTTAAATTCTGCCCATCGCCAACCCCCTGGCAACTGTCTGCCCTGAAATCCACCAGTTCCTCAAGTGAGTCCCCCGGATGCCGAAACATTCACTGGACGGTTCCGCATTCTGCCCGCCGACATCGGTATTGCGCACGGCCTCGCAGCTTTATTGTGCCCATGCTGCATTTGCCCTTCTGCTTCTCGGTGATCAGCTGCCCCGCTCCAGGGAGACAAGCCATGGCGACTCTTGCGGCAGAAGCTCAAAAGCCCACCACTGCTCAGCCGGAGTTGGCAGCCGAGATGAGGTACGTCGCCCGCCAGCCCATTCTTGACCTTCAGGGTCGCGTTCACGGTTACGATCTGCTCTTCCGCAACACACCCG
>CAVXVM010000074.1:0-36186 GCA_963765025.1 uncultured Acidobacteriaceae bacterium | reverse complement strand
CGCGCGTAGTGGCGTCGGGAATCACCTTGAACTCGACGCGCTCGAGCTTGGCGGGAGTGGCCCAATAATCCGGATTGCGCTCGACGACCACGTCCTTGTCCTGCTGCGCGCTGACGAAGCGGAAGGGGCCCGAGCCGATGGGCTTACGGTTGAAGTCTTCGCCGCTGCCGTAGGGAACGATGCCGGCAGCTCCGGACAGATTCCAGAGAAGAGGGGCGAACGGCTCCTTCAGGTGAATCAGAGTTGGTACCACGCCGCGCCTTGCGGAAAAGTGGCTTCAGAGTGCATTTGTTCCCTTTCTGGGACGCTCTCCGGAAGAAAATCTGAGCGGTGCAAATGGACTGTTTCCACTTCATCTGGGAGGCTTTCTGCTGGAACATACCGGCCCAATTTGTTTCTGCTTCTTTTGCAGCGACGGGGCCATGGAAGCCTTCTGTGATCGTGATGGCGAGGAGCTTCTTTGCAGCCATCGGATGCATCCGTCCTTCACCGACGTCAACTTTCCATGCCTCAATCTTCGATCCGGGAAAATCGGTGAGGAATAGAAAGTACTTCCACATCAGCTCGTCGTTGATGCTCATCAGCTTGCCGTACATCTCCGACGGCGGCTCGTTGATGCCGATCGCATTTCCCAATGACTTCGACATCTTCTGCACGCCGTCGAGACCCTCGAGGATCGGCGTCATCAGGACGATTTGCGGCTTCTGGCCATAGTCGCGCTGCAGCTCGCGGCCCATCAGGAGGTTGAATTTCTGATCCGTGCCGCCGAGTTCAACATCGCTGTTCAAGGCGACTGAGTCGTAGCCCTGCGCGAGCGGATAGAGGAGCTCGTGGAGACTTATATCTTGTTCGGCGCGGAAGCGTGTCAGAAACTCCTTGCGATCAAGCATCTGGGAGAGCGTGACCTTGGCGGCGAGGCCAATTAAGCCGGCATAACCAAGCTGATCGAGCCACTCGGAGTTGTAGCGGACCTCGGTCTGTTTCTCGTCGAGGATCTTGAAGACCTGCTGCTTGTAGGTTTCGGCGTTCACGTCGATTTGTTCGCGGGTCAGCGGCTTGCGGGTGACGTTGCGGCCCGTGGGGTCGCCGATAAGCGCGGTCGAGTCACCGATGAGGAATATGACCTTATGGCCCAGCTGTTGAAAGTGGCGCAGCTTGCGCATCAGCACGGTGTGGCCCAGGTGCAGGTCGGGGGCTGTCGGGTCAAAGCCGGCCTTTACGCGCAACGGCCGCCCGGTCTTGCGGCTTTCTTCAAGGCGCTCTCTCAGGTCGTTTACGCGGATAATCTCTTCCGCTCCCTTCTGGAGCAGGTCCATCTGTTCGTCTACTGGCAAAAACTTGCTCATCTCGTCTTTCAGTATAAGGTCGCGATGTTGGTCGCCGGCCTCGGTCCATCACCTCCAACCACCCGCGTGCTACCCTGAGTTTTCCAAGGCCGCTCACGCGACGCCCGATGCCGCGGTGAATTCACCGTCTTGGGCATTCAGGCTGGCGGCCGGATCCAGAGGGATGGAAATGACACACCGTCTGCCTCGCATCGTGCTTGCCTCTGTCGCTCTTCTCACGGCGCTTGCTTTGGTGCGCTGCGCACGCGCACAGGCCGCCCCTCAGCAGGATCCCGCGGCGGACTTCCGCACCTCAAGCCGCTGCATCACCTGCCACAACAACGTCAAGACCGCAAAGGGCGAGTACGTTTCGATTGGCATGGAGTGGCGCGCGGGCGTCATGGCCAATTCGGCACGCGATCCCTACTGGCAGGGCAGCGTGCGCCGCGAGACACTCGACCATCCCGAGTCGAGCGCCGCCATCCAGACCGAGTGCGCAAGCTGCCACATGCCTTTGCAATCGCTTGAGGACAAGGAGCAGAGCCATCCGACCGAGGTCTTCAAGCGGCTGCCGCTCCGGCCCGATCATGCCGACGATGCGGCGGCAGCCGACGGTGTTTCCTGCACGGTCTGCCACCAGATCCAGTCCACGGGCCTGGGAACCCCCGCCAGCTATAGCGGGAACCTCGACGTCGCTCCGGCCGGAACCCATCCCCGCCCCGTCTTCGGCCCCTTCCCAGAGGATCCGGACCGCATCACCAAGGTGCACGTAGTCTCATCGGGTTACGCGCCCATCCAATCGGACCATATCCGCCAGGCAAGCCTCTGCGGCAGTTGCCACACGCTCTATACCCCGACGCTCGGACCGGACGGCAAGCAGATCGGCCAGCTCCCGGAGCAGATGCCTTATCTGGAGTGGCTGCAGAGCGACTATCGCGACAAGCAGACCTGCCAGCAGTGCCACATGCCTGCTGTGGAGGGGACTGTCGCTGTCTCCTCTCTCCTGGGCGAGCCCCGCGACGGCGTCCACCGGCACGGCTTCCTCGGCTCCAACTTTCTGATGGAGGCCATGCTCGACGCTCATCGCGACGAACTCGGCGTCACGGCACAGTCTGCCGAACTGGCCGCCGCCGCTGCCCGCTCGACGGCATTTCTACAGTCGCAGTCCGCGCGCGTCTCGCTCGATGGGCCGCACGTGGCCGGGAGTGAAATCTCCTTTGCCGTGCATGTCGAAAACCTCACCGGTCACAAGCTGCCCACGGCTTACCCCTCGCGCCGCGCATGGCTTCATGTGGTGGTGGCCGCGGCCGACGGCCACGTCTTGTTCGAATCGGGCAAGCTGAACCCTGACGGCTCCATCGCCGGCAATGCGAACGACGCCGACGCCACCCGCTACTCGCCCCACTACACTCGCATCACAGCGGCCGATCAGGTCGAGATCTTCGAGCCCATCCTCGGCGACAGCCAGGGCCATGTGACCACCGGCCTTCTCTCGTCCACGCAATACCTCAAGGACAACCGCATTCTGCCCACTGGATTTGACAAGAAGACGGCTCCAGCCGAGATTGCGGTCCGTGGCAAAGCTGCGGACGACGCCGGATTTACAGCCGGGTCCAGCACCACGCAGTACGTCGTCGCCACGGGCGGAGCCGCGGGGCCATTCCATGTGAGCGTGGAGCTTGTGTATCAGCCGGTCGGCTACCGCTGGGCCCATAATCTCGGCACGTACGCGGCCGATGAGCCTAAACGCTTCGTCCAGTACTACGAGCAGGCAGCCGCGCACTCGGCCGTCGTCCTGGCGCATGCCGAGGCGCCGGTCGGCGCTGACCACTGATTGCCCCGGGTGCAGGCTATAATAAGACGCATGCAGCAGCTTGCCCGACCTTCTTTCGTCGCTCTCGAGCCTCTGGCAGGCGCGGGCGCGGCTCGTGCTGCGGCTCCGGCCGCCTAGACCTTTTTCACCTCATCCCCCAAATCTCAAATCATTGTTTCCGCTTCAGGGACCCTGTGCCTCCGCGCCATCGCCGCGGCTCCCTCAACACCTTTACACTGGAGTCATCATGGAAGAGTTCAGCCGCATTCAACGTCTCCCGCCTTACGTTTTCAACATCACTGGAGAGATGAAGGTCTCCGCCCGCCGCCGCGGAGAAGACATCATTGACTTCGGCATGGGCAACCCCGACGGGGCAACGCCCAAACACATCGTCGACAAGTTGGTTGAAGCGGCGCTCAAGCCCGCCACACATCGCTACTCGGTGTCCAAGGGCATTCCGCGTCTGCGCAAAGCCATCTGCAACTGGTACAAGACCCGCTACGATGTCGACCTCGATCCTGACTCTGAAGCCATTGTCACCATTGGCTCCAAAGAGGGAATTGCCCACCTTTGCCTGGCCATTCTTGACTCGCGCGACACAGTGCTGGTGCCCAATCCCAGCTACCCCATCCACATCTATGGCCCGGTCATTGCCGGAGCGCACATCGTCAGCGTGCCGGTCCACGACCAGGAGCAGTTTCTATCCCAGCTTGAGGACCTGATTCCGCGCATGACGCCGCGGCCAAAGGCGCTGATCGTCAACTTTCCCTCGAACCCGACCACGGAGTGCGTCGACCTGCCTTTTCTGGCCCGCCTGGTTGAGCTGGCCCGCGAGTACGGCTTCCACCTCATCCACGACCTGGCCTATGCCGACATCGCCTTCGACGGTTACAAGCCTCCCAGTGTGCTCCAGGTTCCCGGCGCAAAAGATGTTGCCGTTGAGTTCTTCACGCTTTCAAAGAGCTACAACATGCCCGGCTGGCGTGTCGGCTTCATGGTCGGCAACCCCAAGCTGGTGGGCGCCCTGGCCCGCTTGAAGAGCTACTTTGACTACGGCACCTTCACGCCCATCCAGGTCGCCTCGATTGCCGCCCTCGAAGGGCCGCAGGAGTGCGTCCATGAAATCTGCGACATCTACCGCAAGCGCCGTGACGTGCTTGTCGAAGGCCTCAACAAACTCGGCTGGCCGGTTGTCTCGCCCAAGGCCACCATGTTCGTCTGGGCACAGATTCCGGAGCAATACCGCAAGCTGGGCTCGCTTGAATTCTCAAAGCTGCTGCTGACGGAGGCCAAGACGGCCGTCAGTCCCGGCATAGGCTTTGGTGAGCACGGCGACGCGCATGTGCGTTTCTCGTTGATCGAAAATGAAGAGCGCACTCGGCAGGCGTTGCGGGGCATCAAGCAGATGTTCGCTAAGGGTGTGTTGGTGGGGGCCGCTGGCTAGTGATCGACCCCGCAGGATTGCAATGAAGGAATTTAGACCTTTACTCCAGAGAGCAATTGACCGAAAATCTTCTCGGACTTTACCAGCATCAAGAAATAGAGGCGTCGATGAGTCACGCTCTGCACGTTCTAGCACCGATAACTGGAAGATCCTCAAATTCGCCTAGCGACAAAGAGTGGATGTCCACACTAAGGCGGAGAGAAGAGGCAATTTGGGCAACGGTGCGAGACATAGGGACGCAACCGCGAAAACACCTTTCTGAGCGAGCGACCTACATACGGAGCGACGTTTTGAAATGGTTAGCCGATCTTCCAGCAAACTCCATCCACGCCGTCGTGACAGATCCCCCGTACGGAATGATTGAGTACGATGAAAAAAACCACTCCAAATTGCGCAAGGGCCGAGGGGGGGTATGGCGTATCCCACCGAGCTTCGACGGTGCAAAACGGAGACCTCTGCCGCGCTTTACTGTCCTTTCAAAGGAGGAAATCCTCAGTCTTCACGGGTTCTTCAGCTCTGTTGCCTACGGCTTGCTGAGGGCCCTCGTCCCAGGAGGGCATGTTTTCATCGCTTCGAATCCACTCGTCTCCACAATGACATTTCACGCTTTCATGGAATCGGGTTTCGAGAAACGCGGTGAAATAATTCGGCTTGTCCAAACTCTACGCGGTGGGGATCGGCCGAAAGGGGCCGAGGAAGAATTCGAGGGCGTAACAGTTATGCCCAGGTCTTGCTGGGAACCATGGGGAGTCTTCCGGAAGCCGTTTATAGGAACGGTTGCGGAGAATTTGCGTGAGTGGGGAACGGGAGGCCTTCGCCGGCTGGGCGACGAAGAGCCCTTCAAGGATGTTATTCCTTGCTCGCCGACGCGGAGCCCAGAGAAAGACATCGCGCCCCATCCGTCATTGAAGCCACAGCGATTCTTACGCCAATTGGTCCGTGCGTCACTCCCATTGGGCATTGGGATTATCTACGACCCATTTGCCGGATCGGGGTCGACTCTAGCGGCGGCCGAAGCCGTTGGCCACCGGGCTTTGGGCACGGATTCTGACCTTGAATACTTTGAGATGGCGAAAACCGCATTCAAACCCCTCTCCAAGTTGCAGGTAAGGTAAAGATGAAAAGCGCGTCGATTGTTCGTAACGAAGCGGATCCTTCGAAATTCAATCAATCCGCGGACCTGCCATTCCAGCTCAGGTTGAAGGATTTCGAACTAGCCATGCAGGACGTCTACGATTTCTTCTACGACGTGAACGTCCTGCTCACCAGTAAAGGGCTCCAGCGGCTCGATGAGGTGCTTCGGCCGGCAATAATGTCGGGCGTCCTTTCTGACATGCTGACCGCCAGCGTCGCAAAGCACTCACGGACGCTGGTTCAGAATAAGTACTTCAACGGGCACCCTGACTTGGTTGTGCAGGGACTTTACCCCAAAGACAGCATTAAGTCCGGCACTGATGGTGTGGAAGTAAAGACAACGAGAAAGACAGGCGGGGCCGTTGATACGCACGGAGCTCGAGACCAGTGGATGTGTGTTTTCGTTTATGAGATCGACAGCGAAACACAGCCAGCGGTGAACCGAAAGCCGATGAAATTCACCGAGATATACTTGGGTCACGTAACCATTAAAGATTTTCGCAAGAACCCACGAGGCGAGTTGGGCACCAGAACAGCAACTTTGGACCGAGATGGGATAGCGAAACTCCGCCAAAGCTGGGTTTATAGGCTGAACGCATCGTCGACTCACAACCCCGCCTAAGCTCCACTTGAAACGCATTGCGTATTATTTCCGGGAAACACTTATAGTGGAAACGCAATCGATGTATGCAAAGTGCGGCATAAGTGCCCTTCGGAAGCCGATGTCTGCGCTAAGTTCTTTGCCATGGCGAATCTGCGGCGATCATCAATAGAATGACGAATTTGGTGCGAGCGCCCCGACCTAGCCCTCTGAAATAGAAGGATTTAGCCGCAGAATCCTATGGGAGGGGGGGTACCCTCACGGGACTCCGGTTGGCGCAAATCTGTGCGTCAGTCCCCTGCGGCGCCTGGCTGCCGCCCTCCTCACCGGAATAGTCGCCACTTAGCACTTATCTAACTCCGTCTAAGTCGAGTTACTAAGTCGACTGCTGCGCGATTTGCACCAGTGTCAGTTCAAAAAAGAACACCATTTACGATTTATGCACCAATCTTGGTGATATCCACAAATTAACGAACTTTTTGCACTTGCTTCCACAGAATGAACGGGCCTAAGCTTCGGATCAATTGATGGCCCTGTAGGGAATCGGATTTGAACGATCGAACCTGACAGGACGATGCACAAACTAGTTGAAGGCGGCGTTTCGTAAACGGTATCTCCGGGAGCGAAGGGCCAAATGAGATTGAGCGTGCATCCAGAGTCAGGCCAGAGAGTGCTTGTACCGGTTGACACGAAGATTCATCCGCTGGCTCACGCCAGAGGATGCAAAGTTCGAGGAAGCGGGACTCATCATCGGACCGGCCGTTGAAGCAGGATTCGCGGAAACGCGAAGACGCGATGCGGCACACCCGGAGGATGCGAGGCAACGGGGCGACCCGGAACTCCATCGCTGGCGCAGACGGGGAAACGAGGAAACGGGGCGACCCGGGGAATCGTAAAGCGGATGCGGCAGAAGATTAAAGGGCTGGGGCGACCCAGAACCTGATCACCGGGAGCGCTGAAGGGTGCGGGATTCGAGGCGACTCGAACCTCCACACAGCAAGCGCAGCCAGAGGAGCGAAGATTCGGGGCGACCTGGAAATTCACCGCTGGCATCGCCGGAAGGTGCGGGAAGCGGGGAAACCCGAACAGCCACCAGCCGGCGAGCCGAGGAAAACGAAGCTTCGGGGCAACCCGGGGATTCAACCTCGGCAAAGCCGGAAGATCGAGAAACCGGGGCGACCCGGGGGACCGATCGAGAGGCGGCACTGGAGGGCGAAGATTCGGGGGAACCCGGAGATTCGACGCCAGGGCCGACGAAAGATGCGAGATTCGGTGCGCACCGGAGATCCATCACCGGCAAAAGCCGGAAGACGAGTGATCGGGGCAACTCGAAAGCCCGTTGAGAAGCAGCACTGGTACAGCGAATATGCGGGGCGACCCGGGTTTCTAAAGCCAGTTCTGCTGAAGGATGCGAGAGTCGAGGCAACTCGAAGCTCCATCGCCGGCACGGCCTGAAGATGAAGGGAGCGGGGCGACCCGCGAACCCATCTGAGGCGCAGCATGAGGAGCAAAGGCGCGGGGACGCTCGTGAATTTACCTCAGGCGGCGTTGCAGGGAGCGACTTTCGAGGCGACTCGGAGGGACTGCCCCGGGGCTGAACGGACGATGCATGGTTCGATAGACCTATCAGGTCATCAGGGTTAAGACGCCAGGGGCTCCGGTCTCTGGCGTCTTCGACTTTTTGGGCTGTTGTTCTCCGCGGCTTCCCCGCGGCCCCTCCTGCCCCTGGCCCTTTGTGCGCTCAGACACACCCGCTAAATTCCACCGGCGCGTAAGATTGTTGCGGAGCCTCCGCAATGATCTCATCCATAATGCGCAGAGCCGGCCAGCTTTTCCTCCTGCCGCTCTTGTTTGTCTTTCAAATTCACCTTCAAGCGCAATTCTCTGGCGCACCTTCGTCGGGCAGCGCGTTCTCAATTCCTCAGGCGCAGTTGATGCAGCCCGAGGAGTTGAATGCCCTGCTGCGAGCGCGGGGCGCGCAAAAGCCCTTTGTGCTGCAGGTGGGTTCGCGCGTGCTTTTCGCACAGGCCCACATTCCCGGCGCCGAGTTTGCCGGCCCCGGCTCGCAACCGGCCGGCCTGCAACTGCTCCAGGACAAGGTGGCACGACTCCCGCACAAGACGTTGATTGTGCTCTATTGCGGTTGCTGCCCATGGGGCCGCTGCCCCAACGTCGGCCCTGCGTACAAGCTGCTGCGGGACCTTGGCTTCTCCAACGTCAAGGTGCTCTATATTGCCGATAACTTTGGCACCAACTGGGTCGACAAGGGATTTTCAGTTGAGCAAACCCGATAGGCGCGAGCCGACGCCTGTATTTGCCGCAGCCAGGTTCGTGCTTCACGGCTTGGCTGCGTGGTGCCTGCTGGCAGGATGTTTTGCCGTCGCAGCCCCAGCTCCATCTGCTGCCCGTTCCCTCGTGAACAGACGCGCGCCAGAGTTCGCGCGCAAGGATCTTGCCGGCAACAGTGTCGATCTCAAGAATTTTCGCGGCAAGGTAGTGCTGCTCAATTTCTGGGCCACGTGGTGCGCCCCGTGCCAGCTTGAGATGCCAACATTCGCCGCATGGCAGCGCCAATACGAGCCGGATGGCCTCCAGGTCCTCGGCATCTCAATGGACGACGACGCGACTCCGGTCGTGGGCCTGGCAGCAAAACTCAAGCTGAACTACCCGGTCCTGATGGGCGATGCAAACCTTGGACGCCAGTACGGCGGGGTGCTGGGACTGCCTTTGACCTACCTCATCGATCGGGACGGCGTGGTGCGCGCACGGTTTCAAGGAGAAACCGATCTAAAGACCATTGAGAAGCGTTTGCAGACGATCCTTGCGCAACCCTGAGCCACCGCTCGGTTATTGCACATTCCTTCAGTGCGCGTTGCCGAGAATACCCGGAAACCAATGGATCGCGTTGTCGTGCAGGATCTTTCGCAATACATCTTCGGGTAGGGCAAGACCCTTTGCCGTGTTGCCTTCTACGACCACAGTTTCAGTGGTTGCGAGGAAGGCCCAGTCGCGCGCGTAGGTCTGCTCCCAGGTGTCGATTTTCTTCTGCACCTGGTCGTTGGCGCCGAAGGTCAGGTCCGTGCCATAGATGAGCCGATCCTGATACTTCATGATGAAAGCGATGGCATCAGCCCGCGGCAGCTTTGCGAGGTAGGCCATGCGCGCGGCCATGTCCACAGCGAAGTTCGGGTAGCGGTCAAGATGTTGAGCGAGGAGAGGAAAGTCAGCTTCCATGCTACCGAGGTGCGCGCCCACGACGCGCAGATGCGGGTTCTGCTCCAGGATGTGATCGCGCGCCTTGAGAATCTGCTGCTTTGACGCTGGATCAGGTTTGCCGTACATGTACCAGAAGGGGTTTTCCTGGAAATAGGAGTAATCCGGCGAGGTGGGGTCGGGCGGCGCCCATGCGCTGTCCGGATCGGCCACATGGGCAACCAGAGTCTTGTTATGGGCGGCAATATCCCTGTAGATCGGCGCAAACGCAGGATCGTCGGGAAGGACATAATGGCCGTCGGCATCCTTGATCTCCATGCCAATGTTCTTCCAGATCTTTACCGCGATGGCTCCCTGTTTGAAGTCCTGGTTGAGCTCGCGAATCGCATGGTCGGCGAAGCCCGGATTATGCATCTTGTACGGATCGAACGATGTGCAAAGGACCGCGCGACCGCCGGTCGAGTGGATAAACTCCAAAGCCTCCGATCTCTCCGAGGCGAGATTGCGCTGCCCCGGGCTTTGGTCGTTGACGAGAATAATGTCGAGCAGGTGCAGATTCAACCGGTCGAGCATGGCGTTGAATGCCGGATCGCTGCGGCGCACATGCGCATGCGTATCAATCGGCTCAATCGCCGCAAAGGCCCTCAATCCCTGCGCAGTAGCGCCGGTACTCACGCCTGAGACAGGCGCTTGCAAATCCGCGCTTATTGCCTGTTGCTGCGGCTGCTGACCGAGCGCGACCATTCCAGCCGCAAGTATCCCTGAGAACACGAGTACTTTCATCGGCAACTCCACGTTCGCGCGGTTGCTCAGCCTGCTTCCCGGCGACTCGTCTCGGTTTGGATGAGCCGTGACAGGCTCTAGTGCTTCGACATTCCGCGAAGATAAATAATCAGGTTCCATACGACGGTATCGCCAGCGCGGCCAGACGCTTCAGGAGGCATTTTCTCGCCCTTGCCATTGCGGATGATGTTGAACAACTCTCCATCCGGTGTGTTGGCCAATACCTTCGGATCAGTAAAGTCAGGAATCACCACGCCCATACTCTTTGCCAGGTCGGTCTTGCCGTCCCCATTGTCACCATGGCACATGGCGCAGTCGATCTGGTAGATGCTCTTGGCCTTCGCCTGGGATTCGGCGGTTGGCTTTACTACTGGATTGGTGGCGTTCTGGGCAACTTGCGGTGCAGCCGCAGCATCTTGTGAGCCGCCAGCCAGGGCATGTGTTGGTGTAAGCGCGACTAATATAGCTGCCGAAAGAAGCAGAAACGATTTCAACATAACATCCTCCTCGCAAAGAGATGTCGGAAAGGCATCAATTCGAGATCATCGAGATTCTGGGAAGGATTATAGGCCTAAATGGCGGGAACGGCCATGAGGAATCACACAGCGGATTCAATTGGCGTGCCGTTGCGTGGGACGTTCCACAGGTGCTTCCCACTTGAATTCCGGGACCCGGAAACCGGCCGGGAATCGCGCACCGAATTAGTGGATCGCAGAGGAGCCGGGTCCAGCGCCGGGCCGGTTTTTGCTTAACAGGAAGGCAAGCACCACCAGCCCCATCGACATCCATGACAGTTCCATATAGACATCCTGGTAGCCCTGCATTTGTGCCTGTCGGTTGAGCTGAGAATACAGGCTGGCGAGCGCCAGCCCCATGCCGTTTGAGGAGCCAAACTGCCCCGCAAAGAAGCCTGACAGCGCCTGGGTGTGCTGCTGGAACGCGATTGAGCCGGCCTGCATGCCGCTCTGCAGGTGCTGCTGGTGCCATTCGGTGCGATTGGTCACCTGTGCGTTGGTCACGGCGATCAGAATGCTGCCGCCGATATTGCGGGCAAAGTTGATCAGGCCGGACACCTGGTTGCTCTGCTCCTTGGGCATGCCAACGTACGCAGCCGTGGTGATGGAGATAAAGCAAAACGGCAGGGGAAGCATTTGCACGACGCGCAGCCAGGAGGCGGCGCCGAAGGTCATGTCGAGCGTGGTCACCACGGCTGCGTAGCGGAACGTGAGCACGAACAGACTGAAACCGATGACAGTGAGCGTACGCGCAGACACCTTTCCCGTAGCGAATCCTGCCAGGGGCATCACAAACAGCAGCGCGAAACCGCCCGCCGTGAGTGCCATGCCTGAAGTGGTCGCGGTCCAGCCCAGCAGTTGCTGCATATACTGCGGCTGCAGCACCGTGTTCGCATTCAACACTCCACCTACCAGCATCATGAGGAAACAACAGATGGCGAAGTTCTTGTAGCGGAAGAGTTTCAGGTTCATGAGTGGATTCTTTTGTCGCCACTCCCACGCCACCAGGCAAACCATGCCGGCTATAAAGAGGAACGCGAAAAACTGGATAAAGCCTGACGAGAACCAGTCGTTCTCTTCGCCCTTGTCGAGCATGATCTGCAGCCCACCCATGGCCACGGTCAGGAATCCCAGGCCCATGTAATCCATGTGGCGCAACTGCGATCGGTCGGGCTTGATCCAGGGCGGATCGTCCACCAGGCGCGTGACCAGAATGAAGGCCAGAATACCCACTGGAATGTTGATGAAGAAGATCCACCGCCAGGAGAAGTTATCGGTGATCCAGCCGCCCAGCGTGGGGCCGATGGAGGGCGCCAGCACGGTAACCAGGCCATAGATCGAGAAGGCCTGGCCGCGCTTATGGGGTTCGAATGAGTCGGCCATGATGGCTTGCGCCATGGGCTGCATTCCGCCGCCGCCCGCTCCCTGGATGACCCTGAACAGCAGCAGCAATGGCAAAGTGGGTGCGGCGCCACAAAGAAAACTGGCGACAGTGAAAACTACAATACAGAAAACAAAGAAGTTGCGCCGTCCCATGAGGCTTGACGCCCATCCGCCCAGAGGCAGGACGATGGCGTTCGCAACCAGGTAGCTGGTCAGTACCCAGGTACCTTCATCCGTGCTTGCGCCCAGTGTGCCGGCAATATGCGGCAGGGCCACGTTGGCAATCGAGGTATCGAGCACCTCCATGAAGGCCGCCAGCGCCACCGTCATGGCGATCAGCCACGGATTCACCCGCGGCTTCCAGCCTACCTGGAGAGCCGGAGCGGGATTATCCATGTGCCTGGCCGGGGCCGGTGGTGTGGGCTGCGATGCTGACAACAGTTTTCTCCTCTGTCGGTTTGCGCGTGTGTGGTGGGTCGGGGAAGTGCGGCGCGAATGGTTCTTTCCTATAGATTCGCAAACGTGCCGCTGCGGTTCAGCGATTACAAGTCCCTGATGATTATGCGGTTGCGGAAGCATTTCAAACCGTGAGCGCAAACAGCGGCACCTTCCGCTCCGGCGCCTTGGCAAGGTAACCTTAGTTGCATCCTATGCACGCTGTTCCCCGAAACCCGCGCCGGCCCGGCCCCCGTCGAGGCATGGAAGCCTTCGCTTCCCGCGACTTCAGGCGGTTCCAATTTGCGCGCGTAGCGGCTGTCCTCGGGTATGCGGCGCAATCGGTGGCAGTGGCCTGGCAGGTCTACTCCATCACCCATCGGGCCATCGACCTGGGATACACCGGGCTGGTGCAGTTCCTGCCGGGAGTCATCTTCCTGCTGCCTGCCGGGCATGTGGCCGACCGCTTCGATCGCCGCCAGATCATTCTCGTCTGCTATGGCCTGCAGGCACTTTGCACCCTGGCGCTGCTGCTGCTGGCGCGGGTCGGTCTGCCATCGGTCTATCCGATCTACATTGTGCTTTTCTTCGTTGGCACGGCGCGTACCTTTTCAGGGCCGGCAAATTCCGCGCTCATTCCGCACCTCGTTCCCGAAGAGCACTTTGTCAACGCGGTGACCTGGGGCGCCACCATCTTCCAATTTGCCACCATCGTTGGGCCAGCGCTTGGGGGCATTTTGTTTGCACTGCCGCTGCTCCGCTTTGTATCGGACACAAAGCTGCAGGGAGCGGGCATCGTCTACGTCTTTACTTTGGGAACGCTGGGCTGGTCGCTGATTCTGATTGGCAGCATGCGTACCCGCGTCGGCCGCATGGAGCACCGCGCGCTCTCCCTCAAGGTTGTGCTGGCGGGCTTCCAATACATGGGCCGATCGCCACTGTTGCTGGGCGCGGCATCGCTTGACCTTTTCGCCGTACTGCTGGGTGGGGCCGTCGCGCTTACGCCCATCTTCGCCAACGACATTCTGCACACGGGTCCACGCGGACTGGGCATGTTGCGCGCCGCTCCGGCCGCAGGTGCCGTCACCATGTCGCTGTTGATGGCGCGTTTTCCCTTCCGCCGCCGCGCCGGATTGCGTCTCTTCGTGTGTGTGGCAGTTTTCGGAGTGGCGACCATCGTCTTTGGGTATTCGCGGAATCTCGCTCTCTCGTTGAGCGCACTCTACATTTCGGGTGCGGCGGACTCCATCAGTGTGATCATCAGGGGATCGTTGCTGCAACTGGCTACGCCTGCCGAGATGCGCGGACGAGTGAGCGCCGTGAATTCGCTCTTTATTGGCGCATCAAACGAGCTGGGTGAGTTTGAAAGCGGACTTACCGCGCAATGGTGGGGTGCGGTGCGCGCCACAGTGTACGGAGGGGTGGGCGCGCTGGTTGTAGCCGGTATGTGGTCTGCGATCTTTCCCAGCCTGCGCAAGGCAGACGAACTTACCGCTGAAGCGCTGCGCACACCCGCGAATAAATAATTCCGGGGCCTGCTTACTGGGGTGAACAGGCCCCGGATAAGGGGAGCTTTAGCGGCAGAGCCATCCGCCGTCAACCACGAGCACATGTCCCTGAATATAATTTCCGGCATCTGAAGCGAGAAGCACGGCTGCACCGGCCAGATCGGACGGCAATCCCCATCGGCCCATGGGAATCCTGCTCAGAATCGCCGCTGAACGCACGGGGTCGGCGCGCAGAGCCGCGGTGTTGTCAGTGGCCATGTAGCCCGGCGCAATTGCATTCACGTTGATGCCCTTGTCTGCCCACTCATTGGCCAGCGCCTTGGTCAGTTGCGCCACGGCGCCTTTGGCCGCAGCGTAACTCGGCACCAGGATCCCGCCCTGAAACGACAGCAGCGAGGCCGTGTTGATGATTTTTCCGTGGCCCTGCGCGAGCATGAGCCGACCCGCGTACTGCGAGAGAAACCATACGCTGTTCAGGTTGGTGTTGATCACCGTATTCCAGAACTCTTCAGAGTGTTCGGCGGCTGGGGCGCGCCTGATAGTCCCCGCGTTGTTCACCAGGATATCGATGGATCCGAACTCTTTCACCGTGTCATCCACCAGCATCCGGGCCACGGCCTTGTCGCACACGTCTCCTGAACGGCAAATGTACTTCGCGCCTGTCTTCTTCACTTCGTCAATGGTCGATTCCAGCACCTGGTCGTAGTTGTGCAGCGTTACATTCGCGCCGGCCTGTGCGAAAGCGATGGCCATCCCGGCGCCCAGTCCCTGCCCGGAACCGGTGACCAGCGCGTTCTTGCCCTTGAGACTGAACAAATCAAGAATTCCCATGGTGTTGCTCCTTTGCTCGTGCTGAAAGCTGTTGTGCTGTTTTTCAAATGGTTGAAGACCTGCCCCCATTCACCTGCGCTGTGGTTGATCGGCCTCGCGGAAGGCCTCTCCGGGCAACGCATACTAGGCTAAACCAGTGCCGCGTTCCTCGGCGGTGTCATGCTCCACAGCGTCTTATCGGGTGGGCACTTTCTCGCCGACAGTCGTGGGCATTTTCCACGCGGCATATTTGCCTTCCAACGCCCCACGGTGTTCCAATCGGAGTATTGAAACAGGGGTGCTCCACGAAGTGGGGCTGAGAAATACCCTAGAACCCGATCCGGATAATACCGGCGTGGGAAGCTTTCGAAGCCGCTGGGCCTTCTACCTTCCATTTAGTTGAGTTCCCCTCGTTTCGCTTTGTTGAAAAGGGGAAGTCATGCCCAAATCCTTAGCCGTCTCTCGCCTTCGCCCGCTCCTTTCTTGCCGGTTATACAGCCGAGGGCTAATGGCGCTGGCGCTTGCCTGCTGTCTGGCGGCGGTACCTGGTGTGTGGTCGCAGGATCAGGCTCAGCAGGCCGCGAGCCAGCCTGCCAACGCGACCAACCCGACCCCAGCGCAGGCGAAACTTCCCCCGGTGACTACAACCATCACCGTCCATGGCCAAATCAAGGACGACTATCTGCCCGAGACTGTTACGGTGGGCACATTGGACGGTGCGCCGCTCAGGGAGGCGCCGCTTTCCGCTACGGTTGTGACGCGCGATCTGCTCAATGACCAGGTCTCGCGCGTGCTTTCCGATGTCGTAAAGAACGATGCTTCCGTCGGCGAGGACTACGCGCCGGTGGGCTACTACGGCGACTATGAGATTCGTGGGTTTCCGATCGATCTGGCCACGGGGCTTGAAATCAATGGGCTCACCGTCGCCGGCGAGCAAGACGTGCCACTCGAAAACAAGCAGAGCGTCGAGTTTCTCAAGGGCGTCGCTGGAGTTGAAAGCGGCGTGGCTTCCGCAGGCGGCCTCATCGACTACGTCACCAAACGGCCGGCGGTCATCAAAGCCCTCGATCTGGCAACTGACCATCGCGGCAGCGCGTATGGAGCCGTCGACCTGGGTAGATTGTTTGGCAGTCAAAAGCAGGTGGGCACCCGCGTGAATCTAGCCGGCGAACGGATGCAGAGCTATGTCAACGGAGCCGATGGATGGCGCGCCATGGGGGCGGGCGCTGCAGACTGGAAGATTTCTTCCAAGGCAACCCTCAAGAATGACTTTGAATATCAGCACAAGGTGGAGCGTTCGGTTTGCGGATACCAGTTGCTCGGCGGTGATGAGGTGCCCAACATGAGTCTCGTCCATCCGTCCACGATGCTTGGCTATCAATCATGGGAGAAGCCGAATACTTTTGACACCTTCAACGCAGGTACGCGTGTTGACTATGATCTCAGCCCTTCCTGGAAGGCCTTTGCGGCAGGCATCTACAGCCACTCGCTGATCGACGACAACGTGGTCTACGCCTATGGCTGCTACTACGAGGCGGATTGCAACACGGGTTCGGCCCCGGAGCCGTGGTTCTTCGCACCAGACGGCACCTACGACATCTACGACTACCGAAATCCCGGTGAGCGGCGCATCGATGCTGAAGGCGAAGCCATGGCGACCGGGCACGTGAGGACCGGCGCGATCTCGCAGGACCTGGCCGCCGGAGGCGAGCTCTTTTTGCGCAGTGTGCAGCAGCCCGGCTTCAATACTGTCGCCGAGCCCTATTCATCGGATGGCGTTGTGCAGGACGGCGCTGTGTACACGTACGTTGGTTCAGAAAACATTTATCAACCGATCGCTCCAGTGGATCTCGCAACATCGGAGGCGCCCCTGGAATCCGCTGGGCCGAGCCGCCTTTGGGAAGACAGCCACCAGGCCGCAGCCATCGTGCAGGATCGCGTTCATCTGCCCGGCCGCGTGCAACTGATTGCGGGCGGGCGATTCGACTCGCTCCACGACCACAACTACTCCGCCTACGCGAGTTGCTCCGATTTTTCCATTCCCGGCAATTGCGATCCTCAGTTAACGACAAAGCACGTCTGGCTGCCCACGTACGCTGCAACTTTCAATCCGTTGGACAAACTCACGCTTTACGGAAACTACGGTGTGCTTTTGTCCCTTGGACCGCAGGGGCCGTTCTGGACCGACAATGGCAGCCAGTTTCTTGCGCCGTTTTTCTCACGGCAAGTTGAGGTCGGAGCGAAATTCGAGCCCAGCCAGCGGATTCTCCTGACGACCGCAGTCTTCCGCATGCGCTCGCCGTTCTTTTATCCAAAGATCCTTGCCGGTCCTGACAGTTTTTGCCCCAATGGCGCTGCGGGAGACCAGTGCTTTGAGTCGGAAGGCCGGGAAACGCACGACGGCGTCGAATTCAACGCTGAAGGCAAGGCAGCGAACTGGCTTCGCCTTACGGCGTCACTGGCTGCGATCAGTGGTATCTCAACCAACACGGGGACGCCTGCCTTCGATAACAAGCAGGTGATCAATCTGCCCCGCGTGCGGACGACATTTTTCGCGGATCTCGCTGTGCCCCACGTGCGCGGTCTCAGCCTGATGCCCGGCTGGGGATACACCGACAGCAAGGAGGCCACACGCGACGACGCCGTAAAGGTTGGCGGATACAACCTCTTCAACCTTGGTGCTCGCTATACACCTGGTGGCGAACAGGGCCGCGTAACCATGCGCATCTACGCTGACAACATCACCGACAAGCGCTACTGGAAAGATACCGGCGCCAACTACGGCGACACGTTCATCCATCTGGGTGCGCCGACGACGGTGCGCCTTTCGGCCCATTACACTTTCTAGGATGAGTGCATGGGGTGAAGGATGACCCGCAGATGAGCGCGACCCAAAAGGTACATGGAATGGACGGCACGTTAGTTGCGCCCGACTGGCCGCCGCTGACGCTTGCCGAAGTGCGCGCGCTGCTCTCTCGCTTTCCCACGCTCGGTGAACCGATAGAGATTCTTTCCACCAGCCCGCGGCCGCTGTCCGCTGCCGGAGTCGTCAGTACGTCCAGTGGCCGCGTCTTCGTCAAACGCCATCACTTTACGGTGCGCGATGCGGAAGGCCTGCGAGAGGAACACCGATTTCTTGCGCATCTTTTTCATGCGGGAGCCCCGGTTCCGCGCGTGTATGCCTCGGTGAACGGCCACACGGCAATCCAGATAGGCGAGTGGACCTATGAGGTCCACGCCACGCCGGAAGGCATCGATCTCTATGAGGATGCAATCTCGTGGACGCCTTTCCGCACTTCTGCTCACGCTCACGCGGCGGGGCGGGCATTGGCGCAGCTTCATCTTGCATCCAGGGAGTACGTTTCTCCGCAGCGCAAGACGCAACCGCTTGTGGCGAGCTTCACGATCTTCGCCGCGCCTGATCCGGTTCGCGAGCTGGACCGCTATCTTGAGGCGCGCCCGGCGCTGGCAACGGATACGGCTGTGCGCGATCATGGCCTTCAGGCTCTCGAATTGCTGGCACCCTTCCATGCACGGCTCCAGCCGCTTCTGCCGTACCTTCAGCCGCTGTGGACGCACAACGACCTGCACTCGTCAAATCTGTTCTGGAGTGAGGCGAGCGACAGCGCGCAAGCTACCGCCATCATCGACTTCGGCCTCGCCGACCGCACGAACGCTGTGCACGATCTAGCCAACGCCATCGAGCGCAACATCGTCGAGTGGCTTGTGCTGGTTAACGATCCTGAGCATCCTGACAGCGTGCCCATTCATCTCGATCACCTTTCTGCGCTGCTCGATGGCTACGAATCCATCCGTCCCCTCTCCGCGGAGGAGGCCGCTGCCCTCGCGCCCATGACTGCCCTATGCCATGCAGAGTTCGCGCTCTCTGAGGCGGACTATTTTCTTGGCGTGCTTCACTCTCAAGACAAGGCGCGGATGGCACACGATGGATGGCTAGTTGGACACGCGCGCTGGTTTGGCAGCAACGCCGGCAAGCACCTGTTGAAAGCAATCGAGCAATGGGCCGGGTCGCACAGCCGTCGCCCGATGGAAGCAGGCAAGCCATGAACTGGCCTGCGATCGCAAACTATTTGGCAGAGCATGGACTTGAGATTGCAGGCACCGTAACCACAATTCTCGGCATCTGGCTCACGACGCGCCGCGTGCTCCTTTGCTGGCCTGTGGTGCTCTTGGCAGATGTGCTTTACCTGGTGGTTTTCTATCAGGCGCGCTTATTCTCTGATGCGCTGCTGCAAATCTTTTTCGTCGTCTTCACTCTTTATGGCTGGTGGCACTGGTGGCGGGGAGTGGTGGAGGAGGGCGAAGTCAAGGTGGTTCCTTTGCCTTTGCGCGGCTGGCTGGCCGGGCTGGCGGCAGGCGCCGTGGGATCGTTTCTTCTAGGCTGGCTGATGGTGCGTATTGGCGCGGCGTTGCCTCACTTGGATGCCGCGCTTACGAGCTACTCGCTTGTCGCCAGCTGGTGGCAGGCACGTAAACATATCGCCAGCTGGTGGCTGTGGATTGCGGTCGACCTCATCTACATTGGCGAGTATCTCTACAAGGATCTGAACACGACGGCCGCTCTCTATGCGGTTCTTGTCGGCCTGGCCGTACTCGGGCTGCGCGACTGGCGCCGCGCCCCGGTCACTGCCTAAATTGCCGCCTGCACCACGTTCTCAAGAGGCTCGCCCTTCAAATAGCGGCGTACTTCACCGGCTGCAGTGCGCATGCCGCGCGGAGAAAACTCCTTGCTCGACCCGCCAATGTGCGGCGTGATCATCAGATTGGGGCAGCTCCAAAGCGGATGCCCCTCCGGGAGCGGTTCAGGATCGGTGACATCGATTGCCGCTCGGATCCGGCCTGCATGCAACGCTTCCATCAGTGCCTCCGTGTTCACGATGGGCCCGCGTGCGGCATTCACCAGCAACGCGCCCTGCTTCATCAAGCCGAGCTGACGGCTGCCGATCAAATCCTTTGTCTCATCGGTCGAAGGCAGAATCAGAATCACGACATCGGCGCGGGGAAGCAGATTGTCGAGTTCGCTAGCGGCGTGAACCTGCGGCTCGCTGCGCGCGGTGCGTGCAATCCGCAACACATGCACATCGAACGGCGCCAGCATCCGCTCGATCTCCTTTCCGATGGAGCCGTGGCCCACCAGCAGCACCGTCTTGCCGGTCAGTTCCTCGAGCATCACGGGTGGATAAACGGGCCGCTCGTCGCCTGTGATCTCTGCATAATGCTTTGGAGCCTCGAAGCGCCGCTTCCACTTTCCCTCCCGCTGAATCTCGTAGTACATCGGGAAGTACTTGAGCATGGCCAGAATCGCGCCGAGGGTCCACTCTGCCGTGCAGATGTTGTGCGCGCCGCGCGCATTGCAGATGGTCACATGCGGCCCCACCAGCGGCGGTATCCACTCAGTACCCGCCATAAGAGAAAGCACCAGCCGCACGCCCCGAAGCCATGGCCAGGCGAGCGCAGCCCGGTTTGCATAAGGGTTTGGAATCCACACATCGATTTCGATCTCGCGATCGGGGGGATCCGGAATTGCGATCATCTCAACTCCCTCGGGAAAATCGCGAAGGAGCTCGACCGGCAATATCTCTGGGTATCCAATTCGTAGCATGTGTTTTGAGAATGGCCAGCGTGGGAATCGGCCGTGCATCCATGCTATCGCAGCCGTCGCGCTCATTGCGATCATTACGGTGGACGAACGTAACTGTGAGAAAATTCAACCCGGAACACACATGCGCCTTCGCCTCAAAAAAACGCATTCGCAGCAGCAACTTGCGGTCAAGCTGCGCGTTGAGCCGGAGCGCTCCACCTTCCTCACGTGGGAACGGCGGCGCCTTCTCATTCATGCTGCAAAGACGGCGCTGGCCGCTGCACTTTGCTGGTGGCTGGCCATGCGCTTCGGCCTGCACGACGGCTATTGGGGTTCCATCAGCGCGATTATTGTTCTACAGTCCGATGTGGGTTCGACAATAGGCGCCTCGCGCGAGCGGCTGCTTGGCACGTTGATTGGCGCCCTGCTGGGCTTCTCCTTCTCGCTGTTCGGGCCGCTGCTTGTCAGCTATATTCTGGCGCTCCTGGCCGCAGTCATCGTCTCCGGCCTGCTTGGCTTCCGCAACAGCTCGAGGCTGGCGTGCGTCACCATCACCATCATCATGCTGGTGCACAAAGATGGTCCACGCTGGGGCCTGGCCTTCGACCGCGTGGGCGAGGTGCTCCTCGGCATCATCGTCGCTCTGGCTGTCACCACGTTTGTTCTTCCTGACCGGGCCCGCCTGCGTCTGCGCGACGGCCTTGCCCAGGAATTTCTCATGCTGGGCAGCCTGTTTGAGGCAATCCTTGAAGGATTTCGTGGAGCGCCTTCGTCCAACCTGTCACAACAGCGGGCCGACGTTCAATCCCTGGTGAGCGTCAACGGCACGCTGCTTGAGGCCGCGCGCAATGAGCCCTCCGGCGGGCCGGGGTGGCGCGAAGGCCTGGTCATGCTTTCGCAATTCGGCCACTCCATTTTTGATGCTTTGCTGGCATTGCAGTTTTCGGTTGAGGGCAGCCGCGAAGATGGATTCGCCCTGCAACTGGAGCCCGCACTCGGAAAGCTGGCCGTGGATATTCGCTCAGGCTTCCATCACGTGGCCGGGTGCATTCACAAGTGGCAGTTCGCCACTCCCCCGTCGAACATCAATCTCGAGCAGGACATCCGCGACCTTGAGGCGCGCATGGATGCTGTGCGTCACACCGGAATAGGCTTTTCGCAAAATGAGATTCTGCGCGCCTATGCCGTTCAGCTTCACTTGAAGCAAATCGCACGTTTGCTGCGCGCCTCGCGCGTTGAGACCAGCCAGGCAGCTGGCGAGGGGCACAAGCGGCAGCCAGTCGAAAAATCGCCGACCCATGTCGAGCAGGAGCTAGACAGCAAGTAGATCGGTATAAACCGCCATCCCTACCACGGCGTCCGCTCCCAGCGCGTCGAGCGCGTCCACTTCCTGCTGGCTGCGAATGCCGCCTGCCACAATCAGTTGACGCTCTGTAAGCTCGCGCAGCCGTGCCGCGGTCTCGACGGGAAAGCCCTGCATCAGGCCCTCGCCGTCCACATGTGTGTAAAGGAACGCGCCCACGAAGGTCTCGAGTTGCGGCATGGCATCGTCCGCGGTGAGCTCCACCTGGGCCTTCCAGCCCTTCACGGCTATGCGGCCGTTCTTCGTGTCGATGCCGGCCACCACGCGGTCCGCTCCCACACTTGCGGCCAGTTCGGCTGCAAACTTCGCGCGCACGCCGCCAGCTTCAGTAAACAGTGCCGAGCCAATGATCACGCGCTGCGCGCCTGCATCCAGCACCTGCTGCGCGCGCTCGATCGTGTGGATTCCGCCGCCTGCCTGCACGGGCAGACGTTTTGCAATCTGCTCGACGAGTGCAGAGTTGTCGCCCTGCCGCATCGCCGCGTCCAGGTCAATCAACTGCACCAGGGGAAATTTTGAAAATTTCTCGATCCAGTATTCAAAGTCGTCGAAGGCAAGACGCAGCTTCTCACCCTGCACAAGCTGAACAATGCGCCCGCCCAGCAAATCAATTGATGGAATCAGCATGGCAACCTCACAGACACGCCGGCCTTTGCCAGCTCTTCCTTGAGCGACCGCGCGCTCGATACGCCGAAGTGAAAGATACTCGCCGCAAGAGCCGCGTCCGCCCTGCCGCGCCCAAACACGTCGGCAAAATGGTCCACTGTTCCCGCGCCGCCTGAAGCAATCACGGGAATCCCCACGGCTTCGCTTACCGCCGCGGTCAGTTCGCAATCGAATCCCGCGCGCGTACCGTCGGAATCCATCGATGTGAGCAGAATCTCGCCGGCCCCGCGCTGTTCAGCCTCGCGCGCCCACTCCACCACGCGGCGGCCAGTTGGCTTTCGTCCGCCCTGCACAAACACCTCGGCGTCGCGCACTGGATCTTTGGCGTGGGGGTCACGACGTGCGTCGATTGCAACCACCACTGCCTGCGCGCCAAAGCTGCGGCCGATGGCATCAATCAGCATCGGGTCCTTCAGCGCCGCCGAGTTCACGCTCACCTTGTCGGCACCGGCCTCGAACACCTGAGCGGCATCGTCCGCGGTACGAATGCCGCCACCAACACAGAAAGGCACAAACAGCTCCTTCGCGGTACGGCGTACAGTATCGAGCAGCGTGGCGCGGCCCTCATGAGTCGCAGTGATGTCCAGCAGCACGATCTCGTCCGCGCCTTCGCGTGCGTGCCGAGCCGCCTGGGTTGCAGGATCCCCCGCGTCCACCAGGTCGACAAACTGCACGCCCTTCACGACTCGTCCGCCGTGCACGTCGAGGCACGCGATGATTCTCTTGGTAATCATTCGGCCTCCTTCGCCTGCATCTCCAAAAAATTGCGGAGAATCTTCAATCCCGTCGCGCCTGATTTTTCTGGATGAAACTGCACGCCCATCACATTGCCGCGCTCAATCGCCGCCGCGAATGGCTCAATGTAAAAGGACGTTGCAGCAGTATCACTCGTGACTGGTCCCTTGAACGAATGCGTAAAATACACGTACTCGCCCGCCCCCACGCCCTTGAGCAATCGTGACCCATCTTTCACTTCGAGCGAGTTCCAGCCTACGTGCGGCACTTTCTCTTGACTTTCAGCAAACCGCGTACACGGCTCCGCGAAATGACCCAGCCCCGGCTGCTGCGGCGCCTCGCTCGATCCCGCATAGAGCCACTGCATCCCCACGCAAATGCCGAGGAAGGGAACTCCGCGCGCAATGGCGGCACGAATGGCCCCTGTCAATCCCGTCGCATCCAGGCGTTCGGTGGCCTGAAAGTGTCCGACACCCGGCAACACAATGCGCTCCGCCGACTCGACAAGCGATAGATCACCGTCGGTGACGATCGGATCAGCGCCAAGGTGACGCAGCGCCTTCAGTACGCTGGTCAAATTGCCAGCCTTGTAATCGATCACCGTTACGCGCATTACTAGAGAGTCCCTTGGTCGATGGCAACATCTCGCCCAACTGCTTGTCGCGCGAGCACGCCACACGCAGAGCCCGGGCAAATGCCTTGAAAATGGCCTCGATCTTGTGATGATTTGAGCGGCCATACATGGTCTTCACATGCACATTGGCTCGCGCGCCGCGCGCAAAGCCCTCAAAAAAATCGGCGACGAGTTCGGTCTGCAGGTCGCCTACCAGGCGCGTGCGCACCTTTGTGTCTACAGCGAATGCCGCGCGCCCGCTCATGTCTACTGCAGCGATGGCGAGCGTCTCGTCCATTGGCATCAGAAAATATCCGGCGCGCAGAATGCCGCGCTTGTCGCCAAGAGCGCGATCGAAGGCTTCGCCCAGCGCGATCCCCACATCCTCGACCGTGTGATGCTGGTCCACATCGAGATCGCCGTCGCACTTGAGCTCAAGGTTGAAGGCGCCATGACGCGTGAACAGCTCAAGCATGTGGTCGAAAAAACGAATGCCGGTGGAAACCTTGTATTGCCCACTGCCCTCAATGGTGAGCTGAAGATCGATGCGCGTTTCAGCCGTGTGACGCACCACCACGACGGTACGGATTTTGGATCCAGCAGTGCCGGCCGGCTTCTTCTTTTTTGTTGTCATTGCTTGCCTCTTTCGCCTCTGATTTCGGCCAGTGCCGAACGCAAAGCGGGAATCGCCTGCCTCATCTGCTCGCGGGTTCCAATCGTGATGCGCACCAGTCCGTCGCATCCCGGATCGCTGGAGCGGTCGCGCACCAGCACGCCGGCATCGCGCATCAGCCGGACGAACTCCCCATGCGGCGCGCCGATTTCGACCAGAACAAAGTTTGCGCGGCTTGGCCAGCGGCGCACGCCAGCAGCATCAAGAGCGGCCTCGAACTCGCCGCGGGCCGCCAGCACTTCGCGCACGTACCAATCCAGATATTCTGTGTCTTCGAGCGCTGGGGGTAAACAAGCCAGTGCCAGCGAGTTCACGCTATAGGGTGACAGCACGCGCCGCACCCAGCGCATCAGATCCACCGGACCGGCCAGCAAGCCAAGCCGCAACCCAGCCAATCCGTAGGCCTTTGAAAAAGTCCGCGCCACTACAAGGTTGGGCACCGTTCCCACCAGGTCCATCAACGTCTCGCCGTGGAAGTGATAGTAGGCCTCATCCACCAGCAACACCGCGTGGGGCGCGCGTTCGGCAAGCACAAGCAGTTGCTCGCGCGTCGCCACCGAGCCCGCTGGGCTGTTGGGATTAGCGATGGCGATGATTTTGGTGCGAGGAGTAATTGCTGCCAGCAGGCGCTCGAAAGGAAACGCGAGATCTTCGGCGGCCTGAACGGTAACGATACGCGCATCGGTCGCCGACGCATATACCTCATACATCGTGTAGGTGGGCACGGGCAGCAAAAGCTCGTCGCCCGCTTCAAGAAACGTCTCGAACAGGACGTGAATGGCCTCGTCCACGCCGTTGGTCAGCGCCAACTGTTCCGCCTTTACCCCAACGTGCGAGGCCACGATTGCTTCCACCGGCTCACGCTCGGGATAGCGCGTGAGCGCTCCGGCGGAGATCTGTCCGAGCACATCGCGCACCTTCGGCGAGCACGCGAGCGTGTTCTCGTTGAAGTCAAGACGCAATGCGTCTCTGCACCCGAGTGGAGGGTGGTACTCCTTCATTGCCTGCACCCGAGCGCGTGGCGCAGGGTTCTGCGTCTTCACAGCTTCAGTCACGGGACCTCCTTCTTCGCGCGCTCTTGCGTAGCCGTACGCGAATTGCTGCGGCGTGCCCTTCAAGGCCTTCAGCCACGGCAAGCAGTGCGGCTTGCGGGCCAAGCGCACGAATTCCCTGGCTTGAATACTCTTGAACGGTAATGAGCTTCACGTAGTCATAGACGCTCAATCCGCCGCGCACACGCGCCATGCCGCCTGTCGGCAGAGTGTGATTGGGACCGGAGATGTAATCGCCCATGGGCTGCGCAGACCAGCGCCCAACGAACACGGATCCCGCGTTCTCGACCCATTTCAAATCGGTTTTCGCATCGACGGTCAGATGTTCGGGCGCAAGCTTGTTGGTGATCGCGCGCGCCTCTTCCACATTCCTCGCAACAATCACCAATCCATTGCGATCAAGCGCTTCGCGGGCCACTGCATTGTCCTTGCTGCGGATTTTTGCCTCCGCGATTACCGCCTGTGCGAGTTCCCTGCGAGTGGTGATGAAAATCGCCAATGCTTCGGGATCGTGCTCAGCCTGCGCCACAAGATCTGAAGCGATATCGCGCGCATTGCCACTCTCGCTGGTGACCACAATTTCCGTTGGCCCTGCCAGCATGTCGATGGCGCAATCGAATGCCACCAGCCGCTTTGCCGCCGTGACATACAAGTTGCCCGGTCCCACGATCTTGTCCACGCGCGGCACGCTTGCGGTTCCGTACGCCAACGCGGCCACAGCGTGTGCGCCGCCCAGCCGGTAGAACTCCTTGATGCCAAGCAAATGCGCGGCGGCCAGCGTTTCAGGCGCAGGCTTGGGAGAGACAGCAACAATGCGCTTGACGCCCGCCACCTGCGCGGGAATCGCCGTCATCAGCAGCGTTGATGGCAGCGGATGCCTGCCGCTGGGAACATAGCAACCCACGGACCCGAGCGGCCGCACCAGCTGGCCGGTACTCAAACCCCGGAGCGGAGACGAACTCCACGAAGCCGGCATCTGCTTTTTGGCAAATGAGCGAATCTGTTTCGCCGCCGTCGACAAAGCATCGCGCAACTCCGGGCTAACCGACTTCCACGCTGCGGCCATCTCCTGCTCGGTCACCCGCACGCAATCAGCGCCTGCCAGGCCGTCAAACTGCGCAGCGTACTTCAGCAGCGCGCGGTCGCCGCGCTTGCGCACATCGGTCACAATGCGCCGGACTGCAGGCAGCACAGAGTCCAGTGCCGCCCCACCACGCTTTTCCAGCGCGGTAAGGACTTCATGCGTCTGTGCTGCGCCTCGTCCTTTTGTATTGATCAGCTTCATCGTTCCCTCAGGGCTAACGCCCGTATCGTTCTCCAAGAATGCACTTGCTCTACATCGATTCAGGGCAAAGGTTGTGCGCCCAACTGGGCAAGCCAGCTCTTCTTTTGTTCTTTGAGCAGGTCGTCGATTTCGAGAGGATGAATCTCCTCGTCGAGCCCGACGAGGATCTCATATTCAAAAGCTGACTCGCCCTGCGCGTTCCATTCATCCTGGAGAGATCGTTCACGGTGCAATCCATTGCGCAGGGTAAACCAGCTCCCGTTCTTTGTGGCGTCGAGATTCCGCGATACCCCAACCCAGACGCGTGCGGTGGCGGTGCAGCGGATGGCATATGCCCCGAGAAGCGGCTTGCGCTCCTTGTACTGCCTGATGGCTTCTTTTCTCGATTCCTTTGAAGGCATTTCAACCCCTCATTGATTGGATCCGGGTTGCGTGCGCGGCACTCTTCCTTCGGTCAATGGAGGCGGGGCAAAGACCTGTGACAAGGCTTGCACCCGCAACCTACTTACAGCACGACCTTGTTCAGCGGATACTCCACAATGCCCGTTGCCCGCGCGGCCTTAAGCCGCGGAATCACGTCACGGGCCGTGCGCTCGTCCACAATCGTGTTCACCGCGACCCACTCCGAGTTGCTCAACTGCGAAATGGTCGGCGAGTTCAACGCAGGCAAAACCGCCAACGCCGCTTCCAGGTCAGCGCGCTTTACGTTCAGCATCAGCCCCACCTGCGATTGCGCATCGATTGCCCCGCGCAGCATCAGGGCGATCTGTTCCAGCTTCTCGCGCTTCCACGGGTCAGCCATGGCTTTTTTGCCCGCGATCAGGTGCGTCTCGCTCTCCATCACTGTGTCAATGATCTTCAGATGATTGGCCTTCAGCGAGCTTCCTGTCTCGGTCACCTCGACAATGGCGTCGGCCAGCATCGGCGGCTTGACTTCGGTTGCGCCCCAGCTGAACTCCACTTTCACATTCACGCCCTTTGAGGCGAAGTAGCGCTTGCTCACTTCAACCAGTTCGGTCGCGATGATCTTGCCTTCCAGGTCTTCGGCCTTCTCAAAGCCGCTGCCTTCAGGCACGGCCAGAACCCAGCGCACCTTGCGGCGGCTCTGCTTGGCATAGGTCAGCGTGGTCACGCTTGCCACATCGAGTCCGCTCTCCACGACCCAGTCAATGCCCGTCAAACCAGCATCGAGCACTCCGTGGTCAACGTAGCGCGCCATCTCCTGAGCGCGGATCAGCATGCACTCAATTTCGCCGTCGTCGATTGACGGAAAATAGGAGCGGCCGTCCGCGTAGATATTCCATCCCGCGCGCTTGAACAGTGCGATGGTCGCGTCCTGCAAGCTGCCCTTGGGAATGCCGAGTCTCAGTTTATTAGCCACGTGCGGCCTCCGTTTCCTTGTCGAGTGCAAGCACCTTGGTAAAGCAGCTCACCGTGCCCTCGTGGCACACCAGCCCGTCGCCTTCAACCACCACGCGGAAGAGCAGCGTGTCGTTGTCACAGTCGGTCGCGGCTGAAACCACGCGCAGACGATTACCGCTCGTCTCGCCTTTCATCCAAAGCTTCTGGCGCGTTCGGCTCCAGAAGGTTACAAATCCGCTCTCCAGCGTCTTGGCATAGCTGACGGGATTCAAGAAACCCAGCATCAGCACCTCTCCGGTGTTCGCATCCTGCACGATCCCGGGTACAAGCCCATCCATCTTTTCAAAATCGATTGTCGCGTTTACGCTGCCCATCTTCTTCCTGTCTCTTTTCCTGAGATTGATGCTTCAAGACACTAAAAAACCCGCTGGCGTTGGTCGCCGGCGGGCTTGGTACCTTTTTGAGATCTCTCTGGCCTTGTTACTTCAAGCCATGGCAGTCCGCCGGCATGGGGGTCCCATGATGATGGTGGTGACCATGATGGTGGAGGCTCTGCATCTGTTACAAAGCTAAAGGCAACGCCCCTTGGGTGTCAACCGCAACCTTCTGGCGACGATTCAACGGTTCCGCCCGCCCTCCAGCAATCATTATGTCTGCTAGGCGGGGGCACTCTTTTTCTGCAGCAGATCAATTGCATGGCCGTACAGGCGGTTTCGCACGTCGAATCGCTCTGAAGCACGAGTGATGAAGCGTATTTGCACGTCGGTTCCGCTACCTGTCGGGCGCAGACTCACCAAGGGAGCGGCACTGAAGCGGCTCAGGCTGTCGCCGTGCGTCCCGCGTTTCCATTCGCTTTCCGCAAGGCGGGAGTCTTCTGCCGTTTCCTTTTGAGCCGCCTCGTGAATCTTATCGACCAGTTCATTTACGTTCTCATCCGCGGGTACGCTTACTGTGATCTCGTCCCACATCCACTGGCCAGCCGTGGAGAAGTTGAAGTACTGGCCTTTGATCGCGAAGCTGTTCAGGAACGAGATGCGACGGCCGGTCGGATAACCCTGGCCGGCGAGGCCGCCTGTTTCAAGAAGCGTTGTGCTCAGCAGGCCGATCTCAATGGCTTCGCCGCCTACCCCATTAATCTCAACCCAATCGCCGATGCGAAGGCCGTTTTTCCCCATCAGGATGAACCAGCCGAAAAACGCCAGGATGTAGTCTTGCAGTGCGATGGTGAGTGCGGCGGTGGCCAGGCCCAGAATGGTCGGCGTTTGCTGAGGCGTGCCGAAGATGACCAGCAGGATCAGCACGCCACCCAGTACCTGCAAGCCCAGCCGCACAATGGTGCGCAACGTCTCCATCTGCCTTCGGTCCATCTTGGGGTTGGACATCAGGCGCTGTGCCAGTGCATCGCCGAGCACCATGGCAATCAGGATGAAGACAATCCAAGTAAATGAACCGAGAATCAGGTGCTGGATAATGCCGTGCTGCCGATCGACCTGAGCGCCCCATTGACCGTAAACTTTAGCGAGCTGTTGCTCAGTCTGAATTCGATCGTCGTCGATGCTCAGGATCTGCCGTTCCTTGCTTCGGTTTTTCAGATAGGCAAGCCGGGTGGCTTGATCCGGCGCTTGACCTGAGGTTTGCCCAGCAGTTCCACTTCCGGCAGAGGACGTTGCGTTTGCGGATGCTTCAAGGGCATTGTGTTCTGAAGCAAGCGTGCGGGCACCATTCTGGGCATCTGCAATTGCTTGTTCGATCAGGCCGGAGCGATCGCGCTGATTAAACCAGGCCTTTACCATCGCAGCCATCGTTCGATGCCGTCCCACCGAGATCACGGCCACCTGCGCATCGCCCTGCGTTTCGGTGTCGTATTTTTTCATTGATGCTTCGTGCGCTGCGAGCTCGGCTTGAATCTGGGCGCTCTGGTCGCCTGAGGCGCGCTGCAAGTCTTGCTGGGCGTCGGCAAGTTCGTCTGAATCCAGACCAAGTTGTGCTTTCGCCACTTCAAGATCGTCGTCGGGCGCAACGCCGTTCTGCGGCGAGCCCGAGGCTGACGGCTTTGTCGAAAGGCTGTCCACCTGCGCCTGGTCCTGCTTCACAAGCTGCTGGAGTTGAGCCACCTTCTGCGAAAGAGCCAGGGCGTCTCCGCTGAGGGTCCGGTGCGAGGTCTCAAGACTGGCCTGGCGCAATGCTGCAGCGAATGCCTGATCGACCTCGTGATCGGCAAGCCTCTCGGCCTCGCGCGCATACTCCACCTCTTCTGCACTGACAGCAAGCGGCCGAAGAGCCTGGGCTGTCTGCCAGGGACGCAAGTCCACGAGCGGCGGCTTGAGGTTTTTGGAACCGGAAACTTCCGGCTTTCGATTAAGAAAAGGGAGTTGTGCCATTGAGCCGTGCGTCGCAATTGAAAGCGCAATACACGCGATGAGGAGAACAAGCAGCCCGATGAGAAGACTGAGCTGCGTCTTGTTAAAGATCCGCGCGCTTGTCGAGCCGTCACGGACGGGAGCAATCGGGGGAATTGCCATAGTTGTATTGTTGCAAAAACGGCCTCAGCGTTTGCCTGAACAGAAAACTTGTTCAAGCGCCCGGCCGCCAGTTTGCCACCGGGCCGACCAGCGTCAGAGAATGGAGCCGTGCACGGAATGATCCGATCGGCCGCACTTGCGTTGCTGCTGCTGGGCGCCAGCGGGGCAATCCCGGCCCAGAATCAGGACCGCGATACCCGCGGCGTGCCCGCAACATCGGAGAAAGCCCCGCCGCCCGAAGACCGCGTCGACATCAATCACGCCAGTCTGAATGTGCTCCTCAAGGTTCCCGGCATGACGCCCAGCTGGGCCGGGCGCATTGTGCATTTCAGGCCGTACCGCTCCAAAGCCGATCTGCTCGAAAACGGCATTGTGACGTCTGAGGTCTACGCCAGGATCAAGGATTACATCATCGCCCATCGCGACCAGCAATAACAGGCTCTAAGCCTGGCCTTCAAGATGGCTGTCGCGCCTCAGCAGTCCGCTCAAAATCACGTATAGCACCGGAATGAATACCAGATTCAGCACGGTGGACAGCAACATGCCGCCCACGATGGTCGTTCCTACCGAACGGCGTCCCAGGGCTCCGGCTCCGGTGGCGAACACCAGCGGCAGAACGCCCAGAATGAACGCGAATGAGGTCATGAGAATCGGACGCAGTCGCAACTCGGCCGCTTCAATGGCCGCTTCTGCAATGGACCGCCCCTTGCGGCGCATCTGCTCGGCGAACTCAACAATCAGAATCGAGTTCTTTGCCGACAGGCCGATCAGCATGACCAGACCGATCTGGCAATAGACGTCGTTTGCATATCCGCGCAGCGATACAAGACCAAGCGCTCCCAAAATGGCCATCGGCACCGCCAGAAGGATGATGAACGGCAGCGCAAAGCTCTCGTACTGGGCTGAAAGGGTCAGGTACACCACGAGAAGACCGAGGCCGAAGATGATGAGCGTCTTGCCGCTCGATTCAATTTCGTCCAGCGTCAACCCGGTCCACTGGTAGGTCATGCCCGGCATCATGAGAGGCTTGGCGAGCGAATCCATGGCCGTAAGCCCCTCGCCCGAACTGTAGCCAGGTGCGGGCGAGCCATCAATCTCAACCGAGCGGAAAAGATTGTAGTGCGAGATGACTGGCGGCCCTGAGCTACCCTGGACCGTTACCAGATTGTCCAGTGGAACCATCTGGCCGGAATCCGAGCGCACGTAGTAACTGTGCAATTGGCCTGCCGTCATTCGGAACGGCTGATCGGCCTGCACAAACACGCGATAGGTGCGATTGTTGTAGTCAAAGTCGTTGATGTATTCCGAGCCCATGAACACGCTGAGAGTATTGGTGATCTGCGAGAGCGGAATTCCCATGGTCTTGGCTTTTTCGCGGTCAATCGTCACCAGTTCCTGCGGATCGTTGGCGGAGAACTGAGTCAGCAACCCGGTGAGGTCTTTGCGTGCGCGACTCGCGCCCACAATCATGTGCGCCACGCGGTCCAGGTCGCCCAGCGTGTTGCCGCCCTTGTCCTGCAGCATGAACTGGAATCCGCCAAAGCTTCCCACGCCCTGCACCGCCGGCGGTTGGAACATGGCTACCAGTCCGCCATTGGGAGCAAACATCAACATCTGCAGCTTGGGTCCAAGTTCGGCCAGGATGTCGGCTGCGCCGTGGCCTTTGGCCCGCCGTTGATCCGCCGGCAGAAGTTTAACAAACATCATTCCAGTGTTTGAGGCACTGCCGGCAAAACTGAAGCCGATAATGGCGAAGGCTCCGTTCACATCCGGATCCTGCCCGATGATGTACTCGGCGCGCTCTGCAAGCGCCTTCGTATAGGTGAGCGATGAACCTGGAGGCGCCTGGATGATGACCATCAAGGTGCCCTGATCTTCCTGGGGAATGAACCCGGTGGGCACATGCTGATAGATCCATGCCGTCGCGCCCAGGCCTGCAAAAAAGACAATCAGCAGCAGGTACCGTAACCGGAGCGCGACATGAATCAGCTTTGCGTAGGTCTTGGCCAGCCAGGTTACAGCGGCATCCGCTCCATGAATGAAAGCTGCAAAAGCGCGCGACACCGGCCGGATGTGCAAGAAGTCAAGCTGGCGGGGCCGTTCCTCTTCTCCACGAAGGAACATGGCCGAAAGCGCCGGCGAGAGAGTGAGTGCGTTGAATGCCGAGATGGCAATCGAAAACGCGATGGTGAGAGAAAACTGCCGGTAGAGAATGCCGGTGGTTCCGGGGAAGAATGAAACCGGGACAAACACGGCAATCAACACCAGCGACGTGGCGATAACGGCGCTGGTGACCTCGCTCATGGCTCTCGACGTGGCCTCATGCGGGTCAGAGTGTTCCATGGCAATGTGCCGCTGCACATTTTCAATCACCACAATGGCGTCGTCGACCACCAGTCCCGTGGCCAGCGTAATGCCGAAGAGGGTGAGCGAGTTGATTGAAAACCCAAAGAGCTTGATGAACATCATGGTGCCGATCAGCGACACCGGAATGGTGACGGCGGGAATGATCGTCGCACGCCAGTCAAGGAGGAAGAGGAAGATCACCGCGATGACGATCGCAATCGCCATCGCCAGCGTGACCATCACTTCGTGGATGGAGTCGCCCACCACCGTCGTCGAGTCGAAGGCAATGGCATACTGTAATCCCGGAGGAAAGCTCTTGGCGAGCTCCGCCAGGGCAGCCTTGGCCTGCTTGTCCACTTCGAGTGCGTTGGCATTCGACAACTGTTCCACGCCAACGCCCAGGGCCTCATGCCCCTGGTACTCCAGCATCGAACTGTAATCCTCGGCGCCCACCGTCGCGTGGCCTACATCGTTCAGTAGAACCAGCCCGTTGGCTGAATCCTTCACAATAATGTTGTTGAATTCTTCAGGGCTGCTGAGCCGGCCCACCACGCGCACCGGGATCTGGAAAGCCTGCTTTGCGTCTGAAGGCGGCTGGCCGAGCTGCCCGGCAGGAACTTCAACGTTCTGCTCTACGAGCGCGTTCACCACGTCGGTAGCCGTAAGCCCGCGCGCAGCCAGGCGCACCGGGTCAAGCCACACGCGCATGGCGTACTTGCGCTCGCCAAAAATCATGACATCGCCGACGCCGGGTACGCGCTTCAATGCGTCCTTGACATAGACATCGAGATAGTTCGAGATAAATTCGCTGGAGTAGCGCCCGTCAAGCACCCAGAAACCGGCGCCGAACACAAAATTGAAGTTCGTCTTGGCGATGGTGATGCCCGTCGCATTCACTGCCGCGGGAAGCCTGCCCTGCACGCTGGCCACACGGTTCTGCACGTCAACTGCAGCGATGTCCAGGTTGTAGCCAGTGTTGAAGGTCGTCGAAATCATGCTGGTTCCGCTGTTGGTGCTCGACGAGCTGATGTAGCGCATTCCCTCGACGCCGTTGATGGCTTCTTCCAGAGGAATGGTGACTGCCTTCTCCACCGTCCCCGCGTCCGCGCCTACGTAGTTGGTGGTCACGCTCACCACGGGCGGAGACAGAGTCGGATACATGGCCACCGGGAGATTGGGGATGCACACCGCTCCGCCCAGGATGATCAAGAGTGCGCAAACAGTCGCAAATACCGGCCTATGAATGAAAAAGTCGACAAACAAGGTATGCCTTCCTTTGAAACCCCGAACCAATTACCAGATCAAGAACGAACTCATTTGATGCGCCCAGACTCGTCGCACATTCTTCTGGAAGGATGAGACGAAGGCTCAGCCGCCGATTGGTATCACCGGCATTCCATTCACCAGGAACTGCGTTCCCGAGACGATCACTTTGTCGCCCGCGCTTAACCCCGAGGAGATGGAATACTGGTTGCCCACCGTGTCGCCCAGCGTGACTGCCTTTTGGATTGCGGCGAAGTGCCCGTTCTGCTGTTGCATCACATAGACGAATGGCAGTCCGCCCTGCCGCGTTACCGCCAGCACCGGAACCACGGCCATCGGCTTGGTGCTCCACACCACCCGCGCCTTCACCAGCTGCGCGGTGCGCAGAATCTCGACCCCCGAACGCACCGGAGCCTTCACCAGGATTCCCTGCAGCGTGGGATCCACCTGGGGTGAAATGAAACTTACAGCCGTCTTTTCAAGTTGATTCCCGCTGTTGTCTGTCAGGACCACTTCCTGCCCCATCTTCACCTCGCCGGAGCGCTCGGTGGGAATGTAGATGTAGGCTTCCAAATCCTTGCCCTCATCCACTGTGGTCAGCATGGCGGTTGTCGCACTGCCGGGAGAAACATAGTCGCCGACATGCACTGGAACATCTCCAACGATTCCGTCGAATGGCGCCTTGATGGTGTAGTAGTCCAGCAACTGCTCCTGCGTCTTGCGCGATTCCACAGCCGACTCGTAATCAGCCTTGGCATTCTGATACGCCTGCTGCTCCGTATCGAAGGATTCGCGGCTGGTTACCCCGGCATCAAGCAGCTTCTGTTGCCGCCCCAGTTCCACCGTATTGAAGTCGTAGAGCGCCTTCTTTTGGCGCTCCGTTGCCTTCATTTGGCCGACCGTTGCCTGTTGCTGGCGCGGATCGATTTGCATCATCGGCTGTCCCGCTTTCACATGGTCGCCTGACCGAACCAGGATCTGGGTCAGCTGACCGCTCACCTGGGGCACCATGGTTGCCGAGCGCCGCGACTTGATGGTCGCCACAAACTCGCTGGTCTGGGCCACCGGCTGAAGCGTGACTGCCACGGTTTGTACCGGCAGGCCTTGCATTCCGGCTCCGGCCGGGGCCGCAGCTTTCTTCTGGCAACCCGTTGCCATCAGCCCCATCAACAGCAGGCCACCCACGATCGCGTTTCTCAAAGCACTCTCTTTCACTTGTCCTGTTCCTCTTTCCGGGCAACATCGGCCCGGCGTTGCAATGTGGCGCCGGGATCTCCGGCTTCAGGTCCGCAGGTTAGGCAGTCGCGCTCAAAAAAGGTCCAGCGGTCTGCGGGGTCTGGGCTTTTTTCTGGTATTCAGTTCTTTTTACGGAAACACTCGCCGGTCCGTTCCGCATTGCCCGTCAGTGCTCTGCGGCCCGGCCGTCGAACCTGTTTCTCTTTTGAGCGTCTGCCTTATCTGACTCCTCAAACCGTGTCCAAGACGCAAAAATACGCCCCGAACTCTGTCGGCGGTTCCGTTTCAGGCTCGTTTACCGGCCAACCGTCATGCAGAGCGACTGCAGACCCGCAGACGGCATTCGATTCGCGATCCCCTACGAGGATATCGCAACCACCTTCCGACTTCCTGTCTTCGCGCTCACAGCCCCCTGACCGAAGCTGTTTTGACACACCCTGCCCAAGTTGGTAGCCTTTACAAGGGCGCGTGCGGCCAATTCATGCCGATTTCAGCCCTCCCAGA
>CAVXVM010000073.1:0-56195 GCA_963765025.1 uncultured Acidobacteriaceae bacterium | reverse complement strand
CCCACAAATACTGGCGTGGCGAGCATCGAGACTCTCGCGTGATCAGGTTCTTGATTGACCAATTTCCGGAACGGGGCGTCTTTTTTGATATTGGCGCAAATGTGGGATTGTACTCAATCGCTCTGGCGAGCGCCCTTGGAAGCCGTTTTAAGGGAGTCGCTTTTGAGCCCTGCCCGTCCACAGTTCAATGTTTGGGCAAGAATTTGGCACTAAATGGAGTAACCTCCGTTGAGGTTTTTCAGACTGCCCTGTCATCTTCTGCGGGCACAATGACGCTTTCAAACTACCCAAACGGTCTCAATAATTTTCGTGTTTCTGGGGTCGCAAACAATCATCCAACCGTCGAAGTCCCGACTATGACATTGGATAGCTTCTGCGCTCGCGAAAACATAGCTCCCGATGTCTGCAAGATAGATGTTGAGGCCCATGAGTTGCACGTGTTGATGGGAGGACAGGCAACGCTTCAGCGCCGACGTCCAGTTCTGTTGGTTGAGATTCACGGCGCGTCCCTGACGGCTCCGGATCGGGAAAGCATACTTCACCGCCTGAAGGACTATGGCTATGAGAAGATCAGCGACATAGATGGACGGACAATCAGTACATTACCCGACCGTACGCTCCACATCCTATGCACACCGTGAAAAAATGCAAGTTAAGCTGATTGGGCTGCCGCTTTATCAACACTGTTAGCGACCCTGCTGATGACCGATCCACTGGATCGGTCCTGATACCACCATCAGCATCATCCAGATTGAATTTGAGCGTGAGCCGTCGCGGCGCTCCATCCACCTGTTGAGAGCTATAAGTTGTCTTTAATGTTGCAGTTCCGCCAGCAGAACCTTGGCCTTGGCGGCCAACGTATTGGCGCCGTCCACGTCGCCTGAGGCCAGCGCATCGCGCGCCTGCTTCAAAAACTCGCGGATGTGAGCCGCTGTTTTCTGCTCGGTATCGTCCAGAGCCCGGGTGATGCCTTTCAGCCCGCGTTCGGTAGCATCAATCGACGCCTGCGCCTGGCGCTTCGCCTCGTTCGGATCACCAGACGAAAGCTGCCCGATCGCACTAACCGCCGGTGGTCCGTTCGCGGCCTGCTGCGCATCCGCGTCAGAAGGCGGAGTCTTCTTGTGCTTGGGCGGAGGCTTCGGCGTCTGCGTTGGCAGCTTGGTCTCAGCGACCTGGGGCTTGGTCGGAATCGTCAGGTCAGGCGGCGGCGACTGGCTCGGCGGTGGCAAAGAAGATGCATCCTTCGCAATGTCCGGCGCAAGCGGTTGATCCGCGGGCTTCGGCTTCTTCTGCAGGAAGCACCCGGTCAACAACACCGGCAACAGGCACGCAACGATCTTTGCCGGAATCTTCATCCCGCTAGCCCCTTCTCGATTTCGACAGCGGCCGGCTGCAGATGCCGGCGTCCCCAGTCCGAGGCGGAGAGTGGAATCCGCAACTGGAACTCCGTGCCGCGGCCTGTCATCGATTGTACTTCTATGCTGCCGTAGTGCAACTGAAGAATCCGGTAAGTCATCGCCAATCCAATCCCGCTGCCCTCCGTCTTGGTGGTGAAATAGAGATCGAAAATCTTCTCCCGTATCTCCTCAGGAATCCCCGCGCCCTCATCCGCAATCCGTAACAGTGCGGTTTTTCTGTCATCTTCAAGTGAGACTTCCAACTTGCCGCCCTCCGGCATGGCCTGCGCGCCATTGAGGATCACGTTCAGGACGGCCTGTTTGAGCAGGTCCGCGTCAACATTGGCCACAATCGGATGGGTCGGCATGTGGCTAATCAGCGTGACGTTGCGCGTCGAGAACTCGGCCGTCGCAAGCGTCAGTACGTCGCCTATCACGGTGCGCAGGTCGCGTTCGCGGAGATCCAACTCAACAGGGCGCGAGAAGTCCACAAGCATTTGGACGACGCGATCGAGCCGATGTATCTCAGAATCGATTACTTCAAGGTGTCGAACTGCCGGTGCGCTGGCGTCACCCAGCTTTGTTTTCAGCAGTTCAAGGTGAACCACAATGGCATTGATGGGATTCTTTACCTCGTGACCGACACCCGACGTGAGCCGGCCAATGGCGGCCAGGCGGCGCGAAAGTTCGAGCTCCGATTCGATCGCTTCGGCTGATTCAAGATCGTGCAGCGTGACCAGCGCGCCCAGGCCTTGGCGCGTGTTTTCGTCGTGGATGAACTCCAGCGATGCCTGGATGCGCCGGCCCGTCTCCGTGCGGACTTCCTCGTTGACCAGGGTGGCCCCGGTGTCGAAGGCCTCTCCAAGCATGCGGCCCAGCACCGTAGATGGATTGAAGATGTCGTGCGCATGCATGCCCAGGATGGTTTCGTGGGAAATATCGAGGAAGCGCCGCGCCGCTTCTGACACAAGCACCGCCCGGCCATCCGCTGTGAACAAAAGAATTCCATCCTGCAGGTTGCCCAGCACCTGGTCGAGATTTTCCTTCAATGCGGAGAACACCTCTTCCACATTGCGCATGCGCTGGCCAATCTGCTCAATCTTGGTGGAAACCTGCTGGGCGGTGTCCTGCATTATGGCCGGCTTTGGCTCGCTCGCGATTTCGCCTGCCGTGGTCCAACGGTCAAGCTGCCGGCTGATCTGTTCCATCGGGCGCAGCGCAAGGTTTGAGAGCAGAAAGGCCGCAAGCAGCGCGGTCAGCAGCGAAACGCCCATCAGGCTCAGCGCCTCAGTCCGCCATGGCGCATAGAAAGCCAGCAGCAGCGTGGTGCGCACGCCCACGTGAACTGAAGCAAAGGGCGCGCCGTTATTTTCAAGCGACGCTATGACGTCGTAGACCTTGGGAGGCCCAAAAACCTCAAGCATCAACTGGAATGAGTTGAGATTGAGCAGTTGCGTGTAGTCAGGCCGCAAGGGCAGTAGCTTGTCTTCGTTCTCGGGGTTTGTGCTCAGCAGTGTAAGCGAATGACTGTCGCCGATGTTCACGTCGTACACCGTGAGCGAGTAGCGGTTGACTGACTGCACCACGGCCTGCAACTCCGCGTTGTCGCGCACTGCGGAGGTCATCAGCGCGCGCAACTGCGCAGGATCGTTGGGATCGACCGTCTGATCTCTGAGGCCGGTTTCCAGAGCGTTCTGCAGAGCAAACCGAATTTGTTCCGCCACCATGTGATTGGTGTCGTACGACTCGGCAACCGCCGAGTGCAGCATCTGGCTGGCGTAGACCAGAGACACCAGCCCGGTGATCAGAAACACCAGGGCGGTAATGGCCAGCACGAGTTTGATCTTGAGACGCATGGTTCAGGCGATGGTGTCCTGGCGGGCCCGGCTGTACTCCTTCAGCTTGTTATGCAGCGTCTTGAGGCTGACTCCCAGGATCTCGGCGGCGCGGGTCTTGTTTTGTCCTGTTGCCTCAAGTGTATGCAGAATCAGAAGCCGCTCGGCCTCATCCACGGTGGTGCCCACGTGCACGCCGATTTCACCCGTATTCGCAGCTGCTGCGGCCGGCACCGGCGTTTTGCCAAAGCCGGGAGGCAGGTGCCCCACATCGAGCGGCGCGCCGTCCGGACACAGAATCACGGCCCGCTCCACCGTGTTGCGCAGTTCGCGCACGTTGCCGGGCCAGTTGTACGCGTTCAGCCGATTGATCATCGATGGGGCCACGCCTGCCACGCGGCGACCGTGCTTCTCGTTCATCTGGGTGAGAATCGCCTCGCACATCGCGGGCAGGTCCTCCATGTGATCGCGCAGCGGAGGCATGTGAATGTTGAAGACATTCAAGCGGTAATAAAGATCGGCGCGCAGATGTCCTTCGGCAACCATGGTTTCGGGGGCGCGATTGGTCGCGGCTAGCACGCGCACGTCCACGTCCTGCTCAGTGCGCGCGCCCAGGCGGCGCAGCTTGCGTTCTTCAAGCACGCGCAGCAGCTTGGCCTGCGTGGCCAGCGGCATCTCGCCCACTTCGTCCAGCAGCAGGCTGCCACCGGTGGCCAGTTCGAAGCAGCCGGCTCGCCGCTCGGCCGCGCCGGTGAACGCGCCTTTCTCGTGGCCGAAGATTTCGCTCTCGATCAGTGTTTCAGGAATGGCGGCACAGTTGACGGCGACAAATGGCTTCGCCTTGCGCGGGCTCAGCTCGTGCAGGGTGCGCGCCACCAGCTCTTTTCCCGTTCCGCTTTCGCCGGTAATCAGCACGTGAACGTTTGACGGCGCAACCTGCTCGATCAGGCCAAAGATCTCGCGCATCACTTTGGAACTGCCCACGAGCGAGCCCAGCACGCCGGACTCGCGCAGGCGGCGGCGCGCCACTTCAAGCTCGATTTCAGTCGAGCGCTGGCGGGTCGCGTTGCCCAGGATGGTGCGCAGGCGCGTCGCATCCACGGGCTTCTGCAGAAAGTCGTACGCGCCCAGCTTCATCGCTTCCACGGCCAGCTGGATTGAGCCCTGGGCCGTCAGCACCACCACGGCCATATTGGAGTTGATGCCCGAGTCGGCTTCAGACAACCGCGTCAGCAGGCCAATCCCGTCCAGTCGCGGCATCTTCAGGTCGGTCACCACGATGGCCGGATCAAAGGCCAGGACCTTTTCCCACGCTTCAATGCCGTCCCGCGCCGTCTCGGTGCGATAGCCCCAGCCGGAAATGAGTTCCGCCAGGCCCATCAGCGCGTTGGGCTCGTCTTCGGCAATCAGGACTTTCACGTCGTTCTGCATAGGGCCTTTCCGAAACGCTTATCAATACTATGCACCGCAAAATGGGACTTCGCGAGGTATGAACCGTGACCTACGATGTACCCGTTGCCGCTTGTCCGGCCTTTTCAGTGAGTTCGGCCCAGCGGGCATAGAGGGCATCGCTTTCGTGCTGGGCGGCGTCGAGTTCTTTCAATGCTTGTTCAAGCGCGGCGGCGTCTGTCGCGATCTCGGGCTGCTCAATCCGTTCACGGGCGGCGTGCAGGCGGGTGTCTGAGGCTTCCACGCGCTCTTCAATGGCGGCGAATTCCCGGGCCTCGAGGTAGGACAGCTTCTTCTTCGTCGCAGGCGCAGGATCGGCGCTCGCCCGTTGCGACGATCTCGATCCATCGGAGTTACGCGCTTTGTCTTTTGCCGGCCCTGACCCTTCGCGTTCGTCCTGTTCCACAAGCCAGTCTTCCCACTGCGCGTAGTCGGCAAATCGGCCGGTGTTCCCACGGCCATCGAGACCAAGAACCGTTGAGGCAACGCGGTTCAGCAGGTAACGGTCGTGCGTCACCAGCACCAGAGCCCCGGGAAAGTCGAGCAGATTTTCTTCCAGGATCTCGAGCGTGGGAATATCCAGGTCGTTGGTCGGCTCATCCAGCAGTAGAACGTCTGCGGGTTCCAGCATGAGCCTGGCAATCAGCACGCGCGCGCGCTCGCCGCCTGACAGATTGCGCACCGGCTGATTGAGCTGCTCGCTGGTAAACAGAAAGCGCGCGGCCCAACTGGCCACATGCACGGCACGGCCCTGGTAGATGAGGCTGTCGCTCTCCGGCGCGAGCGCGCGGCGCAGGGTGAGATTTTCGTCCAGGTCGCGCATCTGGCTGAAGTAGACCAGGCGCAGCGCATCGGCACGGCGAATGGATCCGGCAGAGGGCGAAAGTTCGCCGCGCAGCAAGCGCAGAAACGTGGTTTTGCCGCTGCCGTTGGGGCCTACCAGTCCGACCTTCATGCCGGCAGTCAAAATGAAATTCAAACCGGAGAAAAGCTGCCGTGGGCCATTTTCTTGAAGAGTTTCTGTAGAAGCGTCGTCGCCACCAGGAACTTCGCACGATACATCGTTGAACTCGACGAGCCGTTTGGTCTTCCGCTGGCTTGCTTCAAAGTCGATGCCGGCCTGGCTGACGGTTGTGCGCGAGTCCATGGCGGCCAATTGGCCGATCATCGCGTTGGCGGTATCAATGCGCGCTTTGGATTTTGTAGTGCGGGCCTTTGGACCGCGGCGAAGCCACTCGATCTCGGTTCTGACCTGGTTGCGCAGGCTCTCCTGCTGCTTGCTTTGCGATTCCAGGTAAGCCTGTTTCTCCTCAAGAAAGCGGCTGAAGTTTCCTTTCACGCGCAATAGGCCTTCAGCGAAGACGCGGTTCAGCTCAACGATCTGGCTTGAGGTGGATTCGAGAAAATAACGATCGTGGCTAACGGTCACGGCTGCGAAAGAGGCGTTTGCGAGCAACCCCTCAAGCCATTCGATGCCCGCCAGGTCAAGATGGTTGGTGGGCTCGTCGAGCAACATCACGTCAGGATCGCCCACCAGGGCTTCAACAATGGCAAGGCGCTTGCGCCAACCGCCGGAGAGAGATGCTGCCTCGGCGTTGAGATCCGCGAATCCGGCCCGGCCCGCCAGTTCGCGAAGCCGGCCTTCGCGCGCGCGCTCATCTTCGAGCGCGGACTCTTTGTGGGCGGCCACTAGAGCCATTTCCAGCACCTGGCGGATGCTGAGGCCGGGAGCAAAACGAGAGTCCTGCGGAACATAGGCCGCTCGGGCGCGCTTGCGCACGGCCACCTCGCCGGAGTCCGGTTCCACCTGTCCGGCCAGTAGCGCCAGCAGAGTGGACTTGCCCGCGCCATTCGGCCCGATCAGGCCGATCCGGTCGCCATCCTCCACGGTGAGGGAGATATTGAGAAAAAGCGGCTTGGCGCCGAATTGTTTGGTCACGGACTGCGCGTTGAGAATTGGAGGCATCTGATCAAGAGTATCGTGTGAGGGCGCGAGGTGCCCCAGGCGCATGGAATGAGCCAGGCAGACGCACATGGGCCGGGGATCACATCACGAGGGCTGAAATCTGCTATAGAATGTGCGGCGGAAGTAAGGTGTCTACGCGATGATGAATACAGTTAAATTTCTCTCTCCGAGGGTCCTCTTGACGCAGATTTCAACCCTGATTACCGCAGGCGCAATGGCGCTCGCGCCGGGCGCCTCCGGAGCACAGGCCGCGTTTGGACCTGCGAATCCGTTTTACGCTCCCAGCACGCTGCCGTATCATGCGCCCCCCTTCGACAAAATCAAAGACAGCGATTACCAGCCCGCCATCGAAGCAGGCATCGCACAGCAGCTCGAGGAAATTCGCGCCATCGCCATCAACCCGGCTGAGCCCACGTTTGAAAACACGCTCGTCGCCGTTGAAAAAAGTGGGCAATTGATCAATCGCGTCAACTATGTCTTTAACGGCGTCACCGGCGCGAATATGAACCCGGTATTGCAGAAGACGCAGGACGAAGTTGCGCCCAAACTGGCCGCCCTGCAGGACGGAATCTACCTCAACACCCAGCTCTTCAAGCGCGTGGAAAAGCTCTACAACGAGCGCAACAAGCTGAATCTCGATGCGGAGTCCATGCGGCTGCTCGAGTACCAATACCAGCAGTTTGTGCTCCAGGGCGCGCGACTTTCCGATGCCGACAAGGCGAAGCTGAAGAAGTTGAATGAGGAAGAAGCGAATCTGACAACCGTCTTCATCTCAAAGCTGCTGGCTGCAACAAAAAACGCTGCATACGTCACCAAAGACAAGGCGGCGCTGGCAGGATTGAGCGACGCGGAACTGGCCGCGGCTGCCGATGCCGCGCATGTGCGCAAAGTGGACGGCTGGCTCCTTTCCATGCAGAACACCACGCAGCAGCCCGAACTTGAATCGCTCTCGAATCGCGCAACCAGGCAGGCAATCTTCGAGAATGCGTGGAATCGTGCCGAGCACGGCGACAAGGACGACACACGCGCGACCATTGCGCGGCTGGCCCAGTTGCGCGCGCAAAAGGGAAAGCTGCTCGGCTATTCCTCGTACGCCGCCTGGAGGCTCGCCGACCAGATGGCCCGCACTCCTGAAGCGGCGGTCAAATTCATGGACGAGCTGGTTCCCGCGGCAACCGCCAAGGCGCAGGGAGAGGCCAATGATATTCAGGCGCTCATCGACGCTCAGCACGGCGGTTTCAAACTTGCCCCATGGGATTGGAACTTCTACGCCGAACAGGTGCGCAAGGCCAAATTCGATCTGGACGAGTCGCAAGTAAAGCCCTACTTTGAGTTGAACAACGTGCTCGAAAATGGTGTGTTTTACGCCGCGCACATGCTCTACGGCATCAGCTTCAAGCAGCGCACCGACATTCCCGTCTACGCGCCTGACGTAAAGGTCTACGAGGTGTTCGACGCGGACGGCAAGCCGCTGGCGCTCTGGTACTGCGACTACTTCAAGCGCGACAACAAGAACGGCGGCGCGTGGATGGACAACTTTGTCGGACAGTCGAAGTTGCTGGGCACGCTGCCCGTGGTCTACAACGTAGCCAACTTCTCCAAACCCACCGCGGGAGAGCCGGCGCTGCTCAGCTTCGACGACGTGACCACGATGTTTCACGAGTTCGGCCACGCGCTCCACGGCATGTTTGCTGACACCATGTATCCCACTCTTAGCGGGACGCAGACTCCGCGCGATTTCGTTGAGTTTCCCTCGCAGTTCAACGAGCATTGGGCCAGTGACCCGGCGGTGTTTCCGCATTATGCAAAGCACTACAAAACCGGGGAGCCCATGCCCGCGGAACTGGCGGCGAAATTGAACAAGTCGGCAACCTTCAACCAGGGATACAAGCTCACCGAGCTGCTGGCAGCCGCGCAACTTGACATGCAGTGGCACACGCTCGAGGACGATTCAAAGCTCCAGGACCCCGACAAGTTTGAGCAGGAAGCGCTGAGCATGAAGTGGCTGGCGCTCCCCACGGTTCCCCCACGCTACCGCTCCAGCTACTTCATGCACATCTGGGGCAACGGATATCAGGCTGGCTATTACGCCTATCTCTGGTGCGAAATGCTCGACGACGATGCCTATCAATGGTTCGAAGATCATGGCGGACTCACGCGGGCCAATGGAGACCGCTTCCGCCGCATGATTCTTTCGCGTGGCAACACGGCAGATCTGGACCAGCTCTACAAGGAGTGGCTCGGCGCGGAGCCCGGGATCGGTCCCATGCTCAAGGCGCGCGGACTGGAGCAGCGAGCGCCGGCAAAGTAAACTGAATGCATGCTGGACTTCGAGATTTCTGCTGCGGCCGCCGCAGCGCTGCTGAAAGAAAAAGGAGCGCGCCTGATCGATGTGCGCGAACCGTGGGAATTCGCAACCGCGCACATTGAGGGCAGTGTGCCCATCCCCATGGGCGAAGTGCCCTCGCGTGCCCACCAGGAACTGGACCCCGAAGAGCCGTTGATCGTGGTCTGCCATCACGGCGTGCGCTCAATGAACGTGACGGTGTGGCTGCGCGACCAGGGCTTCGAACAGGCGCAGTCCCTGCGCGGCGGCATCGACGCCTGGTCGGTTGAAGTCGATCCGAAGGTCGCGCGTTACTAACTCCGAAAAACCTTGAGACGGAGCATCCTGCATGACAGTCAAGATCAATCTGGTCGAGAAATTCAGTTTATTCAGCGAACATTGGCGGCCAAAGGTAATTGCCAATTTGAACGGCCAAGAAATCAAGATCATCAAGGCGCAAGGAGAGTTCCCTTGGCACCATCACGAGAACGAAGATGAGTTCTTCATGGTTTGGAAGGGACAATTTCGCGTCGAGTTTAGAGACCGTATCGTCCGCCTGGGGCCCGGCGAATGCCTGGTAGTGCCACGCGGGATGGAGCATCGCACGTGCGCTGATGAAGAAGCCGAGGTTCTTTGCTTCGAGCCGGGAGGCGTGTTGAATACCGGCAATATCGCAGACGACGTATTCACCGCACCCAGCGGCGTAAAAATCTGACACATCGGAGCAGTGCTCTGCTGGCGGTTTCATGCACAGCCGTACGGCGCCTTCCAGGTCTATACTCTGTTTTGTCTGGTTCTTGGAAGGAGCATTCCTATGTCTTCGTCAGCAGTTGATTTTGCACTCAAAAACTATCCTCGCTTCGTTGAAGAACTCAAGGCGCTGTTGCGCATCCCGTCCATCTCCACATTGCCCGAGCACAAGGGTGATTGCCGTCTTGCAGCCGAATCGCTGGCCACGGAACTGAAGCGCATCGGCATGGAGCATGTGCGTCTGATTGAAACTCAGGGCCACCCGCTGGTCTATGGCGACTGGCTTCATGCCACAGGGAAACCAACCGCCCTTGTCTACGGTCACTACGACGTGCAGCCGCCCGATCCGCTGGACGAATGGCTCTCGCCGCCGTTCGAACCCACTGAGCGCGATGGCAACATCTATGCGCGCGGCGCAGTGGACGACAAGGGACAGGTGATGGCGCAGGTCAAGGCGCTCGAGTCGTTGCTGGTTGCCACTGGAAAGCTCCCCATCAATGTGCGCGTGATCTTCGAAGGAGAAGAAGAAGTGGGCGGCGAGGGCATTGCCGATTTTGTGGCATCGAAGCCGCCGGAGTTGAAGGCTGACTTCGCGCTGGTCTCCGATACCGAGCTCTTCGCACCCGGCCTGCCTACCTTGTGTGTCGGCCTGCGCGGCATGATCTACACCGAGCTTGAAGTGCGCAGTTCGCGCACCGATCTGCACTCCGGTGTGTACGGCGGAACTGCTCCAAACTCCTTCGTCTCGCTGGTGCAGATTCTCGCCAAGCTCAAGGACGAAGAAGGCAAGATTCTGATTCCCGGTTTTTACGACGACGTGATTCCGCCCAGCGCCGAAGAGCTTGCAACCTGGAAGAAGCTGCCCTTCGACGAGGAACACTATCGCATCTCCGAGGTGGGCTCGAAGCAGTTGGTCGGCGAAAAAGGCTACACCGTTCTGGAGCGCACCTGGGCAAGGCCCACGCTCGATGTACACGGCATTCCGGGCGGCTTTATCGGTGCCGGCGCCAAGACCGTGATCCCAGCCAAGGCCACGGCCAAGGTCTCAATGCGGCTGGTTCCCGGCATGACCCCGGCCAAAGCCTTTGCCCTCTACAAGAGCTACGTTGAGAAAATTGCACCCGCAGGCGTCGACGTTGAAGTCAGGCTGATTCACTCCGGCGATCCCTGTGTGGTTGCCGTCAACAATCCTTACATCCAGGCGGCAACGCGGGCGCTGCACGAAGTGTGGGGCAAGGACACGGTCTTCATCCGTTCGGGCGGGTCCATCCCCATTGTGGGCGACTTTGACAGGCATCTCGGCCTGCCCAGCGTGATGATGGGCTTCGGCCTGCCGGATGACAACCTGCACGCTCCCAACGAGAAGTTTCACCTGAAGAACTTCGAATTAGGAATCGTCTCGCTGATCCGGTTTATGGAGGAGGCGGCAAACTGAGCCGGCCTCACCCTGCGCCCGGGATCAGCTCCGCAGGATTCGTCCTCGCCGGAGGACAGTCAACCCGGATGGGCGTCGACAAGGCGCTGGTTCAGTTCCGCGGCCGACCGCTGGTGGAGCATGCGCTTGAGATTCTGCGCGCTGCGGGGCTGGCGGCGTCGATCGCCGGCGCCCGCTCGCCGCTAGGCGCCTTCGGACCGGTCATTGAGGATGTCGAGGCCGGCAAGGGGCCTCTGGGTGGCATCTGCGCTGCCCTGGCTTCAACCAGTGCGCATCGGGCGGTGTTTGTGCCTGTGGATCTGCCCCTGCTGCCTTCCTCGCTCGTCGCCTTTATTGTGCGCCATGCAGAGATCACTGGCAGAGCCGTCACCCTTGCGTCGGTAGCCGGCTTTACCCAGACATTTCCTGCGGTCGTCGACCGAGCGGCTTTGCCCTGGCTCAAGGCGGAACTCGGCGCAGAGCGCTTAGGATGCTTTGCTGCGCTTGAGGCTGCCGCGGCGGCGTTAGGTGAGCAAGTGGGGGTGATAGCGGTCGAAGCCCTGGTTCAGTCAGGCGCAGTTTGCGACCCCGATGGCCTGCCGCCCACGCGCTGGTTTACAAATTTGAATACGCCTGTGGATTTGAGGGGCGTTTCTACGGAACGGGATCGCGTAAGCTGAAATCAGATGGCGGATTCCCCTCCCAATCCCGCTCCGGATTCCACGGCTCACGACCTCACCGGGCCCGGTAAGCCTGGCACCGACCCTCTTGGGCCCGAACCCCCTGACACAGATATTTCAGAAGCTCTCGGCAGCGAATACGCCGCGGAAGTGGAACAGCGCGCAAAATCCACCCATGGGCCGCTCATCCAGTTCAGTCACGTCAGCATCGCCTTTGATGGCCGTGCCGTGCTTGAGGACGTGAGCTTCGAGGTCGAGCGCGGGCAGACGCTCTGCATTCTGGGGCGAAGCGGCGTCGGCAAGTCTGTCTCTCTTCGCCTGTTGATGGGGTTTCTAAAACCGGACTCCGGTTCGATACGAATCGAAAACGAAGAGATCACCTCCCTCGATGAAGAGGGCATGCGCGAAGTCCGCAAAAAGGTAACCATGGTCTTTCAGAACGGCGCCCTCTTCGACTCACTCAACGTGCGCGAGAATGTCGCGTTTCCCCTCAGGGAACGCGGCGGGCTGGCCGAGGACCAGATCGTGCAGATCGTGGACCGCCTGATCAGCATGGTCGGCGCCGACGACGTGACCGAAAGTTTACCGGCCAGCCTCTCCACCGGGCGCAAACGCGCTGTAGCCATTGCTCGCGCGCTCGCCGCCCAACCTGAAATCGTTCTATATGACGAACCTACGACGATGGTCGATCCCATTATCGCGCGCAGGCTCGGTGATCTGATTCAACGCCTGAAAGGGCAACTGGGATTTACGAGCATTGTCGTTACCCACGACATGCGCTTTGCCGAACGCCTGGCAGACACGGTTTTGTTCCTTCACGAAGGGCGTGCGGCCTATTTTGGGCCCCTCGCCGGCTTCATCGATTCCACAGATCCAAATATCCAACAGTTCCTCTACCTTGACGCTTACTTGTTACCTTTGGGCTGAAAGGTTGATCTTTAGGTAACTAAAGTTGTAGTCGATTTTCCTTGCGGTTGGCCTGCAAACAGGGCGATGCTTAGGGTGTAAGGCTTCCCATTCTGGTTGATGGATAACAAACTGGGAAACCCCTCCCTGGATACCGATGCAATTGCTGATAAGGCTTGGTATAATTGCTTTATTGTCATCGATTTCCGTGTGTAAGATTTTTTGGGGGAAACGGAAATGGTTTCGCGCTTTCATTCCTGAGATTGTGCTTAATGGATCGCTTTCGTTCGATGCAAATCGATGACGCCGGCCGTGTTTGGCAGCGGGATTTTGCGTCATCGAAGGGGACGGTGTAAACCGTCATGCTGTGTTAGGAAGAGTAAACAGGCTTCTGCAACAAAAATGCAGGGGATTTCGGCAACAGTTGTTCGGGCTCGGTAAGACGTTATCGAATCGCAGAATTCGAATCGAAGTTCAAGGTCCTTGGTTGGCTGCAAACGTTCAACGTTCAAAGCCGCCTTTATCCCATAGTTCCTGAACCCACGAGGTCTGCGGAACACGCATGGCAACTTCGGAATTCTGGCAGAGACTATCAGCGTCGTTAGCTTCTTCCCATGAATGGGAAGGAGGCATGGCCGTAGAAAACGCGCGTACCCCACGCGGAACTTCAAAGCTCTGGATGGTTCTGGATCTTGTTTCAATTGTGCTGGCGGCCGTTTTCGCCACCATGTACAAGTTGCGCACGGGGCCTGTGGATGGAGCCAGGGACTTGTGGCGTGGCGCTCCTTTTCACGGTCGCCCCATCTGGATCCTCATGGCGCTGCTCTGCGGATTTGCCATCACGCTCATGATTACCAGCAAGCGCCTGCATCTGTACACGCCCACGCGCCTGACCAACATACTCAACGAGCAGAGATTGAGCGTGCAGGCCTGCTTTACTTCAGGCCTTCTGCTCACCGGCGCTCTCTACGTTCTGCACGCCGACGTTCCGCGCAGCATCGTGCTCATGACGGTTCTGCTGGTCACCGCGGCGCTGAGTGTTCGCCGCCTAATCTATCGCATTCTGCTCAATCATCGCTACGACCGCGGCCTCGACACTCGCAACGTCCTCATTGTCGGCACCGGGCCGGAGGCCCACGCGCTGCGCCATCATCTCGAGAGCATCCGCCATCTCGGATACACCTTCAAGGGGTTCATCGATTTTCCCGATGTGAATATGCGGTCTTCGACTGGCTCCGGCGATGTGGTGGGAACGATTGATAATCTCTTTCAGCGGACGCGCACACTGTTTGTGGACGAAATCTTTTTTACCGCTCCGTGCGAGCGTGAGCTGGTGCAGAACGTGCTCGAGCAGGCTCGCGTCCACAGTGTCGATCTGCGCGTCGTGCCCGACATGTATAACGGCCTCACCTGGAACAGCCCCATCGAATACATCGGCCAGTTTCCAACTATTCCGCTCCATTGCGGCAACGTGCCGGAGATGGGGTTGGTATTCAAGCGCGTGTTCGATGTGGTGTTCTCCACGCTGATACTCATTTTGTTTTCGCCGCTGCTGCTCATCATTGCGATTGCCGTCAAAATGGACTCGCCGGGACCGGCATTCTACGAGTCAGAGCGCATCGGCAAGAAGGGTCGCGTCTTTCACTGCATGAAGTTCCGCACCATGGTCAATGACGCCGATCTTCGCCGTGCCGACGTGATGCACATGAACGAGCGCGATGGCGTGCTGTTCAAAATCTCCAACGATCCGCGCATCACCCGTCTCGGCCGCTTCCTGCGCAAGTATTCTCTTGATGAGCTTCCGCAGTTCATCAACGTGCTCAAGGGCGAAATGAGCATCGTCGGCCCGCGGCCGCCCATCGCCAGCGAAGTAAAGGAATACAAGCTGAGCCATCTCCGCCGCCTCGACGTCACTCCCGGGATTACCGGCTTGTGGCAGGTGCAGGGACGCACCGATCCATCCTTCGCCAGCTACGTTTCTCTCGACGTTACCTACATCGACAACTGGAGCATCTGGCTGGACTTCAAGATCATGGTCCGCACGGTTGGCGTTGTCTTCGCAGGAACCGGCACGTAGATTCAGCCGCCCAAACAAGAATGCAAAATGGGCCGCTCCGAATGGGGCGGCCCGTTCAGTTTGATGACCAACGCGTCCGCCGCACTGTTTTGAAAGGCACGGCAGGGTTTTGAAAGGGCGCGGCTTTAGCTGCGCCACAATGCAGCCTGAAGAAAGGCCCGGGCTTTAGCCCCTGAGGGACGCATTTCTGGCTCTTTGAGCAGACCGCCCCATTTGCCTGTCGCTGTAAACTGGAAGTGTGAAGATCGCACTGGCCCAGATCAATCCGACGGTTGGAGATTTCACCGGAAACCTCGAAAAAGTTGTTGCCGCGAGTCGCCGCGCCGCTGAAGCAGGAGCACGGCTCACGGTCTTTTCCGAACTCGCCATATGCGGCTATCCGCCCGCGGATTTTCTTGAAAAACCAAGCTTTCTTATCCGCTGCCGATCGGCCGTCGACGAGCTGGCCGCGATGACAAGCAGCTTGACCACCGCAATTGTTGTTGGAGTAGCGTTGCCTGCCCCCAGCGGCAGCGGAAAGCCGGCCGTGAACGCGGCAGTGCTGCTGGATCGAGGACGCCCGCTGCTCGAGCAGCACAAATGCCTGTTGCCCTTTTATGACGTCTTTGACGAGCAGCGATATTTTGCCCCGGCGCGAAGCCAGCAGGTGGTGGAACTGGACGGCGTGCGCCTGGCGATTACGATTTGCGAAGACGCATGGAACGACAAAAACTTCTGGCCGCGCCGCCTCTACAAAGTCGATCCGATGGAAGAGCTGATGCGCCAGAATCCCGCCGTGCACATCAACCTTTCCTCCTCGCCGTTCTGGCATTCCAAGCGTGCCGTGCGGCGCGAGATGCTGGCTGCGATTGCCAGGCGCGACGGCGTGCCGGTACTGATGGTGAACCAGGTCGGCGGCAACGACAGCCTCATCTTCGACGGCTCCTCGCTGGCACTCAACGGGCAAGGCGAACTCATCGCGCAGGCTGCATCGTTTCGAGAGGACTTGGTCGTGCTCGATCCTTTCAAGGCTCAGCCAATTCCCGTGACGGAGGAAGACGAAACCGAGGCAGCCTATCGCGCGCTGGTGCTGGGAACACGCGACTACGTGCGCAAGTGCGGCTTCAGGAAGGCGCTGGTGGCGTTGAGCGGCGGCATCGATTCCGCGCTGGTGGTGGCCGTCGCCAAGGACGCGCTGGGCGCGGAGAACGTGATCGCGGTGGGCATGCCGAGCCCTTATTCCTCGAGCGGCTCCATTGACGACAGCCACAAGCTCGCAGCCAACCTGGGCATACGGTTCGAAGTGATCGGCATCAGCGGACTGTTTGGCGAGTTCGGCAAAGCGCTCGAACCCATGTTTGCCGGAACAAAAGCAGACACCACTGAGGAGAATGTTCAGTCGCGCATTCGCGGGACGTTGATGATGGCGCTCTCCAACAAGTTTGGCGCGCTGGTGCTCACCACCGGCAATAAGTCAGAGATGGCGGTCGGCTACTGCACACTTTATGGAGACATGGTGGGTGCGCTGGCGGTGATCGGCGACCTGGTCAAGACGCGCGTCTACGCAGTCTGCCACTGGCTCAATCGCGAGGGCGAGGTGATCCCCGCCGCAATCCTCTCGAAGCCGCCCTCTGCGGAACTCCGCCCGGATCAAAAGGATACCGATTCGCTGCCCCCGTATGAGGTTCTCGACCCCATCCTGGAGGCCTACGTGGAGCGCTACGAAACCCCTGAGGCCATTGCCCAGGCAAACGGATTCTCCCTTGCCCTAGTCCAACAGGTAGTCCACCTGGTCGAGCGTTCTGAATACAAGCGCCAGCAGGCGGCGCCGGTCCTCAAGGTTACGCCCAAATCGTTTGGCATGGGCCGCAGGTTCCCCATCGCCGTCAAGGTCGAGGTATAAGCTAAAATCAGGGAGATACCCGCAAAACAGCAAGAGTCCCACGAAATAAGGAGAATCCGCTTGATCCGTCTGTTCTCGAGATTTGCCAGTGCCGTTGCGCTGGTCGTTTTGTCCATGCCGCTCGTTCAGGCCAAGGCCCAGACCCAGGTTCCCGCCGCGCCTGCCGCTGAAGTTGCTGCGCCTGCTCCTGCGGCCGCACCGGTCTTCCCCGCGCCCGATCCAAAGTACTTCACCGCGCCCTTGCCCACCAAGGAAACCGTCAATGCCTTCCTGACGGCCAGCTGGGGCTACGAAGAAAGCCGTGTATGGCAGGTGCAGGCCATTCTCAAGACGCCGGTCGAAGGCGTCAGCAAGGTGGTTGTGTTTGTCGGCGACAAGACCGGCAAGGACAAGCCCTCGGCGCTTGAGTTCTTTGCCTTCGCCGACGGCAAGCACATCATCACTGGTGACCAGATCGTCGCCTTTGGAGCCACTCCATTTGCCGATTTCCGCAAGCAGATGCAGGAGAAGGCGGACGGCCCCTTCCGCGGCTCTCCTGACAAGGCTCTCGAGCTCGTCGAGTTTGCCGATTTCCAGTGCCCCCATTGCAAAGAGGCGCAGGCAAACATGGAGAAGCTGGTGGCCGATTTCCCCAAGGCCCGGATCGTCTTTCAAAACGATCCCATTGCCTCCATCCATCCGCAGTCGGTAACGGCAGCCGCATACGGCGTGTGCGTTGCCAAGCTGGGCGGCAGCACAGCCTTCTTCGGATTCACCGCTAGCGTTTTTGACGGTCAGGATGGTCTATCGACCGCCGATGGCGCCACCCTCACGCTGAACAGCGCCGTCACCAAGGCCGGTCTCGATCCGGCGAAGGTGGCTGCCTGCGCCGCAACCCCCGAGACCAAGGCGGCTGTGGTTGCTTCAGTCAAGCTGGCCGAGGATCTGGGTATCAGCCAGGTGCCCACGCTGGTGGTGAACGGCCGCGAAGTTCCAGCCAATGCCCCGTACGAAACGCTCAAGAAGATTGTTGCGTACCAGGCAAAGATGGACGGCGTAACCATGTAATGCACCGCAAACGGGTGCCCCCGGTCCCTCGTCCGCCGCGGCGGAGGGACCGGGGAAAGAACCAACTTCCCCTCGAGCACTTCGAGTCCCTCAGTCCCTTAGTCCCTGTCTTTCCAATCCCTAGTCCCTAATCCCTAATCCCTGCTTTTCCAATCCCTGCTCTTTTCCTACTGCGTCTGCGAGCTCCGTTCTACACGAATCATGTGCGAGTGGCCGCTGGCCTGCGTGCCGCGCACAACGTGCGGCGTGATGATGATGAGCAGCGTTGCATAGTTCTTCTGGCTATCCTTGTCGGTGATGTCGTTCAGCCCCGGAATTTCACTCAGGCCCGGTGTTCCGCTGATGTTGCGCATCTCCGACTTGTCCAGCTCGCTGGCCACCACCACCGCTTCGCCCTGTTTGATCGTGACGACGCCGGAGTACGAGCGGTTGTTGAGGATCGGATTGCCGTTGATCGACGATCCGGACAGTGCGGTGATCTTCATGTCAACCGTGAGCGCGACCAGGTCGTTGCGCATCACGTTCGCAGTGGCCTTGAGCGTCAGGCCCAGGTCCTGGTACTCCACCTGCGGAACCGACGGAACTGATCCCCCCAGCGAGGCGAGCAGGGAAGAAAGGCTGCCGGAAGCGCCAGCTCCAGTAAGTCCGGGAATGTTCGGAACGCTGGACGACAGGCTCGAAAAAGAGGAGGTCTGAATCGGGTAGCGCTCGCCCTCCTTGAGTGTTCCAGCCTGGCCGTCGCCCAGGCGTAATTGGATCTGGTCGAGCTCGCGTGAGTCAGAGGAGTTCAGGTTGAAGTTTGCCGTCGCTCCGCCGGGTGACAGTGCCGACTGCGTAAGCCCGCCGCCGAACAGGGCAACCCCATTCTGGAAGAGCGAGCTTGAAACCTGGCCCGAGGCAAGCAGGATGCCCAGAATGGCCAGCGTGTCGCCCGGAGCGGCCAAACCTGAGGAGATAATCTGCTGAACGAGGCTCTGGTTGGCGTTCAGAATGGACTGTTCTTCGGCGTAGACGTTGAATGCCGAAAAACTTTGCGGCGGCTGCACGCCCGTATTGCGGTTGCTCGTGTGGGCAATCTGAATGAGCCGCACATCCAGCACCACCTGGCTGTGGCCGTCGATCAGCGCGCGAACGGTGGAGTTGAAAGCCTCAACCTTGTCAGCGGGAGCGCGCACGGTGATGGAGCCAGCATCGGGCTCGGCCACAACCTGCTGCAGATCGAACACCTGCTTGCCCAGGTTGGTCACTTCCGTCATCTCCTCCGCAGTCAGGCCGGAGAGATAGATCGTCTCCATCTCCTGCCGCGTAAACTGCAGGCGATTCTGCCGGGTGTCAGCAGCCACCAGCGCGCGGTGTGCATCGATCGCCACGTAAAACGAATGGGTCACCATAGCCAGCGCGCTTGCGGCTGCATCAAAGCCAACGTCGTCAATGTCGAATCGAGCCAATTTGGATTGCACGCTGTCGTCAACGGTGGCGCTGATGCCGTAAGCCTTGAAGACCTGTTGAACAAGTTGGCGCTGGTCGTTGTGCAGGTGGAAACTCTTGACTCCGGCGTCAGGCGCAAGCTGAATTGTCCCACCCGCGCCCTTCGCGTCCTGCTCGTACAGCGAGGCTGGCTGCATGCGCGCGGCATCATCGCCCAATTCATACAGGTGCTGCGTGGCCTCAATGTTCCTGGGATCGATCTGCAGGGCCTTTGCCAGCGCCGCGCGTGCGCCGGCCGCGTTCCCGCGCAGACGGTCTTTGGCAGCGGTTTGGATCAATGCCGTCACTGCGTGGCTGCGCGCAATTTCCCCGCCCAGCCGGTAATTCGCATTGGTCCCGTCCAGCCTTGCGGCTTGGTCGTAGTCGTGGATCGCCTCTTCATAGCGCTCGTCCATGAAGAGCTTGCTGGCGCTCAGGTAGAGCTTCGCCGCACGCCGCCGGTCGCTGTCGCGGGGCAGTTTGGCCTCGTCGCCGGCAGCGACTGCACTCTGCGCTGCGGATGCCCGTGCGGGGAGGGTCTGCGCAGCTTGAGCCTCCAGGCCGTCGCCAGCCGACGCCGTTTGCGCCTGTCCTCCCGCGCAGTAGAAGACAAGCAGGAGCGCCGCGGCAGGCAGCGTGAGCCACCCGAGCGCAAATCGATGCATTGTGCGGAGTGAAATCGAATTGGACCGGCGCTTATTCACGATGCGGCCTGCGTCAGCGCCAGCAGGTCAGCAAGCGACGACGCGCAGACCTCCGGCTCATGCTTGTGCAATTCATCAAAGCTGAAGTTGCCGGTGGCCACCGCGATCACCGGCAGTCGATTTGCCCGCGCCGCCTCAATGTCACGCGGCGTATCGCCCACCACGCAGACCGTTGCGCGCTCTCCGGCCATCTCCCGGGCCTTTCTGGCGGCCTGTCCGATTAGTTCCGAGCGAATCGCAAAGTGATCGCTGAATCCGCCGAAGCGAAACCACTCGCGCAGACCGGCCTGCTCAATCTTGACCCAGCCAATGGCTTCCAGGTTGCCAGTCGCCAAGCCCAGCAGCGCGCCCTTTGCCGCCAAGTGGCTCAGCACCTGCTTCACGCCGGGCATCAACAGCAAATCCATCTCGTTGCGACGCTCGGCAACCACTTCACGCATGGCCTCAAGAATCGCTTCGGTGTGCCGCTCGATAATTTCCGCGGGAATCTGCGCCTGCCGGCACGCATCCGCCAGAATCGCGGTGTCTGTGCTGCCGTGCACCGGGACCCCGGCTAGGCTCACCTCGAATCCCGTGATCCGCTGGACGCTCGTGGCAAAGGAATTAAAGTGGATGCGGTCGCGGCTCCGCAGCAGCGTGCCGTCGATGTCGAACAGATAAGAATTTTGCCCATCCCAGGTAAATCCTGGCATCAGGGCGACGCGTGCTTCCTGGCTCGGTGGGGTTGTCAGCATCTCAAAGTTGAACTGCGCCGCCTGGCCCCGGGCCTCATCCCTGGCGATAGGTCTGGCGGAAGGCGCTTAATACAGGACGTTCGCTGCGGACCGGACGCTTGAGCCCTGTACGCACTTCGGCAAGCTCCAACCCCAGCTCCGCCATGGCGCGGCTCAGCGTATTGCGGTGCATGCCCAGTTCTTCCGCCGCCCTGCACTGGTTTCCCCGGTGTGCAACCAGCACTTCGCGCAGGTATTGTCTCTTGAACTCGCGCACGGCCTCCTCATAAGGAATGCCGCTTGAGTGCATTTGCGTTACCAGGCTATCCAGTTCTCGTTTCACGTTATCCTCTTCAAGTCTTCAATGCTGCATCTTATCGCTTTTGGGTATGCAATTGTTTATATCAAATTTACCCCGCTCCGGGGTGCATCCATTGCGGAGCATGTTCTTCCATCATCTGCAATCCGCTGCGAACGCGCTCTGCAAGTTCCGTCGGACTGACCCGCGCGCTTAAGTGACAGACACCAAAGAAAAACTTTGGCAGCCTTGCTTCCGCGAGCCAATGTGCCTGCGGAAAGAAGACCACAACCACCAGTATGATGAGCGTGACCATCAGCGCTCCCTGCAAAAATCCGAAGGCGCCTCCGGCAATCCGGTCCAGACACCCAAGACCCATCTTGTGCACGGCGTGCGACGTTACCGACCCAAAAAGATTTGCCACGAACATCACTAGAAGCGCAATCAACAGAAATCCAATTGCGTCCGCAACCATCTCGTTGTGGACCATGGGCTGCAGGATCGTGCCGGCGCGGCCATAGTTCCAGGCCGCCACCACAAGGCCCAGAAACAAGCCTGCCAGCGAGCAGATGGAGCGGAGCAGTCCTTGCATGAAGCCGCCCACGATCGAAGCCGCAAGCACAAAAACGATCGCCCAATCCACCCATGTCATGCCGTGCCCCGCATATTCATAAACTCAACTCCCGCCCCGTCAACCGGCGGAACGCCTCAAGGTACTTGGCTTGTGTCCGCTCCGCTACTTCGGCTGGAAGCGATGGTGCCGGAGCCTGTTTGTTCCAATGGATGGTCTCGAGATAATCCCGCACGTACTGCTTGTCAAACGAGGCCTGCGCCCCGCCCGGCTTCCACGCTGAAGCCTCCCAAAAGCGGGAAGAGTCCGGCGTCAATACTTCATCTGCAAGAATAATGCCTTCCTCTATTTTGCCAAACTCAAATTTTGTGTCGGCCAAAATCAGCCCACACGCCTGGGCGTGCCGGTGCGCCTTGCCATAGATCGCAAGAGTCAGCCGGCGCAATTCCTTCGCATCGTCTTTGCCGATCAATTCTTCGGTCGCCGCAAAGGAAATGTTTTCGTCGTGCGCTCCGTCCTGGCTCTTGGTGGCGGGCGTGAACACCGGCTCAGGCAATTGCGAACCATCCAGCAGGCCCGCGGGCAGCGCAATGCCGCATACGGTTCCCGCGGACTTGTATTCTTTCCATCCCGAGCCGGCCAGGTAGCCGCGGGCAACGCACTCTACAGGAAACATGTTTGCGCGCCGCACCAGCATGGAGCGGCCTTCGAGCTGGTCGGCATACCGGTGCAATTCGGCGGGATATTCGTTCACGTCCGCGGTGAGGATATGGTTCGGCGCCACGTCCTTCAGCAAGTCAAACCAGAAGAGCGAGATCTGCGTGAGGATCTTGCCCTTGCCCGGAATGCCTGTGCCCAGCACGTGATCGAACGCCGAGATGCGATCGGTGGCCACCATCAGCAGCGCCTCACCCACCGCGTAGAGATCGCGCACTTTTCCCCGCCCTAGCAGGGGAGTGTCGCCAAGATTGGTCGTGAGCAGTGCGGTCACGGGAGAGGTCCTTGCTTTAGACAGACTGAGTCTCCGATTGTCGGGCGATGCGCCGTGTTTGTCAATCCACCTCCGTGAGCGAAAACGCTTTCGAATTGCCGTACGTCGCGTGATGCATACCGATTGAAAGACAATCGGCAGAGAGCATAAAGAGGGTTTTCTTCACGCCAGCTTCCGCCTCGAAACCGCGTTACACAGAGGTGTGACGGCCATCACCGTCCGAACTTTCCTTATGGGAGAAACTTCGATTGTCAACATGGTTCAGAGAGTGAGTAAGAAAACTCTCTTAGAGCCGGGCGACACGAGGCGGCAGTGGAAAGGGGAAGCCGCGGCTAGCTTCGTTTGTATAGGGATCACCAGTAGCCGCGCGCTACCGACCTCCAGTGCCGGCTACTGGTCCCCGTCTTTATCTTGTGTAAGGAGTACTACAAGACCTCCGAAGAGACGTTATCCTTCGGGGGTGTTTTTTTGCCCAAAACCTCCCAACCGCTCAGGCGGCGCAACGCTGGCTATTCGACTCCCGCCATTCACCCTGCAAGCCAGCGAAACTCGCTTATGATCGGTTTGAGCCGAGAGAACCAAAGCATCGAGGGGGTGCTGCAATGACATCGAAAGACCGTGTCCTGTCATCCTTGAATCATCGCCAACCCGACCGCATTCCCGTCGATCTCTCCGGATATAGGTCGTCGGGCATCTCGGCTATCGCATATCCCCGGCTTCGCGCCGCTCTCGGCCTGGAGCCCCGCTCGATTGACGTCTACGACCCAGTGCAACAGCTTGCCATCGTGCACGACGACGTGCTCGACCTGCTCGGCATCGATACCATCGAACTGGGCCGTGGATTCTGCCATGACGATAAGTGTTGGGCTGCATGGACGCTGCCCGACGGCTCGCCCTGCCGCATGCTGGTGTGGGCACAGCCTGAGAAGCTGGGCACGGCCTGGATTCTCCGCTCACCTTCAGGCAGGATCATCGCCCGCATGCCCGACGGCTCGATCGTATTCGATCAGGTGTACTGGCCATTTCTCGACGGCGAAGAAGATCTCTCCCGCATCGAGGAGCTTTACCCGGAGCACATGTGGACCGGCATCGCTTCTCCGCCCAGGTCCCTCCGTCGCTGGCGCAGACGAACTGGCTGCGGGGGCGCGCGCTCTACGTGCCGGAACCGATCGCGCCATTCTTGGCCTCTTCGGTGGCAACCTGCTTGAAATGGGCCAGTTTTACTACCGGATGGACAACTTCCTGGCCATGCTCGGCGAAGATCCTGCGCGCGCACACCGCTTTCTTGACGCCCTCGTCGAAATCCATCTGCGCAATCTCGAGCGCTTCCTCGGCGCGGTGGGCACATCCATCGACGTGATTGTCTTCGGCGACGATCTGGGCGCGCAAAATAGTCCGCAGATCTCGCCGCGCATGTATCGCGAGTTCTTCAAGCCGCGTCACGCGCTCATGTGGGCGCGCGCCAAACAACTGGCCAACGTCAAAGTCATGCTGCATTGCTGCGGTGCGGTGCGGCCGTTGCTCCCCGATATCATCGATGCCGGGCTTGACGCCATCAACCCGGTGCAGATCAGTTGTCGTGGAATGGATGCCGAGGGACTCAAGCGCGACTTTGGCCTCGACCTCAGCTTCTGGGGCGGCGGCTGCGACACGCAACGCATCCTTCCCGAGGGAACGCCGGAAGAAGTCAGACAGCACGTCCTCGCCCAGTGCAGAATCCTCGCGCCCGGCGGCGGCTTCGTCTTCCAGCAGGTCCACAACATCATGGCCAATGTGCCCGCGGAAAACATTCTGGCCATGTACCGGGCGGTTCGAGAGTTCAACGAGCTCGAAAGCGGTGCCTGATACGCAATGAGAACCTGCGCCGTCCATGCGGGTGGCCACGGTCTCTGTGACCTCTCCCGATCCAGATGAGGGCGCCCACATGATCTCAAGGCGTTGCAGCTCCCGCGCGTTGCTTACATACGAGCACGAACCGATTGTTCAAACATCCTTGATTTGTTCGACTTTGTGGCAAGGTAGAATGCTTCCTCATTGTCGCAAATAACAAAGATGTGATCGTCTTGCTTCAAGGGGCCAAACTCATCCCCTGGGTTCAGATAGACTTCAATCCCGCGTGAGATGGCAATTGGAATTACGGCACGAGCCTTTGAATCCCTGCTGGCATAGAAGTGCAGCGCATCAGAGAAGCGCCGATTCACAAGCTGTTCGGGCACCTTGACCCTGTATATCTCGTCTGAATCCGGACTGAACGTAAGCAGCGTGTGATACAGCCCTGCGAGTCCCGGCGTAAATGCGCATTGGGTCAACACATCGATGCCGAAGCTTTCTCCACACACACACTCTGTTGGCCCCCCCTTGCCTGCCGTATGTGCGGCTTCAAGGTTCTTGGTGGAGCGAATTTCGGCAGTTACTGGCGTATCGCAGAATCCCCGCAGAACGAGGAGCGCTAATACAGTCTTCGCATCGGTGATATCCGGTTCAAATTGACTTACTGAATCACTCTGCCAATTTCCAAGTATGACGATCGACGAGGCGGATTTAATCTGTGCCTGTTCTAGGACCTTGCTGTCAGTAGCATCTCCTGAGATCCAGTAGCAGCGTTCAAAGCCTGGTCTCCCAGGGAACACTGAGGGACCGTGTGCGATAACAACGATTGACTTCTTCTCCGTATCCGGTCCACGCAATTGCTCGATCATGCGCTCCGCTCGATGGTCCCAGTTAATGAGAACGATATGTTTTGCGAGGTGACTTGGCACTCGAATCCTCCCCATCCATTTCCCCAGCTCTTCCGAAATGTATCGCTTACCAAACTCCGCAATCACCCAACCCACGAGGGCTACGCCGACAATGATCGCGAACACCGCCACTCGCTCGCCCCAGGTCGTTTTGGGCGCACGCGCCTGAAACCCTCCTGAAACATAAACAAGGACCGACCACATCGATTTAGGAAAAGTGTCGAAGTTCTCGTTCACATGGCGCTCACACCAGTAGAGGCCAAGCGCCGCGAGAACCCAAACGCCAAATAAGGCAGAGATAGCGACAATAAGGTCTGCCACACTGGTTGTTGCCTGCCGAACATGTTTACGCTTCAATATCAGAATTGCGCAAAGATACCCAAGCAGTAACACTGGTATCAACCACAGCCATGAGATGCCGAATCCTTTGGAGATATACCGCTTGGCCCCCGGATAAGTCTGGATAGGAAGCTGAGCGGGAACGGTCCTGAAGAGCAGATCCATCTTGGTTCCGCTGATACGTTCAATCTCTCCGCGCCGAGCCTTAAGTAGTCCCATCAATGCAACGACATTCGCCTGGTCAACGTCAGAACGAACTAGTAGAAGGCACTGGGTGCCGATGGTTGGCACATCGTCTTCTTGACCCGCATAGGTTCGTCCGGGAATATATGCCTCAACGTAGCTGCCACCGCTTGTCATCCGGGATATCAACTTCGGGTCAAGTACCAGCAAACGGGCGTCGCGATTGATCAGCGTCTGCGCGACAACATTCACGGGAATCGCGCTCGTAATAATCGCTGCATCAATCGATTCCGCTGCAAACTGGGGAACGATCTGCTCCATGGACAGGGTGCGAGGCTGAAACTCCCCTATTGAGACGCCGGCCGCCTCCAGAACGGAGCGGGACGTAATCTGTCCACCACTACCATCCACACCAATTGCTATTGCCTTGCCTTTTAGATCGTCGACGGAAAAAATGAAGAGATCGTCCCTCACCAGGATGTGGATGGGCTCTGTAAAGATAGGTGTCAGCAACTCGATATTTGTAATTGGATCGGAGAAGGGCAAGTGTCCCAGAACTGCCCGCACGGCTACGTCGCCCTGGACCAAAGCAAGGTCCGCACGTCCCGAAGTCAACAACTTGATGTTATCTACTGATCCGGCGGATAAGACAGGTTGAAGCTTTACGCCATTTTGTTCTGCCACAAGAGAAATGGCATTCGCCAATTTAGTGTAGTTACCCTGGCTCTCTCCGGATGCGAGTAATAACGTCTTCTGTTGTGCTTGCCCGAACACGCATAAGGCAGGAAGGACACACTTCAACAACCATAGCCGCTTACCGGTGCTCACGGCGTCTCCTCTGCTTCCCTGGATATTAGTAGCACTGCAATAATATACCTTCGTTTACAGTCAGTAAGTGACAGCGTCTTAGAGGTACGATTGCCGACTTCGCCGGCGAGCCACCCTTAACTGGAAATCGGGAAATAGGGGTTCACTACAATCGTCCCCCCTCTATCCCCTCTGTTACCGTCCCCTGTTACCCAGAGTCATGGTTCCAACGGTGTACCATTTTTGCATGCGAGCTATCGCTTCTACTGTCGCGTTTCTGCTGTTGACCTCGACTGTCTGCGCTCAAAACACCGACCTCAAGAATCTGCCGCAATTCGATGTGGTCTCCATCCGTCCCCACCAGGACGAAGGCATGATGAGAATGGGGTTTCAATTCGGGACTGTGCCCGATGGAGTTGTTTTCAAAGGCGGCACACTCGACATGCTGATCCATATGGCCTTCGACGTTCCTCGCGACCGCATACTCAATGAGCCGGACTGGGTCCGCTCCAGCCGCATCGATCTCGATGCCAAAGTCGCGCCTGAAGATGCGCCGAAATTGAAGACGCTCACGCGCCAGCAGCAATGGGCCATGATCATTCCAGCTCTCGAAGAACGTTGCGCGCTTAAATTTCACCATGAAAACCGGGAGCTCGATGTTTACACGCTGGTGGTTGCCAAGGGCGGCCCAAAGTTCAAAGAGGCGTCCGCTGCAGATCCCGACGCAAACGTGCCGGGCCCGAAAGATAAACCCGAGTCGCCCGATAAGCCCGGTTCGCCCGGCCAGCCGCCAGCCGCCTCGCCCATGATGTTGACCATGAGTCAGTCAGGCACCACGATGAAGGGGCGCGGCGCCACCATCGACTCATTCGTCCAGATGCTCTCTCAGCAGATGGGAGTAACTATCGTGGACAAGACCGGGCTCACGGGCAAATACGACTACGAACTCGCGTGGATGCCGGATGAGATGAATTTGATGGGCATGCGCATGCCCATGCCCCACGCCCCCCCACCGCAGGGCGCGAGCGAGCAGCCTGAACAACCAGCGGCCCCATCCATCTTCGCCGCGCTCCCGGAGCAGCTCGGCCTCAAGCTCGAGACTCACAAGCAGTCCGTCGACGTCATCGTCATTGACCATATGGAGCAGCCGTCGGAAAATTGAGGGCAGGCTCAGGACCTACCCGCCACTGTCATCCCGAACGAAGCGAGGGATCTGCGAATGTCTTCTTGGCGCCGATCACAAAAATTGACACCACGCACAGGGAGCAACAAAGGGCGCCGAGGGTGCCCAGGTGCTGGGGTGGCGAGCCCCTCGTCCGCCGCGGCGGGCGGACCTGGAAGAGAAGCAACCCCCTTCGCGCCTTTTCTAATCCATAATCCCTGCCCGGGTCCCCGGCGAGCGATTTTTGCTCGCTGGGGTGGCTAATCCCTGCTCTTACGCCGTAGCGCGCTGCTTATCCTTGGCCAAATGTACGCTGATCACCTTCGACACGCCCGGCTCCTGCATCGTGACGCCGTAAATCATGTCCGCGGCCTGCATCATCCGCTTGGAGTGCGTCACCAGCAGGAACTGCGTCTCCTTGCTCAGCGAATGCAGCAGGTCGGCGAGGCGGCCGACGTTGGTTTCGTCCAGCGCCGCATCCACTTCGTCCAGCGCGCAGAACGGGCTCGGCTGGAACTGGAATATGCCCACCAGCAGCGCCAGCGCGGTCAGTGACTTCTCGCCGCCCGAAAGCAGCAGCACGTTCTGCAGCTTCTTGCCCGGTGGCGAGGCCACAATCTCCAGTCCGCTCTCGGCCGTGTTCTCCTGATCGGTGAGTCGCAGAAAGGCCTGCCCTCCCTGGAATAGCCGCGAGAACACCACGCCAAAGTTCTCATTGATCCTGGCGAAAGCCTCTTCAAACTTCGTGCGCGAAATCAGATCGATTTCCTTGATCGTCTGCTGCGTGTTCTCGATCGACTCCATCAAATCCGTGCGCTGCGTTTCGAGGAATCCGTGCCGCTCCGCCGTCTCCTTGTACTCATCCAGCGCCATCATGTTCACCGGGCCCATCTGCTCGATGCGCTGCTTGAGCGTGCGGCACACCTCTTCTTCGGCGATTAATTCGTCGTTGAGAAGCCGCACGATTTCAGCGTCGTCGCGCAGCACCTGGGCTTCCACGTTCACCTCGGCCAGGCAGCTTGACTCCAGATACTCAAGATCGGAGTGCAGCTTGGCGAGCTCACTGGAACGCCCGGCACGATTCTCGCGCAACTCGTCGAGCGCGATGCGGCCGGTCTTGAGCTGCGTCTCCATCTCAGCCAATTGCTGGCGCAGTGCCTGCGATTGCGCGGCGATGGTTTGCATCAGGGCCTGCGCCTCAGCGCGCGCGGCGGTCAGTTCTTTCTGCTGCTCGGTCAGCCGGGCGCTCTCGGCGATTCGCTGTTCCTTCTCAGCCACTGCCGCGGCCGTTTGCTGTTCAATGGCCAGCACGCGCCGCTCCAGGTCGGCATGCAGCCGGTCAATGCGCTGGAAGGCAGCTTCAGCCCCGCGCCGGCGCTCTTCAAGTCCCGCCAGCTCCGCCGTTACCTGTGCGGCCTCCTGCTGCGATTGCTCCCGCTTCTGCCTCAGCAGCGCCAGTTGGCTCTGCAGCGCATCCAGCCCCGCCTCAGCCTGCGCGTGCTCGGCCTCAAGCCGCGCCATCTCCTCGCGCTTCTGGCCGATCGTCTGGCGCTTGGCCTCGCATGCGTCCTTGTTGCGCGCAGCCTGAAGATTCCAGTCCTGCAGACGCCGCTCGATGCGCTGGCCTTCGCCCTCCATCTGCTTCAACGTCGCGCCCAGGTTGGCTGCGTCGGTCTCCGCCAGCCGCCGCTGTTCGCTGCGCGCCTCAAGCTGCGTGGTCAGCTCGTCAATCGTTCGCACCAGGATCGCTGCTTCCGTCTCCGCCTGCGCCAGGTTTGCATCAAGAGTCGCCAGCTTGTTTTCGGCCTCGCGCAAATCGCGCTTCAGCACCAGCGGGCCCTGGCTCGCCGGCTTGCCGCCGGTCACCGTCGCATTGTGGAAGCACTCCCCGCCCGGCGTAAGAAAGTACGCATAGGGATAGCGCGTGGCAAGCCTTTGCGCGTCGTCGGGATTTTCTGTCAGATAACTGTGGCGCAGCTTCGGCAGAATCGTCTCAAGCGAGCGGCCCAGTCCATTCAGCACCTTGATCGCGTCCCGCAGCGGCATCAGCCCAGGCTCGTTCACGACTTCGGGCGCCGATTCAAAAAGCGCGCCCTGCGCGTCAGAGTGAATCAGGAAAGTCGCGCGCCCGTCCCCGGTCTTCAGCAGTCGAACGCCCTCTTCTGCATCGCCCCAATTCTCCACGACCACATAGTTCAGCTCTTCGCGAAGAAATTCATCCACCACGCCTTCGTACGCACCGCTCACCTCAAGAAAATCAGCGAGCGTTCCCACCGGTGCAGTGTTCTGGCCCAGCGCACCCGGCTTCAGTAACCGCCGCACCGTGTCGGTGGAGTAGCTGTGATTCTTGATCAGCGCTTCAAGCGAATCCCTGCGCCCGGCAGTTGCTGCCTGCTCGCCGCGCAAATGATTAGCCTCAGCGCGCTTCGCGCTCTCGTCAGCGCGCTTGGTCTGCAGCTGCTCGCGCAAAGCGGCAATTTCGCTCTCCAGCCGCTTCAGCTCATCACCCGCGGACTCAAACCGCAACCGCGCCTGCCCGCTCTCCACGCCCAGGTTTTCCTGCTCGTTGCGAGCCTGGCCAATCTCCGATTGCAGCCGCTCTGCCTCGCGTTCCAGAGCCGCAAGGCTCTCTTCGCCCTGTGCCGTAAAGTTGCGTGCGTTGCCCGTCAGTGTCAGCAACTGCATGGTGTGGCGTCGGCCTTGCTCCAACTGCCGCTCGGCGTTGAACACTTCTTCAGCCGCGGTGCGCGCTTCCTGCTGACGCGCCTCCACCTTGTGGCGAAACTCGCTGGCCTCGCCCGCAGCACTCTCCAGAAAGCTGCGCTGCTGCTTTCGTTCTTCGGCAATCCCGGTCAGCTGCGTGCGCGTCTGCTCCAGCTCGGCGCCCGAGGCCGCAATGCGCGCTTCCAGTTCACCTACGCGCTCCGTGTTGCTGTGCTCGCGCGCAATCGCCCGCTCCAGCTCAAGCGCGGCGTCATTGGCGCGGTTTTGTGCGTCGTGGCCGTCCTTGTCCAACTCGTATCCGCGCTCGGTTAGCGAGTGCTGGCTCGCTTCGAGTGCGCCAATCTCGACGGCCGATGTGTTGATGCGCTCCGTGAGTGAAGCGATCTCCTCGTTCAATCGCGACTGGTCCGCATCCATCAGCGCCATGCGGCTGGCCAGCACCACGCGCAACTTCCCGCGCAACTCATCGCGCACCGCCGCAAACCGTTCGGCCTTGGCCGCCTGCCGCTTCAAGGAGTTCATCTGCCGCGTCACTTCTTCAAAAATGTCATCCACGCGCGCCAGGTTCTGTTTGGCGCTTTCAAGCCGCAACTCCGCCAGGCGCTTCTTCGTCTTGAAGCGCGTAATCCCGGCAGCTTCTTCAATAATGGCGCGGCGGTCGTGCGGCTTCGAACTCAGCAGTTGTCCAATGCGCTCCTGGCCGATGATCGCGTAGCTCTCCGGGCCCAGGCCCGTGCCCATAAAAATATCTTGAATGTCGCGAAGCCTGCACAGCTTGCCATTCAGCAGGTATTCGCTTTCTCCCGTGCGGAACAGGCGCCGCGTAATCACCACCTCGCCCTTCTGCGGAGTGCGTTGAAACCTGCGCCGACGAATCTTCAGCACCACGGCCTGCGGACCCTCACCCGTTGTGCGCGTCTCATCCTGCTCGTCGTCTTCGATCACTTGCCCCGGCTGCTCGGCGTTGATGATCTCTTCGGCCTCGGCTGCTTTGCCGCGCCGCAGTTCCGTCTCGTCCCAGTCCATGGGCCCGTCGTGCTCCACAACAACCTCGGGCTCCACGGCGACCGGCCCTTCATAGGCGTCGGGATCGATCATCGTGATCGTCACCTCGGCCATGCCCAGCGCCTTGCGTTCGCGTGTTCCCGCAAAGATCACGTCCTGCATGTGCGTGCCGCGCAGCGATTTGGCGCTCTGTTCGCCCAGCACCCAGCTCACTCCGTCCAGGATGTTCGACTTGCCGCATCCGTTCGGCCCCACCACCACAGCAATGCCCGTTCCGGCGACGGAGATTTCCGTGCGGTCGCAAAAGCTCTTGAATCCCAGGACGTGGATCTTCTTTAGTTTCAGCATTCTTACTCCGTCTTAATCGGCCCGCGTGCGAGTGTGGATGTTTCGACGCATCGAGCGCCGAAACGCCGTCTGCACAGCACCAAACTTGCCACCCGCATCTTGACTCTAAGGAGAGCTTAGGGCAGGGTCAACGTCGCAAAAGGGGGTTTTTGTGGATAAGGCAGTCCGGAATTCCTGATATTGGAAAATCATTAAAATTGATTCCAAAATGGGGATTCTCTAACCCCAAAAATCGGAATTTCCTAATCCCCCAGCGGGGATCTCCTCATCTTGCCAAGTTCGCTTTTGCACTGTATTTGAGGCACCATCCGCTCGTCATGGACGAACGCTGACGCCCGCTCCTGCAGCATGCTGGGGAAATAGGGAAATAGGGCGACATGATCCCTATTCCCCATCCGGGGTGCTATCGTGCCTGCATGGCCCGGCTGGCTCGTGTTGTGATTCCGGGGCTTCCGGCAGGTAGCCCCGGTCTCTAAGCACGATGAGGGTGCCCCCGGTCCCTCGCCTCCGGGGACCGGGGATACCGCTACGATTCGAGGCCTGCGCCTAGGACATCCGCCGCGATCGGCGAAACACGAAAAGCTCCGGGGCTTCCGCATCATGTGACCCAGCGTGCCAACCGGCGCGAGGCCATCTTCTTTGAGGACGGCGACCACGAAGCGGGCCGCCCACTGGGAGCGCCTGAGTTTGTCACTGGACTTGAAAGCCTGTTGGGCCGAAAGATCGCGCGCCGCGCTCCAGGCCGCAAAACGGCGATCAAAGCCGAATGCCCCGAACAGCTGGAATTGTTGTGAATAGGTATCATGTCCCCCCTTTTCCCCTCTATCCTCGCCAAGGCAGGCCCGAATTACTTCCGACCTGACCGCTAACCCTCCGCAGTACACTGTTCACAATGATCGGAGCTCGGAGCTACGCATGATGTTGTCGAGAGCATCGGGACACCACGGAGAGCCAATTCCTACCCCGCCAATTCCGGAACACTACATGATTGGTGACGGCCTTAACTGGAATGCACCTTGGATCGTCGTTCGTCTCTGGACTGAACTCCCGTTCTGGCTCATGGTGGACGACGCGACGATGGCCGTTACATACGGGGGCCACGAATTCAAAGTTGTCATCCACGATGACTATTATGAACTCTTCTTTGGGGAGTCCACGGACTCTCGGATGTCGGTTGGCTATTGTGGACCCCGCAAGAAGAACGAGGACCTGCCTCCAAGGGTTAGAGAGGCGATGGCCGCACGCCCTAACGGACCATATATGTGGAGAAAGTGCAAGACCTACCTAAAAGTGGAGAGCAGGTGCAACGAGGATGTCTGGAACGCTGCAGGGGAAGTAGGAATACCCAGGGCGAACGAGGCCAAGCATTATCTTTCGGAACTCTGCAGAGCCCACATACCGGTCATCAATACGTTATTGAAAGCGTATCGTCTCTCTACCTATGACTACTTCGCTTTTGAAGTCTCGCCCTGGGATGTACCGCATTGGTGCATCGAAAGGGATGGGCACTCGAAAACCAGCACGCTTGTTAGCTATAGAGAATGGGATGGCAAACCGTTCGTTTTTAAGTCCGTAGCTTTGTCAGAAAAGCCGGAGGTGTACAAACTTATCGAGGCAAGCGACCTTCAATCTCAGCTTTCGCTTGTCGCGACCGCCGGCGAATTTGAATTACTGGACGCATTGAATCTCATGGAAAGGGGGGACTACTCTGGCGCAGTCCGGCGCGTTACGACCGCTATTGAGGTAATCGTTGAGGCTGTCTCAGGGAAAGCCGTGGAGTCGGCCAGCGGAAAACCAGCGGCCGAGAAGTTCCTCAAAGATACGAGGATGCGTTTCGATGAACGGGTTAAGAGGTACCAGAAGCTAACTGGCCGCAATGCATCTGCGGCGTCACTCAAGACTCTCAAGGAGACACGCGACCTTAGGCACAAGATCGTGCATGGGGGGTACCGGATCGGCCCCGGTGAACGCGGAAAAGCTCAGAAAGCCGTGGACACCGGCCGCTGGCTTTTCAATTGGTTCGAGGACGACATTGCAAGGTGCAATGTTCGGGAGAGGCGCATTGCTTTCCGTTCTCTCGGCCGAGACCTCACCGCAGGGATCTTTAGCCCGACAATAACCGCAGACGGGGTATTGCTCTCTCCAATTCACGCCGCGCCTGGCTTCGGCGGTCCCCCGATATAGTGACGCAGGGTGCCCCAGGTCCCTAGCAACGTCTGGGGCACCCAGTCACAAGTGAGGGTCAGTATAATCAGAATATAGTTATAATTCCAGAAGAGGGTGGTCGGCATTATGGCTACGAAAACCACACACGTTATTCCCAGTGGTGACGGATGGGTCATCAAGAGAGAACGTATCCCCGTCTTCGTCGCGAAGAAAGACAATCAATTCTTTGAAAGGAAGCGCTCCGCCGAACATGCCCGTGCGATGCGGTCTACTGGAACGAAGGCGATTGGTCAGTTCAAGGCATTGACTGGTCGTAGAGAGCCACATTTGTACGGCGTATTCCCCACGCAGCAGCAAGCGATCGACGCCGCACGGAAGCTCGTTCTACGATCTTCAGCGGGTCAGATCGTCGTGCATGGTCGCGATGGCTCAATGCGTTGGCAAGATGTTCACGGGCTTCCTTTGGTGCAAACGCCACCCCGAAAGAGCGCAATTGGAACGAAGTTGATAGAGAAAGCGGTTTCGGGCGTCATTCGTAAGCGCTTGGAAAGAGAATGACGAGTGCCTTTGCGCAGAAATCACGTTTTCATTAATTGCCCCTTCGACGGTACTTACAAGCCGATCTTTGATGCCATTGTGTTCACGGTTTACGATGTCGGCTTCGTTGCACGCTGCGCTCTTGAGGCAGATGACGCCGGTGAAGCGCGGCTTTCGAAGATTATTCGCATTATTGAGGAGTGCCCTTATGGGATCCACGATATTTCATCTGTAAAGCTTAGCGCGGGGACTAAACTCCCACGATTTAACATGCCGTTTGAATTGGGCCTTTACTTTGGATGTAGATTCTTCGGCGCCAAGGCGCAGAAAATGAAGGGATCCCTGATCATCGATAGCGAGCCGTACCGATATCGAGCCTCATTTTCGGATATCTCAGGACAGGATATTCATACACACAAGGGCAAGCCTGAAACTGCCATCAAGGAGATACGCAACTGGTTGGCAAACGTCTCCAAGATCGGCGCTTTACCAGGGGGCGCGGAGATTGCGGCGCGCTACAAACGGTTCGTGAGGGACTTGCCTAAAATCTGTAAAAAGCTAAGGCGCCTACCCAAGGACCTAACTTTTCTAGATTACTCAGAGACCGTCGAAATCTGGTTAAAGTCGTCGCGATAACCCGTATCCCTTTAGACGGCTCATCCGAAAATCCCTCCACACCTCAATGGCAATCACTCTGAAGAAATTCCTCGAGTAGGGCGCGCCATTATTTGCGTCCTATTCGGGATCGTAGGGCATCTTCCTTCTCCATTTTCCATTCAATCCTTGAATATGAAGCTCCGCATTTGGATTGATCTCTTCTGCTCGGGCAATGGCCTCAGCCTGCGTAGGCTTCACAGCACTGGCTCGCTCGGCGTTCTCCTGCTTCACCGCCCAACCGCGTTGATGTTGCTCGACGAACAGCTTTTCGGGTTTGCCCATAAGCACCTCCCTGCCACAGATGACGATATTATGGCACGCACACTTGGTTAAGAATAGAAACAGAAGATCAATACTTCAATTGCCGGATGCCCCCAGGGAAATCAGGGAAATAGGGGGACATGATACCAATTCCCCATCCGGGGCGCTATCGTTCCTGCATGGCCCGGCTGGCTCGTGTTGTGATTCCGGGGCTTCCGGCGGGCGGCCCCGGTCTCTAAGCACAATGCGAGTGCCCCCGTTCCCTCGTCCGCCGCGGCGGAGGGACCGCGGATACCGCACCCACCATACCGCCAATTAGAGGCCGTCAGCTGAGGGCTGAAAGCTGAAAGCTAGAAGCCAGCAGCCGCGCCCTCAGCCCCTGCGTCCCTCAGTCCCTTAGTCCCTTGCTCCTCGACCTCTGGGAAATAGGGCGACATGATCCCTATTCCCCATCCGGGGTGCTATCGTGCCTGCATGGCCCGGCTGGCTCGTGTTTTGATTCCGGGGCTTCCGGCGGGCGGCCCCGGTCTCTAAGCACAATGCGAGTGCCCCCGGTCCCTCGTCCGCCGTGGCGGAGGGACCACGGATACCACACCCACCATCCCACCAATGAGAGGCCGTGAGCTGAAAGCTGAAAGCTAGAAGCCAGCAGCCGCGCCCTCAGCCCCTGCGTCCCTCAGTCCCTTAGTCCCTTGCTCCTCGACCTCTGTTTTCAGCTTGCGCTAAAACTCGCTAAAATACGTCAAAAAGCAGCCAAAAACGACCAAAAGTGCACCTTAAGCGCATCGAGTGTCGTCTAGTACGCGTGATTTCCTTGAGAAACCGTCGTGTGGGACACGAGAATTCAATATCCCGCACACGCACCTGCCCAACCGTAGCCTCTCATGCGCGATTTCGCGCGCAAATCAGCTCGTCACAGCCGCTGGAAAACTCCGTGCGCGCAAAATGCGCACCGAAATTTCGAGTCCTCTCACGCGTCGAATCTGACAGCGGAAAAAGAATCGCGCGAGCCGAAATCCGGCCCGCGCGAAGAGTTCTAATCCCTGCCGGGGTCCCCGGCGAGCGATCTTTGCTCGCTGGGGTGGCTAATCCCTGATCTCTAATCCCTAATCCCTAATCCCTAATCCCTGCTTTTGAGGTCGTAGCGATCGGCATTCATCACCTTCGTCCACGCAGCCACGAAGTCTTTCACAAACGGTCCCTTCGCATCGTTGCTTGCATACACTTCAGCGATGGCCCTGAGTTGCGAGTTTGAACCAAAGACCAGGTCTACGCGCGTGCCGGTCCACTTGATCTTGCCCGTCGCTCGATCGTGCCCTTCAAACACGCCTTCAGCCGCGGACGGCTTCCATTCCGTATTCATGTCGAGCAGGTTGACGAAGAAATCGTTCGTCAGCGTCTCGGGCCGATTGGTCAAAACCCCCTGATTTGACTGGCGATAGTTCGCACCAAGCACGCGCAGGCCGCCCACCAGAACAGTCATTTCCGGAGCGGTCAGCCTCATCAACTGCGAACGATCGACCAGCAATTCTTCAGCGCTGGTTGTTTGTCCGCCGCTGAGATAGTTTCTGAAACCATCCGCTTTCGGTTCGAGTACGGCGAACGACTCCACATCCGTCTGCTTCTGTGAAGCGTCCGTGCGCCCCGGCGTGAAGGGAACTTTGACGTTGAGTCCGGCATTCTTCGCGGCCTGCTCAATAGCTGCGCAGCCGCCAAGAACAATGACGTCGGCGAGTGATACCTTTTTGCCGCCTTTGAGCGTCTTGTTGAAGTCCTTCTGAATGGCCTCCAGCTTCTTGAGAACCTTGGCCAGAACATCGGGCTGATTCACCGCCCAGTCCTTTTGCGGAGCCAGCCGAATGCGCGCGCCGTTCGCTCCACCGCGCTTGTCAGAACCGCGGAACGTCGAAGCAGAGCCCCACGCAAGTGAAACCAGCTGCGAAATGGACAGCCCAGACGCGACGATTTTGGCCTTGAGTGAAACAACCTCCCGTTCCGAGACAAGCAAGTGATCCACCCCCGGAACGGGGTCCTGCCAGATGAGCGGCTTGGTGGGAACCAGCGGGCCCAGGTAGCGGGCGATGGGTCCCATGTCGCGGTGCGTGAGCTTGAACCACGCTTTTGCAAACGCGTCTGCAAGCTGCTTCGGATTCTCGTAGAAGCGCTTCGAAATTGGCGCATAGATCGGGTCCATCTTGAGCGCCAGGTCCGTCGTAAACATGATGGGCGCATGCTTCTTCTTCTTGTCGTGGGCATCGGGAACCGTGCCGGCTGCGGCCCCGCCCTTGGGAACCCACTGCTGTGCACCAGCGGGGCTCTTTGTCAGTTCCCAGTCGTACTTGAAAAGGTTCTCTAGGTAATCGTTGTCCCACTTCGCCGGGCTCTGGGTCCATGCGCCTTCAAGGCCGCTGCTGATGGTGTCAACGCCCTTGCCCGAGCGGAAAGAATTCTTCCAGCCCAGTCCCTGTTGCTCGATGGGCGCGGCTTCGGGTTCGGGCCCGACGTACTTGTTGGGATCGGCAGCGCCGTGGGCTTTGCCGAAGGTGTGGCCGCCGGCAATCAGCGCAACGGTCTCTTCGTCATTCATCGCCATGCGCGCGAATGTTTCGCGGATGTCGATGGCCGCCGCCAGTGGATCCGGCTTTCCGTTCGGACCTTCCGGGTTTACGTAGATCAAGCCCATCTGCACGGCGCCGAGAGGATTGTCGAGCTGGCGCTGGCCGGAGTAGCGCTCGTCAGCGAGCCACTTGCCCTCCGGTCCCCAGTAGACGTCTTCCTCCGGCTCCCATACGTCAGCGCGTCCGCCACCGAAGCCATGGGTCTTCAAACCCATCGACTCGAGCGCAACATTGCCAGCGAGAATCATGAGATCGGCCCAGGAAATTTTTCGGCCGTATTTCTGTTTGATGGGCCAGAGCAGGCGGCGCGCCTTGTCGAGGCTGACGTTGTCAGGCCAGCTGTTGAGCGGGGCAAAGCGTTGCTGGCCTGAGCCGGCTCCGCCGCGGCCATCGCCGATGCGGTAGGTGCCTGCGCTATGCCACGCCATGCGAATGAAGAACGGACCATAGTGCCCGTAGTCGGCAGGCCACCAACTCTGCGAGTCGGTCATCAGGGCATGAAGGTCTTTGATAAGTGCATCGAGGTTTAGCGATTTGAACTCTTTGGCATAATCGAAGTTCTTGCTCATGGGATCGGAAAGGGAAGAGTGCTGGTGGAGGATTTTGAGATTCAATTGATTGGGCCACCAGTTGGCATTGGCCGCAGAGCCCGCCGCAGATTGGGGGCGAGCGCCGTGCATTACGGGGCATTTAGCTTCGCTTGACATTTGATTTGCTCCTTGTTTTCCGGGGCAGGCGCCCCGCTGCTGTGGTGAGTGTTAACGAAGATACGACTGCATCTTAAGAACTACGAAACAGAGGTTGAAGCGCGGCGTGGAGCGCATTTGGCGCAGAGGCCGCGGAGAATCAATTCGCATTCGCGAAGGATGCGTTTGCCGAGGGATCTGGAGGCAGGTCGGGTAACGCGGAACCATTCCACGTCCTCGACCTTGCCGCAGCGGTCGCAGATGAAGTGGTGATGGCGCAGGCCCCTGGCATCGAAGCGCGCGGCGCGGCCTTCGACGGCCACTTCGCGTACGAGTCCTGCCTGTACCAGGTCGCGCAGATTGTTGTAGGTAGTGGCGCGGGAGGAACGCGGGTCGAGGCGATTAACGCCCTCAAAGATTTCGGCGGCGGTTGGATGTCCGGCGTGCTCCATCAGGAAAGCCATGACGCCGAAGCGCTGCGGAGTGCAGCGCAAGCCGCTCGTCTCCAAAGACCGCTTGATCTCGTCGGGATCCACGGAATCTAGACTCTATCTAATCTAAGAGATTGTCAAGAACAGTGGTCAGTGATCAGTGGTCAGTTTTCTTGTTTGCGGGGATGCGATTTTTGTTTTGGGGGGTTTGGGGGGGGTGAGGCGGATCACTTATTGGGCGATAAGTGGAACCATTTGTGGTACTTCGACAACGTTAAACGTTCGTCTCAATGGTTGCGAAACAGTGCGAAATGGTCGTCTAGATGGTTACGAATCAGCGTGAAATGGAACCATTCAGGGTTACAAAACCTGCTGAATGTTCGCAAATATACGACCCAAACAGGGTGAAATGGTCGCTTAAATGGTTACGAAACACGTCGAAATGGTCGTCCAAGTGGTTACGATTTTCGAGATACTTACCCCAGAAAAGTTGCGAATTGAGTGTTTCATAACCCAGGAAAGTTCCGTTTAAGAGCCAGTGGAACCATAGAATTACCCAAAAACACGCTAAATGCGTGTTTTTTGCGCATTAAAAGGCGCTTTTAGCGCACTTTTTGCGGCTTTTTGACGTCATTTCGGCCTGTTTTGCGTGCTTTGAAGCGTCGGAAATTGAGCGGATTTCGCCCTTTATTCCCCGGTCCCCAAGTGCGAGGGACCGGGGGCACCCGGCGGGGACAGAGAACAGGGAACAGAAAGGCAGGGATTAGGCATTAGGGATTAGGGATTAGAAGAACAGGGAACAGAAAGGCAGGGATTAGGGATTGGGGATTAGGGATTAGAAAGGCTTTCAGGTTGGGTGCTTGTTGTCCCACCGAAGATGGTGCGGATTTCTCGTGGGCTGTATTCATTCCCCGGTCCCCAAGTGCGAGGGACCGGGGGCACCCGGCGGGGGGGGCAGGGGGTCAGGGATCAGTTGTCAGTTGTCAGTGATCAGTGATCAGTGGTCAGTGGTCAGGGGTCAGTTGTCAGTGGTCAGTGGTCAGTGATCAGTCGTCAGTGGTCAGGGATCAGTTGTCAGTTGTCAGTGATCAGTGATCAGTGGTCAGTGGTCAGGGGTCAAGGACCAGGGACCAGGGGAACAAGGGACCAAGGGAACGAGGGAGAGGGAACGAAAGAGCCGGGCTGACGAATGAGACTAGAAGTGCGAGCAGGAATTTAAGGAGGGGAGGGGCGGGGAAATGAAGACGGTGATGACGGTGGTGGCGGCGTTGGCGCTTGGCACTCCTACGGTGATGCTGCAGCGAGACAGGGCGCTGGCGATTCCGGCGGCGGATATCAAAGGGCAACTGGCGGAGCTGGTTCCGCAGGCGAAACCGACGGGGAGCGCAGGCCCGATCATTGCGACGTATGGCAATCTCGGACTGATGCTTTCAGTACGAACGGCGAGCGGCGTTGGCGAACTGCATCACAATTTCGATGACCTGATGATTGTGGAAGAGGGCAGTGCGACGCTGGTAACTGGCGGGTCGCTTGTGGATCCGAAGCCGGGAACAAATGGAGAGGTGCGGGGCACGAGTGTGGCGGGCGGGGAATCGAAGACAATCGGCGTGGGGGATGTGGTGATTGTGCCAGCCGGGGTGCCGCACCAGATTCTGCTTGCGCCCGGGACTGTTTACAAGTCGCTGGTGGCTAAGATCAGGGAGCGCTAGAAAAGAAAGCTTCTAGCTTCACTTTAGCTTCGGTCCCCGGTCCGTCCGGCGCGGCGAACGAGGGACCTTGGGCACCCGGCGGGTTCTGCAATGCCAGGGGCGAAGAAAAGGCCCGGGCCTAAAGGCCCGCGTTATCGCTTTGCTCTTCCAGGGGCCTCGACCCACGTTGTGGGTACCCCGCCGATGCTCCCTCCGCGAAACCGAGGCCGCATCGGCCTGTTTCATTCCCTGCGGTTCTGCGATGACGGTGGACTACTGATACATACCGCGCGGGAAGGTGAGTTTTTCGGCGGGCTGTGAAGTCGTGCCTTGATACAAAACGGTGGGGAGAGTTCTTGCGCCGCCCACTCATCGCGAAAAGCCGCGATGAATTGAGGGGCACAGTGCTAAGGCCCAGGCTTATTTTCGGATCGTTTCGGCATCCGGCCATTGATCGAATAGGGTATTCTTGCAAGGATTCCGATTGGCATTTTTGAACGAACACGATCTGGAGACTTCACCTTCAGCCTACCTGTAATTGCAAGGAAGACCATGTCAAAATTAAACCCGTATGTTGTTTTGTTGACCCTCATCGCGACGTTGGGGGGATTGCTTTTTGGATATGACACGGCCGTGATCAACGGCGCGGTGGGCAGTCTGAAGGCTTACTTTATCGATCCGCGCTTTGCGGACCTGGCCAACCCCGCCCAGGCCAATGCTGCGAACTCGCTGCTCGGGTTTGTGGTATCGAGCGCGTTGATCGGCTGCATCATCGGCGGAATCTCCGGTGGCTGGGTGAGCACCCGCATCGGGCGCAAACGCGGATTGGTGATTGCCGCGGTACTGTTTCTGATCTCAGCGTTGGGGGCGGCTGCGCCAGAGTTTCCCTTTGCTCCGATCGGGCACGGCGGACCGGGATACATGATCAACTTTGTGATCTACCGCATCCTTGGCGGCATAGGTGTGGGGCTGGCTTCGATGTTGTCGCCCATGTATATCGCGGAGATTGCGCCGCCCAAGGTGAGGGGAAACCTGGTGGCGTGGAACCAGTTCGCCATCATCTTCGGGATGCTGGTGATTTACTTTGTGAACTTTGGAATTTCGAAGACGGGGAGCGGCGATACGTGGCTGAACACGATTGGCTGGCGTTACATGTTCCTCTCGGGCACGATTCCAGCGGCGCTGTTCCTGCTACTGCTGCTGCTGGTGCCGGAGACGCCGCGGTTCCTGATGATGAAGGGAAGAGAAGCGGACGCGCGCGCGGTGCTGACGAAACTGGTGACGCCGGAAGAACGCGAACAGGAGCTGAACGAGATTCGCGCGTCGTTCGCAGAACATCACTCGGGCGATTTGTTTTCGTTTGGCGTGCCGCTGGTTTTGATCGGTATCACGTTGTCGGTGTTCCAGCAGTTTGTGGGCATCAACGTGGTGCTCTATTATGCGACGGATATTTTCAAAGGCATGGGGATGTCGACCAATGCCTCGCTGATGCAGACGATTATTGTGGGCGCGGTGAATCTTGTTTTCACCGTGGTCGCCGTTTTGACGGTGGATCACTTTGGCCGCAAGCCGCTGCAGATTATCGGAGCGCTGGTGATGGCGGTGAGCATGATCGCACTGGGTGCGGACTTCTGGCTGGGCGGCAAGGGCATGGTCGCGCTGGTAGCCATGCTGGTGTACACGGCTGGTTTTGCCGTTTCGTGGGGGCCGGTGACGTGGGTGCTGCTGAGCGAGATTTTCCCGAACCAGATTCGCGGCAAGGCGATGGCCGTGGCGGTGGCGGCGCAGTGGATCGCGAATTATTTGGTGAGCTGGACGTTTCCGATTCTCGATGACAATCCATATTTGGTGGCGCATTTCAAGCATGGGTTCGCTTATTGGATCTATGGCGTGATGAGTGTGCTGGCGGCGTTGTTCATGTGGAGGTTTGTGCCGGAGACGAAGGGGCGGACGCTGGAGCAGATGGAAGGGTTGTGGAAGAAGAAGTTGGTTTAAGGGGGGCAGCTTTTGGCTTTGAGCTTCCAGCTTTTAGCTTCTAGCTTTTAGCTTCCAGCTTTTTTGTTCGGGGGATCGGTCGTTGGAGATCCCCGGTCGACCCAAAAACCCGGGCCTGAAGGCCGGTCTTGTTCCTTGAGCTTTTGCGGGGGTTTAAACCCCCGCCTCCCTCCGACGTTGAAACCCCGCATTTCTCCGAGGTTGGTTCTTCGGGTGGCTTGTAACGCAGGCCGCTTGACTCGCACTCTATGGATGGATAGACTTCGGGCAACTCGGGCCCTCTAGGGTTGGCCGCTCGGTTGACCTCAAAAAAAAATTGAAATGGAGGCAGTTCCATGTTCCCCAGCATGAAGCACGCTCTGCTCTCGCTCACCCTGGCACTGTCGACGACCGCATTTGCCAGCGACTACACGTATCAACAAACCACGCAGATGACCGGTGGCTCGCTGCTGCACATGATGAAGACTGTGGGCGTGTTCAGCTCGCAGGCGCGCCATATGGGCGACCCGATAGTTTCAACCATCTACCTGAAAGACAATCGGCTTGCGAATGTATCGCCTGAAAGTATTGAGATCATCGATCTGGACCAGGAAACCATGACGCAGATCGATGTGATGAAGAAGACGTACACGGTGACGACGTTTGCGCAGATGAAGCAGGCGATGGAAAATGCCCGAGCGCAGATGCAGCAGCAGGCGGCACAGCAGCCGGCGCAGCCCGCGGCCAAACCTGATGCGCAGAACGTGAAGATGAGCTTTGACGTGAAGGTGCGCAATACTGGCGTGCAAAAGCAAATCAGCGGACTCGACAGCAGCGAAGCGGTGATGACGCTGATGATGAACGCAACGGATACGCAGACGCAGCAGCAGGGGAGCATGGCCATTACCAATGACATGTGGATGGTGCCGGCGATTCCGGGCTACGACCAGGTGCGCGAATTTTACAAGCGGTTTGCGGCCAAGATGAGCGATTCGACGATGGGCCTTGGGTTTGACTTCAGCAAGATGCTGGCGCAGAATCCCGCGGCAGGACAGGCGATGAGCGACATGGCTGTGGAGATGCAGAAGCTGAAGGGCGTTCCGATTATGCAGGTGATGCGGATGGGAACGACGATGAACGGGCAACCGCTGCCCTCGGCCTCAGAGGCTCCGCTTCCGGCCGAGCAGCCGGCACCGACGGGAGGGCAGATTGCAAAGTCGGCGATTGGCTCGATGATGCCGTTTGGATTTGGCAAGAAGAAGAATGCTGACCAGGACAACAGCCAGAACAATAACAGTGCGCAAGCGCAGCAGACGAGCGCGATCCTGATGGAGACGCAGATTACTACGTCAAATTTTTCATCGGCTCCGGTTGATCCTTCGCACTTTGAGGTTCCGGCTGGATATAAGCAGGTGCAACTACAGATGCCGAGCGGGAGAGCGGGAGGCGGGCGATAGGGCTGGTTGGATCGAGTGTTTTCTCGGGGGCCGAAGCCCGTCCTATTACAAACGGGAGAACCCCCGGCTTTGCCGGGGTGGCAGTAGAAGTTTGACTTTTACGGGAGTCGCACCCGGTTTCTGCTCTCGCATTTTTCAGGCAAAATCGTGAGCAGGAGTAGGGGCATTAGCACCGTGCCTACGGCACTCCGAATGCAATGTTGTTTGCGCTCACCCAGCGCTGAAGCGCTGGGCTAATTTACAGTGCGCCTACGGCGCGGGCGATGAGCTGCAACCGAGATGGTGCTCTTCCACTGGCCCCTTTGAGCGGCCACCAAAGCTAAAGCCTTCGGCTATGCCGGAGGATACTTACTTTGAATTGTCTGCGGCCGCCCGAGCGAGTGAAGTTCGCTCGCCGGGGACCCAGGGGAGTCGTGCCCTGATACAAAGCGCTGGGGAGAGTTTTTGCGCCGCCCACTCATCGCGAAAAGCCGCGATGAATGGAGCACAGTTTTTCAATCAACTGCGGGATATAAATATGGAAGGCCAGGTCCCTTGTGGGAGTCTGGCCTTTTTGTTGATTGAGTTTCGGTGTTCGGCGGGATGCTAGCTCGCCGATTCTTTCTAGACGGTGTAGGTGGTGGAGGAGACGCGGCCGCCGTGGCCGGTCCAGTTGGTGTGGAAGAATTGGCCGCGGGGTTGATCGACGCGCTCGTAGGTGTGTGCGCCGAAGTAGTCGCGCTGGGCCTGGAGGAGATTGGCGGGCAGTCGTCCGGCGCGGTAGCCGTCAAAGAAGGCGAGGGCTGTGGAGAAGGCCGGGGTTGGCACGCCGAGCTTGATGGCGGCGGTGACGGCCTTGCGCCATGAGGCCTGGTACTTGTTGACGGCGCGGGAGAAGAACTTGTCGAGGAGCAGATTGTCGAGCTTCTTCTTTTTGTCGAAGGCGGCCTTGATATCGCCGAGGAAGGCGCTGCGGATGATGCAACCACCGCGCCACATGAGGGCGATGCCGCCCATGTTGAGGTTCCAGCCATTCTCTTTTGCGGCGGCACGGAGCAGCATGTAGCCCTGCGCGTAGGAGATGATCTTGGAGCAGTAGAGGGCGCGGCGCACGTTCTCAATGAAGGCTGCACGGTCGCCGCCGACGGGCTTTTTCCTGGGGCCCTTGAGGAACTTGGAGGCGACGACGCGCTCGTCCTTGAGTGCCGAGAGGCAGCGAGCAAAGACGGACTCGCCGATGAGGGTGACGGGTTGGCCGGTGTCGAGGGCGCTGATGACGGTCCACTTGCCGGTGCCTTTCTGTCCGGCGGTGTCGAGGATCTTGTCGACGAGGGGCTGGCCGTCTTCATCCTTCTTGGCAAAGATATCGCGGGAGATTTCGATGAGGTAGCTGTCGAGCTCGCCCTTGTTCCATTCGGCGAAGACGGTGTGGAGTTCGTCTGCGGAGAGACCGAGGCCGTGCTGGAGCAGGTCGTATGCCTCGCAGATGAGCTGCATGTCGCCGTACTCGATGCCGTTGTGGACCATCTTGACGAAGTGGCCTGCGCCGTTTTCGCCGACCCAGTCGCAGCAGGGAGTTCCGTCCTCAACCTTGGCGGCGATGGCCTGGAAGATTTCTTTTACGTGAGGCCATGCGGCGGGATTACCGCCGGGCATGATGGAGGGTCCGCGGCGCGCGCCCTCTTCGCCGCCGGAGACGCCGGTGCCGATGAAGAGGATGCCTTTGTCGGCGAGGGCCTTGGTGCGGCGATTGGAGTCAGTGAAGAGCGAGTTGCCGCCGTCGATGATGATGTCGCCGGCTTCGAGGCTGGGCAGGATGTGGTCGATCATCTGGTCGACGGTGTCGCCGGCCTTGACCATGAGCATGATGCGGCGGGGGCGCTTGAGCAGGGAGGCGAGCTCCTCGACAGAGTGGGCGCCGACGACCTGAGTTCCCTTGGCTTCGTTGGCGATGAAGTCGTCGACCTTGGAGACGGTGCGGTTGAAGACGGCGACCTTGAATCCGTGGTCGTTCATATTGAGGACAAGATTTTGTCCCATGACGGCAAGGCCAATGAGGCCGATATCACACACTGCATCAGGCATAGCTTCTCCAGAAGACGAATTTTATCACTGCGAATGGTGGGACTATTCCCTGATTATACAAGGGTGGTCAGACCATGTGAGGCAGGGATTAGGGGTTAGGGATTAGATGGGGCGTACGGGATTTTGCGCCGTCCCTACGGGACTCGTGGCTTTTGATGGGCGTTTACCCAGCGCTGAAGCACTGGGCTAACATGCACTGCGCCTCCGGCGCGGGAGTTCGGTCGGAATGGGCGGAGATTACCCGCAAGGGGTGAAGGCCCGGGGCTGAAGCCCGGTTTGCTTTGCGCGCTACTCAGGGGCCTGAAGGCTCCTGCTCCCTCCGTTTTCCCCTTCTTACTTTTAAGGCCCCCGCGTCCTCCGTTTTTCAATCAAGACGAAATACGTTTCCTTATCAAATGGAGATGCCGGCGGATTTGTAGATGTTTGTGATGTATTGCATGTCGCGGAGGCCTTCTTCGCCGGGGCTTTGCGGCTCGAGATTGTTTTGGATGCAATGGGAGAAGTGTTCGGCTTCTGCCTGGAATTGGGAGGGATCGCGGGCGGGGTTGAGCTCGTCGATCTGCGTGCCGGAGAAGTTGCCGCGGATGTGGAGGCCTTCGTAGACAAATGCCTGATCGACCTGGAGCCAGCCCTTGGATCCATAGACGCGGAAGTAGCCTTCCATGTTTGCTCCATAGGTGGTGGTGCAACTGGCGACGATGCCGGACGGAAACTTCATGGTCCAGGCTACGTTTTCTTCAACTTCGTCGAAGCGGCCGTCGTGGTCGATGGTGGAGGCGTAGGCGGCGATGTCGGCGGGCTCTTCTCCGGTGAGATAGCGGCAGGCGTTGAGCGAGTAGATGCCGACGTCGAAGAGCGGGCCTCCGCCGGCCAGCTTCTTGTTGATGCGCCACTCACCTTTGGCGATGTTGAAGCCGAAGGCGCTTTGAATGGCCTGGACCTGGCCGAGCGCGCCGTCGCGGATGAGCTTGACGGCCTTGAGATTGGTGGGCTCGTAGTGGCATCGGTAGGCGATCATGAGCTTGACGTTGGCTTGCTTGCAGGCGGCGATCATTGACTCGCAATCGGCGACGTTGGTGGCCATGGGCTTTTCGCAGAGGACATGCTTGCCGGCCTTGGCAGCGCGGATGGTGTACTCGGCGTGCATGGAGTTGGGCAGGGCGACGTAGACCGCATCGACGGCGGGATTCTTCACGATCTCGTCGAAGTTTTCGTAGTTGTAGATGGAGTTTTGCGGGACGTTGTATTGGGCGGCGAAGCGGTCGGCCTTGTCGCGATGTCCGCTGACGAGTCCGGTGATGGCGGAGTTGGTGGTGAGGAGGGCGCCACGGAGGAAGTGGTCGGCGATGCGGCCGATGCCGATGACGGCGTAGCCGATTTTGCGCGGTGCGGTTTGGGCGGCTATGGATGGCGTGAAGCGGGCGGCGAGCGAGAGGGCGGAGAGGCGAGTGAATTCTCTGCGGGAAAGATTCATGATGGTTTGTGCTCCTCAGTGTCGACCTAGATATTAAGTGAATGCCCCTGTGATTTGGTATTGCATAAATCGATTGGCCTTCTGTCGCGAGTCCCGTTGATTGACTTTCAATCCCCGGTCCCCAGGTGCGAGGGACCGGGGGCACCCAGGTCTCTCTCGAGTTTGGGCGGATAGAAATCTGGCCGGGATTTAGCGGTGCGGGGCGTGGGCAAGGGCATCGCGCAGGGCGAAAAAGGCGGGGGCGGGTTTGTAGTCTTGGTCGAAGGGCAAGGGCCGCTGCGGGGGCCGGGGCGGCTGATTGCTGTTTTTGTCCTGGGAGCGCTGGAAGCCGGTTAGCCAGGTGTGCTTGTCAGTGAGTCCCCATGTGAGGACGGATTTGACGGCCTTGTTTTCAAGGGCTACGGAAAGATAGTCGGTGTAAACGCCGGCAACGACGCGGTCGATGCCGGCAGCGTCGGTCACCTTCACGTTCTTATCGTTGACGTCGAGTTCGGTGAGGTAGACTTCGAGGCCGAGAGCCTTCGCGCCGTCGATGAGATCGCGGAGGCCTTTGCCCCATGACTCGCCGACGTTGATGTGGGACTGGATGCCGAGGGCATCAATGGGGGCGTTGGCGGCCTTGAGACGCTTGAGGAGATCGATCGTGGCGGCGCGCTTGGCTTGATCTGACTCGCCCTCGTTTTCGATGCCGTACTCGTTGTAGGTGAGTTTGGCGTGGGGGTCGGCCTGGCGCGCTGTGCGGAAGGCGAGCTCAAGATATTCCGGTCCGATCAGTTCGAGCCACGGGCTTTTGCGGAGACCGTCGGGGCGGCCGTCGGGTGGGTTAATGGCTTCATTGACGACGTCCCAGCTTTGGATTTTTCCTTTGTAGCGGCCAGCCACTGTGTGGATGTGGTCGGTGAGGATCTGCTTCGCATTGTCTTTGGTGACGGTGGCGGCAAACCAGGTGGGAAGCTGCTCGTGCCAGACAAAGTTGTGACCGCGCACCTTGATTTTGTGGTCGTGGGCGAAGTTGACGAGGGCGTCGGCGTCGGTGAAGTTGTATTCGGTTGGCGATGGCCGCAGGGGGCCGAACTTGAGGGCGTTTTCGGGGACGACGATGCTGTATTGGTCGATGAGGACCTGGGTGAAGTCGGGTTCGTGGAGGTTGGCGGCGCCGACGGCGCATCCGGCAAGCAGGCCGCGCTTGTGGGCCTGGGCTTTGAGGGATTGGGAGCCGGTGATGGTGGGCTCGGCGGTGATGGGAAGGGCCAGGGCGCATGCGGCGAGAGCGGCTTGGTTCAGGAAGGTACGGCGGGTGGTCATTTACTGCTCCTCGTTCGGTGTTTGAGGTTGGATTCTACCTATCCCACTCATGCGACAGAGACAAAGGCGTCGCATGAATGGGGCACAACGGTACATGCATGAATCGAAATTCCAGGCACGATGGTTCTTACATTGGTTGGATTTCTGGACATTGTTTGTGTCGGAGTCACTTTACGCTTAGGTCGCCGTCCAAGTCCACCACGAGGGAGTCGCCGTCGATGAGGATGGAGTGGATTTTGAGTCGGTCGAGGGAGATTTTGTAGCCGGAGGTGGCGGTGGAGTCAGCGAGGGCTTTGCGGAGGATGTCAGCGGCATTGACCTTCATGCTGGAGGGCACTTGACGGCTGAGAAAGGGGCTGAGGAGGAAGTTCAACTCGGAGCGGTCAGAAACTTTATCGAGGCGGGCGTCGCGGAAGCCGATGGTTTCTCCTTCAGCGTCGGGGGCCATGGAGACCTGGGCGTTGACGGAGAGAGGCGGGAGTCCGATGCAGGTTCCTCCAACGGCCTTTCCCATGCGGGCGTGGGTTTTGACGCGGACGACGATGCGGTCCTGGGCGAAGCTGAGCTGGGGGTCTTCGACCCAGGTGGAGCAGGCCGATTGGGGGGTTCCTTTGAGGTAATAACGGCCGTCGGCCCCGGCGAAGAGCTGCTGCTTCAAGGTGCGCTCCAGGGCGTCGCGGGTGACCCTCATCTCGACGGCGCCGGCGATGGCTGGCAGGGCAATTACGAGCGATCCGGAAAGCACCAGGAATGCGGCAATCTCGCGTTTGAGAGAAGTCATAGGAGTATCCTGTCACCGGTTGGCGGCCAGTTTCCAGCATGAGGGGAGGAAATGTGGGCGGGAACCTGGGGATGAAAGTTTGGGAAGGGGAGTAATTCTTGTGGAAAGAGCGGGTTACGTAGGTCACCTAGAATCTGGTGGGTCGCGAATTAATTGCGCTGAAAAGACATTTTTCTATTGATTTTTGAACAAAAAATCCCTAAAATGGAACAGTAGTTAACTCCTGTGGACTTGCTGGAACCCCCATCCCCCGTCCAAGGATGTGCGGACACATTCACTCCTCACTTAAGGACAAATAATCAATGGCAAAGCGTCGTGGAAATCCAAATTGGGGCAAGCCCGAGCCCATCGGCCCGGTTGTGCCCACTGTGACCTCCTTCGAACAGATAGTGAAGGAGTTCAAGCTGCCCCCGGACCAGTACATCCGGTCCACCCGTTTGCGGGAGTGGGCGCGGCGGAACAAGAACTCGAAGTATATCCCAGAGGCGCTTCTCGAGGCCTGGGGATTCGAGATCGAATCGACGTTGTAGGCCGTTTTTCTTGGTTCTCTCCCAAAAGCGCTGCCCTCGGGCGGCGCTTTTGCTGTTTGTGCTGGTTGTGGTGCGGATTTATGGTTGAGAGGAGTTGGCGACCAGCAGGTTGGGCCATCCAGGCTCCAAATCCGAGGTGACGGTAACTATCTCAGTCAAGCCAGCCAGGAACCGCAAGCGATTGTTTGGCGTAACATCTCTCAAAGTTCTGAGCTCTCGTGCCTCCAAGGAGAATCCATGCAATGGTTTTATGATTACTTTTTCCCTGTAATCTGGGTTGCATTTCTTTTGTACTGGCAGGTGAAGGCACGCCACACGAAGCAGACGCAGCGGCTGGAGCCAATCTCCTCCCGCATTCTGCGCTCCGTGGCTTTCCTCTGTGCGATCTCGCTTCTGATGGTGGGGCGCATCCCGATACCGTGGCTCTACTGGCAGCTCCTGCCCCAGGGTTATTGGACGTTCTACGGGGGAGCTGCGCTGACGACTGCAGGGCTGCTTTTCGCTGTCTGGGCTCGCGCGTACCTCGGCACGAACTGGAGCCGCTCAGTGACGATCAAGCAGGATCACGAACTTATCGTCGGTGGTCCGTATGCGCTGGTGCGTCATCCGATCTACACGGGAATCATCGCCGGTTTCCTCGGCTCTGCCATCGCTCTGGGTCAGATTCGCGGGCTCATCGCGCTTGCGCTGGTTTCGCTTGCTCTGTGGGCCAAGCTGCGCATGGAGGAGAAGTGGATTCGCGAGCAGTTCGGCGCTTCCTACGAAGCTTACTCGCAGCGTGTGGCGGCTCTGGTGCCGTTCATTCTGTGATGGCAGCTTCTGGCGTTCGTTCGAGCAATTCGATGGATCGAAGTGGTTCGAAAGACGGCCTTCAGGGGCTAAAGCCCATTCGTTTTGCGGCCTTTTCGGCACGACTGAACAGGTTGCTGAAAAACTCGGAATAGATAGCGAAAAAGGGGAAAACCGTCCCTCGGGGCCTAAAGGCCATCATGATTTTATTGCGTTGATGGCACGGATAAATCCGTGCCCTTTCAAAGCGACGTAGCACCACCGACTTTTTCCGCAGCCTGTAAAGTCGTGCCCTGACACTTAATCCGGCTTCGCAGGAGTTTGCTCTTCGTTCCCAGTCGCGCCCTTACACAAACCCGCGAATTTTTCTTTAACGAACTTCGGACTCAGGACACTAGCGAGGTTGGACTCTGCCCAGGGCAGGATTGGTGCCGGCGGACAGGACCGGGCCGGCGAGGTTTCGCAGGATGCGGAGGCCGTCACTGGAGGGGAGCGGGAGAAGGTTGATGACGGCGAGCATCAGGTTGCACATGGCGAGTTGGAGCCCGAGGCGCGGGAGGAAGATGAAGGGTACGACCATGAGGAAATTCATGAGGGGACCGGAGGCCGCGATCAGGATTTCATCGCGGCGGCGGGTGGCGTAGGCTCTTCTGACGTATGTGCCGCGCAATTCCAGTCCAAATTCGCGCACTGGTACTTTGAGAGCCGCAGCCGCAAGTATGTGACCTGCCTCGTGGAGGAGAAGGCTCAAAAGAAAGAGAGCGGCTTCAGGAATACCGAGCTGCCATCCGCCCATGCGAACACCGAGGACGACGCAGAGGAGGACGAGGAACCAGCCAGTGCGATGCATGCAGAACGGGACTCTAAGTCTGGACATGGGGGCCACCCTTTCCACTTGCACTGAGGAAAAGATGACATGAGTTGTAGGGTCTTAACGCGGTGTAAGTACCAAAGACTTTTAATGGTTTAACTTTTTGATCGGGGGTAACTTGGATAGGTAGTTTTGAAGTAACTTACGGAAAAACTTGTGCGTTGACGATTGGCTCGCGGGCCTGGCAACGGGTTTCGGTTGGTAGCTGATTTAGCGGTTCTGGGAACTGCTTTCGCTGCTTGTGGTAGGATTCTCTCCTGCCCTCCCCTCATGGATAAAAGTGATGCCCATCGAGGATTGCTATGCCTTCGAAGCGAGTCGATCACTACGACACCCGGATCTTCGGGAGGTACATAGGCCACTCAATCATTCACGAGAGCGGCCGAAGTAGACCACTACCGGGCTGACGGTGGCATTATCCCGGTCGTAAGTACTCGGGATATTCCCAGGTCGAGAGTAGCCAGGGCGGAGGAGGAGGTGGTGGCGAATTCCCGCTTGGGGCCACAGGCTTCGTCCTACTGATCCTCTCGCCACTCCTCCTTGTTCTTGGGGCGGCCGCGTTATGTATTTGTCCGGGTCTTTGGCTGGTGAGGAGAGCCCTGCGCAGGAAGCCTGCGGAGGCGGACCCGAACGAGCGGGCAAAATTCGTGGGGACTTGGTGGGTCGTTCTGGCCTCATTCATGCTCCTGTTCGGTCTGTCGGCACTGGGCGACACACTGGTGCTGATCAGTGCCGCGCTGAATTCTGCGACGCCAACCGGCCTAAGGTATGGGGAGCTAATCGTTCTCGTGATCACAGCGTCCTGGGCAGGTTCTCTAGGGCTTGGCGCCATAGATATTCTCCGCAAGAATCGGGTAGGCAGGATTGTCGGGGTTTTCGCGGCTATTGCGGGTCTGGCGGTGATGGGTCACTTTTTGAGACAAATGAACACGCCGGTAACGAAGACGCCAGAGCCTGTAGTGACGGATTCAGCAGAAGCAGGTTCAGCAAATGCAGACGCAAAGACCATAAGTGCTCGACACAAGGTGGATGTTCCTGCCGCCGCCATCGCCGAGAGTCCCCAGGACTCTGCGATTCAAGCCAAAGATGCTCCGGGAATCTCGGGTGTGAGCGTGATTCTGCCGCGCCAGCAGCAGACGATTACGATTCATGGGAGCGGATTCGGCACGCGAGCGCCCTATGTGGGAGACTCTGAATTCATTCGGTTGACCGATGTGTCGGACGACTGGAATGCAGGTTCATCGAAGAACAGTCAGCCCGATGAAGTTACCCTCTCGATCGCTTCGTGGACGGACACCGAAATTGTGATCACAGGATTCAGTGGAGCCTATGGGAACAGCCCTTACGTCTTGCGCCCATTGAAGGAGATCCACTTTGAGGTGTGGAATGCGCAGACGGGCGCCGGGCCGGCTGAATTCAGCGCTGACGTCGCTGACGCGAAGCCGAACTGATCCAAGAGCGGGTCTGGCGTCAAAGGAACCTGGCGCTGCCTTGAAGTCAGATCTACACCGCTAGCCTCCCTAGAGAGCTGTTTTGCCGTTTGTTGCTGCGATAGGCGAGAATGGAGGGGTAGCCATGGCCCAGACACCTCGCAGCTTCGAGCCTCCATTTACTGACGTTCCCGGTGCGGTTGCGGAGATTCGCGCGGGGCGGATGGTGGTGGTGGTGGATGACGAGGATCGCGAGAATGAGGGCGATCTGACGCTGGCCGCCGAGCACGTAACGCCGGATGCGATCAACTTTATGGCGAAGTTTGGGCGGGGACTGATCTGCCTGACGCTGACCGAGGAGCGGGCTGACCATTTGCGGCTGTTTCCGATGACGCAGCAGAACTCGTCGCGGTTCGGGACGGCGTTTACGGAGACGATTGAGGCGCGCGAGGGCGTGACGACGGGGATTTCGGCGGCGGACCGGTCGCATACGATCCGGACGGCGATTGATCCGCGTACCACTCCGAGCGATCTGGCACGGCCGGGGCATGTGTTTCCTCTTCGGGCGCGGCGAGGCGGCGTGCTGGTGAGGGCGGGGCAGACGGAAGCGTCGGTTGACCTGGCGCGGCTGGCGGGGCTCGATCCGTCTGGCGTGATCTGCGAGATCATGCGCGACGACGGGGCGATGGCGCGGATTCCTGACCTGATTCCATTCTGCAAGCAACATGGGCTGCTGATACTGACGGTGGCGGAGCTGATCCGGTACCGGCTGCGCAATGAGCGCTACATTGTGCGTGCGGGCGAGAGCCGGATCGAGACGAAGTACGGCGAGTTCCGGATGATCGCTTACGAGAGCGAAGTGAATGGGGGCGAGAGCCACATAGCGCTGGTGCGGGGCGACCTGTGCAAGGAGTGCGCGGCGTTCAATGCCGGTCCGGCAGTGGGCGGCTTGGTGGTGAATGGCGATTTGCCCACGCAGGTTCCGCTGCGCGCGCCCTGCGAACACGCGGTGCTGGTGAGGGTGCATACGCGGTGCACGGCCGGGGATGTGTTTGCGGCCGATTGTCATTGCCGGGAGACATTGGACGAGTCAATGCGGATGATCGCGGAGGAAGGGTGCGGCGTGATTCTTTACCTGCACAATACTTCGCGGGGATTTGAGATCGACCGGAATCCGGTGGCGGCGTTTGGTCCGGGCGGGGCTGCTGTGCCGGCGAATGAGCAGGTTTCGCACGCGGGGCGTCTTGTATTACACCAGGAACTGCGGGCGCGGGAAGGATCGCAGGCGCGGAGCGGAAGGATTCTGCGGGCGATTGGGCTGGGCGGACAGATTTTGTCGGACCTGGGGATACATCGGATTCGGCTGCTGTCGAATACGCCGATGCACATTCCGGCGCTGGAGGGATTTGGGCTGGAGATCGTGGAGCAGGTGGGGGTAGCGATAAGGCAGGGAATAGGGAATAGCCACCCCAGCGAGCAAAAATCGCTCGCCGGGGACCCCGGCAGGGAACAGGGAACAGAAAAGCAGGGAACGAAGGAACAAGGGTTAGAAAAGCAGGTTATTGGGAGTCGGGAATAGAGGAAGGGGCTGGGGTTCTTGGGCGATTTAGATGATATTTGGGTCATTCTGGCAAAATTGGTCAATTTTGACCAGCCTGCCTCGCTCAAACCCTGTACGATTAGCAGAACATCCCGGGCGGCAATTTTACGCGGGTGAGTCCCATGCCTGCGATTTTTTTGGAGGTAAGTCCTTCAACTGGTTCGCCCGGCCCAATTTTGGACGCTTGTTGTAACGGTTTCAGGGTCAAGTTGCCATAGCTGTAAGTGAACGGTGGCTTATTACGCTGCGAAGCCACTTTGGTTTGTTATCCCGCGTTACGGCAACCCTGGAATTGCTGTGAGGCCAGCCGTACCTGCACGAGGAAAGGTTGGATCGTTGAGCGTTCATCTTGTGAATCCAAGCGACAATTCTTTTGGCACGGCGGTGATCACACCGCGATGGCTTTTTGTGCTGGCCGCAGCAACCCCGCGCATAGCGGGCGATCCGATTCTGGTGGATGAGTCGCTGGAACAGATTGTTCCGGAGTCGATCAAGCCCGGGGATATTGTGGGCATCAGCGTGCACACCGGCAATGCGCTGCGCGGATACGCGGTGGGCCGAATGGCGCACGCACGCGGGGCATGGGTTGTGTATGGCGGCATTCACGCGACGCTGTTTCCCGATGAGGTGTTTGAACAGGGCGAAGCGAACGCGGTAGTGACCGGCGACGGCGACGTCGCCTGGGGCAGGGTTGTGACCGATTGCCTGGCCGGCAAGCCGGAGCGTGTTTACGCGGGCGGGCGGATCGAAGGCAGCGAGTTTCTGGCGGCGCGCTGGGATTTGATGGATCCCGAGAAGTATATGTGGGCATCGGTTCAGACGATTCGCGGTTGCCCGAAGCACTGCTCGTTCTGCTCTGTCTGGCGGACTGATGGGCAGAAGCCGCGGCAGAGGCGGTTCCAGAGCGTGGTGGACGAGATAATTGCGCTGCGCAGGCTGGGGTTCCGGTTTATCGCGCTGGCGGATGACAATTTTTATCCGGTGACGTTTACGGATCTGCGGCTGGCAAGGGAACAGAACAACACGGCCAAGGTGGAAGAGCTGACGGCGATTCGGGCGGAGCGGTTCGCGCTGATGGAAGAGCTGGCCAAGCTGCC
>CAVXVM010000072.1:0-6921 GCA_963765025.1 uncultured Acidobacteriaceae bacterium | reverse complement strand
ACGTGATGCTTTCAGATGCGGGGCTTTCGCTGGGCGGCGGCGAAAGCATCAACCTGGATGTGGGCGACGATTCGGTTGCGTCAGCGTATGTGCGGGGCGATGTGGACGTGGGTCTGACGGTGACGCCGCAGCCGCATATCTCCGGAGATTTTTCGGCTAGCGTTTCCGCAGGCGTATGTGTGGACAGCGTTTGCGTGAGCGCGGGCGTGTCAGCGCAGATCCACGCCGAGGCGCTGCCGGTGGAGATGAACGCGAGCGCCAGCATTGGGCTGCCGTGGCCGCTGGGATCGGTTTCGTTCGGAGTGCATTTGTAGGGTGACAGGACGACGATGACGGTTTCAAAGAAAATCCCGTGGCTGGTGCTGGGTGTGCTGCTGGCGGCCGGAGTCGGCACGCAGGCGCAACAGGCGAATGGCGCGATGTTCGCGGCGTCTGATGGCAAGGGACAGATTTCGCTGCTGTGGTTTCCGCCGCCGACCGCATGGCCCGCGGGCGGATGGAAGCTGACGGACTCGACGGGACAGACGCTTGCGGCGAAGATTGCAATGGCCGACGAGACGGCGCTCGGAGCATTGTCGGTTGAAGATGCGGACGCGATCCGGCGGCTGCCTCCGGTGCTGGCGACGAACGATGGAAGCAAGAAGCGGCAACAACTGTTCAACATTGTTGGATTGCGCGCGCTGACCGATCCGGCGTATGCCAAGGCGCTGGGCATTGCAAGGACGCTAACGGGCGTGGCGGCCGGCAGCCGGACCTATACGGTACAAGGACTGAATGCGGGTGGAAGCGCGACAAGTGTGCAGTTGACCAGCTCGGCGGTGGATGCAAGCGTGGCGACGCCGCTGGCGCCCGCGCCTGATGGCGTCGAGAGCAAGAGCGATGAGCGTGGCGTTCTGCTCATGTGGGCGCCGCCTGCGCAGAACCGGCAGCTGCCGGCCATTGCCTACGTGGTGGAACGCGATGGGGGCGGACAGACAGGAGCAGCGGTGACGGCGCGCCCGATTGTGCCGGGAGTGCAATGGGACGCGAAGATTCCGTTGCTGCTCGACACGAATGCTCCAGCCAACGAGATGCTGACGTATCGCGTGTACTCGGTGGACGCGTTTGGGCGGAGAAGCCAGCCGTCGACAATCAAGATGTTTTTCGCGGACTATCACGCACTGGAGCCGCCGCAGCCGGTGACGGCGACGAGCGATGCAAGCAAGGTGACGGTGAACTGGCCAGCAGCGCAGAAGCCAAACCTGGCTGGATACCTGGTGGAACGCGCGTTTCTTGCGGATGGACCGTATGAGGCGCTGCAAACGCAGGCATTGCCGCCGGGGACCGCACAGTACGAGGACGACACGGTGCGGGGCGGGACGACGTACTACTATCGGGTGCGCGCGGTGAACTCGCGCGGGGATCTGGGCACTCCGTCGAGCGCTGCGGAGGCACAGGCGAAGAATGCAGCGGTGGTTCCAAAGGTGGACGGGCTTGCGGCCGATGCGGGCGAGACGCGAGTGCGGCTGACGTGGAAGGCCGTGGATTTTCCCGTGGCCGGGTATTTTGTGGAGCGGAGAGTTCTGGGCGCGGCCGGCAAGACAGAGCAGTGGGCGCGATTGAATGCGAGCGTGACGCCCGAGCCGCTTTACGATGATGTGCTGGGCATGATGTCGGGCGTGACGATGGAGTACCGCGTGAGCGCGGTGGGGTTTGACAGCGCGATGGGAGCGCCGAGTAATGCGGTGCAGGTGACAGTGGCGGACAAGACGATTCCGGACCCGCCGATGATTATGGCGTCGAGCGGGGCGGGCGGGAAAGTGCAGCTAAGTTTTGTGCCTGCGGCGCCGGCGGCGCGGACCGCGCAGTTGCTGGTGTTGCGGTCGGGATCGGAGACGGACCAGGGCGTGGTGATTGGCGATCCGCTGGCCGGGAGTGCGCGCACGTTTACCGATCTTTATGTGAGCGCGGGCGAGAACTACTATTACCGGCTGGTGGCTGTGGGCGCGAATGGGAATCGCAGCGATCCGACGCGGCCGGTGGCGATCCACGTGGGGTCGCCCGAGATGGCGGCTCCGGCAGCGCCGACGGCGAGTTACACGACCGATCCGTTTCCGCATTTTGTGTTGCAGTTTGCCATGCCGCCAGCGGGACTGAGCGTGATTGTGGAGCGGCAGGACGGGCAGACGGACAACTGGATCAGGATCGCGGGACCGATGATGGCGACGAGCGCGGTGGACAGCAAGGTTCCGGCGTCGGGTCCGGCGACCTACCGGATCAGCTATGTATCGGCGGATGGGAAGGTGGGGCCGGCTAGTGCTTTGGTGAGTGTGGCGGCCAGATGATAAAGACAGTTGTCAGTGGTCAGTGATCAGCGTCTAGCTCTGAGCTCTCAGCTAGAAGCGTCCCTATCGAGCGTTGTTCTGTCCCACCCATCGCAAAAGCGCGATGGATGGGGCACCTGAGTTATTTCAACCCTCAGCTTTTTCCTTCTTCGTCCTCCGGGCTCAGGGGAGTTTGCGGAGCCAGATGTTGCGGACGGAGACGCGGGCGGGGGTGCTTTCGAGCTCGATGCCGATTTTGCCGGGCTGATTGTTGGAGCTGTCCGGATCGTCGTCAATGAGGACCGCCATCAGGTGGCCGTTGAGGATGTGCATGAGGACGCCGCCGCGGGCGATGATCTCGTACTGATTCCAGTCGTTGATTTTGACCCAGCCGCCGAGCTCGTCGCGGCCGCCGATTGCGCCTTTGAGGGTAGAGGGCTGGCCCGTGGGCGAGTTCACCACTTCACCGCGCCAAGCGACGATGCCGAGGGTTGTGTTCTCTGAGTAGAACTGGCCGGTGTAGGACGCGGTCATGGGATTGACGGGAAACCAGATGTCGGCCTGGGGTCCGGTCATCATCCAGTCGAGATTGCGGGGCTTTTCGCCGGGATGGAGAGGCCTGATCCAGGGAACGCCGGTCTGACTGCGGTACTGAATGCCGCTGCCACCGCCAACTTCACACTTGATTTCAAGGCGCAAGTCAAAGTTTTTGACCACGAGGCCCTTGCGCCAGATGTAGGTGTTGAAGACGGACTTTTCTATTGTGGATTCGCCGACGATGGCGCCGTCGGTTACCCGCCATACGGTGGGATCGCCCTCCCAATCGGCGAGAGACTGGCCGTCAAAGATCTGTTCGAATCCGGCGTGGTCGTCGAAGTTGAGCGGGGCTGGCTCGTGGAAGCGGACGACTGGGGCCGGGGCCGGCGCGGGGGCTGCCGCAGGCTGCTGTGCGGGGAGAAAAGCTGCCGCGAAGGGCAATGCAAGCGAAACGAAGGCGAGACGAAACGACGCGGGTGTAAGCAAGGCGATCTCCGGCGAGTGGGCTTGAAGACTTGGGCAGAAGTCTAGCAGAGTTGTCTGGGACGCAAAGGGTACCGGCCAGTGCAATATCCAGCGGCGGGCACTTGGCAACGTTGCAGTTACTCAATGTAATACCAAATTGACGCCCCTTTTTTGCTCTTCTATACTCAAAATATGGGTTTTGCGTGCCAATGCTGCTGTTGTCGCTCCTTTCGGGCTTGTCCCGTGGGGTTGAGCGCACTGGCAGACACACAAGTCTCTATCTGACCCAGGCTCTTCCCCATCGGAACAAGTGATAAGAATTGCCAGGATGCGTGTTCGATCCAGTGCGTCCTTTAGGTCATTTCCGAGCCAGAGACATCAGCACCTTGAAATCAGAAACGGGAATCAAGAGCGGCGGTCAACAATGCGAACCGAAGGGATGCGAACCGAGGGGATGCGAACAGAATGCGCGGACGTTGAACTCGGGGTGTCGATGTCCGAGCGGATCGGGAACACACCGCTGCTTCGCCTCGACAAGGTTGTGCACGGTCTTGAGGGAGTGACTTTGCTGGCCAAGGCGGAGTGGGTCAACCCGGGTGGCAGCGTGAAAGATCGCGCCGCATCGGCCATGCTCCGCGAGGCGTTGGCCCAGGGGAAACTAGGACCGGGCAAGATTCTGCTGGATGCAACCAGCGGCAACACGGGAATTGCATTTGCCATGCTGGGCGCGGAGCAGCGGATTCCGGTTCTGCTGGCTATGCCCTCCAACGTCTCACCCGAGCGAAAGCGCATTCTGAAAGCCTATGGAGCGCATGTGGATTGGACCGCCCCCGATGTGGGTTCGGATGGAGCGATTCGCCGCGCCCGCGAGTTGGCCGGAAATGACCCCGCGCGCTTCTGCTATATGGATCAATATTCAAACGACGCCAACTGGCTTGCTCACTATCAGACCACGGGGCCCGAGATCTGGCGGCAGACCGAGGGCCGCGTCACTCATTTTGTGGCGGGACTGGGTACGAGCGGGACGTTCATGGGCACCACGCGCAAACTCAAAGAGTTCAATCCTGCTGTTCAGGCCATCAGTTTCCAGCCGGATTCGCCTTTTCACGGTCTCGAAGGACTGAAGTATATGGGCACCTCGATTGTGCCGGCCATTTACAATCCGCATCTTGCCGATCGCCAGATGACGGTGGAAACCGAAGCCGCGTACGAAATGGTGAAGCGGCTTGCCCGCGACGAGGGCCTGCTGGTGGGCATTTCAGCAGCGGCAGCCGTGGTTGCCAGCATGCAGATCGCCCGCGAGGAGGCTACGAGCGGACGCCGCGCGGTAATCGTCACAGTGCTTCCCGATTCGGCTGACAAGTACTTAAGCGAGCGGTTCTGGGAGGAGCAGTGAGCGTGCTGCGTGTTGAGAAGGCGGTTTACGATGCGATTCGGGCGCACGGCGAAGAGACTTATCCGCACGAGTGCTGCGGCGCGCTGCTGGGGCACACTACAGCAGAGGGCTGGAGCATCGAAACATCGGTAAAGGCCGGTAACACGCGAACCGATTCGGCGCACAACCGGTACCAGATTGCGCCGGGAGAACTGGTAAAGATTGAGCGCGAAGCCCGGGCGCAGGGTTTGAGCATAGCGGGTTTCTATCACTCTCATCCGGACCATCCCGCGCAATGGTCGCAAACCGACCTTGCCGAGGCGCACTGGCTTGGCTGCTCTTACGTCATCACGGCGGTGGCGAAGGGAGTGGCCGCTCAAACGAATTCGTTCCGGCTGGCGGGAGATACCGAAGAGAACAAGCGATTCGAGCTTGAGCAAATCGAAGTGCATGAGCCAGTGAGCAAGTGGCGCGATCGTGCGCATGGCAATTGAAATTGGAAACCTGGCAGAGATTGAAAACGTACCAGAGAGGAATTGAAGGAATGACCATTTTCATCCCCACGCCCCTGCGCGCTTTTGCGGCGGGCAAAGACACTGTGGAAGTGAACGCCGGCACAATCGCCGGCGCACTCGATGAGCTGACGCAGGCGCATCCAGACCTGCGCAAGCATTTGTTTACCAGCGAAGGCAAGGTTCGCGCCTTTGTGAACATTTACCTGAACGACGAAGACATGCGCTATCTGCCGGCCAAGGATGCTACAGCGGTGTCGAGTGGCGATACGCTCTCGATCATTCCGTCGATCGCTGGTGGATGCTAGCTGATTGCGGGGAAGTACCAAGGACGGGGAATCGCTTTGCGACTGAACGGCATCAAGTATTGAGATGAGGGATTATGGCGGCTACAACATTACCAATTGAATTGCCCGAACTGACTGCGGACGAACTGTCTCGTTACTCGCGGCATCTGATTTTGCCGGAAGTCGGCGTAGAGGGGCAGCGCAAGTTGAAGGCCGCTCGCGTGCTTTGCGTGGGAACGGGTGGGCTTGGTTCGCCGCTCGCCTTGTACCTTGCCGCGGCCGGCGTGGGCACTCTCGGTCTTGTGGACTTTGACGTTGTCGACGCCAGCAATCTGCAACGCCAGATCATCCACTCGACGGCCGATATCGGGCGCAAGAAACTCGATTCGGCCGAGGAGAAGCTCAAGGCCCTCAATCCAGCACTCAAGGTGGTGAAGCACGACACGCTGCTCTCGAGTGCGAATGCCCTGGATATTCTGAAGGACTACGACGTTGTTGCCGACGGCACCGACAACTTTCCCACGCGCTACCTGGTGAACGATGCATGCGTGTTGCTGGGCAAGCCGAATGCGTACGGATCGATTTTCCGCTTTGAGGGTCAGGCCAGCGTCTTCGGCGCGAAGGATGGACCCTGCTATCGCTGCCTCTATCCGGAGCCGCCGCCGCCGGGGCTGGTGCCGAGTTGCGCCGAGGGTGGAGTCTTGGGCATTCTGCCCGGCCTCGTTGGCGTAATCCAGGCTACCGAGACGATCAAGCTGATTTTGGGAATAGGTGAGCCTTTGATCGGCCGCCTGCTGCTTGTGGATGCGCTCAACATGCGCTTTCGGCAGTTGAAGCTTCGCAAGAATCCCGAATGCCCGGTTTGCGGCGATCACCCTACTGTGACCAAACTGATCGACTACCAGCAGTTTTGCGGTATCGAGTCTGCAAGTGAAAGGCAAAGCGCCGTGAAGAACGGAATCCCGCAAGTGAGCCCGAAGGATCTCAAGAAGCGGATCGATGCGGGAGAGGACGTATTCATCCTCGATGTACGCGAACCATTCGAATACCAGATTGCAAACATTGGCGGCGTTCTGATTCCGCAGAACGATGTTCCAAAGCGCATCGGCGAGATCGACCGCAACCGGGAGATTGTTGTCCAATGCAAGTCGGGTGGGCGCAGTCAGCGAATTGCCGAGTACCTCTTGCAGTCTGGGTTTCCTCGTGTATCGAATCTCTCGGGCGGCATTCTGGCCTGGTCCGACGAGGTGGATCCGAAGGTGCCGAAGTACTGACAGAGCTTTGGAGTTGGCCCGCCCATCCGATTGCAAAGGCGGGGTAGAATCTGATCCGGGTTCGATTAAAGCTGAAAACCGGCGGGCCCCAAGCCTGCTGTTCTTTCGTGTCCCCAAACACAGCATCAAACGAGCGCGAGACTCTCACTAAATTGTTGATTTTCTTGG
>CAVXVM010000071.1:0-35016 GCA_963765025.1 uncultured Acidobacteriaceae bacterium | reverse complement strand
CTTTTGCTGCAGCACCATGGTGGAGGGGGTGAGGTTTGCGCCGATTTCGGTCTGGTGGAGGGCGGCGCGGCGGATGAGGGCGGTGGTGGCCATGGCGATGCCGATGGAGCCGCCGATGTTGCGGAGCATGTTGAAGAGGCCAGTGGCATTGCCCATGTCGTTTCGCGAGATGGTGGAGGTGCTCATGGTGGCGAGCGGAACAAAGACGAAGCTGAGGGCGAAGCCGGTGAGCAGAATGGGAATGAGCAGGGTGTAGGGCCCGATGCTGAGATTGACGGTTCCGAAGATGAACGAGCAGACAGCAAAACCGAGAAAGCCGGCGCAGAGCAACTTGCGGGGATCGATGCGTGAGCCGAGGAAGCCAATAAGCGGCGAGCCGACAAAGGAGCCGATGCCGCGGGGTCCGACGACGAGGCCGGCGGTGAAGGCGGTGTAGCCCAGGACCTCCTGATAGTAGAGCGGCAGGATGGCGATGGTGATGTAGATGCACATTCCGAGCATGGCGATCATGAAGCAGCCGGTGCGGAAGTTACGGTCCTTGAGGATGTGCAGATCGACGAGGCCCTTGGGATTGGTCCAGGAGCGCCAGATCCAGCCGATGAAGGCGAAGACGAGGGCAGCGACGGCCCAGCGGACCCAGATGGCGCCGAACCAGTCGTCCTCCTGGCCTTTGTCGAGGACAATCTGGAGGGCGCCGGTCCAGACGATGAGGAGGCCGAAGCCGAGATTGTCAAAGGGGCCGACCTTGGCGTTCTTGATGTAGGGCGGATCGTGGACGAAGCGGGTGATCATGATGACGGCGAGGATGCCGACCGGGATGTTGATGTAAAAGGCGTAGCGCCAGCTGAAGGTATCCGTCAGCCAGCCGCCGAGGGTGGGGCCGAGGACCGGGGCGACGACAATGCCAAGGCCGTACGCCGCCATGGCCATGGATCGCTTTTGGACGGGGAAACTCTCAAGCAGGATGGACTGCGAGAGCGGCTGCAGAGCGCCGCCGCCGGCGCCTTGCATGACGCGGGCGAGCAGGATGATGCCGAGCGACGGGGCCGCCCCGCAAAAGAAAGAGGCGATGGTGAAGATGATGACGCAGGTGAGCAGAAAGCGCTTTCGGCCAAAGCGGCGGGCAAACCAGTTGGAAGCGGGCAGAATGACGGCATTGGCGACCAGGTAGCTGGTGAGGACCCAGGTGGCTTCAGAGTTGGAGGCCGAGAGGGATCCGGCGATGTAGGGCAGGGCGACCGAGGCAATGGCGGTGTCAAGCACCTCCATAAAGGTAGGGAGCATGACGGAGACGGTGACCAGCCACGGGTTGACGCCCTGAGTGAGCGGGTAGCGGGCTTGGGCGGCGGCGGAAGGCATGTTTACAGGAACAATTGAGGGTAAACGATTGGGGGCTGGGGCGTCAGTGACGGGAGACAGCTTCTAGAGCGTTTCTAGTGATACTATAAGGATGCTCTGCGATTGTTTGCGGACGCTATGCCGCGCCCCTTCGATGACGATTTACGACGGAAGTTTTTGACCGCTTATGCTGCTGGCAAGGGCACACATGCGGAGCTTTGCGCAGTGTTTGGTGTCAGTGTCGGCTGGGCGGAGAAGGTCTGCCGGCAACAGCGCCAGAACGGCCAGGCGGAGCGCATTAGGCAGCGTCATGGCCCCTTGAGCCGGGTGGATGATGCGGGCAAAGCTTGCCTGCTCGAAGCTATCCAAGAGCGCCCCGATTTGACCTTGTCCGAGTTACAGGCGGTTCTTGTTGAGCAACAGGGCGTGCGGTTGTGCATCGCACAGGTAGCGAACGTGCTCAAGCGGCTGGGGATGCGGCTGAAAAAAAGTCGCTCCACGCCACCGAGCGCGACACAGAAGCCAACCGTCAAAAGCGGTGCCAGTTCGTCGCGCGGATTCGTTCGACGCCGCCGGAACACTTGATCTTCCTGGACGAAAGCGGTGTCACTACCTCGATGACGCGAATCTATGGACGCCGCGCTGACGGTCGCCGCATCCACGAGGCAGCGCCCGGCGGCCATTGGAAAATACTGACCATCTTGGGGGCTATGGCACTGCGCGGAATCACCGCATCCATGACCATCGAGGAAGCCACCGACGCTGATATCTTCCTGGCGTTTGTCGAAGAAATTTTGTGTCCTACGCTCGACGTTGGAGACGTGGTGGTTATGGACAACCTAAGTTCGCACAAGGTCAGCCGGGTGTCGGAACTGATCGCGGCGCGGAAGGCCGAAGTGCTTTATCTTCCGCCCTATTCGCCCGATTTAAATCCGATCGAAAAAGCCTGGTCAAAGATCAAGCAATACCTCCGCTCGACACGCGCCAGAAGCAGGGAGGACCTCGAAAATGCTATTACCGAGGCCCTCAAACTGATTACTCCAGACAACGCCAAGGCTTGGTTCAAACACGCCACGCCTGCCTTACAGGATCTATAGAAATGCTCTAGCTGCTAGCTTCTAGCTCCTAGCTATTAGTCTTGGATGGCTGGTTCAATCCCAACGGCTGGTTGACCGGGCACGTCCCAAGAACTTCTACTACCCGAGCAATCATCGGGCGTGTATAGATCTCCACAGGGTCCTCATCTCGATTGTTGCCGTGGTAGTGCTCGCCTTCATCGAATGCCGCATAGGCATCCCAAAAGATTTGAGGGCCGGGCCCACTTGTGTTGGTAACGGGACCGGCGAGGTCGTTCACCACCATGTCGCAAAAGTCGAAGGATAGCACTGAAGCGTTGTAGCCGAGCGCAAGGCACTTGGCAATCTCGTCAAATAGCTGAGATCGAGACCAGCCGCACGCGTTGCTCCACCGCTCAACATCCGCCTCGGTAAGGTGTCGTTCAAGGGAGCGGTATTCAACGTCTTCCTTGTAGAAAGTTTTTAGTTCGTCGATGATGTCGGACGCCTTCATAACATGAGGTTAAATCAGTCTAGAGAACGCCATAGGCTCCTTGATTTGAATTCAGCCTGAATTGCCGCCTTGGCAGGGGCTAAAGCCCGGACTTATTTCTTGCGGCTTTTGCGGCCCGACTAAAGTCAGGCCCAGATACAAAACTTACGGATTTGGCTTCAGGCCCTTTTTACACAGCTCATGAATTTCGTGTTCTGGGTGTGTTTCCGCAGGCGATTGATTTCCAGATCTCATTCGCCGGAGCGGACGAGATCTGGGGCACCTGCTTCTATTGGATGGATCGGAGGTAGATGACTAGTTGCCAGCGCTGCTGGGTGGGGAGGCTGGACCAGGAGGGCATGCCGTGGGCCAGATCGCCTTGGCGGAGGAACCACTCGAGGTCGCCGTCGGTGGCGGTGCGGAGATGGTCGGTGCGGAGAGAGGGGCGCTTGTGGCCGTCGCCCCGGGCGTCTGGCTTGTGGCACTCGGCGCAGTGGTCGGCGTAAACCAGAGCGCCGGCGGCGATGGCATTTTGGTCGGCGGCGAGCGGATTGGCGCGGGCGTGATCTTTAGCGGGGGCGTGGTCCCAATGGGAATGGATGGCGGCGGCGAAGGCCAGGGCGGCGCAGAAGATGAATGCGAGGGCGACGAGAGACTTGCGATGTGGATGGTTCATTGCGCACCTCCGTGGGCGGAGTGGAACCAGTTGCCGACCTGGCTGAACTCATAGGCGACGCCGACGCGATAGACGCGCGCGAGGCTTGACGTTGTGAGGCCGAAGCCGGGAGAGAAGCTGACGCGGAGGCCCTTGGGGAGTTGCCATCCGATGAGTGGCGCGATGTAGTGGGAGGTATCGCGGAGGGTGAGCGATGCGGTGTCGCCGAGGCCACCGTAGGCTTCAGCGCCGGCGATGAATTTGTCCGCGCAGAAGGTGCAGGAGCGGCTTGCGGCTGCACCGCGCAGGGGACGTGCGGCGCCGATGGCGTAGCCGAACTCCCATGGATCATGGCCGAGGTTCTTCTCGGAGATGAAGTTTTCAGAGATGTTCCAGTCGCGGACGTTCGAGGAGAGGATGAGTTTGAGTTCCGCTTCGTGCTGATGCTCGCGGCGGGATTCTCCGTTGGGTTCGGCGAGGTCGGATTGGCTATCGTGGCCGACGACTTCGAGGATGGTTTTGTCGGCGCCGGAGGTGTTCTCGTATTCGACATAGAGTACGGGATTGATGATGTAGTCGCGCATGAGGGGACGGACGCGATTTTCGATACGGAAGCCGGTGAAGATGGTGGAATCCTGGGCGGTGGCCTGGCCGTCGAGATAGAGTTCGGAGGTCCACCAGGCGCGGACGCCGTATTCGAACTCGAGGGCGGTGGCGCCGTACCGGGTGCTGCCGCCGGGCTGGGCGAGGGCGGTTTTGGTTTCCAGGTCGAGGTTGCCCGGCTCCTCGAGATCGTGGGAATAGGTGACGAAGTAAGGCTTCTCCTGGGCATGGGAGCTGGGGGCAAAAGGCATGAGGGGCAAGACGACGGCAAGGACCTGAAGCCATCGGCGTTTGGCGTTTGAGAGATACGGCACGTGGAAATCTCCTTAGAATGAGCGACTTGGGGGAAGCTCCAAGCTCGGTCTAAAAATACGATCAAATTGGTCGTATATCGCGACAGAACTAAGACTAAAACAGTCGGAGTTTAAGAACAAGAGGCGTATTTCAAATGACGGTACTTTCATCATTGGGGGTGAACGGTCCCGTGGTGAGGGTATAGGGGTTTGGGCGAGGTGGCGGGAGGCGGTTTAGTGTCTGTATCGTAAATAAAGTTGACACTAAGTCACTCAATCATGCATCTTATAAGAGTCAGAACTTTAACGGAACAGGCGGAGAGCAAACAATGGCAAAGATCATCGGTATTGACCTTGGCACGACGAATTCGTGCGTAGCAGTGATGGAGGGCGGAGAGCCCAAAGTGATTCCAAATGAAGAGGGTTCGCGGACTACACCCTCGATTGTGGCGTTTTCAAAGAGCGGCGAGCGGTTGGTGGGCCAGGTGGCCAAGCGGCAGGCGATTACGAACCCTGAAAACACGATTTTCTCGATCAAGCGGTTCATGGGCCGCCGCTACAACGAAGTATCCGACGAGATGAAGATGGTTCCCTTCAAGGTAGTCCAGCAGGGCGACCATGTTGGGATCCTTGCGCAGGGCAAAGAGTACACGCCGCCAGAGATTTCGGCGATGATTCTGCAGAAGCTGAAGTCTTCTGCCGAGGCCTACCTGGGCGAGACGGTGACGGAGGCCGTGATCACGGTTCCTGCGTACTTTAACGATGCGCAGCGGCAGGCGACGAAGGACGCAGGCAAGATTGCCGGCCTTGATGTGAAGAGGATTGTGAACGAGCCGACGGCGGCGGCCCTGGCCTATGGGCTCGACAAGAAAAAGGACGAGACGATCGCCGTGTACGACTTTGGCGGCGGCACGTTTGATATTTCGATCCTCGAAGTTGGCGAAGGCGTGATCGAGGTGAAGTCGACCAATGGTGATACGCACCTGGGCGGCGACAATCTGGATCAGCGCATCGTGGACTGGCTCATCAGCGAGTTCAAGCAGGAGACGGGGCTGGATCTGGCCTCGAAGGGCAACGAGATGGCGCTGCAGCGTTTGAAGGACGCGGCGGAGAAGGCCAAGATCGAGCTTTCGACGACGATTGAGACGGAAATCAATTTGCCGTTTGTGACGGCGGACGCGAGCGGGCCGAAGCACCTGGTGCGGAAGCTGACGCGCGCCAAGCTGGAGCAGCTGGTGGAAGATCTGCTGGACCGTTCGCTGGAGCCGTGCAAGAAGGCGATCGCGGATGCCGGCATCACTGTGGACAAGATCAACGAAGTTGTCCTGGTGGGCGGACAGACGCGCATGCCCAAGATCCAGGAGATGGTGAAGAAGTTGTTCGGCCGCGAGCCGCACAGGGGCGTGAACCCGGATGAAGTGGTGGCGATTGGCGCGGCAGTGCAGGCGGGCGTTCTGGCCGGCGAAGTGAAGGATCTTCTGCTGCTGGACGTGACGCCGCTGACCCTGTCGATTGAGACGCTGGGCGGCGTGGCCACTTCGATGATTCCGCGCAACACGACGATTCCGACCAAGAAGACGGAGACGTTCTCGACGGCATCGGACTCACAAACAGAGGTCGAAGTGCATGTGCTTCAGGGCGAGCGCCCGCTGGCCGCGCAGAACCGCACGCTGGGCAAGTTCAAGCTGGCGGGGATTCCTCCGGCGCCGCGTGGAGTACCGCAGATTGAAGTGACGTTCGACATCGACGCCAACGGTATTTTGAACGTGACGGCGAAGGACAACGCCACGGGCAAGGACACGCGCATTCAGATCACCTCGAGCTCGGGTTTGAGCAAAGAAGAGGTGGAGAAGATGGCGAAGGAAGCCGAGGCTCATTCGGCCGAGGACAAGGAGAAGCGCGAGGAGATTGACGCGCGCAACTCGCTGGACGGGATGGTCTACAACATCGAAAAGATGTTGAAGGACAACGGCGACAAGATCCAGGGTCCGGAAAAGGGCGAGGTGGAGACGGTGCTTGCGGAATCGAAGAAGGTTCTGGAAGGCACGCCGACATCGGACCAGCTGAAGGCGCAGAACGAGAAGCTGACGGCGGCAAGCCACAAGCTGGCGGAGGTGCTGTACAAGACCAACGCCGCGGCAGCTGGTGGGCCTGCGGCCGGCGGACCTTCGGACGGTGCTCCTGCGGAAGAAGCCAAGAAAGAAGGCGACGTGATCGACGCCGAGTATGTGGACGTGGACGAGAAGAAGTGAACTAGCCGTTCAGGCGGGACCGCGTTTCGCGCGGAAAACTTCGGGGTGGGCGACGTTTCGTTGTCCACCCCGAGTTTTTCATTCGGGTGAAGTGCACGAGACGACTCACCGATGGGACAATTTGATTTCAAGACCGAGGCTGCGTTGACACAGATTGAATTCGAAAAGTTGCCGAAGCCGCGCAAGACGAAGAAACTGATGCCTCCGCTGCATCCGGGCGAGATGTTGCGTGAGGATTTTCTTATTCCGCTTGGGATGACGGCAGAGATGCTGGCCAGGGAAATCAAGGTGCCGGAGCGGCGGGTGGTTGCTATCGTAAAGGAAAGGCGCAGTCTGGATGCGGATTTGTGTTTGCGCCTTGCGCGGTTCTTCAGAATGACGCCGGAGTTCTGGATGAATCTCCAGAAAGGTTATGAGTTAGAAGCCGCGCGGAAAGATTGGCCGAGGATTTGCAAGGAAGTGACTATGCATCCGCAGGATCGGAAGAACGGCGGGTTGAAGGTGCCGAGGATTGCTTGAATTGGGTTGGTGGCATCTCCCTGGTCCCCAAATGCGAGGGACCAGGGGCACCCGGTTTTTGGTTTGAGGGTTGAGGATTGGAAGCAGGTGCAAGAGCAACTGCAACGGCAAAAGCAACCGCAGGTCCTTCGACTTCGCTACGCTTCGCTCAGGATGACAATCGGTTTTCGAGCGACAGGCAGTTTTCGACATTGCGTAGGATTAAGGTTGTTTGAGGGTTTAACGAGGAAACGGGTCTGACCAAATTATGGCGACGACACAGAACAAGGATTATTACGCGACGCTTGGGGTGAAGAAGACGGCGACGTCGGATGAGATTCGCAAGGCGTTCAGGAAAGCTGCGCGGAAATATCACCCGGACGTGAACCCGAACGACAAGAAGGCGGAGGAGAAGTTCAAGGAGATCTCCGAGGCCAACGATATTCTGAGCGACGACAAGAAGCGGAAGGTGTACGACCAGCTGGGCTTCTACTCCGACCAGATTGACCCGGCGCAGGCGGAGGCCTATGCCCGCCAGCAGAGCGCTGGCGGTGGCGGGCGGTCGCAGGTGGACTTTGACGGGTTTGATTTTTCGGGTTTCCAGGGCGGCGGCTTCGGCGGACACGGACAGCAGGCAGGGCCGCAGCCGGGACAGGCGGGATGGGGCGGCAGCTTCAAAGACATTTTCTCTGGAATTTTTTCAGGAGCGCAGCATCAGCAGCAACAGCCGCACGGTCCTCAGCCGGGAACCGACCTGGAGTACCAGGCGACAGTGGACTTTTGGACAGCCATTCGCGGCGGGCAGGCGCGCATCATGGTGAACCGTCGCGAGACCTGCCCCACCTGCCACGGACAGGCGCATACGGGCGGCGTAACCCAGTGCCCGGAGTGCAACGGGACCGGCCAGGTAACGCAGATGGGCGGACGGATGAAGTTCAACATTCCGTGTCCGCGCTGCCAGGGAACGGGGCGCACGTCAAATTCATGTTCAACATGCCACGGCGAGGGAACTGTGAACAAGACGGAGGCGGTCGAGTTCCGCATCAAGCCGGGAACACGCGACGGCCAGCGGATCAGGCTGCAGGGCAAGGGCAACGCGGGCTTGAATGGCGGGCCTGCGGGGGACCTGTTCCTGATTGTGAGGACGGGGACGAACCCGGTATTTACGCGGGTGGGCGACGATATCCAGGTGACGGTGCCGGTGACGGTGCCGGAGGCTTCGCTGGGCGCCAAGGTGGACGTGCCGACGATCGATGGGCGGGCGCAGTTGAAGATTCCGCCGGGCACGCAGAGCGGGCAGAAACTGCGGATGCGGGAGCGGGGCGTGGAAAATGCGCAGCGGCCCGAGCAGCGCGGCGACCAGATTGTGACGATTGAGGTGGTGGTGCCGCATTTGCAGGATGAGCGCAGCAGGGAGATTATGCGCGAGCTGGCCAAGTTGAATAATCAGGATCCGCGGGTGGCGCTGTTCGAAAAAGGCAGGGAATAGGGAATAGGGAACAGGGTGCCGAGATGAGTACTTTTCTCGGGAAACGATTACGGTAAGCTGATTTCGGGTGATGGCGTATGGCGGCGAAACGCAAATCGAAGGGTGTTTACATGATCTCGGCGGTGGCCGAGATGTATGAGATTCATCCGCAGACGCTGCGCCTGTATGAGCGCGAAGGATTGCTAAAGCCGTCGCGCTCAGAGGGGAATACACGTTATTACACGGATGAGGATCTGGAGCGGCTGGAGTTCATCCTGAACCTGGCGCGTGACCTGGGCGTGAACATCGCGGGGATGGCCATCATTCTGCAGATGCGCGAGCGGATGGAAGAGATGAACCGGCAGATGCAGGGCTTTGTGGAGTACGTTCGCACGGAGATGCTGACGCGGTTCCAGCAGAATGCGCCGGGCGGAGGCGCGGCGATTGTGCCCATGCGCCGGCCTGTGGTGGTGCCGAAGACGGTGACGGCGAAGAAGGCCTGACCGCGGGGCTTATTCCGCGACCTTGCGGAGCCTTCCTTCAGAAAGCAACTCGTAAAGCTCACCGCGGTAGCGCGTGCGGCGCGAGCCAAAGTAACTCCGGACCCAGAAACAAAATCCCATGAAGTCGCGCAGGGGATAGAGCCATGCCTTGCGCAGGGCGGGGGCGTCGCGGACTACTGCGCCGGCCACCAGCAGGCAGAGCAGCACGCGGTCGAGGAGCGTGAAAGCCAGCAGCGCAAGGCCCAGGACGAGATGGCCTGAAGCGGCAAGAACCGCAAGCGCGAGCAAGCCAAAAGGAACGGCATAGGTAAGCACTTCGCCGACGTGACCCGCGGGCCGTGAGAAGCGGGTGCTCGTGGCCCATCCCTGCTGGTGCGCGATGCTCTTTTTGAAGTCGGCGTTGAGGACGTGGTGCTCGACGATGTAGGAGGAGAGCACCACCGTTTCCTTTGCCTTGATTGCGGTCCAGTTTCCCAGGACAAAATCGTCGGCGTAGTAGCCGGCCACCGGCTCGAAGCCTCCAATTTTTTCAATGGTGCTCTGGCGCATGACCATGGAGGGACCAAGGGCGAACTTCATTCCCTCGATCATGTCGGCCACCAGCACGCCGGAGGTCATCTCGACGCTCATGCCAATGGCCTCGAGTTGCGCCCATAGTCCGTGGCGGGTGACGCCGCGGTAGAGGCAGGTGACCATGCCGACGTTGGGATCGGCGAGCGGCGCAACCACGGAGGCGAGGTAGTCCGGGCCCACGCGGACATCGCTGTCGCTGGAGACGAGGATCTGGTGCGCGGCCTCGCGGCGCATGATTTCGAAGGAGAATGTGCGGGCATTGGGCCAGGGAGGTTCGCCGCAGGTGAGGATGCGGGCTTTGACTTGAGGGAAACGTGCGGCGACCCGGCGCGCCGCCTGCAGGCCCAGGTCGTTGCCATGGCGCGCGCAAAAAAGAATCTCGTACTCCGGATAGTCCTGTACAAAGAAGCTGCTGAGGTTTTGTTCCAGATCGGGCTCGTCGCCGTGGAGCGCTTTCAACACGGTGACCGGGGGGTGGAAGGAAGCGGATTGGCCTTTGGATGCGCGGCTTCGAAAGCGGAGGACGGCCACGGCAACCAACAGGCTATAGACGGTGGAAGAAACGATGCCGAGGACGGCAAGCGCTAAAAGAGCGAGAGAAACAATGTGGCCGTAGGTCATGGTGGCAGATTCGATCTCAAAGCCCGCTTTGCGCGCAATCCGCTCTCCCCGGAGCTTTGAACGGAGAAGGAGAGTGCCAAAAACTGCTCCGCGCCGATGGCGAATTCTACTATAACGGCCGAACTATAACGGCCGATCAGTCCAGAGGGTCTTGTCGGCGAGCGATTGCACGGGGTAAAGGCGCCCGGCCAGGAGCTGCTCGACCTTGGACTGGTTTACGTCCTGCGCGAAGATCCACTTGCGGTCGCCGGTTCCCCACATCTTCGAGAGCTGGTCTTCGCTGATGTCGAGTCTGGGTGCGTCTGGATAGCACGAGCCCCACAACAGGGTGGACCCCTCGCCGTGCTGTCCGCATTGTTCGGTCACGATCAGGGTGAGGCGGCGCTGGAGAAAGTTGTGCGTGTAGAAGATGACCGAGGAGGCGTCGGACTGGTCGCCATAGATGATGAAGGTGTCAGTCGGCGCGCCTTTGGCGATGATGGTGTCGGCCATGGGCTTGGAGCTGAGCATGGGCTCGAAGCGCGCGAAGGCGATGTGCGCGGCGACGAGGAAGACGGTGAAGGTGAGGGCGATGCTGACGGATGCGGCCAGGTGCTTGCCCTTAAGCCGCAGCACCCAGCCGGCCAGAGGTCCCACGAGCAGAGCGATGCCGGCAAGTGCGGCGGGCAGGCGCAATGCTGCGAACGACGCGCCGGTGAGGTCGAAGAGGTGCGACATGGACAGCGTGTAGTCGCCCACGCCGCGATGCGCCAGCAGCGTGCCAATGTCAGGAACGTAAGGCAAGTTGCGCGAGACCCAGAGTCCCCACCCGAGTGCGATGGCTGAGAGAATGCCGATGACGGCAAAGGCGCCCTGCGCGCCGGTCAGCCATGCTGTTGAAAGCAGTGACCCGCTTTCGGCGGGAGCGCCGTTGGGAGCGCGGTTTTCTTCAATGCCGGCCACGATGCAGGCGATGAGGATGAACAGCGGCACCCACACCGGAAAGGTGTAGTACTCCTGGTTGGTGGAGATGGAGAAGAAGAGCAGCGTCCATCCCGAGAAGAGCGAGAGCAGCCAGATGGTGCGGACGCGGAACTTGAGGCGGGCCACGTAGCTGGCCACGTCTGTGCGCACGGCGTTGTCGAGATAGAAGTCGACGGTCTGGCCGGCATCGCGGTGAAGATGCTGGAGCCAACTGCGGCGGGTCTTCCAGGCCGCATAGAACGTGGCGGGCAGAAAGATGCTCCACGGGAAAAGCCAAGCCAGGTGACCGAGCCAATAAAAGATGCCGGGCATCTTGTTGTAGTCGTGCGGATAGCGCTGGCCGAAGAAACGCAGGAAGTGTTCGTTGACGAAATAGAAGTAGAAGAAGCCGTGGACGTTTCCGAAGGTGGGGTGGTTGCCGAAGGGGTGTCCCTGGTCGGGGTTGTAGATGCCGCAGAGGATGTGCCACGGTGCGGCGATGAGCAGGAAGAGCAGCGTTCCGGTAAAGGGCCTGAGCACGCGCCAGCGGCGCCATTGGCCGGTGAGCAGCAGGTAGGGAACGGCGGCTCCGATGAAGAAGACGGGCGCGATGAGTCCCTTGGTGAGGGTGGCCAGCGCAACGCCGGCATACATCCAGTAAAAGCGATTGGGGCGATCGTCTTCGAGTCCGGTGATGAGGGCGTAGAGCGCGATGAGCAGAAAGAGGCTCAGCTCCGCCTCGGGAATGATGAAGCGCGTAAAGAGAAACGGGCCCATGGAGGTGAGCACGGCGAGGCCGGCGTAGAGTCCGGCGCGGGAGCCCCATGCACGGCGGGCCCACAGCCAGGCGAGCCAGGCAAGGCCGAGCATGGCCAGCGCGTTTGGCAGGTGCGTGGCAAAGGTATTCTGGCCAAAGATCTTGTAGCTTCCGGCGACGATCCAGTAGGGCAGGGGGGGCTTCTCAATGTAGCGGATGCCGTTGATCTTCGAAGTGATGAGGTCGCCGGTTTCAGCCATGTGCTGTGCGGCTTCTGCATGGGCGGCATCCACGTCGTCGAGCAAAGGGGGCGAGAAGAGAGAAGCAAACTGCACGGCAGCAAAGATGGCCGCCAGAAGCAGCCAGACAGCCAGCACGGAGGGGGCTTGCTGCGTGCGATGGTATGAGTGCGTATCGTTAGTCACGGCTGAATTTGCCATTTGATTAAGGATAGCAGGGGAAGAGCAGGGATTAGGGATTAGGAAAGACCCGCGATGGAGTTCACCTATCGTAAAGGCCGCGATGGATTGGGCTAGCGGTTTTGGATGGGGTAGGGGCGGCCGTTTGCGCGGGCGGCTTTTCCACGCGGCTTGTGGAGGGCGCGCTCGTGTATCTTGAGCCGAGAGACGAAATTTTTCTCGGAGTGTGCGCCAGATCCCCATGCCAACATTTGCCGCCATCGATATCGGATCGAATTCCTGCAGATTGAAGATCGCCAAGGTTGTGGCGCACCAATTGAAGACGCTGGCAGAAGACCGCGAAGTGACGCGGATTGGCGCAAGCGTCTTTGAGTCGGGGCTGGTGTCTCCGGAGGCGATGGCGCTGACGCTGCGGGCGCTGAAGCGTTTTCAGCGGGCGGTGCAGGCGCACGGCGTGGATCAGATTCGCGTGGTGGCCACGAGTGCCATGCGCGATGCGCGCAACGGCGCCGCGTTTCAGGCCTGGGTGAAGGCGGAGACGGGCTGGTCGATGGAGATCATTTCCGGGTTGGAGGAAGGCCGGCTTATCCACCTGGGCGTGACGGGCACGGAACCGGGCGCGGGCGGAAAAGTGCTGTTGATTGACCTGGGCGGGGGCAGTTGCGAGATCACGCTCTCAGAGCAGAAGCGAATCAAAGAGACGATCAGCGTGCCGCTGGGCGCGGTGCGGCTTACGGAGGACTTTTTGTCGGCCGACCCGGCGCCTGCCGACGGGCTGGCGCGTATGCGGCAGTGGATTGCGCGCGAGCTGCGGCGGGCACACAAGAAAGTTCAGCCGGGAAAAGTGGGGCTGGTGATCGCCACCTCAGGCACGGCGGCGGCGCTGAGCGATGCGTATGCGGCCGGTGCGCGGATGGTGGCCGCCGATAACGGCAAAACGCAGAGAAAGCCGGCAGCCAACGCTCTGCCGGAGGTTGTGCCGACGCGTTCAGTGAAAAAGCTCTCAGGCTACCTGGCGAAGATGACGCTGCCGGAGCGTGAGGCGGTGCCGGGAATCGGTCCGCGCAGGGCCGAGATTATTGTGGCAGGCGCTGCCGTGTACGCGGAGCTGCTGGAAAGTTTCGGGCTGGCGGGGTTCCGTTATTCACCGCTTGGCTTGCGCGACGGCATGCTGGCGGCGATGCTGGCCGAGCAGGACGCGCGGGCCACGGCCCATCGAGAGTTCGAGCACGAACGCTGGGAGAGCGTGCTGGCCACGGCGCGGCGCTATGGCGTGGATCCCAAGCAGTCGGAGCCGGTGAGGGCGCATGCGGTGCAACTGTTCCACGAGCTGAAGGCTCTGCACCAGCTGCCCGCCGAGTACGAAAGCTGGCTCGCGGCAGCGGCCATTCTGCGCGACACCGGAAAGTTCATCAACCACCAGGGACATCACCGGCACACGCAGTACATTGTTTCGAGTTCAGAAATCTACGGCTACGGCCAGGTGCAGCGGACGCTGGTTTCGGCCATTGCGCGCTACCTGGGCAAGAGCCGGCCGCAGCCGGGCGACCGCGCGCTGCGCAATATTCCCGCCGAGCATCACCGCAACGTGCAACAGGCGGTGGTGCTGCTGCGGCTGGCGGTAGCGCTCAACCAGGATCGCGCCAGCGACGTGCTGCGCGTATCGGTGGCCCTGTATCCAAAGCGGGTTTACCTGGAAATTCGTCCGGGCAGGACGGGCGCTGAACTGGAGCTGTGGTCGCTGCGCAAAGAGGCGGACTATTTCCGCGAGGTCTTCGGGCGGGAGCTCTTTCCCACGCTGGCATAGATTGTGCGGGCTGTGCGCGGATCGATGAGCCATTGCAGCCGGGGCGGATGGCGGTCAAGATCGACGCGGGCGATGGAGCCCTTGCGCATACGGATGGCGGCGCCGCCGTTGCCGGTGATGAGGCGGCCCAGAAACTGGAAGAGGACAGGGTTGTGTCCCACGGCCAGCATGCCTTCGCGTTCGGCGTATTTGACCAGCATGTTCTGGAATTCGGCAAAGTCGGCGGTGGGCAGCAGGCTTTTGCTGACTTCCACTTTGGCGTCGTAGCCAAGCTCGGTGCCGACAAACTGTGCGGTCTGAAGAGCCCTCTTCAAGGGGCTCGAGACGATTACGTCCACCTGCACCTTGAGGGCGCTCAGCATGCGCGCCATCAGCATGCACTGGTCTTTGCCTTCCTTGACGAGGCCCCGCTTGGCGTCGAGAACGGGGTTCTCGCGGAACATTCCGGCACTGGCGTGGCGCATGAGGTAGAGGATCATAGCGAAGAATTCGGGGAAGGGGGCCGATCGAGCTCGTTCCCAGGAATCCGATATTAACACAATTGTAACAATTGAAACGAGGCTAAGGTCCGGCTGAAAGAGGGTTTACGCGCTAACGCGGGACAAAAATCCGGCAGGAAGGCGAAAGCCCAGCCGACAGCATTCGCGACAATTTGAGGGCTTCGGCCAATCCGCAATGGCTCGCGGTCGCGGACAAAATGTATATCCTTCTTTCTGCGAGTTTATTGGGGACCGCGACGCATCCGGCAAGGTAGCCGTGGCGCGCGCGCGAGCAGGCGGCAGGCGACACCCAAGACAACAAGGCAATTCAACGACCGGGAGAACGCTTCATGTCAACGAGTCCTGTGGCCACGCTGGGCGATTCACTGGTTCTGAAAGAAGTGATGATCGATCCTTATCCCACCCTGCGCCGCCTGCAGCGGGAGGATCCTGTGCATTGGTGCGATGCCATCGGGGCCTGGCTGTTTACGCGCTACGACGACATCGTTCCCACTTTTCGCAATGTCTGCACCTATTCCAACGAAGGGCGGCTTGCCAAGGTTGTGGAGTATCTGCCGGCCGAATCGCGCGCCCACTACAAGGTGCTTGAAGAACACTTTCGCGCCAAGAGCCTCATCTTCTCCGATCCTCCCGACCACACGCGGCTGCGAGCCCTGGTCACCAAGGTCTTCAACGCGACGCGGGTGGAGGAGATGCGCCCGCGCATTACAGAATTGATCGACAAGCTGGTCGGCGATGCTCTCGACAGAGGCCACGCGGATGTCATCAACGACATTGCGGTTCCGCTGCCGTTTACGATTGTGGGCGCCATCATCGGAGTTCCTGCTTCCGACCATGAGAACGTGAAGCGATGGGCCGATGAGCTGTTGGCTTTTCAGGGATTGAACAAGCCGCCTGAGGCAATTCTGAAAATCTCGCAGCAGGCGCTCATTGATTTCCGCGCCTATATAACCGAACTGATCCGCGAGCGACGCCGTGCGCCGCGCGCCGACCTGCTGAGCTCGTTGGTTGCAGCGGAAGCTGAAGGAGACAAGCTGACAGAACAGGAGCTGACGTACACCTGCATCACTCTGCTGGTCGCAGGCCACGAGACGACGACGTCGCTGATCGGCAACGGTCTCTACACCATCCTTCGCCACAAGGACCAATGGAGTCTGTTGTGCCGGGAGCCGTCGCTGCTCGGGTCCGCAGTTGAAGAGATGCTTCGGTTTGAAAGCCCGGTGGCGCGCCAGCCGCGCGTCGTCAAGGAGGACATTGAGGTCCGCGGCAAACTGATCCGGCAGGGCGATGTGGTGTTTCAAATGCTTAATGCAGCCAATCGCGATCCGGAGTATTTTGAGAATCCGGACGAATTCGATATCCGGCGACAACCGAACAGGCATCTCTCCTTCGGCATGGGCATTCACTTCTGCGTGGGCGCGCTGTTGGCCCGCACGGAAGCGCAGATCCTCTTCCAAACGCTCGTTGAGCGCGCGCCGCAAATTCAACTCGTGGATGAGACGCCGGATTGGGATCTGCGCAAGCCCAATTCGCGCATGATGCATTCGCTCGACGTGCGGTTCTGATTCAGGAAGAAGATTCCGCGTTGACCTTGCGCTCGTGTGCATTGAAACTCCAGAGTTCGCTGGAGAGCAGGCCGCCCAGCCACGCGCGCTGCTGAAAGAGCTTGAAGCCGGATTGGCTCAGCGCGGAGCGATGATCGGGCAACGAGCGCGGTGCGAGTCCGGTGAGGCGCGCGAACGCAAAGTAGAGAAGACTCACGATTGGCTGCGCGATGAGGCGGCCATACAAGTTTCGCGGGACTGCGAATTCTGACACCAGCCATTGCGCGTTCGGTGCGGTTGCACGGCTCAGCGTTGCGGCCAGTGCCTGAACCTCGGCAGTGGTAAGGCAATCAAGAAAGAAGTGGGTCACGATCAGGTCGTAGGGCGGGTTGGGCGGCGAGAGCTTGCGGGCATCGGCGAGAAAAACGCGAAGGCGCGCGGCATCTGGGGCGGTGCGCTTCAGCGTCGCTTGCAGCATTGCGGAACTTGCATCGACAGCGTCCACGCGAATGCCGGGACAAGTGCGCAACAGCTTGGCAGTGAAGCGGCCGTCGCCGTCGCCGAGGACTAGCGCGTTCTTTGGGCCGCGGGCCTCAATTGAATCAAGCCAGGCGCATCGGCAACCCCAGAGCCACGGCCCAAAGCTGAGGGCTTCCATCCAGCGATAGACACGCGCCAGTGGATTGAAGTCGGGCGGCGAGTTCATTGCAGGAGCCGCGAGGCGGGGACGAGAAGCAGCGGAGTGAGCAGGGCGGGAGTGAGCAGAGCGAGGTCAGCGGCAGCGCGCAAGGCTACGGGCGCAAGCCTGTCCCGCACGCGCATCGAGCAGCGCAAGCAGGAGGGCAGCGATTGCGCCGGCGACGAGGAGCGCTGCCGATCGCGGCTGGGCGTGAAGAAGGAGGGCTGCCGCAAGGAGCCCCGCGACGGCAACCAGGCACGCAGTAAGAGCGATGCGTTGCGGGGCGGTGTTGTTTGTGTCGGCCTCCCACCGGTCGATTGCATGGCAATTGAGCCAGGCGAGGATTGCAAAGAAGACGGCGGGCGCCAGCAGCGCAGGGACGGGAAAAGCGGAACGGGACCAGGCTGGGATTACGCATCCCGCGGTGAAGAGCAGGCCGACCAGCAGTTCTTTTGGAAAGGGCGCCCAGAGCCCGCGAAGAAAGGTCGACCGGAGCCCGCGCCCCGCATGCACACGCGTGAAGTAAACGAGCGAAGCCGCAGCCAGCACGGAGTTTCGCTCACGCGCGCCGGTGGGCATCAAGGCGATCACAAGGAAAGCCGCGGCCACGGCGGCGAGGACCGCAAGCGGCAGAAAGGCGCGCCGGTGACGCCAGTGGAAGAGATGCCGTTCGCGGAGGGACTGAAGTTGGCCAGTGAGCAGGCCATTGTGCGCGTCGAGCAGACGATCAGCAACGTAGACAGTCCACACTGCCAGCACCAACAGCGCTGACACCCAGAGAGGAAGGCGCACGCGTGCGGCCCATGCAAAGCCTAACGACCAGGCGAGTGCGACCGATGGCGCGTCGAGACTGGCCAGATGCCAGAAGCGCAGCGGGGTTGGCGCGCGAAAAACACGGGTGCGCGTGCTGGTCACGGAACCTGGGTGACGATGGCGGATGCGCAGGCTTGAGGGAAGACGCGGCACAGTACTGATTGTAGGAGAAAAGCAGGCCCGCCGGTATTGGCTGGGGAATGGAAGCGAGCCGTGTATCCAATTGATCGAAAAGGCCCAAGGTGCATGAAGACCTTTGCGCGGCCGGGGCATCTAACGTTAAGTCGGGGCGAAGTGCACTGCATGGGACGCGGGTTCGAAGTGTCGACCCACCTCGAAGGGAGCAATTCGCATGAGATATGAGACAAAGTTCGCTTTGCTGGCCTGCGCGGCAGCCTGGGGCATGGCCGCGTTGCAGGCCGTGACGCCTTTGGAGGCACAGCAGGCTGTGCAAGGCCAGGCCATCATCACGGTGTTGCCCAAAGTCGATGGCCAGTTGCCTTCCAGCGTGACCCAGCAGGACCTGGCCGTGAAAGTGAATGGCAAAAACGCCAAGGTCACGCATTGGGGACCGATTCAGCCGCCGGGCAACCAGGTTGAGCTGGTTCTGCTGATCGACAGCGGCGCGCGCAGCAGCCTTGGCCGCGAGATGAATGACATTGAGAAATTTGTGCAAGGGCTGCCGCCCAACGTCAAAGCCGCCATCGCGTACATGCAGAATGGCCAGGCCGATTTTGCGGGCCCGCTGACGACCGATCGCACGCAGATTTTGAAGAATCTTCATCTGCCTGGGGGAGGCGCCGGTATTTCGGCGAGCCCCTATTTTTGTGTTTCACAACTGGCGAAGAACTGGCCCGGTCAGGATGAACGGGCACGACGCGAAGTGGTGATGGTGACCGACGGCGTGGACCCCTACGATCGGCGGTTCGATGCCGAGGACCCGTATGTAGAGGCGGCCATCACGGATGCAACCCGCGCGCACCTGGTGTTGTACGCCATCTATTGGACGAACGCAGGTTTCGCCGACAGTACCGCGGCTGCCAACAACGCCGGACAGAATCTTCTCGAACAGGTTACCCAGGCCACAGGAGGCAAAAGCTTTTGGCAGGGAATGGGGAATACCGTTTCGTTCCAGCCGTATTTCGACGATCTCTCGCGCCGCCTCAAGAATCAGTACGAGCTTGGATTTACCGTGCCGTCCGACATCAAGCCCGGCGTTCAGCAATTCCAGCTGAAGTTGCACGCACCGGGCACGGAGATTGACGCGCCGCAAAAAGTGCTGATGGTTCCGGCGGCGGCGAACTAATCGAAGAATCGGATGATGGCGGCAGGCTCGAGTACGACTGCTGTCGGACGAAAGGCCCTCGTCAGTCGGCTGCGTCCTGTTTTTTGGCGGAAACTTTTTTGGGCTGCTTCGGAACGTCCGCCTTTTCCACGCTGGGCTTGGGAATCGCGTCCAGATCCACCTTGCCCTCGGCGAGCTTCATCAGGAAGTCCTGGCTCGAAAACGCTGGCGCGTCCTTCAGCACTTTGGATGCGCGAATGTAGTTGCCTTCCGCCTGCTGCAGCCGCGCCTTCACCGTGTCGGCGAGATACGCGGGCAGAATCTCGTCATGAATGCGCGCGCGTGCCGCTGGATCGCGCACCGGGAATACGACCTCGCAGCGTTCGAACAGGTTGCGCGGCATCCAGTCTGCCGAGCCAAGATAAATTTCGTCGTTGCCGCCGTTGGCAAAGTGATAGATGCGCGAGTGCTCAAGAAAACGTCCCACAATCGAACGCACGCGGATTCTCTCTGACAATCCCTTCACGCCGGGACGAAGAATGGAGAGTCCGCGAACGATCAGATCGATTTCCACGCCCGCCTGCGAGGCCTGGTAGAGCGCCTCAATGACGGAGGGTTCGAGGAGCGCATTCATCTTGGCGACGATATGCGCGGGGCGACCGGCCTGCGCGTGTTCCTGCTCGCGGCGGATGAGGCGCAGAAAACTTTCGGCCATGGTGAGCGGCGCAACCAGCAGCGGGCTGTAGTCGTCCACCTCGGCGTGCGCAGTGAGGTAGTTGAACACCATGTGCACGCGGTCGGTGATCTGCGGGTCGGCTGTGAGCAGGCTCAGGTCAGTGTAGAAGCGCGCCGTGACGGGGTTGTAGTTTCCCGTGCCCAGGTGGCAATAGCGGCGGGTTTGTCCATCTTCGTCGCGGCGCACCAGCAGGGCCAGCTTGCAGTGCGTCTTGAGGCCTACAACGCCGTGGAAGACCTGCACGCCCGCGTCTTCCATGCTGCGCGCCCAGCGAATGTTGGAGGCCTCGTCGAAGCGCGCCATCAATTCCACCACCAGCGTGGTCTCCTTGCTGGCCGCGGCCTCAATCAGCGCCTCGAAGACCGGTGAATCGTGGCTGGTGCGGTAGAGCGTTTGCTTCATCGACAGCACAAGGGGATCTTTCGCGCCCTGCTCGATGAATTCGACGACCGGATCGTAGGAATCATAAGGATGGTGCAGGAGCACGTCGTGCTGGCGCAACTCGTCAAAGATGCTGGTGGCCTTGCGGCTCGGTACAAATGGCCGCGGCGTAAAGGGCGGGAACTTGAGGTCGGGTCGCTTGACATCGTCGCAAAGGTACATGAGGCGCGAAAGGTTCACGGGTCCCTCGCCGCGAAACACCTGGTCCTCATCGAGTTCAAAGTTGACGCGCAAGCGCTCAACGATTTCAGGATGCGCTCCGGATTCAATCTCAAGCCGAACGGCGTCTCCTTTGCGCCGGTTGTGCAGCTCCACGCGGATGGTCTCAAGCAGCGAGCGCGCTTCTTCCTCCTCAAAGTAGAGGTTGGAGTTGCGGGTAACGCGGAACGATGCGTGGGCCAGCACCTCGTAACCGCGGTACATGCCGGCCAGGTGTTGCGCGATCAGGTCCTGCAGCAGCAGATAATCGTAGGAGCCCTCAGCGGAGGGCAGGCGCACAAAGCGGGGCAGAGCGCGCGGGACGGTGACCACGCCGAGCACCTGCGGACCCGAACTGCGCCGTTTGGCGCGCAGCAGCAGCGCCAGGCACAGCGCCTTGTTGAGCACGCGCGGAAACGGATGCGCCGGATCAATGGAGATGGGCGTGAGCAGCGGGTCAACTTCGCGCTGGAAATAATCTTTCGCAAAAGTGCGGGCTTCAGCGTCCAGCTCCACCCAGTCGAGCAGCCGAATGCCCTGCTTGCGCAATTCCGGCAGCAGTTGCTGGTCCCAGCAGTGGTACTGGGCGGCCACAAAGGAGTGAATTTCGGCTGTCAGCGTGGCCAGCGACTCGTCGGGTCTGAGGCCGTCAAAGCCGGTCTGGCGATAGCCGTCTTCAATGCGCTGCATGAGGCCGGCCTGGCGGATCTCAACATATTCGTCGAGATTTGAGCCGGTAATGGCGAGAAACTTCACCCGCTCGAGGAGCGGATTGGAGCCGTCTTCAGCCTCTTCAAGGACACGCCGGTTGAACTGCATCCATGAGTGGTCGCGGCCATTGAAGAGCTTTGGTTTCCTGGTGGTGCTAGCCATGTTCCCGTCCCGGCGCCGTGTTGGAAAGTCTATCGCGTTTGAGGGGTCTTCGCACAGGCAGGCGCCGGCGTCCTTCCGAAGTTCCCATCCCATCACTCTTAATCAGCGCAGGCAACATTCCTGTTAAAGCGGCGTAAAAAGGTAACCGCCTGGCCGATTTCCGGCATTGCGGACCCGTGCGACACGCCAGGCGAGGTAATGGACAAGGGCGACTTGAATCTTTAACCTGAACTCTGCGGGATTTGCGTCGTACAGCGCGCTCTCTCCGGGCGGAAAGGGATTTCAATGACGGCAATGAAGAGCGCGGTACTCATCGGTTTTGGGCTGCTTGCCCTGGGTTCGCTTCACGGCGACAGCCAGAATCGCTCGCTGCTCAAGACGGAGGCCGTTGCATATCTCTTTCCTGAGCAGGTGACGGTGGCCGCGGGCAAGCCGAGCCCGGTGACGCTCCACTTCCGCATCGCCTCGGGCTTGCACATCAACTCGCATACGCCCAGCGAGGACTACCTGATCCCGACCACCTTCTCGATTCCCGATGGCGGGGGGGTGCGGCTGGACAAGGCCGAATATCCGGCCGGCATTTTCATCACGCTGCCCGACGACCCGAAGACGAAGCTGAGCGTGTACTCCGGCGACTTCTCAGTGCAGGCGCGGATTGTTTCGTTGCCCGGCAATCATCTGGTTGAAGCGAAGTTGCACTACCAGGCCTGCAATGATACCCAGTGCCTTCCGCCGAAGACGATTCCCGTGGCTATTGATGTGATCGGCAAATAGATTGGAGTACCCAAACCTGGAGTGCCTTTGCTATTTCGTTTCGCTCCGGAGATCCTTTATGTCCATTAGGATTTGCTTGCGAAGCGACCTCGGCTGATCGGGGTCAAGCGTTGGGGACAGGTCCTCAATATCGTAGATGCGCCATTGACCACGCTCCGCGACCAGTGTGTATTGCATCCTGTACAAATTGCTGTCTGACCGGTTCTGAGGCATTCCAAAGTCGAAGGTAACAACCGCGAGAGCGAGTCCAGGCTTCGTAAGTCTTACGTCCATCGTACGGACCCGAACTCCGCCCTCCCAGTCCTGGCAATTACAAACGACGTCGGCGTCGAGTGCCTCTGCGACCTCCGATGCGGCGTTGGCGGCCTTGCGGTCCGCGCGAATCAGGGAAAGAAGCGAAGAGTGAAAATAGCGCGAAGTGTATGGAGTCCCGTTCCCGTGATTCTCGTAGAGCTTGAAGATCGATTTGATGAAAGATTTCGCTGAGTCTGCGTCTTGAGCGCGAGAAATGCGAGCGGTTGGCAGGATGAATGCCGCGCAAAATGCGAGCGAAATGAATCGGCGAACACGCATCGTTCCCTTGCCCCCTGTTGGGTGAGGTTCGCTGGAAAGTACTGGAGCACATAATTTCGTGCTCCGCCTTTTCAATTCAACTTTACGCTCCCGACTTCTTTTCGATCTTTGCCCACGAATCTTTCAACGGCAGCGTGCGGTTAAAGACGAGCTTGCCCGGCGCGGAGTCGGGATCGACCGTGAAGTAGCCGACGCGCTCGAACTGGAAACGGTCTTCTTGCTTTGCGTTCGCGAGCGAAGGCTCAAGCTTTGCGTCGGTGAGAATCTCAAGTGAGTTGGGATTGAGATTGTCGAGCACGCTGCCGCCTTCAGCAAAATCGCCGGGATCGGCCTTGGTGAAGAGCTTGTCGTAGATGCGGATTTCGGCGGAGATGGCGTGCGCGGTCGAAACCCAGTGGATGGTTGACTTGACCTTGCGACCATCGGGAGAGTTGCCGCCGCGGCTCGCCGGATCGTAGGTGCAGTGCACTTCGACCACGTTGCCGGCCGCGTCTTTCACTACATCCTTAGCGGTGATGAAGTAGCCGTTGCGCAGCCGCACTTCCTTGCCGGGCGAGAGACGGTAGTACTTGGGCGGAGGCACTTCACGAAAGTCATCCTGCTCAATGTAGAGCTCGCGCGAGAAGGGAACCTGGCGCGTGCCGGCGGTTGGATCCTCAGGGTTGTTGGCCACTTCCATCATCTCTTCGGTGCCTTCGGGGTAGTTGTCGAGGACCAGCTTGAGCGGATGCAGGACGGCCATGGCGCGCGAGGAGCGGCGGTTGAGGTCGTCGCGCTGGAAGTGCTCCAGCATTTCAATGTCGGTGGTGCCATTGGTGCGCGAGGCGCCGATGGCGGCGCAGAAGGCGCGGATCGCTTCCGGCGTGAAGCCGCGGCGGCGGAAGCCGGAGAGCGTGGGCATGCGCGGATCGTCCCAGCCACGGACAACATTCTCCTGGACGAACTGCAGCAGCTTGCGCTTGCTGAGCAGCGTGTAGGTAATGTTGAGGCGGTCGAACTCAATCTGCTCGGACGGGAAGATGCCGAGCTGGGCAATATACCACCTATAAAGGGGCTGGTGGTCAGTAAACTCAAGCGTGCACATGGAGTGCGTGACGCGCTCAATTGAATCCGACTGGCCGTGCGCGTAGTCGTACATGGGATAGATGCACCACTCGTCGCCGGTGCGGTGATGCTCGGCATGAAGGATTCGGTACATGACCGGATCGCGCATGTTCAAATTTGGCGAGGCCATATCGATTTTGGCGCGGAGCACGCGCGTGCCGTCAGGGAATTCGCCGTTCTTCATGCGGACAAACAGGTCGAGATTTTCTTCGACCGTGCGATTGCGGTAGGGGCTGTCGGTGCCGGGCTCGGTGAGCGTGCCGCGATGCTGGCGAATCTCGTCGGCGGTGAGGTCGTCGACGTAGGCCTTGCCGTCCTTGATGAGCTGCAGTGCCCACTGGTAGAGCTGGCCGAAGTAGTCTGACGCGTAGCAGACGCGGTCCCACTCAAAGCCAAGCCAGCGCACGTCGGCCTGGATGCTGTCGACGTACTCCTGCTCTTCTTTTTCAGGGTTGGTGTCGTCGAAGCGCAGGTTGGTCTTGCCGCCGTACTGGTCGGCGAGTCCGAAGTCGATGCAGATAGCCTTGGCGTGGCCGATGTGGAGATAGCCGTTTGGCTCGGGAGGGAAGCGGGTCTGCACCTGCGCGTCGCCGAATTTTTTGGTGCGCACATCTTCGGCGATGATCTCGCTGAGGAAGTTGGTGGGAGTCGGTGTGTTCTGAATTTCTTTATTTTCTTCGGTCATAGCGGCGTTCCTTATCTAATTCTAGTCGCTCTATTCACATGAGCGATTGCAGGTTGGCTTCGGCCTTGCGGATGCGGTCGAGGCAAACATCGTGGCCGAGGACGACCATGGTTTCAAAAAGCGGGGGCGCGTTCTTTCGTCCGCAGACGGCGACGCTGGAAGGGATCGGCATTCAAGCGGCGGCTTTGCCAGAAGGCATGGGTTGGGCCACCAAACGCACGCCCAGCGCCGTGCAGACGCGGACGATGGTATCGAAACGCGGCGAGCTATCGTGACGCAGGGCTTTGTAGAGGGCTTCGCGGGTTATTCCGGCGGCCCTGGCTATCTCCGTCATGCCGCGTGCACGGGCAATATCGCCCAACGCCGAAGCCAGCAGGGCTGCGTCATTCGCTTCCAGAATTCCGGTCAGGAAGACGGCGATGCTCTCTTCGTTGTCGAGGTACTGCGCGGGATCGAATTCAGGCAGGTCGTTCACCTTGATCGCTTTTCTCATCTTTATCCCTTTCGCTTATCGGCTATTTCGCTTTTCAGCGATGCGGCCAAAGCTTTGGCTCGCTGGATATCTCTTTTCTGTGTGCGTTTTGAACCGCCGGCTAGCAACACCACGATCTGTGTGCCGTATTGGGTGTAATAAATTCGCCAGCCCGCGCCGAGGTCGATGCGCAGCTCCATGACGCCATTGCCAATCGCCTTGAAGTCGCCCAGCAAACCGAAGGAGAGGCGCTTGATCCGTTCCACCACCGCACCGCGCACCCGGTTGTCTTTCAATCCATCAAGCCACGCTGTGAATTCGGGAAGCGGCTTGACGGAGAACATGCTCAAAGTGTAATTGAACGATTACAGCATGTCAATCCGCCATGGTGGAAAGCAAGTCTTTCCAGTTTGCCGTTGGCACGGAATTTCAACTCAGCGATTGCAGGTTGGCTTCGGCCTTGCGGATGCGGTCGAGGCAAACATCGTGGCCGAGGACGACCATGGTTTCAAAAAGCGGGGGCGCGTTCTTTCGTCCGCAGACGGCGACCCGGATGGGCTGGAACATGGGGCCGGCCTTTACGCCAAGTTGTGCGGCGGCGGAGCGGAGGGCTGCGTCGAGCGAGTCGTGGTCGAAGGCCGTGGCTGCAAGAACTTCCTGCGCCAGCTTGAGGACGCGCATGGCGAGAGCGGCATCACCCTTCTGTGGAATCAGCTCGGCGGGATCGTAGGGCGCGAGTTCCGACAGAAAAAAGAAGTCGGCGGCGCTGGGGGCTTCGCTGAGCAGCTTGATGCGCTCGCGAATCAGCGGTGCGACGGCGAGAAGTTTTTCAGGCGAGGCGTTGAAGCCGGCCTGAGTGAAAAAAGGCGCGAGGTCGTTGCTGAGTTGGTCGACTGGCAGCGCGCGAATGTGTTCAGCGTTGAGCCAGACGGCTTTGGGATCAAATGGATCGGCATCACTAAAGTTGACAACGGCATTGGCGCGGTTGACGCCTTCAAGCGTGAAGAGGGCGGTCAACTCATCGATCGTGAGGAATTCGAGATCGTTCTTTGGTGACCAGCCCAGCAGGCAGAGGAAGTTGACGAAGGCGGAGGGAAGGAAGCCCGCGTCGCGATAGGTGGTGACGCTGACGACCGGGCCGTGCTTGCGTTTGGAGAGCTTGGTGCCATCAGGGGCCACCAGCAAGGGGAGATGCGCGAATTGCGGGGGCTGGGCTCCGAGCGCTTCGAAGATGAGGATGTGTTTGAAGGTGTTGGTCAGGTGATCCTGGCCGCGGATGATGTGGCTGATGCGGAGATCGGCATCGTCTGCGCAGGAGGCGAGGTGGTAGGTGGGCATTCCCCACCCCACGGACGAAGACCTGTCCGCGGGGGCCCCGGATCCATCCGAACGCAGCAGCGCGAAGTCTTCCACTTCGTCGGCGAGTTTTGACTGCGTGCCGTAGACGGCGTCGTGAAAGTTGATCGTGCGGCCATCACCGCGGGGTACGCGATAGCGCAGCGCAAACGGCTCGCCGGCGGCTGCGCGGCGGTCGCTCTCCTCGCGCGACATCTCGCGCATGCCCAGATTGAAAAGCCATGCGCCCTGCGCCGATGAAGTTTTCTCGTCGCCTGCGTGCGCGGGCGTAAAGTCGCGATAGGCCAATCCCTTGGCGAAGATCTCTTCGGCCTTCTCGCGATGCAGCTGAAGGCGCTCGGATTGCTTGTATTCTTCGTCCCAGCCGAGGCCCAGCCACGTCAACCCTTCAAAGATGGACTGCACGCTGGAGTCGGTGTTGCGCTCTACATCGGTGTCGTCAAGGCGCAGCACCATGGTTCCGCCGTTGTGGCGGGCAAAGAGCCAATTGAAGATGAAGGTGCGGGCGCTGCCGACATGGAGGAAGCCGGTGGGCGAGGGCGCAAAACGGACCCGCAAAGACGGGTTCATGGGGGGAGCGGTTTCAGGCATCGTAGACGTGACTTTCTATCTACGATGCTAGCATTCGCGCTTCGTCAAGCCGTCATTTGCTGAGACGCGCTCTGGGAGCTTCCAAAAGCCCCTAGGTCTGCGGTGGAAAGGTCGGCGGCTGCGGCGGATAAGGCGGCTGCGGCTGCCAATAGGCCTGGGGCGCAGGGATCACCTTCCAGTCAGCAAAGGCGAGCACATAAATGAGCACCAGGTTGCCTAGCGGAATGACATTGAGCAGCGAAAGCCAGGGCGAAAAGCCCGCCTTTTTGCAAATGAACCAGTAGGGAATGATGACGATGGCGAGAAACACCAGAATGATGACCGGGAGGATCGCCATCATGGCCATCACGATGTGTTGAATCTGTGCTGGGTCGGGGGTGTTCTGCAAGATCAGCGCAACGTTGAGCATTTGAAACGCTCCAAGGTGGGATGAAATCTCGCAGCAAAGGTACTGCCATTCATCTCAAATCGCAACGGAAAAGTTGGCTGCTGCTGCCAAAAAATTCCGGCGGATGAAGGCACACCCGCCGGAATCCTTTGAACGTCCAGGTTCGCGTTGTTATCGTTGAGCGCGCAGCAGCACCACAGGCACAGGAGCCATGGGCCGTCTTCCCGGCGAGAACGATGGATCCGATCCATCGGGCGCAGGGCCAATGGCCGGCTTTGGTTCGTCGGAGGGTGGGATTGGGAAGGATTTCCGCGGAGGGAAGTTGAACGTCCGCGCCAGCTCGATGCGGTCTCCGCTGATCTTGCCGGTGAAAGCCATGTTCGCAACCTTGAAGCTTATCTGGTTGCCATCGACCGTCGCATCCGTTACAGGAACTGAGGTATCGGCGCCGCCGGCCCATCCGCCGGACACGCCTTCCGCCGTTCCGCTCAGCTTGCCGCCGTCCTCGACAAGCGTGAAGATCTGCGTTGCAGCGCCTTCCTGTGGCCGCCACAAGCCGCTAATCCCCGAGCCCGCAGGCGGTTTGCGCTCCCACGGCGCCACCTGTGGCCGCAGCTTGACCGCCTTTGCCGCAATGGTCACGCTGGCTGGCGTGAGTCCCGGCGACGTGGCTTCCACCGTGATGCTGCCGCCCTCTTTGGTGGACTGGATGAGCGCCATGCAGAGGCCGCTGAAGGCCTTGCGACTTGAGCCTTTGTCGGGCGCGTGGTCGGTGGGGTCGCCATTGCCGACGCCGATGAGCTTGCCTGCGCCGGTCACCTTGAAGGTGACGGCGTTGTCGGTGATGGGCACGAGGCGGTTCTGCGCATCGCGCACCTCCACGGCAACCATGGCTACGTCTTCGCCGTCGGCCGCAATTTCAGCGCGGTCTACTGCCGCAGCCAGCGCAGCGGCAGCGCCGGTGGTCTCGCGCCGCACGGTCTGCGCGAGTTTTCCGTCCTTGTAACCGCGCGCTTCAATCACGCCCGGCGCATACGGTACGTTCCAAGCCAGGTGCTGGTCTTTCTTCATCTCCTTTGTGCCCAGGCTCTGACCGTTGACCAGCAACTCTACCTTGTCCATGTTGGAGTGGACCCACACCGCGATCAGCTTGCCTTCCATCCCTGGCCAATTCCAGTGGGGAAACAGGTGCAGCACGGGTTGTGCGGTCCACCACGAACGATAGTAGAAGAAGGTGTCCTTGGGGAACCCGCACATGTCGATGACGCCGTACTGCGAACCGATGTTGGGCCAGGGGTTGGGCGAGGGCTCGCCGCGGTAGTCAAAGCCAGTCCAGATAAAGCCGCCGGCCAGCCAGGGCCGCGCATCGCAGAAGCGCCACCAGCCTTCTGCCGATGCACGCCCCGTGGTGGTGTACGGGTCGTATGAGCTGACGTAGCCCTTATCAGGGTCGGTGACGTAGATGCCGCGCGTGCACACGGCGCTTACCGTCTCGGTGCCGATGACGGGCCGGTCAGGATGCGCCTTGTGGTAGTCTTCCGCTCCGGGGTCCATGTAGTTGTAGCCGACCACATCGCAGACCTCAAGGCCGCCGGTGCCGATGGCGCCTGTAGGTGCAATTGAAACGGGGCGCGAGCCATCGTGGAGCGTGGCCACGGCCTTCATCGCGGTGAGAATCTTTTTGCCCTTGTCGATGTTCGCGGTGCCTTCTTCGTTGCCCATGGACCACATGAAGACGCTGGGGTGATTGCGATCGCGGCGCACCAGATCTTCAAACTGGCTGAGTCCCTCGGGATTGGAGGACATCATGCGTGTTTCGTCGAAGACCAGCATGCCGAGTTCATCGCAGGCATTCAACAGCTCCGGCGTTGGCGGATTGTGCGATGTGCGCATGCCGTTGCAGCCCATCTCCTGCAGCTTGCGCACGCGGTAGTACTGCACTGCATCTGGCACGGCCGCGCCTACGCCCGCGTGATCCTGGTGGTTGCAGGTTCCTCTCACCTTGACCGGCTTGCCGTTGAGCAGCAGGCCTTGCGAGGGGTCCATTTTTATGGAGCGGATGCCGAAGCGCGTCTGGCAGGTATCAACAACCTCGCCGCCCACGCGCACCTCGCTCACAAGCGTGTACAGGTTGCGTTCTTCAAGCGACCACAGCCGCGGACTGCTTACCGGTATCTGTTGCTGGCACGCGGCCTCGCCCACTGGGGACATTTCGACGGTTGCCGTGACCGCCTTGCCTACTGCCTTGCCGTCGGGATCGAGCACAGTGGAGACCACGCGCGCGCTTGCGGCCACGGGGCTCGAATTCGCGAGTTCAGTGCGGATGGAAAGAGCCGCAGCGCCTGGCTTGAGCTCAGACTTTACAAACGTTCCCCACTTCTTTACGTGCACTGGGTGGGTCTTGACCAGCCAAACGTGGCGATATAGTCCGGCGCCCTCGTAAAACCATCCGTCGCTCGAAGTGGCGTCAACGCGCACCAGCAGCAGGTTGCGGCCGCCGGGATTGGCAAAGTCCGTCACGTCAAAACTGAAGGGATCGTACCCACCGCTGTGGCGGCCGATGTAAAAGCCGTTGAACACCACCAGTGTCTCGCGGTAGGCGCCGTCAAATTCGAGAGTGATGCGCTTGCCGTCGTCGGCCGCGTCCAGCTCAAATGCGCGCCGGTACCAGCCGACGCTGGTCTCAGGATAATTGCGGCCGAGCGGATAGAATCCCTTGCTCATGAGCGCCGGGTCGTTCTTGAACTCGAGCTCAATCGCCCAGTCGTGGGGCAGATCGACCGGTTTCCAATCGCTGTCGTCAAAGCCCATGCTGCCGGCCGGCAAAAAGTTCCCGGTCTTCTGGAAGTTGCCCGATCGCCCACTGCCAAAGCCGAAATCCTTCTCGGGATCGTTGGCATTGCCGAGGTGGAAACGCCAGCCGAAATCGAGCAACATGCGGTCGCGCTGGCCACCGGCGAGTTCCGCGGGCGCGGCGGCATTCGTGGTGGAAAGCGGGCCGGCCGTTTCGCTGGTTGCTCCGATAGCGGCCTCAAGAGGCTTCATCCCCTGAGCTGCGGCTGCGGCTGGAGCCAGCAGGCCGGTCTTTAACAAGTTGCGGCGTGTAAAGGCTTTCATTTGTTCCTCCCTGAATCCTGCCGCCGACTTTCGATCAGTCAACCCGGCGCGCAGGTATTGCTTGAAATGTGTCTAGATTGCGCTTCGCCTCGCGAATCAAAGGACGGGCCAGTATAACGCCGCGGGCTTCGAGCACGTTTTGCTGGTCAAGTGGCCCGCTGCGGCCTGCTATTTGGCCTGGAGGTTCATCCCGCTGGCAGCGGCAGGCAATGCGCAGCTGCCCGCACGCACCCCTTCAAGAAACTCGCCAACCGTTTTTGACACCATGGCTTCCACGGATTCGTATCCCAATCCGTTCCCCGCAAAATTCATGTGCGTGGCTCCGTCAATCACGCCCATCCATTGGCAATGCGACGGCAGTCCCCGCATATTCTTCCACGGCGTTAGCCGCGCCCCCGGACCGCCCTTCAGTGACTGGTCCTGTGTCCCAGTTAGCACCAGGACGGGTTTTCTGATCCCGCTCCAGGAGTCGTTGGCAAACACCACGCCCGGTCCCTCGGGCGAAAGAGCCACATAGGCGTCAAAGCGGTCTTGCGCGGCGGGGGGCGACGGAACGCCGATGGTGTTCTTCGCGCCCGCCTCCAGCATCACCGTCTCCGCGCCCATGGAGTGTCCCAGCAGCACGCGAAAGGGCGCGCGGCACTGCCGATCGGCCCACTTCAGCGCCGCGTCCAGATCCAGCAGCCGCGCCTGCTCCGCATGGGGGTCCGCAACCAGGCGCGTGACGCCGGGCAGCACGCCATACTCCCGCACATCGGTAGCCAAGGCGGCGAATCCGCTTTCACGGTGGCCCATCGCCACGGTCGTGTACCCCAGCTTGGCCATGGCCTGCGCCAGGTACGCGTATCCTTCCTCTGACCCGCCGGCGCCATGCGAGATGATCGCGAGTGGAGCGCACCCGGAGCCAGCGCCCTCCGCGGGATAGACCAGCAGGGGAGTCTGGGCTCCATCAGCCCTGGGCACGGTGAGGCGCTGCTCAGCGGCGAGGCCAACGCCCGGCACGCAGGCGGCAGACGCAAGCAGAATCAATGTCAATTTCTTTCGCAAACTTGAGCTACGCACAATCACCCCCACTCGGGAGAATACGGTTGAGATGATTTTCAATCACGTCAAGTGCTTTGCGCGATCGAAGTTGTGACAGTCTGTGCGAAAGAAGGCGATGCGCCGGGAGCGCATCGCGGTGCGAAGGATCGGGAACATTCCGCGGTTTCAAAGACCCCACTGCCCGAACCCCAGGCGTGATGCCCCCCGGGAAATGGAAGCTGAGAGTGAGAAGCTAAAAGACGCTCCTATCCCTTGCGCCCGCGCACAGCTTCCTTGGCTTCCGCAGGGCCGGCGACCGGCACTTCCGGGATTTCGGCTTTCACGGCGCCGATATTGAGGGCTTTGCGGAGGGCGGCGTCCATTTTGGCGAAGATGTCTTTGTTTTCTTTCAGGAAGGAGCGGGTGTTTTCGCGGCCCTGGCCGATGCGCTCGCCATCGTAGCTGTACCAGGCGCCCGACTTCTCAACAATATTGTTGGCAACGGCGAGATCGAGCACGTCGCCCTCGCGGCTAATGCCTTCTCCATACAGAATGTCGAACTCGGCCTCGCGGAACGGCGCTGCCACCTTGTTCTTCACAATCTTGACCTTGGTGCGGTTGCCGGTGACGGCGTCGCCTTCCTTGATGGCGGCGATGCGGCGGATGTCGACGCGGACCGAGGAGTAGAACTTGAGGGCGCGGCCACCGGTGGTGGTTTCGGGGTTGCCGAACATGACGCCGATCTTCTCGCGGATCTGGTTGATGAAGATGAGGGCGGTGCGGGACTTGGAGACGCTGCCGGTGAGCTTGCGCAGGGCCTGGGACATGAGGCGTGCCTGGAGGCCCATGTGGGAGTCGCCCATTTCGCCGTCGAGCTCCGCCTTGGGGACGAGGGCGGCAACGGAGTCGACGACAAGGACGTCAATGGCGCCGGACTTGACCAGGGCCTCGGTAATCTCGAGAGCCTGTTCGCCGCTATCGGGCTGGGAGACGAGGAGGTTGTCGACATCGACGCCGAGTTTTTTGGCGTAGCCGGGGTCGAGGGCGTGCTCGGCATCGACGAAGGCAGCCAAGCCTCCCGCCTTCTGTGCTTCCGCGATGATCTGCAGGCAGATGGTGGTTTTGCCCGAGGACTCAGGGCCATAGATCTCAGAGACGCGGCCACGGGGAATGCCACCGACGCCGAGGGCTGCGTCGAAGCTGATGGAACCGGTAGAGATGACCGCAATGGGCAAAAGAGCTTCTCGCGAGCCAAGGCGGACGATCGACCCTTTTCCAAACTGTTTTTCGATCTGAGAAAGGGCAAGTTCTACCGCTTTTGTGCGGTCGTCGGCAATGGCCATTGGGAGGACTCCTCAAAAAAGGTCGCCAGCAGTCCATTTTGGGCCAGTTCTGGCCTGAAATGGGTCGGGCTTAAATTGAATTTCGAATGGATTGTAGCAGTGGGGGACAGACAAAGGACAGAAGAAAATAGCGAATAAAAGGAGAAAATTGATGCTCGGCACCTAATGGCTCAATTTGACGTGGAAAACCAGGTGGAAACCCCGGAGTCGCATCAGTATCAAATTTTCGCATCAAATGGTAGAGATTGCATCAAATTTGGAAACGATGCGATAATGGCATTATGAGGACAACGGTAACAATTGATGACGAGACGCATGAATTTGTCGCCTACTATGCGCGGGCGAAAGGGATCTCTCTGGGCGCGGCGATAGACGAGCTGATTCGCAAGGCACAAACGGCGCCTCCGACCGCGCCACCGGAGATCCTGCGCTCGCCGAACGGGCTTCCGATGTTTCCGCCCACTGGAAGAAGGATCACCTCCGAGATGGTGAAGAAGATTGAGGAGGAGGAGTTTGACCCGAAGAACTTTGTTTGACGTGAACTTCCTGATCGCGCTCCTTGAGCCGGAACATGACTCTTTCCAAAAGGCTCAGGAATGGTTCAATTCTTCGGCAAGGAACAACTGGGGGGTTTGCCCACTGACGGAGATCGGATTCGTTCGGATCACGACCAACCCGTCGTTTGTTCCGGGTCCACGTACGCGCGAAGAAGCGACGTCCATTCTCAAAGATCTTGCGACGCGCCCAGGCTATCACTACTGGCCAATTGCGGACAGTTGGGCAGCGCTGACCGCTCCGTTTGCGGATCGTATTTTCGGACATCGGCAAGTTACTGATGCCTATCTGCTGGGATTAGCAATCAAGGAAGACGGCGTTCTCGTGACGTTTGATCGGGGTCTCAAATATATGGCGGGGGCGGAATTCAGCCGCAATCTGCACATACTGGAGTAGCCGGGTCCGCAGGCGTCAAACCGTGTACGCGCCGATGCGGGTTTCGCGGCTGGTGAGCGAGTCGCAGGTGCGGTCAAGGGCTTCATAGTCCTGATCGTGCTGCTTGCGGAAGGCGCGGAAGTCGGCTTCGCTGGCCCAGCGGTCGATGGTGAGGTAGTTGCCTGGGATGTAGGCGTCACGGAGCAACTCAGTGCCGAGGTAGTGGGACGAGGTGCGGAAGAGTTTGGCCCATGCGCCTTCAGGCCCGTAAGCGGCTTCAAAGCCTGCGATTTTATCTTCGGCAATTTCGAACTGCCAAACCACCACAAACATGCTGTAGCCCCAATCCTGTGTTTATGGTAGCGCATCGGCGGTAGGCCGGAGTTGGCGGCTGTGGTGCGCATTCAGGCGCGGGAGAACCATGAGTTCTACACGAAGCCTGCGTCAACTACATAGCTCTGGTTGGTAATGGCGCTTGAGTCGTCAGCGGCGAGGAAGAGGATGAGGCGTGCCACTTCTTCCGGCTCAATCTGTTTGGGAAGGGCCTGGCGGAGGCGAATGTTCTCAAGATACTCGGGGGTATACCAGAGGCGCCGTTGGCGTTCCGTGGCAATGGCGCCGGGCAGCACTGCGTTGACGCGGATGTTGCTGGCGCCGCACTCGTGAGCGAAGGCGCGCGTGAGCCCGACGATGGCGGCCTTGGCCGTGTTGTAGATCGGCATGTTGTGGTTGGGGATCATCCACGCGATGGAGCTCATATTAATGATGGAGCCGCGGCCGGCCTTGCGCATGGCAGGCAGCACGGCCTGCATGGTAAAGAAGTGCGGGCGCAGGTTGGTGGCAAGAGAGTGCTCCCAGAACTCGGGCGTGACCTCTTCAATGGAATGGCGCTGGTCGTTGGCGGCGTTGTTGACGAGCACATCGACGGTGGCGTGAGTGGCGAGGACCTGATCGACAGCCGCTTTGAGCGCGCCGAGATCCGTGATATCGCAACGGATGTAGATCGGCTTCGGGCAACCTTCCGATGCAAGTGAGTCGACGAGTTGTTGGGCGTGCTCGTCCTGCACGTCGAGAAAGGTAACGCGCGAACCCTGGCGCGCAAAGTGGGCGACGACGGAAGCGCCTATGCCGGTAGCGCCGCCGGTGACGAGGACGATTCGTTCTTTGAGACTGGGATAAGTGGCGTACTGGGAATTTTCCATTTCGTGTGGCTTCCTGGATTGTTTAAGTTGTTTGTCAAAGACAGCATGTCAGGCCCGGACCGCAGGGCGAATCAAGCCAATATTCATCACAAAAACTTCCACCGCCATGGCT
>CAVXVM010000070.1:0-42887 GCA_963765025.1 uncultured Acidobacteriaceae bacterium | reverse complement strand
AAAAAAAAAGGCCTTGGGCGCGACCGCTCTTACAAACCCGTTGAATCTCTAGCCATGCTAGAGTGTCCTTATCATAATTTGGTGGTGTCCGGCCGTCAAGGACACACACACACACACACACACACACACACACACACACACACACACACACACACACACACACTCTCTCTCTCTCTTGACTATTTGGTGGTGCGCCAGGAATGTCAGTATCGATGCAGGGAATGGCGCTTAGATACTCGTAGATGGCGCGAATGTCCTTGTCCGTCATGTGTTGATGAACCGGCCACGGCATCACCTGCAGCACATCTCCGTTAAATGGAGGCAGAAGGCAGTTGCCATCTGGTGCTCCCGTACAGTTTGGATGAACTTGATCGTAGTCTTTTCCCGTGCGCAGAATGGTGAGGAACTCCTCAAACGTGTGGCCTCCTGCCGGCCGCCCGGTCTTGTCTGGGGTCAAGTTACGGGAGTAAAGGTGCGGCAACTCTCCCTTGCTGCCAAACGGTCCGAAGTCCCGGCCGCCGCCCAGGTAGGTAGCTGGATTCACCTCCTGCATCCCGGTATATGGACCATTCGGAGGAGACAGTAGGTAGGGGTTCCCAGGGCCAATGTACTCGGTCGCCGGACCCTGGCTATGACATCCATTGCAGTCCGCGTGTGCGTTCACGATGTAGCTGCCCAACCCAACCAACCTTCGGTCTCTGTGATCGAAGTTGAGCGGAACCGGTGCAATGCTCAAACCAATCCTCGCCTTGACCTCATCCTGATCGCGATCAGAATCCGACCCCGCGCTCACGCGAGGCATCCTGAACAGCACCAGCAAAACGGCAATTGTAAAGAGCGCCGCAGAAGCGCTCAGAAGTTTGAAAACTGGTTTCGACTTCATTGACAGTGATGGAACAGCAAGCAATTTCAAAAGCTTGTTCACACGAACCTCCTGCAGGCCGAGGGCCTGCGTCCAGTTTTTGGTTTCGACAGCTAACTGAGATTTGGGCCAGATCGTTGATGAAATGGGGAAGCTCTGAAAACGACTGGTGGCCCGAATGGTAGGGCTCATTGGATAACGATGTCAACAGGATTGTTCACGCATTTTGTACACCTCCGAAATGATTTCCTTGTTACCGTCTATCCGTGCGTCGATCCTCGGCGGACTCTCTACCCTATGTGCCGATCGAGATGAAAGATGCGCTTCGCATTTTCCGATGCGACTTTCACCCGATCTGGCTCCACGATGTTCGCACCATCCAGAAAGCGAACCGCCGTGTCGGTTTTTTCAAACGGATAGTCAACCGAGAACATCACCCTCTCACTTCCCATCGCTTCCATCGCGCAACGCAGTGATATGTCGGAACAAACACCGGACGTTGTGATCGCAATGTTCCGCTTGATGTAGAAAGACGGCGGCTCGGGAAGCGTACGCGAGCCCCGATTCGACACCTGCCATCGGCTGTCGAAGCGCCACAGATTGAGGGGAAGCGTCTCGCCCATGTGGCCGAGCACCAGCGTTGTTTTGGGATAGCGCTCGAAGACTCCACCAAACACAAGGCGAAGTGCGTGCGTCGCGGTCTCGAATGCCCAACTGCAAACCGGACCCCAGAGTTCCGAATGCCCGGCATACATTGCTGGGTGATCCACTGGATTGGCGGGATGAAGATAGATTGGCGCTTCAAGGGCCGAGGCGCGCTCCCAAAATACGGAATACTTATCCATATCGAGATAGTCGCCATTCGTCTGACCGTTGATCATGGCGCCCTGAAACTTGAGATCTCGAATGCAACGTTCGAGTTCGTCAGCGGCCTCGAAGGGATTTTGCATGGCGAGATGGGCGAATCCACCATAGCGGGTTGGCCGCATTTGAATTTCCCTGGCCAGGAAATCATTCACCAACTTCGATTTCCGTGAAGCAACCGCAGCGTCTCTTTCAACCTGCACTCCGGGCCCGGCAAGAGACAGAATCACAAAATCAATCTGGCTCTGGTCCATCGTCGCGATGCGCCTTTCATCCAGATCCAGAAGGGCAGCCAGGCCAAGTTTCGCAATCTCAGGGCTGATATTCGGATAGGTCTCTGCGAAATACTCAACGAAGTCAGGCACCATGAAGTGCTCTTCAAGCGCGATCTTGCCAACGGACTTTGCAGTGGATGTGTCCGGCGAACGATCACTGGGTGCAGCACTTGCAAGAACCGCGGTTGCATTTGCACCGGCCACAAACGCCGCGCTTCTTAGAAACTCTCTTCGTTTCATGCACGTTTTCTCCTCTGCAAAAGACGGCAGTTCGAATCATTCTATTGGAGGGGCCGGATATGATTCTGGTCCGATTAACAGTTCGCGAACCTGGTCATTTGGATTCGTACGTTTCCGGCAACTGCATATTCGCGGAGACTGAGTTGCCTCTCAGGGAATTCCGATGCGCACGCCAGGCCCAATGGGAGTCCACTTTTCAATGTCACCTCACGTCCGTTGACGATCGGCAAGGGACGGCCTGCGCTCGCGACCGTGCAGTTGCCATCGGGTTCGAGGAAAAACGCAAGGCAGGTCGCAATCCCACCGCACAAACAGCCCCCTTTGCCAGTGTTGACGCGAGTGTTGACGCGAGTGTTGTTGCGAGTATTGATGCGGTTGTTGAGCTCGGCAAGCAGTGCGCCCGTTCCGCTGAAGTCGTCGGCAAGCTCCCTGATGTCATGGATGAGTTTGGAAACTGCCACGGAGGTTTGCCAGTCGCTGCCACTCACCTCCCCGATGACGATCAGCACGGAGCCCTCGTGCTGGCCATGCAGAGGGATGGATTGCTCGAAGTTGCCGTTAAAATGCTGGATCGGCAAACGCGCGATCGGCCGATGGGCGAAGTCGGGTCGAAACGCTGGAAGAAGGAAAGCTTCTTCCATAGCCGAAGTCTGAATCGCTGAGCCTGCTGTCATTTCCATTCTCCTCTGGGTGGAATCTGGCTGCCCATGGTGACTCGGTCGGCCTGCCATGGCCTTCAAGTTGCGCCATCCCGCGGATGAACTCAATGGTCTGGAGATGATTCGGCTCTACAGCGTACATGACCGCGTAAGTGAATGGATTGGAAGGATTAAGTTGTGCCTATGATCTGCGGATTTTGGTATTCAGATGCTGAAAATGCCTGCTAAACTCTCCGCAAGGTGCCTTAAGCGGGGAAACGGACCGGGGAATTCGCCTGTGGACAGCCAACACAACACCACGCAGAATTGGCGCTTCGGCGTCTTCGAGGTCGACGCGCGCAAGCTTGAGATGCGCCGGAACGGGACGGTGGTCAGGCTTCGCGACCAGCCCTTCCGTATCCTCGTTTGCCTGCTGGAACAGCCTGGCGAAATTGTCAGCCGCGACGATCTACGGCAAAAGCTCTGGCCCGACGGTACTTTCGTCGATTTCGACCAGGGCCTGAATGCGGCGGTAAAAAAACTGCGCGATGCACTTGGAGACGTTGCCGACCAGCCTATCTATATTGAGACGATTCCCAAGCGCGGATATCGCTTTGTTGCCCCGGTGACAAAATCCGCCGATGACGAAGTCGCGCCAAACGATGCCCTCGGTGAAGCGGACGCGCGGACGTCGAGGACTTTGGATATGTCGGCGTTGAACTCGGACGCGGGCCTGGAATCCACGCCAAACCGGAAGAGACAGCTGCCCCCCACCACAAGCGGCACCGCGGCATTTGCCTCGCGCACACGTACGACCCTCCTCACTGGCGCCCTCGCACTCGTGACCCTCCTGCTGGCGGTACTCGCCTACGTGCACTTCCGCGAACAAGCTCCAACCCAGCAGACGGTCCGCTTCAGCATTATGCTGCCTGACAAATCGCGGCCGCTATCGCTGGCTGTTTCGCCGGATGGTCGCGCCATCGCGATGGTTCTGGTCAAGGATGGAAGGCAGCAAATCTGGGTCCGGCCGCTTGATGCCTTCGAACCAACTGCGTTGGCTGGTACCGATGGCGCTGCGGATCCATTTTGGTCCCCCGATAGCCGGTTCATTGCATTCTTTGCGGACGCCAAGCTGAAGAAGATCGAGCGCGGCGGAGGTCCAGTCCAGATTCTCTGCGATGCGCTGGCGGTCCGCGGCGGAACCTGGAACAAGAACGGCGAAATCCTCATGGGCGGTTTGGCTAGAATTCAAAAAGTCTCCTCTGCGGGTGGAGTGGCGTCAGACCTTCCCGGACGCCCAGCCGTTCGTGAACTTTATCCTGCTTTTCTGCCTGATGGCCGGCATTACATGGCCACACGCGATGGGTATGCCGGCACGGCGGAAGCAGGTGTCTGGCTGAGCTCGATCGACAGCCCGGAGACGCGGCAAGTCCTCCCCGATAGCTCCAACGTCGCAATCGTCAAACCGCTTTCTGGCAGTCCCATCGGACAGATCATCTTTACGCGCGCCGGAACGCTGATGGCCTTGCCGTTTGATATGGAACGTCTACAGGCGGCGGGCGATGCGGCCCCGGTTGCACAGAGGATTGTGGAGGGCGCGACTCCCTATTGGTTGGCGGCGACCTCGCAACAAGGTGACCTTGCTTATGTCTCCGGCCAACGCGGAAGCTCGCAGTACGTATGGCGGGACGGGCAAGGCAAAGTCCTGGGCGCAATGCCGGATGCGGGCGGCGTGGTCATGATCTCCCCGGATGGAAAGCAGCTCGTGGGTGACGTTGGCACAGATATATGGATGCGCGATTTCGCGCGCGGAACGGCAACCCGCCTGACGTTTGGCCCGGAGTCAAACGCCAATCCCATCTGGTCACCCGATGGCCGCTATGTCGCTTATGACAAAGTTGGTGTCGGCATTTTTCGAAAGCCTGCCAATGGCGCAGGCGGGGAGGAACTGCTTGTACCCGCGAAGATGCTGGCGGTTCCAAAGAGCTGGTCCCCAGATGGGCGATTCATTCTGTATGCGCAAATCAATCCGGGAACGGGCGCGGACCTGCTCTGTATCTCCGTCGAGCACAATGCCAAGCCTTTTGTAGTGGCACAAACTCCCGGGACCGAGGACCAGGGGCAGTTTTCCCCTGACGGGCATTGGGTCGCATATACCTCGAACGAGTCAGGCCTCAGCGAAATCTATGTCGTTCCCTTCCCGCCTTCCTCCAGCGGCGGCAAATGGCTGGTGTCGCGAGGTGGCGGCGTGCAGCCCCGCTGGCGCCGAAACGGCAAGGAACTGTTCTACATCTCCCCGGACTCAAAAATGATGGTGGTAGAGGTCAGCACTCAACCGGTGTTTCAGGCTGGCACTCCGCAACCATTGTTCCAAACCGACATCGTCGACACCGGCATTCGCACCGGACCGATCAGCTGGGACCTTGCTCCTGACGGCAGCAGGTTTCTCATCATCAGCGACACCCCTGGCGACGTGTCGTCGCTAACCGTGGCTTTGAACTGGAAGCCTCGCTGAGAATGTCGGCCAACCCGCTCTGTTCCGGCGGATAGCTCTTGTCGCCTCATCTTGCGTGTTTTGTTTCAGAACGCATAGCTTTTGAAACGGCCGGATCGCGAGATCCGGCCCTTGATTTGATAGGGTTTGTAGTGCGGGTTTTTGGACCCCCCTTTGTAACAGGGCGAAGTGGGCAGGTTCAGGCGGTTTTATCGAGTGCTTCCACCACTTCTGCTTGTTCCGGCTGCATTCGAAGCACACCTACCGGCAGAAGATCGGCCGTCAAGCACAGGGCAACACCGAACTCGAGATCGAGTACGAGAAGATTCTCAACCAGGTAATGAGGACACGCGAGTCTGTCATTCGCATGACCAACCGGCATTACGTCGATAGTCCGGGTCGCCGATGTTGGCGATTCCGAGTGTCGCGCGAACGATTCGTGTCAGACCCCGCACGACTATCCCAGCGATGACGAAGCCGACCATTCACTCGGATGCAAGCCTTCAATGATGTCGAAGGTTTGGACTTGGCTGCGAGCCACATGCATGCTAAACGCTTTGTCTTTTCCTGGACGCCTGCCGTATCCCTTGCGACTCGACAAGCACCCTGTTCGTATGCCCGAATCAGCAATGCAGACTGCCGCCTTCAGGAGAGCGTTTCTCGATCTTTCGGAGCGGGAAGGTGGCCCGGTAGACCCTCTACTTTGCTGGCGCCGGCTCCACAACGAGCCGGTATTGCTTTCTTTCCGTTTCATGCTTTGCAGACTCTTGGTGTAATACCGCAAGGCGATCCACCAGAGGCTTCAGATCGTCCGTGTGTCCCGTATGGCGCATCGAGATGATCAGGTGATACATCGCGGTCTCGTCGGACGGTGAGTACTTGAGCGCGATCTTGCATTGATCAATCGCCAGATCGTACTGTCCAGTTCTCATGTACATACTCGCCAGAAGGTCTCTCGAGTCCACATGATCCGGCCGCAGCTTGATGGTGACTAGAGCCGCCTTCATCGCTTCTTTGAACTCATCGCTTCCGGCTGCTGGACCCTGATTCATTAAAAGTTGCGCCAGAAGGTAATTCAACATTGGGTTTTCCGGCTGCGCCTTGAGTTGGATGCGCAATTTGGCCAGCGCCTGATCCGGATTGTTCTTCATTACTTCTGTGAGGTCGCCTGCGTAAGAACTGATGCTTTGCGCTGAATCCAGCTGTTCCACCCGCTTGAAATCGTCTTCCGCCTTGTCGTACTGCGCCAACTGAGCATAAAGAATTCCGCGGGAGATAAAGAGAGCTGAATCATTCGGGATTCGCTTCAATCCGGCATCAATCATGTCGATTCCAGCCTGAAAAGAATCATGCGTCAGGCAGATCTCTGAAAACATGACGTAGTAGCTCGCTGTCGTTGGGCTCAAGACGATTGCCTGGCGGAGGAGCGCGACGGCTTTCGGCGTGTTTCCGATTGCCTCATATGCCTGTGAGGCAAGGCTTAGTATGTCTGAGTCCTGTTGTTCATCCGTAACCAAGGGCGCAAGCACTTTCAGCGCGGCGTCGTTTTGATTCGATGCAATCAACACGACGGCAAGATCATATTTAGGATAGGTGCGGTCAGGAAGCAGGTCGGCGAGTTCTTGAAAGACCGTAACTGCTTTCTCAAAATCCTTCATCTGCACAAGGCAATAGCCATAGGCCTCAAGCGTCTCAGGATGGGTACCCATCTGACTGAAGCTGATTGCAAAATGCTCATTCGCGGCGCGGCAATCGCCCTGTTTCTTTTGGAGCATTGCCAGCATTTCCTGAGCGGTGAGATCGTTTGGATCTGCCTTCAGAATTCGCTCGAGCTGCGGAATCGCTCGTTTGTCACTGGAGTCATAGAAAAGTTGAACTTCACCCTTCAGCGCCGGCATGTATGCAGGCGAAAGACGCAGTGCCTTGTCGAAAGAACCGATTGCGTCTGTTTTCTCGCCCTTGAGCGAGTAGATAATCCCTTCCAGGGTCCAAAGTCGAAAATCGTTCGGTCTTGCTTGGAGTTGAAACTTGGCCAACTGCAGGGCTCGATCGTATTCCTCTGATCGAATCAGCGATTCAATGGATGCAACAGGTCCGCCAGTCTGCTGCGCGGCTGCAACAAGACCTCCGCGTGCGACGCAGCAGATGCCCGTGCAAAGGCCCAGTGCGATGATGCAACCTCTGCCCGCCGTCCGCCGAGAGACAGGAGAGCCGGACGTTTGGTGACTCCGCATCCTTAGCCAGTTCGCCATCGCCCGCCTCCTTGGATGGGAGATTTTCTTCCCATTGATGTTGCACTTGGATGCACCAGGTGAGTACTTCAATTTTACCGTCATTCGCGACGCTGATGTGAGAGTGCCGTCTCGTTACCCCGGCTTGTCTTACTTCAAAATACCTTGCCCGCTACGCGGAACGCTCTTGGCACCGGGGGCGCATGGAGACGAGCCACAAAGCGCGCCCGTGATTCCCTGCCCCTCTTTGATCGTGAAGATGCGATCGACGCCAGGCAATTTCACAATCTCCTTTGCTCCCGAGGGCCAATGAATTTCAGCGGTTCCGGCATCGGTTGCATCACCCAGGCCAAAGTGCGGGCGCTGGTCGTTGGATGAGATGTAACTGCCTCCGCTCATCACATCCTCGCGTTGACGAATGCCATTTGCAGTCAGATACACGGTTGCGCCGACAGCATCCCGTGGGCTCCTCGGCCCGCCGACAAGTTTCAATTCAATCCAATGATGATGATCGGGATTGACGTTCTTCAGCAACACCGGAGGTCCATCCACCGGATTGATGACCACATCGATTTTCCCGTCATTAAAGAGATCGCCAAACGCCGCACCGCGTCCGCGTGTAATAACCGCCAGACCAGACCCCTTTACGGGCGGTATGTAGTCAAACTTGCCTTTGTGATTGTTGTGAAACAGAAGCGGACGTTGGGCGTATGTCGTGCCCCAATCATGATCGTCAACCTGGGGATAGACGTGGCCGTTCACCATCATCGCGTCTTTCCATCCGTCGTTATCGTAGTCGATAAGGCCGGCGCCCCAACCCACAAATGGCACGGCGATCTGAGCGATTCCCGCATCTCTGGCCGCTTCGGTAAAGCTGGCGTCGCCATCGTTTCGATACAGAGCCTTGTAGTCATCCGAAAAATCAGTCACCAAAACATCCACGCGCCCATTGTTCAGGTAATCGCCGACTCCCATGCCCATTGCCGCAATTTCACGGCCATCGCCGTTGAAAGCAAATCCGGAAATAAGACTTTGATCGTCGAAAGTGCCGTCGCCCTTGTTGATATACAGAAAATTGGGCTCGGAATCGTTCGCCACCATCAAGTCCACTTTGCCGTCGTTATTCACGTCCACAAAGATCGATGTAAAACCGTAAAACCCGTGAGGATCGGAAACTCCGGCCTGTTTGCTGACATCGGTGAACTTCCCATTTCCATCATTGTGAAATAGGTGATCAGGCTCGCCTTCCAGCCCGCGGGGACCACATTCCACCGGTGAGCCGCGCATCTGGCAGAAGGCAGGATTCGTCGCGCCCGCTTCGGAACTTGGCTGGTTGTGAATGTCATCATGGACATATCCGGAGACAAACAGGTCCAGCCGGCCATCGCCGTCGTAATCGCCCCAGGTTGCTCCGTCAGACCAGTTACCCAGCGTCACTCCAGCCTGCTCGGCAACATCGGTAAAGGTCCCGTCATGATTGTTGTGATAGAGACGGTTCTTGCCAAAGTTGGCCACAAATATATCCGGCCAGCCGTCATTGTCATAATCACCGATGGCAACTCCGAATCCCCATCGGTCGTTTGCCACGCCGGCTTTATCTGTAACGTTGGTAAACGTTCCGTCGTGGTTGTTGTGAAACAGCGCCGCATGCGGCGGGTCTTCCTTGCCTTCAAGGGCGTTGTAGGTGGAACCGTTCACCAGGTAGATATCGAGCCAGCCGTCGTTGTCGTAGTCAATGAGCCCGACCCCCGACCCGTCCGTCTCCAGAATGAATTTCTTTTCAGGAGTGCCCATGACGTGATTCCACGAAGCCAGGCCAGCGGCCTTGGTGACATCTTCGAAGACCACGGTCCCTGTATCGACAAATCCTCCAGCGGTGATGGGCCTCTTCTCGGCATCGTAGACCGGAGCGAATGTTCCGGCGGAAGCAATTCCGCCCATTCCACTTTTGGCGGGCTTCACAGGTTCCTGCGCGTGCCCGGCGCACCCTTGAGATGTTGCAACCACGCAAAGGCTCAAGACCGTGGTGATCCCGAAAGGACGCTGACGGCCGTTGAATCTCTGGCGAGCATGCCGATCACGTGCGAACAACAGGACCCTCCTTGAAACAGACGTATGCGGAAGCTGACGATAACTCGCCTCCGAAAGAACTATTGAGCCGAAGATGTCGTCTTTACGGGGCCCGTGGCTTTAACTTCGGTGCACGACTTGCCATTACACATTTCGCCTGTGATTCCTTTGCCCTCTGTGATGGTGTAGATGCGATCCACCGCCGGCAATTTCGAAGTCTCCTTTGTGCCGTCGGGCCAGTGAATCTCCGCAGTACCGCCGTCTGTCGCATCGGCCAGCCCAAAGTGAAGGCGCCTGTCGTTTGCCGAAATATAGCTACCACTGGCCAGAACATCCTGCCGCATCCGCATTCCGTTTGCCTTCAGATAGACCGTGGCGCAGGTCGCGTCTCTCGGGCCCTTCGGTCCGCCTACCAAACTCATCTCCACCCAGTGGTGATGGTCCGGATTCACATTTCGCAGCAACACGGGAGGACCGTCGATTGGATTGATGACCACATCTATTTTGCCGTCGTTGAACAGGTCGCCAAACGCAGCGCCGCGCGCCGGAATCACATCCGCCAGCCCCGTGCCCTTCACTGGCGGAACGTACTCAAAGCGTCGCGTCTTCGCTCCGCCTGGCACGTTGTGAAACAACAGGGGGCGCTCGGCAAACGTTGTTCCCCAGTCATGCTGGTCCACCTGTGGGTAGACGTGGCCATTCACCATAAACAGGTCCAGCCAACCATCGTTGTCAAAGTCGAGGAAACCGTCACCCCAGCCCACGAACGGAATCGTCGTTTGCGCAATTCCAACGTCGTAACTCACGTCGCTAAAGCTTGCCGCGCCGTCGTTGTGAAAAAGCACCTTGTAGTCGTCCCCAAAGTCCGTCACAAAAAAATCGACCAGGCCATTGTTCTCGTAGTCACCGGCGGCGATGCCCATGGAAGCGATTTCGCGCCCGTCCTTGTTCAGTCCAAAACCCGAGATATAACTTTGATCGTCAAAAGTCCCATCGCCCTTGTTGATGTAAAGAAAGTTCGGTTCCGAGTCGTTACCCACCACGAGATCTGGCTTGCCGTCCCCGTTGATGTCGACGAAGATTGCGGTGAAACCGAAATACTTGTTCTTGTCTTCTACGCCGGCCTTTACCGTTACATCGGTGAACGTCCCATTGCCGTTGTTGTGGAACAGATGGTCTGCCTCGCCCGGCAACCCGCGCGGGCCGCAATTCACAGTTGCACCCCTGTATTGGCATGATGAGTTCGCCGAATCCTTGGCGAGTTCCTCAGCCAATGCGCGGTCGTAATGGACGTAGCCCGACACGTACAGATCCAGCAAGCCATCGCCGTCGTAGTCGCCCCATGCCGAGCCGGTTGACCAGTTACCCAGCGTGACGCCTGCCTGCTCGGCTACATCAGTAAACGTGCCGTCGTGGTTGTTGTGGTAAAGGCGGTTCTTCCCGAAGTTGCCCACGTAGATGTCCGGCCAGCCGTCGTTGTCATAGTCCGCAATCGAGCACCCGTAGCCCCAGCGGTCGTTCATCACGCCCGCCTTTGCAGAAACATCCGTAAAGGTTCCGTCATGGTTGTTGTGGAATAGAGCCGCGTGCGGCGTTGCTTCCTTGCCATCCAGCGCCGCAAAGGTCGAGCCGTTCACCAGGTAGATATCGAGCCATCCATCATTGTCGTAGTCAACAAGGCAAACCCCCGAACCGTTCGCCTCCACAATGAACTTCTTCTCCGGCACCCCCATCTTGTGGCTCCAGCCGGAGAGTCCCGCCTTCGCGGTGATGTCCTCAAATACCACGGGGCCCTTGTCGACAAATCCCCCCGCCGTGATCGGCCGCTTCAGTTCGTCATAGACTGGTTTGGCTGCTACGCCCGCGGCAATCCCACCCATGCCGCTTCGCGGGTTCGATTGCGCTGGTTGCTGGGCTCCGCAACTGCCAAACACCATCCCGCTGACGACGGCACCACAAATCAAGCTACGAAAGCGCAAAAACGATCCTCCGGCATATCACGATTCTAACGTAGCGCTTGTCCCGTAAATTCATCGAATGCGCTGTGGTATTCCGTGGCTCACTTCGCGTCTTTTGCAAAGGTCAACCCGAGTTCGTTCTTGATGAGCGGCCGCACCGGAGCCTGCAGGTCCATCGGATCATAGCGTTGCGCGAAGTCGATCGGCATCACATAGGCGAGCGAAGACCACCCCCAAAATGGGTTCATGCCGTTTCCTTTGCCCGTGTCGGAGTCATAGAACTCGCGCGTAACAGGGTTGGCCACCATCGCCAGCTTAAGCGTTCTCAGCGCCAATTCCTTTGCCGCATCGTTGTACCCGTATTGAAGCAGACCGTGCAAGATCATGTAATTGGTTGGAATCCATGCCGGCCCTTCCCAGTTACATTCTCCCGACCTGCTGCCCTCATAGAATTCAGGCTCTGACTTTGCATAGGTTGCAACCGGATAATCCAGCCAGAACTCTTTCAAGTTCAACAGGTGATCGCGCACAAGCCGGCGTGCTTGCGCCTGGCTCGCGACTCCGGCCCACATGGGAAGGAATCCTGCAACGGACTTGATCTTGATGGTCTTGCCGGTCTTCTCATCGCGATCGTAGTAAAACCCGTCTTGTTCGTTCCAAAATACCTTGTTAATCGCCTTTGCTAGCTTCTCGGCATGATCGGCGTACATTTTGCTGTCAGCAGGTTTGCCCAGCTTCGCCGAAATGATCTCCATCGCCTCAAGTTCCCGGTAGAGATAGCAGGCGAGATCGACGCCTTCATCTCGATAAGATTCAAGGTCGCCGGATCGGGAAATCTGGTTGTCCATCCCGCTCGCATCGGAGCTATTCCAGACCGGGAGCCCATTTCCGTCATGATCGTAGCCAAACCAGCGGTCGATGTACTTTTGCAGCCGGACGTAATACTTGGCTCGCAGCCACTCGTAATCGCCGCCGTTCTGGCTGGCCCCCAAGACCACAAGCTGCGCCATGAAGGGCTTGAACATCTGGGTCGGCCGCGGATATGTGATTCCAATTGTTCGAGCAATAAACCCGTCAGGTTGCTGTTTGTCGAGAAACAACTTCAGGTTCGTGAAGTCATAATCACTAACTCCGTAGTAAGAAAGATATACGTTTTCGAAATAGAGGTCCCAGTCAAAGAATTCACCGTAGGCATATCCGGTGATCAACTTCCCGTCTACCCCGGGATAGTCATGTAGCCCCCTGGTCGCGATATCCCGGTTGAGGCTGGCGAGGCGCAACTGAAGCTGTCTGTATTGATCCTGCCCAATGAGAGAGACGAGGTCGGTTGCGCCTCTGTCTTGAGCATTGTGTTGCGCAAAGCAACTACAGTAGCTGCCCAAAAGCAGCCCGACCAGAAACATGAACTTACGCAACTGTCACTCCATTCAGCAACTGACCTGCGACCTCTGCTAACCAATCGCTGGCAGCTGGTGGGAATCGAGAACAAACGCCACGATCACGAAATCCGATAGGAGCAGTTGAGGCATGGCGTCCCGCATTGCCCAGCATACTCTAAACAAGTTGCGACTAAATTTCCAGAGTTTGTCGCGGATCCCGCATCGGCCGCGAGCGGCAAAAAAAAAAGTGAGCCGCGCAGGTTAATCAATCGCACGGCTCACTGGCATAGGAGGTCATCAAGGAATACGCAGGACTACTCGATGTCCCAGAGACTTGGCAGCCCTGGAACTCCGGTGACTTGCGTATCTGGTCCGGCGGCAGGCTGCACCGCCGGGTCAGAGTTGGCAGAGCCAACGAGCGAGTTAGAAGCTCGCCCGAAGGTGAAGCTGCAAGCTGCGTGGCGGCAACTGGCTGGTGGACTTGCCGAACGTGCCGTCTCCCATGCCCGAGTCAACGCCATTCAGGTTGGTGCGGTTAAACAGGTTGAAGACTTCGCCCTTGGCTTCGATCTTCATCTTTTCCGCGAAGAGCCACGGAACACTGAAATGCTTCTCGAAGGTGAGGTCCATGTTCTTGTATCCAGGCCTGTCGTACGTGTTGCGGCCGAGATTACCTTCCAGACCCAGAGCCGGCGCCGGGAACTGCGACGCCGTGAAGATTCCGTTCAGGAATTGGGACTTCGATTGGCCGCCCAGGTGTGCGCCAAAGGTCGGCACGTTGGGTAGCTTGGTGTTGTAGCCGTCGGCGTTGTAGTCGCCGCCGGTGTTGCCGACGATTGTGGTGCCCGCCGGGCATTGGTTGTTGACAAGTGCCGCGCCGCCGCTGCAGACCGGCGCGAAACCCGAGCCGTTTACGACTGTGAAGGGCAATCCGGTCTGACCGATCCACTTGCCGCCGAATTGCCATCCGCCCAGAATGTCCCTGAGCGCCGCACTGGGATAGTTGTTGGGAACATCCCAGGTGCCGTCAGCCGAAATCTGCTGACGGATGTCGAAGTCAGCACGCCCGCGTTGTGCGTGGAGAGCGTTGTTCACATAGAAGTCGGATCCAGAGGTAATGGAGCCGCTGTCTAGTGATTGAGCCTGGCTCATCTCGTCCAACGCCTTGCCATAGGTGTAGATTCCGCGGAAGGCCAGGCCGTGGGTAAACGACCGTATCACCTCCGCCGATCCGAAGTTCCCAGCAGAATTGCCGTCGGAGCTGGCCCACGCCGTTCCCGCGAAGTTCGGGTTCAGACGCTGCAACTGGTTGTTGTTGATGATCAGGTCGCCGGCAAAGCGGTTGGCATCGTTTTGGAAGACCAGCAGGTGATGCGCTTCGGTACCTGAGTAGTTCAATTCAACAATCAGGTTGTTCTGAAGCTGCTGCTGCAGGCTCAGTGACCATGCTTCAACTTGCTGCATCTTGAAGTTGGGATCGTAACCGCCCATGCCCGCTCGCGAAAGGACTCCATTGATTACGAGTCCGCCGCTGGAGTTCAGGACGGCGTTGCTGGTGTTCAAGACTGGGCAGACCATATCCCAGGCACCCTTCGGCGTGCAGATGAAGGGCGTTGGGGTGGCTCCACCCGCCGTAACGTCATCGGACGGACTAAAGAAGTTGGGCAGGTTTCCAGCCGTCGAATCCGTGATGTGCAGATAGGGTGGCTGGTCCTCGAACATGCCAAAGCCGCCGCGCAATGCCGTCTTGCCTGTGCCAAAGATATCCCACGAGAACCCGAGGCGCGGCGTAAACCCACCGATATTGTGGTCGAGGACGTCATGTGTGTTTGCCAGTGAAGCCGTACCCGAGGCGATTTTGGCGTTCCATGTCGAGCCGCTGCCCAGGTTGAACTTAGACAACGTGGGACTATAGATGCTGAAGAAGTTGACCATCGTATCGTAGCGAACTCCCAAGTTCACTGTGAGCCGCGGCGAAACCTTCCAATCGTCCTGCACGTAATATCCTTCAATCAGGTCGCGATAGATGCGGTCGTAAGGCGCCTGCTGGTGGTTTTGCAGGTTCACGGCCGGACCCGATTGGGAGACAGGTTCATCCTGAATGAGATCGATGAGGTTGCGGTAGTTGAACGTTGGACGCGTGAATGCGCCTCCCTGGTGGTCCACCTCGCGCGTGTTAAAGAGGTCGGCTCCGAACTTCAGGGTGTGCGTCTTGATGGTTGCCGTCATCACATCGCGCCAGCTGTACGTGGTCTGCGAGAAGTTGCCCGGCGCCCATGACCCGAATCCGGCCAGGTTGTTGACGTTGACGTACGGAATTCCTTCCGTTGCCACTTGTGTCAGGTTCGCTCCGTACGGCCGAATGACATTCGCCCCGGTTTGATTGAAGAGGTGCGAACCGAAGGTGTGGGTCCAGTTGATGTTGACGAAGTCGGAACTGTTGCCGTTGCCCTGCACACTTGCCGGGCGGGTTCCGCCTCCCGGGCCGGAGTAGTCAGTGCGGATAGCGTCCACGTAGATGCGGTCTTTGCTGCCAAGATAGTCGTCTACGCGGAAGCTCCACTGGTACCCGTCTTTGGGCGCGCTGTAGCTCACGGGGATGGTGCCGATGATGTTAATACCCTGCAGGGCGGTGAGTGCCGCGCCTGTCGGAGCCGGGAAATAGCCGGGCGTACCACCCTGATTCGAAGGCAGAATGTAGGTGCTATACGGAACCAGGCCCGTTGTGGGGTATTTGGCCGGAGGCGCCATGGTCAGGAACTGATAGCCTACCGTGTTGGGTTCCCAGGTTTTGGCCCAATTGACGAAGTCCTGCGTTTCCACTGTCGCCGTGTAGCTGCTGGGCTGGCTTTCGCGCAGCACATCGATAGCGCCGAACCAGAACAGCTTGTTCTTGAAAATTGGCCCGCCCATGGTTGCGCCCATCTCATTACGCGTGAAAGTCGGAACCGAGCTCTGGAAGTGAGTGGTCGCGGAGAGATCGTTGTTGGTGAAGTACCAGTCGATGTTCCCGTGGAACTGGTTTGATCCGGAGACCGTGTAAACGTCGACCGTGCTGCCGGCGTTGCGTCCCTTCTGGGCATCGAAATCGTTCGTGCGGATGTCCATGGATTGGACAATCTCGGGATTCGGAGAGATCGATGAGCCGCCGCCGCGGGATGGCGTGTTGGTGTAGCCGTCGTCGATCTGGTATCCGTTCTCTTCCTGCCGCAGTCCCGCCGCGTTCAGGTTGATCGCGTATTCGTTGGTGTAATTGTCGTTGCCAGCCGTTGTCACGCCGCCACCGGTCATGCCCGGCGTCAGAGAAGCGAGACCGTAGACATTCTGCCCGGTCAACGGCGTTTCCGCCAGTGTCACGTTGGATATAATCGACCCGGTCGTCGGGGTAACCAGATCCACTGAAGCCGCTGTTGCGGAGACTTCAACATTGGTTGAAACGTCGCCGACCTTCAAGTCAGGCGTCAGAGTGCGAACTTCGTCAATCTGCAGCGTCAGTCCGGCTTGTTTCCAGGTTTGGAACCCTGCCATTTGAATCTCGACCGTATAGGTAGACGCGGCAATACCGTCGACCCGGAAGTAGCCGTTTTGACCGGTGACGACGGCCTTCGAAACACCGAGGCGAGTGTCGGTCACGGTGACCTTCGCTCCGGCAATAACCGCCCCTGTCGTATCGTGTGCGATGCCTTCGATTCCGCTTGAGAACTGGGCGACCGCAAAACGTCCCCCCAATCCCACCAAAAGCAGAAGCACCGCCAGAATCCTGTACGCTCTTCTGTCACTAACCATTTTTGTCTCCTTAGTAAACGATTTCCGGGTTTTGGCCTTCTGCTCTCGTAATAAAATCCAACCTGCTGGGCTTAGACTTGGAGCAGTTCGTAGGCGAAGTACGTTGACTGCTGGCGGCATTACCGCACACCGCTTCATTCAGGATTAAATCCACGAGAAAACTAGGCGCTTTGTGCAGTGTGCACAAGTATTACACTGTACATTACGGTAAATACTTAGTTAACTTATTTATTATTAATGCCTTACAACTTGACGCTCGCGCTCTGCAGTGCATCTGATCTGCTCTGGCATCGTGCCCGCTTTCCAAGTGCCTCGATTTACCCATGTTCGCTCAAGAGTCTTGCCGCCACCACGTCCGAGCCGTTGCAGAAGATCGAACAATCATGGACTACGTCGGGAAAGGGAGGCGAATCAACATGTTGTCCTCTTTCATGAGCGGCGCGTGCGCGTGAATCCTTGACATACGATTTACCTGCGGCGTCTACTTTAGTTGCCAACGGGAGTCGTCGTGACGCCCGATGGACTGATCCTGGAAATTCAGGCTATTATGCAAGTCGAATCCTATCTTTAACTTGCCAAACATTGTGGGATGCTGGAGAGACGGGGGAAGAGCCCCGTGAAGGCGCCACAACATTGGCATGTGCCTCGTCCGCTGCTATCTATTTCGCAGATTTATCCTTGAATCATTGTCGCCATTGAACAGGAACCTATTGGCCAGTCGGAGTGAGCATGACGATTGCAGCAGAGCCTACAAATCACTCAAATGATCCTCTTGATTCGACTTGGAGCGACGCTGAGAAGACGGCGGCTGTCCTTCAGGAACTGGAAAGGATCCTGGTTTGCAGGTTCTTCAAGAACTCCCTGCGCAAACGGCAGTTCCTGGAATATGTCGTTCACCGCAAGCTCGAAGGACACAACGATCAATTAAAGGAACGCACCATTGGGGCGGCACTCTTCAATAGGTCGCCTGACTATGCAACTGGAGACGACCCCGTAGTCAGGGTTCAGGCCGGCGAAGTTAGACGTCGCTTGGAGCAGTTCTATCAAGAAGAGCCGAACCACGGCCCCGTGAGGATTGAGCTCCCGCTGGGATCCTATGCTCCGCTGTTCAATTGGACTTCTCCAGAAATATCAGCGACCGACACTTCTCCCATTGTTCTCGAGCTTCGCCCACCTGCCGGTTGGCCATGGCGCTCGATCGCGGTCGCGGCAATTCTTGTCTTGGTGGCGATTTGTTCCTGGATTGCTTATTCTCGGATGCACGCAACTCAACGACAGCAATCGGCATTGGAGAAGTTCTGGGCTCCTGCCTTCCTCACCCCGCAGCCGGTCTTGATTTGTCTGGCAAAGCCTATCCTTTACCGACCGAGCCCGGATACTTATCGGAGGTATTCTCGAGCTCATCCGGGAAATTTTGAGAGCGAAGTGGAACGGTCGAATCGGGCGCTGCCGCTTGACCCAAATCAGAAGCTTGTGTGGAGCGACATGGTGCAATACCCCGATTATGGTGTTGCGGTGGGGGATGTCGATGCTGCCATAAAGGTCTCCTCTTTGCTCGGTAGGATCCAAAAACCCAGCCAGGTTCGGATCGGCGCGAACTACACCTTTCAAGATTTGCGCAATTCTCCCGCTGTGATCGTTGGCGCGTTCAACAACAAATGGACCATGCAGATCGCGCCGAGCCTGCATTTTGCTCTTGTTGACGAGAACAGTCGCGACACGATTCATGAGCAAGTTCCCGGAGGAAGAACCTGGACTTCAATCTTCCAGGCTTCCTTACTATCCTCCGGAGAGGACTACGCAATTGTTGCCCGTCTCCTCGATTCAAAGACCGGTCAGTTCACCGTCATTGTCGCCGGCCTCACCGGAAGCGGCACTCAGACTGCCGGTGAGTTTGCCTCGAATCCCGACTACATCGAGAAGGCGGTGCGCACTGCTCCGGCAGACTGGCAAACAAAGAATATGGAGCTGGTTCTGCAAACCACCGTTACCGAATCAGTCGCGGGGCCCCCTCGAGTGGTCGCTGCCTACTACTGGTAGAAGGACCCGCCTGGGTAAAGGTGTCGAGGACCGGAATGGCCTCCTCGATACTCAGCTGAAAATGAAACGCACCCGCCCAAACGAGGCGCGCCTGCCGAATGGGCAGATTGCCCCTTCTTGATCGGAGAATCTATCAACAGTCGGGAGCGCGTCTGTTACCAGACGTAAAAAGCAACGACCTGGGCAGGACCAGGTAAACCATCGGTGACCGGGGTTTGAAGTACAAACTGCAGGTTCTTCTTGTCCCAGTCCGGCGGAGCGGTCTGCAAGGCAGCCTGAAGGGCCGCCGAATTAGAAACGAACTCACCGGCAGCCTGGGTGCCGTAGGACTTGATTCCAGCGACGATTACGACAAATTGACCCGTTTTTGAGTTGAGAAGTCTTGTAACAACTGCGTGATCCTCACCTGACTTTTCAACTGCGTCAGTTCTTGCATACCATTTTCGTCCTGACGGGCCAACTTCCTTGATGAGCGATTCGCCCCCCTCATCGACGAATTCAAAACGAAGGTTGGACGTTATTTGCATCGTCCAACGATTGTTGAACGCTCCAATGACGACTGCGGGAGAGCTGCGCAAGTCTTCGAAGGAGTAGTCGTCTCCAATTCTGACTTGGTTCTTCTTACCAATCTGGGCAAAGAAAACAGCCAGTTGAATCGCCGTATAAACATCTCCGCTCGCAAGCCCATAGTCGGGGTACTCGACCATATCACTCCACTGGAGCTTGTCATCGGGCCCCAGATCGGGTTTATGCGTGAGCCTCGCGAATTGACCCTGGAACTCCTCGGGATTTTTGGCACGTCTTTGGTAGAGTTTGACCGACGGTACGTAAACCGAAGGTTTGGCCAGGCAGATCAGCACAGGTTCTGTTGAGGATATCGCCGGAGCCCAGAACCTTTGCAAAACCGATTGGGGTGCTCTCGCGCGATAAATTGATATCCCTGCCAAGGTCACACCGGCCAGAAGGACGAGGCCAACCGCGGCCAACACCCACGGAAACCATTTGTGCTTTCCGGTAGCTCGCCTCGTTTCTGCAGCCAACGCCGGTTCGAACGAACTTAATTCTTGATCCTGTCCATTTTGTTGGGGAGTTTCTTGAGATTTTGACACTTCCGAAGGCAAAGACGGTTGGCCCACCTGGTCTGGAGGTACCCACCTGAATTCGGGAGTGTAGGAACCCACGTGAAGTTCGATGCGGACTTCCGGGGTATTCGGGTTGGCCTGGTAATACTGGTCCAGCCTTCTGCGTACTTCCCCGGCCTGCACCCGAACGACAGGATCGTCCCCGGTTGCATAGCCGGCGGGGCGCTGAAACAGATCGACTCCTATGGTGCGTTCTTTGAGCCGCTCGTGGTTCCCATCAAGACGGTGATGGACTACATAGGACAAGAACTGTTTGCCGCGCTTGCTTGGCTGAAAAACAGGACTGTTCAGGATCGCGTCCAGTTCACGAAGGACTGACTGCTTCTCAACCTCATTGAAAATGCGTCGATCGCCATCAAGTTCTTCATGTCCAATCGGACTTGTTGCCAGACCCATGGCAATTCCCTCTTTTCAACTAGAGAGCTACGACCGCAAAACCAGAACCCAAGTGTACGCTAAACTCCTGTCTTCACGGGCGCTACGGACTCGAAGCGCCGACCCCGGCAGCCTACATAGATGGCCCCCGGCCGTCTCTTAGGGCATATTCTGCTTCGGTGTCATCGTGCACAATCAGAAGCAGTTAACCAGCCTTCCGATGCGCAGTCATGTCTACCACCACACTGTAATACACAGTGTTGTACTTGAAAAGCCCCCTACGACGGCGGATCGTTGCTTGGAGCCGCACCATCGGTAGCGTCGCGCATGCCAGACATTCGGTTCCCTTTAAAAGCGGAACCGAGAGTACAGAACTGGATTCTACCTTAGCTTTCGTTTGCCGAGCCAGGGTTACCACTGCGGAACTAGAGATTGGAATGACTAGAGTGATCGAAAGCAACCGGGCTGGCTATTTTAGGAACGATCCGGCCGCCCCATTCAATTATGAGACTCGTCCTGGCCGCAACCGATTATGGACCCTCCAGAGCAGCTGCCTTTCCATTCGGGCCCCCGAAAGACAATCCACCGTCGTTTCATTGGAGTTGGAAACGGTTTCCACGGTAGTCCCGCCAAGTTCGCGGTGCTGCGGCGCTCTAAACCCTGAACGGCCCCCTCGCACTCCTGATTGGAGATGCAACAATGCTCGGTAGAGCAAAATTAGTATTTTGAACCCAATGGAGATAAATTGATGCAGTCCTTGGTGCGTTGGAGCACATTCTTGATATGGCCGATGGCGGTTTTGTGTGGTGGCTGCACTCTCGCCGCCCAGAGCACAAGCCTCACACTCGATCGAAACGGCAGTACGATTGTCCTCGAGCCATATGCGCCGAACATCCTGCGGGTGACCCTGAGCCTCAAGCGCGAACCGGCGCTGGCCGGGCCGGGTTACGGCCTTGTTGCCAGCCCGTCAGCGGCCGGGTGGAGCGCAAGTCAAACAGCGCGCGCTGACGTATACCGGTCTGATCGAGTCGTCGTGACGGTTGACCGCAACCTCCCCGATCACAAGCCACCGGTTCAGACGCAGGTGGATATTTCGAAATTCTTCAGTGGCACGACGCCGGGCGCCCACATCGCCTTCAGCACACCGGAGGGGAAAAAGATATTGGAACTGACCGACTGGTCGCAGGGCGTTCCCAATCATAAGGATGGCACCGCAGCAGTGTTGCAGGACCGCCGTCCCGGAGATCCCGAGTTCTACACGGTGGGCGCCACCTTCGCCTCGCCCGACGATGAACACTACTACGGGCTCGGACAAAGCCACGAGGGATTTCTCGATCATCGCGGCCACCAGGTTCGTTGCTGGGCCGATTACCTTGCCACCGGGGGCCCAAGTTTCTGCGTGCCATTTCTCGTCACCAACAAAGGCTACGGGCTCTTATGGGACAACCCGTCGCGGACAACCATTGAGCCTGGATTCAACGAGCAGACCCGCTGGAAGTCCGAGGTGGGCGACCGCGTTTCGTTCTTTGTGATTACCGGCAACACCATGGATGAAATCTACGCGGGATACCGTCTCCTGTCCGGCCCGGCGCCGATGCTCCCCAAGGCAGCCTACGGATACATCCAGTGCAAGCAGCGCTACGCCAGCCAGGACGAATTGATGGCAGTGGCCAAAGGCTATCGCGATCGTCATCTGCCGGCAGACGTGCTCGTCGTCGATTGGTTCTACTACACCAAGATGGGGCAGATGGATCTCGACCCGAAGTTCTGGCCCGATCCAAAGGCGATGAACAAACAGCTCCACGACATGGGCTTCGAGACCATGATCAGCGTGTGGCCACGCTTTGTTCCGGACGACCGCTTCTATACAGAACTGCGCCAGAAGGGTTGGTTTATCCACTTGGCTGACGGCACGCCAATTGATGGACTGCCGTACGACCGCGCCGGTTCCGACATCGACACCACCAATCCCGATGCGGCCCGCTGGTACTGGAAGACGATTCACGACAACATCCTGAGCCAGGGGTTCGACTCACTGTGGGCCGACGAAACCGAGCCTGACCTGCCCCCCAACGGTGCGTATTTCCACGTCGGACCCGGAACCGAGTTCTTCAATGTTTATCCGCTCTTCCACACCGGTGCGCTGTACGACGGATTCCGCCGGGATGAGCCGCAGCACCGTGCGCTGATCCTCTCGCGCGATGCGTACCTCGGCGTGCAGAGCAAGGGAACCATCGTATGGTCCTCCGATATCTTCCCCACCTGGGACACACTCAAGCGCCAGATTCCCACCGGCCTTGATGTCACAGCTTCCGGCATTCCCTACTGGTCCAACGACACCGGCGGCTGGCAGTATCTGCCTGCAGTCCATCACCCTGCCCACACGCCTCTTCTCGATCCCTCTGACGCTCGTGACACCGTGGGCGGCTACGATGACTATCCTGAGCTCTATACGCGCTGGTTCCAATACGCCACATTCCTGCCCATCTTCCGCACCCATGGCAGCCGTCCGGCAAACGAGGTCTGGTCCTACGGCAAACAGGCAGAGCCGATCCTCGAGAAGTATCTGCGCCTGCGCTATCAACTCATGCCGTACATCTACTCGCTCGGCTACAAGACATGGCTGACGGGAGCGCCCATCATGCGCGCCTTGCCTTTGGATTTTTCCAGCGATCCGAATGTCGCAGACATCAGCGATGAGTACATGCTCGGACCGGCGTTTCTTGTAGCCCCGATAACCGAGCAGGGCGCAACGAGCCGCGAAGTTTATCTGCCTGCCGGAACCGACTGGTACAACTTCTGGACCGGGAAACGGGAGACGGGTGGAAGGACGATTACGGCAGATGCGCCTATCGATACGATTCCGTTGTTTGTGCGCGCAGGATCCATCGTTCCGCTTGGAAGTGCGGTGGAAAGCACGCATGAAGCGCAGACCATTGACAAGGTGCGCGTCTACCCCGGCGCGGATAGCAACTTCACGCTGTTCTCAGACGACGGCATGACCTATGCCTACGAGAAAGGCGCGGGCTCCATCACCAAATTGCACTGGGATGACGCGGCTGGAAAGTTGACTCATGAGGGAGCAGAACCCTGGACCGGACCGGACAGCAAAATGATCGAAGTCGTCGGACGGTGAGGATCTTCTGCATTTATCGCTCACTTCATTCACACTACCTGCGAGTAGTTTCGTACCGCAATAAGAAGAAGGGATTCAGATGAGACAAATTGTGATTCGTGGCCAAATTCTGATCTCGGTCATGCTTGCATTCTTTGCTGTGCTAACACTCCATGCCCAGAACGCCAGCGTGATTCTCGAGCGAGACGGAAACACGATCGTTCTGGAGCCGTACGCACCGAATATTATTCGCGTCACGATGAGCAAGGACAAGGCAGCCGCGACCGGAGCAGCCGGAATTGGCTTTGTCGGAACTCCCTCGATGGCAGGCTGGACTCATGAGCAGGCCCAGGATGGCAGCGACGTCTTCCGCTCCGGAAGGCTTGTTGTCCATATCTCTCCGGACCATCAGGACAAGGCGCTCCTCCCCAAGCCCATGCCGCTCGATGACCTCAATCAGTCGCTGCGAGACCATTACTTTGGAGGTGGCCCCCGGCGGGGACCCAACCACGATGCGATCTCTGTAACAACGCCCTCGGGCCAAATGCTTCTGCACATGCGTAGCTGGTTCATGATTCCCAACCATTCTGACAATGCGTCGGCGGGTGCTGAGAAGCAACCTCAAAGCGAAGGCTACCGTGTCGCCGCAACTTTCGATTCGCCGGCCGGCGAACACTACTACGGGCTGGGTCAACAGCAGCAGGGATTTCTCGACCTGCGCGACCATCAGATCCGCTGCTGGCATGATTACGATGCCATCGGCGGAGAGAACGTCTGCGTTCCTTTCATGGTCTCCAGCCGCGACTATGGTCTCATCTGGGACAATCCCTCAAAGACCACCATCAATCTCGGCTTCAATCAGCAGAACGTCTGGTCGTCGGAGATAGGAGACCGTGTCTCGTTCTTCGTCATCGCCGGCGCAAACACCGACGAAATCTACGAGGGCTATCGGCAGCTCACCGGCGTTACGCACCTGTTGCCCAAAGCGGCCTATGGCTACATCCAGAGCAAGGCAATCTACCCCACCCAGGATCAACTGTTGGCGGTGGCAAAAGGATATCGCGATCGTCAGCTTCCGCTCGATATTCTCGTCGTCGACTTCCTCAATATGACCAGGCAAGGCGAAATGGACCTGGACCCTGCACGGTGGCCTGATCCGGCCGCAATGAATCAGCAGCTTCATTCCATGGGCATCACCACGCTGCTGAGTGTGTGGCCGCATTTCTCCGTGGGCACCCGTTACTACGACATGCTGAACAGCAAAGGATGGCTGATCCATTCACCTGATGGCACTCCGGATCCTGGCGGGTTCAAAGATGTCATTGGCCCTAACATTGACACCACCAATCCTGACGCTGCCAAGTGGTGGTGGGAGGCGATCCGGGATCGATACATCAAGCCCGACGGTTTCGACTACATCTGGCTGGATGAAACCGAACCCGACATCGACCCGGCAAAAGACGTGTTCTTCGTGGGCTCCGGCCTGCGCGATTACAACGTCTATCCCCTCTTCCACACAGCTTCTGTATACGAAGGCTCAAGGCGCGACTTTGGAGACAGCCGCCGGGTCTTTTCTCTCGCTCGCGCTGCCTATCTTGGAGCGCAGCGGAATGGAACAGTCTTCTGGTCGAGCGACATCCAATCGACATGGGACATGTTAAAGCGCTCCGTCCCCACCGGTTTGAACTTCACAGCGTCGGGCATGCCTTACTGGGATACCGATATCGCCGGATTCTTCTCTCCACAGCTCCCTGCATCCTATCGTCCGATGCACACGCCCCTCGTCGATCCCTCCGATGCGCTTGGCAACGTCGGCAACTACGTGGACTATCCCGAATTGTTTGTCCGGTGGTTTCAATGGGCGACCTTCCAACCCGTGATGCGCGCCCACGGCGAGCGTGAGCACAATGAAGTCTGGGCATACGGCAAGCAGGCTGAGACCATCCTTTCAAAATATCTGCGCCTGCGCTATCAGCTCTTGCCTTACACCTACTCGCTCGCCTATTCAAGCAATCAAACCGGCGCACCATTCATGCGTGCGCTCTTCATGGATTTTCCCAATGATCCCAATGTCGCCGCCATCGGCGATGAGTATATGTTCGGCCCCGCGTTCCTTGTAGCTCCTGTTACTGACCAGGGAGCAACCAGCCGCACCGTCTATTTGCCCAGCGGAGCCGACTGGTACAACTACTGGACAAATGAACGCTACAAAGGCGGCCAGACAATCACCGCCAGTGCACCTATTGATACAATTCCCCTCTTCGTTCGCGCCGGCTCCATCCTTCCACTCGGCAAGCCGATTCTAACCACGGAGCAGAAGCAGGATCTGGAAAAGATCAAGGTGTACCCCGGCGCGGATGGAGATTTCACTCTCTACAACGATGACGGCAAGACCTACGCCTACGAGAAGGGCGACTTCCACATCACCAACTTGCATTGGGACAACGCAGCGCGCAAGTTAACCCAGAAAGGGTCCGTCGCCTGGACGGTCCCCGATAATCAGCTCGTCGAGGTGGTTGGCCGCTAGATCGCGCGCAAGAACAGAGAGTGGATCAAGGCCTCACGGTGCAGTAAACAAGGCACGTACTCGAGGCGCTCTTCAAGCCTTATCGATGTCGCCGGGGAGATACTCTCGGCTCATGCTCACGTAGCCTTCACGGGCGGTCTTCTTGCCGCGCTCCCGGTAGAGTGCTTCATCGCGGGGTTGCCAGGTGTCCAGACCATCGACGTAGCGGTTGTACATGCAGAATGCCGCGGCGATGAGTACTGTATCGTGGATTTCCAAGTCGGTTGCGCCCTGCGCACGCGCAGCCTCCACGTCGGCTGTCGTCACGTTCTTGCCACCCTTTTGCACCTTCGCCGCAATCACCAGCAGCGCCTTGAGCTTGTCTGAAATTTCAGCAGCGCTGAAGTCGGCCTTGACTCGCTTCACAAGATCATGATCGTCGTTGAGGCATGCGGCCGCGATGGAGCCGTGAACGGTCTGGCAGAAATAGCAATCATTTAGGTGTGAGACGTAGGTCGCGATCAGTTCGCGGTCGCCCTGCGGCAATGAATTTGGTGCGTGCAGTAGTGCCTCGGCGAGTTCGTTAAGTGGCTTTGCGGTTTCGGGCCGAAACGCCATTGCGCTGCGGATTCCCTGCAGTCCTTCTGGCAATTTGATATGAGGCATCGCTGTTCTCCTGCTTCGTGCTGACAAATGCTCGCGTTCTGCGCAGCGAAGCAAGCATACAACGCATGCGCCGGAAGCGATAGGTTGAAGCATTTCTCCATCGAAAGGTTGAAGACGAATAATGCGCAGGTGCGTAGCATTTGCATGTCCCGACAGCTTCGCAGAAGGCCGCGTCGCCTTCCCCAAGGTTTGCTAAGCGGACAAAGTGCTGTTATTTCGGAGGTCCACTGTTGCATATCAAGTCATGCTTCTCACTAGTTCTGTGCTCGCTTGCACTTGCTCTTTCGGTGCGCGGCCAAGTTCCAACCGGATCGATTGACGGAATTGTCAAAGACCCTAACGGGCGAGTTGTGCAGGGCGCGCGCATCACGATTACCGATGACCAGAGAGGGACGACGCGGGTTAGCGCCTCTAACTCCGACGGTTCATTCACAGTTCCAGACCTGGCGCCCGGCAGCTACACGGTTGTATTAGGCGCTAATGGCTTCTCAGATGTTCGCTACGCAAGCGTCCAGATCAATGCAGGCAAAGCGGTCACGCTCGACACAACATTCAATCTGGCAGCCCAGACGAGCACCGTGGACGTGAATGCAACCAGCACAAGTGTCGATTTGACACAGTCAATGCTGCAAGGGCAGATCACCTCCGCGGCCATTGAGAATATTCCACTGAATGGCAGGAATTTTCTGGAACTCGCCTATCTCCTTCCCGGCAATCGGCCGGCGCCGACCTTTGACCCCACAAAAACCAACACGCTGGAGGTAAGCTCGGCCGGCGGCTTTGGCCGCGGTGGAAATATCACGATTGACGGGGGCGACAACAACGACGAAGTTGTGGGTGGAACCCTGTCAAACCTACCGGAAGATTCGATCGGCGAATTTCAAATTGCTACGGCACGCTTTACCGCGGAGGTCGGCCGCTCGGGCAACAGCATCGTCAACATCATTACGCGATCCGGAACGAATGCGTTTCACGGGTCTGCCTTCATGTTTGAAAGGAATCGCAATTTGCAGGCGCTTCCTGCAACTTTCGACGCGGGCCAGGCAAAACCTCCATTCGATCGCGAACAGTACGGAGGGTCCGTTGGGGGGCCTATCCAGAAAGACAAGTTCTGGTGGTTTTCCTCCGCTGAATTCCGCGACCAGAACGCGGACATCCAGACCGGGACACGCAACTTCACCACAGACACCGTTAGTCACACTGCTGCCGCAACACCTCTGCGCGATTTTCTCCTCTCCAATCGCGTTGACTATCATTTGAATGAGGCCAATAGCCTGAGCGGACGATACAGCTTCAACCGCTCCACGGACACGGCGCAAGCCAGTGCCTCTTCGCCCACGCCGCTCAGCACTGCGGCGGAAAGGCAAAACTCCCTGAATCGGTTCAACTCTATCGAGGCCGCGTGGACGAATGTCTTCAGCACCAGCCGCACCAATGAGTTGTCGTATCATTTCGACAACTTCTTTAACAACATTCCGCCATTTCCGCAGGACGCTGCGCTGACAGATCCGTCCTTGAACCTGGGAAGCGAGTTGATCTTCCCCGACCTCGCTGACGGCGCTAACTTCAATTTGCCGCAGAGTACGTTTCTAAATCGCTCTCAGGTGCGCGACAGCCTGGCCCTGGCATTCGGGAATCATGCACTTCGAGTTGGCGGAGAGTTTCAGCACTATACCGCACATGGCATTATCAATCCGTTTGGCAACGGAACCGAGATTCTGGTCTCTGACTTTGGCTTTGCAGATCTGAATGGTGATGGCGTGATCAACGATCTCGATATCCCGGTTGCCGTCGGCATTCACAGCACCGCACCGGTCGTTCCTGTGCCAATTCCGCAAGTGGGCGATACTTACCTTGCATTTTTCGCGCAGGATGACTGGCGCGCACTTCCCAACTTGACGTTCAATCTCGGTCTGCGCTGGGAATACGACTCCGATTTGACGGGAACCAGCAGCGACCATAATCCATGCCCGAATCTGACCAGCATACCGAGCCAGCCGTGCGTCTGGATGGCCAACGTCATCGATCTGAAGAAGAACCCCGATACCAAGGACTTTGGCCCCCGCGTTGGCTTCACTTGGGATCCGTTCGGACATGGGAAAACGGTATTACGCGGCGGCTATGGAATCTATTATGACCGCATCATTCTCGAGACTGGCGCCGAGGAGCGCGTCCAGAACGATCGCGCCCTCGCTGTTACACAGTATGCAGGTTCCAGTTGTGTGCTTCCTGGAGTGCCGGCGCCGCCCAGTCTCGACCTGTGCTTTGCGCCCGGAGCCATGTTCGCTCCAGGAAGTCCGACCATCGCCAACGCGTTCAGTGGTCCCAGCCAGACGGGCGGCGTTGGCATCATCGCGATGGGCCCGGATTCGCACCATCCTCTCGTTCAGCAATTCTCCTTCGGTCTTCAACAGGAGGCTGGCGGCAATTGGCTGCTCAGCGCAGACGGGCTTCATGTCTTCGCGGAGCGTCAGTTGATTGGCAGCCTGTTGCGCGCCACTAACTCTACTTCGCCGGACATCAGTTGCCCCGGCGACAATGTTCCCTGCACGATTTCCGACCCGGTCACTGGGATCTCCGACAACATCACGTTGATCACTTCCGGCGCCAAGAGCTGGTACGACGGACTTCTGGCCAGCCTTGCGCATCGCGAGTCAAAGCTAGGCAAAATCGGATACCAATACAACGTCAGTTACACGCTGTCGAAGACGTTTGACTACTCTGATGACGATCAGCTCACAAACAATAATGCGGACGAACAGGTGAATCTTGCGGAGGGCACATCGGGCCTGCGCAAGGAAAAAGGCTACGCCCTCACAGATGAACACCAACGCCTGACTTTCTACGGAGATGCTCAGCTCCCGTATGGATTCTCCATTGCTCCCATCTATACGTTCGGCTCGGGTGTTCCCGCTGACACATATCTGCCCAGCACCGCAATCAACGGGGCCAGCGGCGCGCGGCTTCCACTGTTGCCGCGCAACGCGCTTGGGCGCGAGGTAAAAAATAGCGATCAGTTAAATGCCCTGATCGCCAAGTGGAATGCATTGCCCGCATGCCCGGGCGCATACCCTTGCCAGGCCGGCGGCCCAATCGACTCCGTCCCCGCGCACATCAACTTCTCCAGCCCATTCAGTTCCTTCGATCTGCGGCTCCGCAAGCAGTTCAAGTTTGGAGACCATCTCTCGCTTGGTCTGATGGGGGAGGGGTTCAACCTTGCCAACCAGGTCAACATACGCGGCACGAATACGGCGAACTTCTCCGGGCGCAACATTTCCATAAGCCCATGCCAGGGCACGCCCACCTCGTGCCAAGCCAATCCACCGGTTCAAACCAATTTCTTCTCTGCGGCTAGCGTGGCCGGGGGCTTTTTCGGATCGGGCGGCCCACGTGCATTCCAGTTCGCTGCGCGCCTGGAGTTCTAGATCCCATGACGACACCCGAGTATCAGAGACTTGCGGAAAGCGGTGTATCGCGGCCGATTGAGGCCGCGAATCTCTCTTTGGTTGCCGAGCAAACCGCATCGCCTGAAGTCGCGCGTCTGTACGCCCAATTCCGCAACGACTTCGGCCGTCCGCAGGTCCCTGGCATACTGAAGTGCTTCGCAACCCACCCACCCCTGTTGGAACACATGATGGGGCTTGCGCAGTCAATGCTGTTTGTGGATGGCGCGCTCGATCGACGCCATAAGGAGATGATTTCGGCATTCGTATCCGCGCAAAACCATTGTGCCTACTGCACAGACAGTCACGGCTTTTCTTTTCGCGCCCACGGCGGCTCGGCTGAAGCGCTTGAAGCTGTGTCGACGTGCCGTCTTGATTCGGACGCGATTACTCCTCCGCAGCGGGCATTACTCGATTTCGCCCGCAAGATCACAGAGAATTCGCAGGCCATTCGGCCGGCCGATATTGAAGAGTTGCGTGGCGCCGGGTGGAGCGATTTGCAAATTGCGGAGGCGATCCACTTGACCGCGCTGTTCGCTTGTTTCAATCGGGTGGTGAATGCGTTCGGACTTCCATCGCAGGATCTGCTCGCGGTCTACGCGAATGAGGTTGAGAGCCATGGCTAACGTCGACGACCGTCATGTGTTTCTTGCTGAGGTCGAAGCCAATCCACAACCGGGACCTTATGCTGATGCGATCGCGTCGGCAAAAAGCTCAGGCGCCGAGTACTGGGGCATCTGGAATATCCTGGCGTTCCGTCCTCAGGCAGCCTATCACCTTTGCGAGCTTTCGCATGAACTCATGTTTGAGGATGCGCCGATCAGTCCCGCACTACGCGAATTGATCGCAGCCTATACTTCGTCTTTGAATCGGTGTGAGTTTTGCATGAACGCACATGCCTCCGTCGCAGCGCATCAATATGAAAACGAGGGACTGGTGTGGAGCGTGCTGCGCGACCTTGAAGGTTCAGCACTTCCTGAAAGGGATAAAGCCCTGCTGCGATTCGTCCGCAAACTCACGCTCGATTCAGGATCGATCACCCAGGCGGACATCGACGTTTTGAAAAACGCCGGCTGGGATGATACATCGATCTATTACGCCATCGGAGCCTGTGCGTTGTTCAACTTCTATAACAGGTTTGTTTCGGGAAATGGCGTGAAGCTGGTCTCCGACGAGGCCTTTCGCCGCCTGGGCGAGCGCATGGCGCGTGTGGGCTACAGCCGCGAGAAACCACCGGGCCTTGCCGGCAACACGAGCGAAAGATGACAGAGCAGGCTAATCCCAGTTCCGCCAACGAGAGCTCGATCCACTATGCCGGATGGGGTGTGGCCGCTGCCGCCTTTGTGGGAGTGATGACCAGCTTTGCTCCCATCGTGCCCTACACATTCAGCCTCTTCCTGAGCCCCTTGCACGCGGCATTCGGCTGGCGGCGCGAGGCGATCGGCGGAACCTTTGCCCTTGCGGCCATCACGGTCGCCCTGGTCTCACCGGGAATTGGGATGATGCTCGATCGCTTTGCGCCGAGACGCATCATCCTCCCTTCGATCCTGATCTTTGCTCTTGCTCTCGCATCGCTCAGCAGACTCGGACCCAATATCGCGCAATTCTATCTCACCTTCTTTGTGCTGGGGCTGGTTGCGAATGGGACTGCGCAGTTTGCCTATACCCGCACAATGCTCACCTGGTTTCACAAGCGCAGAGGCTTTGCGCTCGCGCTGATCCTCACCGGCAGCGGTGTCGGCTCCATCCTCATCCCTCCGGCGACGCAATGGACCATCGAGCATCAAGGATGGCGAAGCGCCTATCTCTTGCTGGGGGGCATTGCGCTGCTTGGCTTTCCCTTGACAGCACTGCTCGTGCGCAACCGGACTTGCGCGGCCGTCCATGGAGATCCAATCCTCGCTTCGGGAGTCCCTGTTCGCGCGGCTCTATGCACGGTTGCGTTCTGGGTTCTGGCTGCCATCACTGCGCTCTCCGCTTTCAGCGAGAATGGCCTCGTTACAAACATGGCGACAATCTTGACCGAGCATGGAGTCACCGCACAGAAAGCCGCTCTCGCGCTCTCCGTGCGCGGTGGCTCTGGGATTATCGGCCGCCTTTGTGTTGGCTATCTGATCGACCGGTTCTCGCCACAGCGCATGCAGACTTTCATCCTCATGCTCGCCGCCCTCGGCACATTGATTCTCGGGTTCGCGAGCACAACCGCCGTCGCGCTTTTGGGTGCGGCACTGCTGGGCATCGGCTTGGGCAGTGAGGCGGACGTCGCGCCTTATTTGCTCGCACGTTATTTCGGGCGCAAGCATTTCTCCGTGCTGTACGGACTCACCTGGACCGCGTATGCCATTGGCGGCGGCACCGGGCCCGTGGTCATTGGGCACCTGTATGACCGAGCGGGTTCCTATGAGCCGCAGTTTATAGTTGGCCTCGCGGTGGTAGCATTTGCAGCAGCCGCGGTCAGCCTGCTGCTGCGCAGCGATCGCAAGCCCGCCGCATTGGAGCTGGAAGAAATCACTGCACGCAACCCACTTTCTCTGGAGGAATGACCATGCCGCACATTGATCTTCCTGAAAGCTTGCCCGGCATCACGGCCGGCTTCGCATTTCGGCCTGAAACGGCTGGACCCATGCGCGAACTGGCGCATGTGTTGTTGCATACTTCAGGCAACGAGGGATTCAGTTCGCGCGACCGCGAGCTTATTGCGTCCTTCGTTTCTTCGCGCAACACCTGCTATTTCTGCCAGACAAGCCATGGTGCGGCAGCAGCGCACTTGAACGGTGGGAACGCCAGTCTCGTGGACGAGGTTTGCAGGGATTTCAGAACTGCCCCTATTTCCGACAAGCTGAAAGCGCTCCTCGCGATCGCGGAACAGGTTCAGATTGACGGCAAGAACGTCACAAGGGACCTCGTTGAGACGGCAAGAAAGCACGGAGCAACGGATGCCGATATTCACGACACCGTGCTGATCGCGGCCGCCTTTTGCATGTACAACCGTTATGTCGACGGCTTGGCGACATGGCAACCGCGCGATCCAGGGATGTACACGCAGATGGGCATACGTATGGCAGAAGAGGGATATTTCAAACCTTAGGCACTCCGGGAGATCGCTCTCTGCGCATCGTCCAGAATCAAAAATCACCTTCTACCGCGGTAGATGCGGTCGAAAAGCGATTCGAAACCAGTGAAAAGCTAAATGGACCCAAATGGACCCAAGTTCCGGCCTGGCCGAAAATGGGTTCTTCGCTAATGAATTGATATTGCGGGATTTAATGGTCGGGGAGAGAGGATTTGAACCTCCGACCCCCTGGTCCCGAACCAGGTGCTCTACCAGGCTGAGCCACTCCCCGAACATGGGTTGCGGACGCGTATCGTTGGGCGCGGCCTGGCGCGTTTAACCCCTTGATTACGCTTCAACAAGTGTAGCAGAATTCTCCCCGCCTGCGGCGCCACGGCGAGCGCTCCCTGAGCGAGTACCCTTGCATCGGAATTCGAGTTAACCGCCGCTCCGCTCTCAGTCGCCGCCCTTGTCTGTGCCCACCGGAAGATCGAGCGCCACGAGCTCAAATCGGGTCTGACCATTGTCGTCCTTCTCAAAGCCGACAATATGCTGGTGGCGTTTTGACCCCGCCTTCAACTCAAACCCGTTCTTGCTCGAGCCATAATCGCCGCGATCGATCTGTACCGTGCCGGTATTCTCTTTGTCATCGGCACAAGTAAGACCTTCCGATGTGGCAACCGGTGTGCCAACCGGGGTGTTGCCCTGGCAGGTAATCACCTCACCATAACGGCCAAGAGCTTTCTTATAGAAAGCCGTTACCTTGTCTCGTGAATCGGGAGTGCTGTAGTTGACGACCTTCACCCGCAGCTCCCACTGGCCAAAGCCAAGGTGGACGTCAGCGGAATTGTGTTTGCCATCGTCGGTAACGGTTTGCGCGCCGGGGTAGGTTGGCAGGCCGAGATCGGCCGCACTCGTCTGGTTGGTATTCACATGCACGCCGCCGAAAGGCGTATCCACCTGGACATTCTTGTCGGCGCCGCCTTCACCCTTGTCCACTTGCACTCTGCAGCCGGCAATCCCAACCGCTAAGGCAGCAGCGGCGAGCAGGGTTGAAGCATTGCGTATCGTGTTCCACCGCAGGCTTGGCGTCAAATTCCTATTCATGGTGACCAACCTCTCGCTCTTTACTACGCTCAGGGCCGGCAAATTGTTCCCGGAACCGGTTCCAGGGATCAGTGGCTCGAGTGCCCGTCTTCTTTACTGCTGGTGGCAAACAGGATCGACGCAAAGAAAACAATGACGATGACAGGGACAACGAGGAATGGGGAAGTAATGCTCATAGGGTCGGCTCCTTGCTGCTTTCAGATTAACAGCGAACAGCGGACAGTGAAAAGTGGGCGGAGGTTGGCCTTCAGCCATCCAACTCCAGCCTCCAGAGCGATCAAGAAACACCGATCGGCGCTTCCCTGTTCCCTATTCCCTATTCCCTGTTCCCTATCTTTTCGTAGTCCACCCGGACGGTCAGGATCTCATACGGATGAATCGGGACCTTCACCACATCCCCTGTCACTGCAAGTGAGCTGCCCTCGGGTTTCTCCATCAGGTTCGTCACAGTGGCCCCAGTTGCGCCCGGCGGTACGTGGAACTCCACGGTCGCGTTCTTCCCTGCCCACTCGTAGGCGCGGAAAATCAGGCCATCTGCGTCCTCAGCCTTTTTCACCGCGGTCAAGACCACGTCCTCCGGCGAGACCGACGCAAATGAGTGCTCGCCTGGCAGGGCTCCCGCGTGAGCGGTTGTCGCCACAGCCGTTAGTGGATAGTCATATTCCCATCCGTGGCGCACGGTGAGCGCATCCTTCCACGTGCCCGCGTGCGGATAGAGTGCGTAGTGGAAATGATGATGGCCCTGGTCGGCCTCCGGGTCGGGCCACGTAGGCGAGCGCAGCAGCGTCAGCCGAAGCAGGTTGCCCACGGCGTCGTAGCCGTACTTGCCCTGGTTGAGCACGCTCAAGCCTTGCTTGCCGTCGCCCAGGTCAGCCCAGCGCATGGCGGGCACTTCAAACTGCGCTTTCTCCCAACTGTTGTTGCGGGTGGTGGGGCGGTCGATGGAGCCGTAGGGAATTTCGTACGTCGCGAACCCACTCGTCGCCGCCAGCGGGAACGCCGCCTTAAGCAACACATGCCTTTCGTGCCAGTCGATATCGTTTTCGATGTCGGCCTGGTCTCCCTTCAGGCTGATGGTCTGCACAAACTTCGAGCTCTGCCACGTGCGCGTTACGCGAATGCCCGGCCGCATCGTCTTTTCGTTGACCAAACTGACGGAGTCCGCTGCGCCGAGAAAAGCCGGCGGCTGATCGAGCGTGCCTGGATCGATGTTCCAGGCGTCATATTGTTTTGGCGTGTCCTTGAAGGCCTGGAGCTGATTGCCGCAAGCACCGGGAGCCAGCGCTTCTACGCCGCCCTGCTTCAGACTGACAATGCATCCGGTCTTCTTGTCGACCGTGAGCGAAAGCTTATCGCTCGCCAACTGGATCGTATCCCCCAAGTCCCGTGCCACATTGGCGGCTGGGGCGGCCTGCTTGCTGGGCACAAGCCTGACAACCTTGTACCCAAGCGCGGGAACAGACGAAACATAAAAGGTGAGATGAGCCACGCCACTCTTGGTGTCGATCTCCTGGCGAATGGGAAAACGAGGCTGTTTGCCGGCAGCCGGATCAACGATCACGAGCCCGTTGATGCTCGTCGATGGCAGTTGCGCGTCAACCTTCACCTCGCCTGAACGCTCCCAGCCCAGCGGGTTATAGACAACCACCGGAATCCCATCGCCGGCAGTATCCACGCGCGAGGAGATGGTCTCAGCCGACTTCGCGCTGATCTCATTCGTCGACCACCGCACCACATCGTAGTCCTTCTGCGCATCCTTATAGATGACGCCAATACCCGACCCAGCCGCCAGATCGTGGAACTGGTTGAACAACACCTTCTTCCAATCCTCGGTAATCTCGTCGCCCGGATACTTATTTCCATCGAGCCACGCCAACGACGCCCACTTCTCCGCGTTCAGCACTTCTTCTTCGCTGTCGCGCATGTTCTTCTTGTGGTTGGCTTGCGTCGTCATCACGCCGCGATGGTATTCAAAGTAGAGTTCGCTCTTCCACGTCGGAATGGAAACCTCGCCAGGCACAGCCGGCGGCGGCACATAGCCTTTTGCAATCGACTGGTAATTCCACTCGCGGCTTTCGGGCGCAATCTGTTTCTCAACAGATGTGAAATAAGCCTGCGCCGTGCCAAACTCGTACTTCGGCGTGACGTGCGCAGAGCCTTCCTGCCCGGCCCAGTGGAATCCCTCGTCCAGAATCGCGCGTGTCGGTCCGCCGCCATGGTCGCCCACGCCGTACAGATCCAGCATATCGGTCATGCCGGTCGAGCGCTCGCGCGCATTCTTCAAATCTTCTGCAAGCCGCACCGGGTTCATCGTCGTATTCACGTAGTCATGCGGAAAATACGCCAGCACCTTCGACCCATCTGGCGACTCCCACCAGAACAGCTTGAACGGAAGCTGATTCGTATCGTTCCACGTCATCTTCTGAGTGACGAAATAATCCACTCCGCTCTTCTTGTAAATCTGCGGCAGCTGCCATGTGTAACCGAACGAATCGGGATTCCAGCCAATCCGCACGTCTACGCCGTATGCCTGCTTGTACCAGCGCTTGCCCACCAGCAGTTGACGAACAAGAGACTCGCCGTCCGGCATATTCAAATCCGGCTCTACCCACATGCCGCCCACAATCTCCCAGCGGCCTTCCCCGATGCGCTGCTTGATCTCGGCGTTCATGTCGGGATACTTCTGCGCCATCCACTCGTTGTAAGCCGCGGCAGACTGCGTATACGTGTAGCCGGGATACTCATACATCAACTGCAGCGCCGTCCCGAATGTGCGCTTCACCACATCCACGGTTTCTGTCCACGGCCACAGCCAGGCCGCGTCGATGTGCGCGTTGCCGGTCAGGTGATAAGTCGCCTGCGTCAGCAGTGGCTTCAGCGTATCGAGCTTCGCCTGCGCTGCCGTCAGGCTGGCATCGAACTTGGCCTGGTCGTGCGCGTCGAGCGCGGCAAGGTCAACCGCGTGGATCGAGTCGTACAGCGCTGCAAGCTTCGACGCATCGCCGGGCGCAAGCGTCGGAACCAGCAAGGCCGCCGACAAAAACTCTTCGCGCAGATCTTCGGGATTCGGTCGCCCCTCGGCAAAGTCGATGCGCATGGTGGCTCCGCGAAAGGTCTTCGTGTCCACCGTGTGCAGCACCTTCACGGCTACCGTCACTTTTTCGCCGGGCTTGGCCTTGTCAAACAGCACCACCGGCTCTAGGTCTTCGCCAAGCGCAACGCGCCTGCCATTGAAATAGAAGATCTCCGGCATGGGCCCATTGCCGTTCACATTGAAGTCAAACCAGATGCGCGCCCCGGTCAGGTCGTAGCCATTCAACGTCTCGGGGACCTGGATTGTCTGGCGAAACCACACCGCTTCATTGGGAGCCTTTTCGCCCACCGCGACCGTTTGCCATGAGCTGTCATCCAGGTTCACGTCTTCGCCGTGAGCCGCGTCGCCCACATGCAACTTCCATGCGCCGGCGGGCAGCTCGCGCAGCCCCGCAAGCCGTTCTGCCACCACCCGGGAATCGGAGGGCAAAAGCAGGGTAGCCCGGAACATTTCGCCGCGCTGGGCTACAGCCCGCCCGGCGAACATCAAGGCACCCGAAACAGCCAGCAGAAGCACACGCTTACAAGTCGGTTTGAATGCAGGAAACATGGCAGAAAATCCCCCCGCACATCTTAGCATCGGGGCTTGACCCGGATGAGTTTGCACACAATCAACGCGGCAACATTCGTCAGAAGGTCGACTTCTGAGAGTCGCCGGGAATCCCGCCTCATATGTAAGTATCCTCCGGCATAGCCGAAGGCTTTAGCTTTGGTGGCCCCTCAAAGGGGCCAGGGTGGAAGATCTCCATCTCGATTGCGGCTCATCGCCCGCGCCGTAGGCGCACTGTAAGTTAGCCCAGCGCTTTAGCGCTGGGTGAGCGCGAACAACAATTCATTCAGAGTGCCGTAGGCACGGTGCTCATGACCCTACTCCTGCTCACGATCCTGCGTGAAAAATTCGAGAGCAGAAACCGGGCGCGACTTCCGTAAAAGTCAAACTTCTACTGCCACCCCGGCAAAGCCGGGGGTTCTCCCATTCCCAATAGGTTGTTCCAGTGCCGGAACCGCGTCCACGCCGCAGGTAAATCGATGGTGTGGAAGCATTTGCACAATCGTGTCGAGACGGCGCATCGGCATATCATAATGCGGTACAAAATACCTCATTTTGACAACCACCGTTCCGCTCATGTGTGGTCCGTCACATCTAGAAGTCCCGTCGCGCGTTCACCATGGAGGTCATGACTGCTGCGACCTTCATCCTGATTGCTCCCTGCTCGCTGCTTTTGGGCGCAGTGCTGCAGATTCTGGTAGCGCGGCTCTGTTCCGCCCGGGCAAAAGGAATTCTGGCATTTCTAAGCTGTGTGCCGGCCTTGATGGCCGTCATCGCCATGGTGCCTTCCGTCCGCGCAGGCCAGGCTGTCGAGCTCAACCTGTTCCAGTGGGACTCACCCCTGGCGCTGGTCCTCCATGTGGACGCGCTCAGCGTCTTGTTCGCCTTTATGGGGTCGTCCATCGGCGCCATGGTGCTGCTCTACTCCATTGGCTACATGGCGCACGACAAGTCCGCCACCCGCTTCTTCTTCACCATGCTGGTCTTCATCGGCGGCTTCATCGGCCTCGTATACAGCGCCAACCTCTTCATCTTCTACCTCTGCTGGGAACTGGTCGGCCTCTGCTCCTTCTCGCTCGTCGGCTTTTGGTATACCAATCCTGAGGCCGTCGCCGGCGCGCGCAAAGTGCTGCTCATGACGCACATTGCCGGATATGGCCTGCTGGCCGGCATCCTGGTCCTCGTCCACCGCACCGGAAGCGCTCTGTGGACCGATCCAAATGTTGCCCACAGCTTTACCACCGGCATCTTCCTCCTCATGCTGGTTGCGCTCGTCGCCAAAAGCGTGCAGGTGCCCATCCACACGTGGATCCCTGAAGCCATGGCCGCGCCCACTCCGGTCAGCGCGCTGCTCCATGCAGCCTGTTATGTCACCTCCGGCGTCTATCTCGCCGCCCGCATGCATAGCTTTGGCGTGTGGCCGGTTGCCTGGGGAGCCACCCTTATATGGATAGGCACCGTCACCATGGCCGTCGGCGTCATGTACGCCATGGTCCAAACCGATCTCAAGCGCATGCTGGCCTTCTCCACCGTCAGCCAGATCGGTTACATGATGTTGGGCATCGGCATCGGCACGCCGCTCGCCATTACCGCCGGCCTGCTCCACTGCCTCAATCATGGATTCTTCAAGGGCGGCCTGTTTCTGAACGCCGGCTCGGTACAGCACGCCACCGGCACACGCGACATGAACAAGCTGGGGGGCCTCGCGCAAAAAATGCCGCACACCACGCTGTCCTGGCTCATCGGCATTGGCAGCATGATGGGCATTCCCCTCATGAGCGGCTTCGCCAGCAAATGGATGCTCTATGCCGCTGCATTGCAGGCAGGCTGGGCTGTCCCTGCAATGGTAGCCTGGGCCGTCAGTCTCGGCACCGTCTTCCTCGGAGCCAAAGCGACCAGCGCAGTCTTCCTGGGCCCGACCACTGAAGCAACCAAAGACGCACACGAGTCTCCGCCGACCATGGTCTGGGGAATGGCACTCTTGGCCGCAGGCAGCGTCGTCCTCGGCATCGCCCCGCAATTGGCCGTCAACTACCTCATCAATCCCATCATGGGCGCGCTTTCACTCAGCGCCGTTCAAGTCACATGGTTCGGTCTTTCTTCAGACGCGGGCAGCTTCTCTACCGCCGGCGGACTGGTGCTCGCCATCGTCTCCATCGTTCTCGGCGGCATCATCTACGCCGTGGCCTACGCAGCGCGCCAGACACCGGCAACAGTCGCCGTCACTGCTGGCGGCGCGGCAATCGCTTCTGGCGGCGGCATCTTTACCGGCGGCGAACCGCTCTCCGACCAGGGCAGACTCACCGCGGGCGACTTCTCAAGCATCTTCCTCCAGAATTGGCATGAGTTCTTCCGCTGGTCAAATGTGGACCGCGTCTATCTCGCTTTCTGGAGCGGGTTGCAGGCCGTCTCACGCACGCTCGGCGTTCTCGTCTCCTGGATGGAGCAGCAAGCGGCAGTCCTCGTCATCGTGCTAGCAGCCCTCATCCTCGCTGCCCTTCGCTGGCTGGTCCCCGCAGCGGAAGCAGGGCCCTCCATCAGTCCAATCCCTGTACCCGCATCGTTGATCGCCGCCATCGCCGTCGCGGCGCTAGCTCTTCTTGCGGCCGCATTGGTCAACAAACCCGCCCGCGGACCCGCCCTCTGGCCCTGCATGATCATTGTCGGCGGCCTGTCTGTCGCTGGGCTCGCCGTAAGCAATCCCTGGCTGCGTCTTTCGCTCCTTGAAGCCGCCGCTCTCTTCACAGTCCTGCGTGTCTGGCTCACCGCTCGAACCATCTCGGCCAAACTCACCTACCTCGCCGTCGTCCTCATCTCGGCTAGTTCTCTGGTTGCCAGCGAAGCGCTCGCCGAAACCAACCAGGCCTGGTCGCGCGCTCTTCTGCTCACCAGCGTGCTCGTCAAGCTGGCAGCAATACCGCTCATCTTCTGGCTGCTCCGCCTCGCCGATGAACTCCCCGCCCTCGTCCTTGGCCTCATCATCGCCATCGTCGACATGGCCGCATTCGGCGAGTTATACGTCGCGGTCCACGCCAATCCCGCCCTGTTCACCCCGCAGGGGCTCATTCTCTGGGTCGCAGCCGCCACATCCTTCATCGCGGCGTTGCTGATGATCACCCAGCGCAGCCTCAAGCGCCTCCTGGTTCTCTCCACCATTGAAGACGCCGGATTCCTGCTCCTCGGTCTCGCTGCAGCGACCACGTTGGGCGCAGCGGGCGCACTGGTTGCAGCGGTCACCCATGCACTCGCAAAGGCCCTGCTCTTCATCTGCCTCAGTGGACCTGAAGCCGCCGGCGCTCTCGAAGACAATCGCACAGGTCTAATCAGCCGCTATCCGGTCAGCGCCTTCGGCTTCCTCTTCGGCATGTTAGCCATGCTCGGCATTCCGCCCACAATCGGTTTCATCGGCCGTTGGAAGCTCTATGAATCCGCCGCCGTCCTTGGCTGGCCGCTCGCCGCCGTCTTCATCCTCTCGTCCATCCTCGCGCTGGTGGCCTATGTGCTGGCCTTGACGCGCACCTGGTGGGGACCGCCGGGGAACGAAGATCTTCCACCCGCCTCAACAGCAAAGGAGCCCTGGTTGATTCAAACCGCGATCGTTCTCCTGGTCGTCTTGATCCTCGCCGCCGGCATCTGGCCCAACCTGCTCGACATGATCAAGTGGGGGACACTATGAACCTCTGGAACAAATTGATGTGCTACTCGCGCCGCCACAGCCCCTGGCTCTTCCATATGAATTCAGGCAGCTGCAATGGTTGCGACATCGAGTTGGTGGCCAGCCTCACCCCCCGCTATGACGCCGAGCAGTTAGGCGTCCGGCTTGAAGGCAGTCCTCGCCATGCAGACATCCTCTGCATCACCGGACCCGTCACCCACAACGCCGTCAAAGCCATCCACACCGTCTACGATCAGGTCCTCGGCCCCAAGGCGGTCGTCGCCATCGGCTCCTGCCCGGCCACAACCAACGTCTTCATTGATAGCCGCACCCTCGACGGCCCTCTCACCAAGCACATTCCCGTCGATGTCTTCGTTCCCGGTTGCCCTCCCCGTCCTGACGCAATCATCCAGGGCGTCGCCAAGGCTGCTGAGATTCTGGCCGCGCGCGGCAATAACAAACCTGTGACTGAACTTTCAATCGCAGCCGTCTCTGAAGCAGAGGCACCCGCCGACAAGCCTTCGCTCGTAGCGATTCAGGAGGTCCAGTCATGAATTGGATCCATGAGCTAGCCACTCCGCTAGCGCGCCTGCTCATCTTTCCGGGACTCCTGTTCGCCGTGCCCGCAGCCTGGTTCTTTCTCTGGGTTGAGCGAAAAGCCGTTGCCTTGATGCAAGGCCGCGTCGGCCCACCCTTCATGCAGCCCTTCTTTGACTTCATCAAGCTCCTCGGCAAATCCACGCCTCCGCGCAGCGGTGTAGGCGGCCTGCTCATGCGCGCCTGGCCGCTGATTGCCGTTTCAGCCGCGGCGGGAGCCGTCGGCCTGCTTCCAGTCCTTCCCTCCTCCGGCGGATTTGAAGGCGACCTGATTCTGCTGCTCGCCCTGCTTGAACTTCCCTCCATGTGCATCATCGCCGCGGGATTCTCATCGCGCTCCATCTTTGGCGAAATCGGCTCTGCTCGTGAAGCCGTCCTAAGCGTTGCCTACAACGTCGTCTTCCTTCTCGCCATCGTTTCCATCGCCGCCTCGCAGCACACCTTCCGCCTTGAATCGCTCGCCGCCCTGCCGGCTTCGCCCCTGCGCTGGCTGGGCGTGCTTGCCCTGCTGGTTTGCCTGCCTGCCAAGCTTCACTTGAACCCTTTTTCGCTGCCCAATGCCGAACAGGAAATCTACTCCGGCCCCATGGTTGAATACGCCGGACCCGAGCTGGCCATGTGGGAGCTTTCTCACGGCCTCGAATGGGTGGCAGCCACTGGACTGGTAGCAACCCTCGCCGCCCCCTACATCACAATCTGGTGGCTGGCTGCTCTGGTCTTCGTCGGCCTCATGTTTGCCATCGTCCTGG
>CAVXVM010000069.1:0-52769 GCA_963765025.1 uncultured Acidobacteriaceae bacterium | reverse complement strand
GGCATGAGCGAGGGGCTGGCTGTTGGCTGGGCGTCGAGGGCTGCGAGGAATCCGGCAGCGGGGCGGGCCTTGATGAGCGCCATGCGAAGGCTGTCGCGGACAAAGTCGTGCACATGGCTCTGCTGGCGGAAACGGACCTCGGTTTTGGCGGGGTGCACGTTGACGTCGACTTCCTCTGGAGGCATTTCAAGGAAGAGGAGCACGACAGGGTAGCTGGTGGGGGGAATGACGTTGCGATAGGCCTCAACGATGGCGTGCATGAGGAGCCGGTCGCGGATGAGGCGCTTGTTGACGAAGATGTAGATGGAATTGCGATTGAGCTTTTGCAGTTCGGGCTTGGAGAAGAAGCCGGTGAGGCGGAGCGTGCCGGGATCGCGGAGGGGCTCGTTGGGGTCCTTCTTCCAGGGAGGTGGTTCGGGCAGGCCGGCGCGGTCGAGCGGCGCTTCAGCGGCGACGGGCAGCAACTGGCCGAGGGTGTCTTTGCCGAAGACCTGGTAGATGCGCTCGGCGGTGCGCGTGACCGGCGGCGCGGAGAGGATGGTGTGGGTCGCCGAGAGCAGCTCGAAGTGTTTATCAGGGTGGACGAGGGCGTAGTGAGTGACGAGCGCGGTGACGTGGGCGAGCTCAGTGGACTCGGCACGGAGAAATTTGCGGCGGGCGGGGGTGTTGAAGAAGAGATCGGCGACGGCGATGGTGGTTCCGCGGGGCAGAGCGACGTCGTCCACGTGATGGATTTTGCCGCCGGCAATTTCGATGTGAGTTCCGGTTTGTTCGTCGCCGGTGGCTGTGTCGAGCGTGACGCGGGAGACGGAGGCGATGGACGGAAGCGCTTCCCCGCGAAAGCCGAGAGTGGCGATGGAGAGCAGATCGTCGGCGGTGCGGAGCTTGGAGGTGGCGTGGCGCTCAAAGGCCAGCAGAGCGTCGTCGCGGCTCATGCCGTGGCCGTCGTCGGCGATGCGGATGAGCTTGCGGCCGCCGGCTTCGACTTCGATGCGAATGCGGTTGGCGCCGGCATCGAGGGCGTTTTCAAGAAGTTCTTTCACGACGGACGCGGGCCGGTCGACGACTTCGCCGGCGGCGATCTGGTTGGCGACCTGATCGGAAAGAACGCGGATGCGGCCCATAAGAGTTCAGGGTAAATGAGAGAGGCAGGGACTGAGGGACTAAGGGACGTAGGGACTAACGGGCTATGGTGCGGCGAAGTAGTTTTTTTTGCGGGCTTCTTCGAGGAGCGGGGCTAAGTATTCCCAGAGGGCGGGACAGCCGGCTTTGACTTCGGGGGCTACGCGGCGGACTACGCGGTCGTAGCTGATGTTGTTTTCGCGCCAGCTTTGGCCCTTGTTGTTGAGATTGAGCAGGACGGGCATGGCTCGATCGACGGAGTGGGCGAAGCGGGACTCGGGGGTTTGCGCGTCTTCAAATTCCTGCCAGAGTGCCAGGTAGGTTGCGCACTGTGCGGGGGGCAAAAGGCCGAAGATGCGGGTGACGGCAGCGAACTCGGCGGCTTTGCGCTGCTCCCAGCCACCCTCAACAAAGACCATGGTGTCACCGGCGTCGATTTCGCCGATGTCGTGGACCAGAAGCATGGAGACGACGTGGGGGACGTTGATGGGAGACTCAGCATATGAGGCGAGCGAAGCGGCCATGAGAGCGATTTGCCAACTGTGCTCGGCGGAATTCTCGTAGCGATCGAGGCCGAGAGGGCGGACTTTGCGGGTGACGGCCTTGAGCTTGTCGAGCTCGAGGATGAAGTCGATGATCTGCTGCATGGAAGGCCTTTCGGCTAAGGGTTGGTTGATGGGGACACGAGGTAGCGGAGTGCTTGGTTGATCGTTTCCCCGGTCCCCAAAGGCGAGGGACCGGGGGCACCCAGTGAATGAGGCAGGCACAAGGAACCCCGGGATGCGCGCAAAGCAAAAGATGCCGCGCGAGGGCGGCATCCGTGCGATTGGAGCGGAAGTGGTGGCTTAGATGCCTACGCCGAACTCGCTGGCCTGCGCCTCACCGGCGTTAGCGTAAAAGTCGTAGGGCGTACGCTTCTTGAACTTGGAACGGCTGCGGAGCTCAACGCCGAGATAGACAGTGAGTGCAGCGACGGCCATGCCGACGGAGAACCAACCAATGAGTTTGAGGGCCCGTGAGCCTTCTTCTGCTTCGAGTTCGGCTTCTTCTGCGGCCACCAGGGATTCGGAATCGTTAGGCATGACGAAGACTGCCTCCTGCACAACCATGATACCTCAGAATGATATCGGCCGGCTCACATCGCGGTGCAGCCTTGATGAAATTCCGATTACTCGATTGAGTCGATTTGGGATAGCCAATGCGCTTTATCCGAATCGGGAAGGAAGCTGGCGCGGATGGAGTTTGCGGCAAGCTGGCGCAGCTCGGGGCGGGTGAAGGCCTGCTGCTTGTGGGCGAGCAGATACTCGTTGGCGAGGTCGGAGCCGAAGAAGGCGGGATCGTCGGAGTTGATGGTGACGAGTAAGCCGGCGTCGAAGCAACGGCGCAAGGGGTGGTCAGCGAAAGAGGCGCAGACGCCGGTGCGGACGTTGGAGGTGGGATTGAGCTCGAGCGGCGTGGCGCTGTTTTTGAGCTCGGCGACGAGGGCGGGGTCGTCGAGGACGGACAAGGCGTGGCCGATGCGCTCGGAGCCGATGGAAAGTGCTTCTCGAATGGCGTCGGGGCCGGTGGTTTCGCCGGCGTGGTTGGTGAGGCGCAGGCCTGCGCGGCGTGCCTGCTCGTAGAGGGCGCGAAAAGGCTCAGAGCCGGTACGCGCGCTCGTCTCCGCCGAGGCCGATGCCGATGATGGATGCGTAGTGATTGCGCATTTCCGCAGCCTTGCGGAAGACGCGGTCGGCTTCCTCAACGGTGAAATGGCGAACGGCGTCGAAGATCCAGTAGAGGGAGAGATCGAGCTCACGGGCGGCGCGCTCGCGGGCGCGCTCAAGCGCTTCAAAGATGGGCTCGAAGGCGCGTGGATCGAAGTTGCGCCACATGTAGATAACGCCGACGGAGATGTAGACCTCGGCGTGGACGATGCCCTGCTTTGCGAGCTGCTGCATCATGCGCCAGGCGACGAGTTCGTAGTCTTCAGGATCGACAAGACGGCGGGTGACTGCCTTGAAGGCCTCGATGAATCCGGTGAAGTCGTCGAAGCGGTAGTAGGCCTTGGCCTCGCGGAGGGTCATGGGGTGCGTATCGTGGCGGGCGCTGAGATCCTTGAGCGTGGCAGGCGTGATGGTGCCTTCGAGATGCAGGTGCAGCTCGGCCTTGGGGAGGCGGCGAATGAACGATTCAATCGACGTCATGAGTCAAGTTTACCGGGTAGGGCTGGGAGAGTGAATAACACGGGATGGTGAGCGAGCCTCTAATGCAAGCCGGATCAAGTCGTTTTTATCGGTGCGAACTCTGAGCGGTGGCGGCTGTAGAGGAAGTAGATGAGGAGACCGATGGCGAGCCAGGCGAAGAAGGCCATCCATGTGAGGACTTCAAGGCCCATCATGAGCACGATGCAGAAGATGATGCTGAGGACAGGAAATAGCGGGCCAAGGGGGGTTCTGAAGCCGCGTGGCCGTTCGGGCTCGCGATAGCGGAGGATGAGAACGGCGATGGAGACGAGCACAAAGGCGAAGAGGGTGCCGATGTTGGAGAGATTGGAGACGGTGCCGATGTCGAGCAGGCCGGCCGGAATGCCGACGACAAATCCTGCGACCCAGGTGGAGATGGCGGGGGTGCGGAACTGGGCGTGAATCTTGCTGAAGACGGCGGGGAGCAGTCCGTCGCGGGACATGGCGAACCAGACGCGTGCCTGGCCGAGCTGGAAGACGAGAATGGAGGAGATCATGCCCATGAGCGCGCCTACGAGAACGAACAGGCGCACCCAGTGCAATCCTGCGCCGCCGGGTTGTAGTGACAATCTCTTGAGTGCGTTGACTACTGGAGCCGCGTCGCCCATGACGGACTGCCAGGGGACGATGCCGCTGAGGACGATAGCGACTCCGCCGTAGAGGATGGTACAGGCAATGAGGGTGGCGAGAATGCCGATAGGCATGTCGCGCTGGGGATTCTTGCACTCCTCGGCGGCAGTGGAGACCGAATCAAAGCCGATGTAGGTGAAGAAGATGATGGAACCGCCGGTGAGGACGCCTGTCCAGCCGTTGGGCATGAAGGGATGCCAGTAGTGAGGCTTGATGAAGCTGGCTCCGAAAAAGATGAAGACGAGGATGGCGGCGATTTTTACGAGGACCATGATGTTGTTGGCGCGGGCCGACTCGCGGATGCCGCGGACCAGGATCACGGTGAGGATCATGACGACGAGGAAGGCGGGGACATTGAAGCCGAAGTGCCATCCGGGATCGTAGAGGTTGTTTCCGGCGAAATCCTGAAGACCCGTGGGAAGATAGGCGGGTGAGATCCACATGAGGGGCATGTGGATGCCGAACCAGTCGAAGAGGTCGACGATGTGCGCGGCGAATCCGACACTGACGCTCATGTTGGAGAAGGCGTATTCGAGGATGAGGTCCCAGCCGATAATCCAGGCGGCCAGCTCGCCGAGTGTGGCGTAGGTGTAGGTGTAGGCTGAGCCGGCGATGGGAATCATCGACGAGAGTTCGGCGTAGCAGAGGCCGGTGAAGGCGCAGACAATGGCGACGAGCACGAGCGAGAGCGAGAGTGCCGGTCCAGCGCCGGGACGGCCGGCCATGGCCGAGTGGGTGATGAGCCAGTGAATGAGCGGGGTTGCGCCGATGGTGGGCTGATCAAATTTTTGTCCGGCCATGGCGGTGCCAATGACCGTGAAGATGCCCGAGCCGATGACTGCGCCGATGCCGAGCGCGGTGAGCGACCACGGCCCAAGGCTTTTCTTTAACGAGCGCCCGGGCTCTTCCGATTCCCGGATGAGCTTGTCGATCGATTTGCGGGCAAGCAGTTGGCTGGGCAGTTCAGTTTCTCCTCACACCGCGGGGCGCAAAGCCCACAGGCGGGGTTCTGTCACAGAATACAGTGCATCTGGAAGGGGAGGAGGCGGAAGTGCAAGCTGTTAGCTCCTGGCTTCTAGCTCGTGTTTCCGAGATCACAGGTCGATCCGAGAAAAAATGAGCTAGAAGCTAGTGGCCAGAAGCTGATTTAGCGCTTGGACTGTCCGCGAGCGAGTTTCTTGACCTTCTTCTTCTTCTCCCCGCGGGCTCCGGTGCGGGGCGCCTTGGGAGCGGCTTTTTTGCGCGCTGCGCGCTTCAGCTTCTTGCGTTCCAGCTTGTCTTCAATCTTGGTGGTATCTGCCACGTGTAACCTCTTTCCCTCTAATCTCTTCACTGAGCCCGTTTCCCGGGCTGTGCGACCTTTATGGTAACAGGGAATGAGGAGTGTTGAAAGCAGGGGGCGCAGGTTGCAGATGCGTATTCGGCCGCATTTCGGCCGGTTTTTGAGCAGTTTCCAGCGTACAATTGAATCTGGACACGAATCTGTTCAGCCTTGCTCGGCGCTTGCCGTCACTATCGCTTCTGACGAGCTCAGTACCTCCACGCAACAATCACCTTGTTCGCCGGAGTTCGTCATGCGTTCCAACAAGATTCATCGCGCGCTAGCGCAGGGAATGAACCGCTTTGAAATGTGCCAGCTCGTATCCAAGGGCGTGAAGGCAACCCACAAAACGGGATCCCGCTTTGAAGATTCAATCAACGATGTGTTGCAGTATCTGGGAACCCACGAGACAACCAAGGTGGGAATGCACCCGGCTATTCCGCAGGTCAGCGTCAAGAGCCTGAAGCCAGCGGCATAAAGGAAGTGTTCAGTGAACAGTGATCAGTCGTCGGTCAACGAGCGGCGATAGAAGAGCAAATAGCTCGTTGGGTTTGGGTACGACTCGGGATAGCCGTTGAGACCGAAAAAGCCAGCAGAAGAAAACTCAGCATACGCAGAAAAGGGACGGCAGATTTGCCGTCCCTTTTCATTTGAAGCTCGTATTGGTTGTACGGGGTTAACCGTTAGACAACCTGAACGTTCTCTGCCTGCCAGCCCTTGGGGCCCTTGGTGACATTGAACTGGACGCGCTGGCCCTCTTGAAGCGAACGGAAGCCGTTCGACTGGATGGCGGTGTGATGAACGAAGACGTCCTCACCGTTTTCACGGCTCAGAAATCCAAAACCCTTGGCATCATTGAACCACTTGACTGTGCCTTGTTCCATGGTGTTGCTCCTCTAGTGCATTTTTACCGCGAACGCAATGTGGAAGTGTTGCGTGACGGCGGTAACCGGAACAGGCAAGAACTTCAGATCGAATTCTACGATTGGATTGAGTGTAGCACGGAATTGGCAAGTCGGCTGTAAATCATTTCAGTTCAAAGGGAAATAGGCAGGCCCTGGGGTTGGGCGGAAGTGTGACGGCGGTCCCAGCATTCAATTACGGTTACGGCGTAGACTCGGGTTCGCTGAGAGGAGAAAGCTGACGCTGGACCACGTGTCCCAAAACGGAACGACAGAGAGAAGCCTCGAAGCCCGGAACCAGGTGCTGGCGATCAATCCGGGGTCGACTTCGACGAAGTTCGGGCTGTATACGCGGCAGGGCGCCGCGTGGGTGCGGACTGTGCGCCACGGCGATGAGGAGCTGCGCCTGTTTGGCGGTCGGCCGATGGTGGCGCGGCTTGAGTATCGCCTGGAGATGATCACGCGGGCCCTGGATCAGGAGGACTTCTCGGCAGATAGGCTGGCTGGTGTGGCAGGGCGCGGCGGGTTGTTGCCGCCCGTACCATGCGGTACCTACCTTGTGGACGATGCGATGGTCGAGGAACTTCATCTGGCGCGACGCGGAGAGCATGCGTCCAACCTGGGTGCGCTGCTTGCACTGAAGTTTGCGCGGGATGCAGGGGTGAATGCCTACATTGTCGATCCGGTGACGGCGGATGAGTGGCAGGATTGCGCGCGGCTTTCGGGGTCGCCGCTGATTGAACGCTCGCCGATTGGGCATGTGCTGAATACCAGGGCGGTGGCGCGGCGGTATGCGAAAGAGGCCGGCCGGCAGTACGAAACGATGCGGCTTATTGTGGCGCACATGGGCAGCGGGATTACGGTATCGGCGCATCGCGACGGGCGGCAGATCGACAGCAACACGATTGAGGAGGGTCCGTTTGGGCCGGACCGGACGGGCGGGTTGCCTGTGCGGGCGCTGATCAAACTCTGCTTCGGCGCCCGGTTTGCGCAGAAGGAGATTGACCACAAGGTGTTTGGCGACGGTGGGCTGTTTGCGTACCTGGGGACAAGGGACCTGGAAGAAGTGGAACGGCGGATGGAGTGCGGAGACACGCTGGCCAGGCGTGTGTTTGACGCGATGGTGTACCAAATTGCAAAAGAAGCGGGAGCGATGGCGGCGGTGCTGGAGGGGAAGGTTGATGCCGTGCTGCTGACGGGGGGTATGGCCTACTCAAAGCGCGTGGTGGAGCGGCTCAGCGGATACCTGGAATGGATTGCGCCGATTCGGGTGTATCCGGGCGAGGATGAGTTGCAGGCACTGGCTGAGGGCGTGTTTCGCGTGCTGGATGGCGAGGAGAACGCAAAGCACCTGTGGGAGGAAGGCCACGGGCCAGCGGGAAAGAGCGAGGCACGGGAACGACTTGTTATTGGGTTAGAGTGAGGCTCGCGTTGGGTAATTTTGGATTTCTCTGGCAGATGGAGTGATTTAAATCACATCCTATGGGGCAAGTTTCGGGGGAATATGCTTCATTGAAACAAAAAGGGGCCCCTGTCATGGATGCTGCAACGTTGCTTTTGCGATTGATTGAAATTGAAAGGGCAGTAGGAAAACAAGCGACTCCGAGCGTGCGCTCGATGCTGATGGAGGCGCAACAATGCGCATTGCAGCTGCACCGGGACAGGATCAGCATTCTGAATGAGAATGTGAGACTGCGCAGCGACGCACTGGCGGTGTTTGTCCGCGTCGATGAACCGATGGCTGCTCTGGATTGCTAACAAGGAGCAACGCACGTGGGGCGCCCCGACAGGCTCCAGGTGGACGCAGACAAGAAATCTGCTATCGAACGATCGTGAAGGACTGACGACGCCTGGGACCGAAGCGGAAAACCGCAAAGTGATCGTCCAGAGAAGCGGCGCGATCAATACCCAGGCGATTCATGACCGCGAAGCTGGTGCGATCGACGATCGAGAAATCCTGGTCGCTCCAGGAAGTTCCCATCAACCACGCCGTCTCCAGATCAGCCAGAGAGACCGGCTCGATCAGTGCCACGCCGCTTCTGAGCCCATGCCAAAATCGCTCGGCTGCATCGCGCTGAATTCTGTACCGGAGCAACGTCCAGGTTTCAATCAGTACATGATCGGTTGTGACCAGTGGTTCGCCCGCGCTGAGAATGGCCTTCGCGCGAAGATTGCTACGGTCGGATGAATCAGCGGCTGCATACCAAACGGATGTATCGACGAAAAGGCTCATGGCGGGCAGAATGCCTCAGTTACGTGGTGTCCTGGCCAGAGCGGAGGCAAATGCCTCGCCGATCATGGAGTCCTTTTCAGCGGCAATATCGGACCCCCGGGAAATTCCAAGGTCAAAGACGCACGTCAGATCGACTTTGGTCTCTGGACGGACTAGATCGCGGGCCACCAGGCGGCGAACATACTCGGCAAACGACACACCCATTTCGCTGGCGCGCCTGTGCGCTTGCTTCTGAAGCTCTTTTTCGAGCGTGATCTGGGTTCGTGACATCATGATGGCAACATCATACTATCACCTTGAGTCCTTAGTCACTTTTTCAACTCTTGGTCGTTGGAAAATCACCATTTACCATCGATCCATGCCGCTGGTTCAAGTGAACTCGGTGACTAAGAGCTACGCGCGCCGTGCGGGACTGCGCAGTCAACGGCAGACGGTGGTGGAGAACGTTTCGCTGGCGATTGAGGCTGGGGAGACGCTGGGGCTTGTGGGCGAATCGGGCTCGGGCAAGACGACGCTTGCGCGCATGATTCTGGGGCTGGTGAAGCCGAGCGGTGGCACCGTGCTGGTGGATGGGACGGATGTGGCGCGGGCTACGGGGGCGCAGATGCGCAGAGTACGGCGGCAGATGCAGCCGGTGTTCCAGGATCCGTATGCGGCGCTGAATCCGCGGATGAAGATTTTTGAGATTGTGACGGAGCCGCTGGTGATCCATAGCCAAGATGGCGGGCTTGCCATAGGGGCTGGGGGCGATCGGCGCGCGACATTGCGCAGCAAGGCCGTAGAGTTGCTGGCAGAGGTGGGGATGGACGAGTCGGCGCTCGACCGGCATCCGCATGAGTTTTCAGGCGGGCAGCGGCAACGGATCAACATAGCGCGTGCTCTGGCGTTGCGGCCACGGCTGCTGATTCTGGATGAGCCGGTGTCGGCGTTGGACGTGAGCGTGGGAGCGCAGATTGTGAACCTGTTGCGGCGGCTGCAGCGCGAGCAGGCGCTCACCTATCTTTTTATTTCGCACTCGATGCCGCTGGTGCGCTATCTGAGCACGCGGATTGCCGTAATGCAGCACGGACGGCTGGTGGAGATGGGCGAGGCAGAAGAGTTGTGCGCACATCCGAAAGAGGCCTACACGCAGCAACTGATTGCGGCGACGCCGGAGCTGCCACAGCCTTAGGCGCTCCGGCGTTCTTGCCGCATTACTTTGGCGGCGCTTGCGGGGTTTGCGGTTGAGCAGGCTGGCCCGGTTGTGTTTGTGCGGGCTGCGCCGCCGGCGGCGTGGGTTGCGGATGCGGCGGCTGGACGGACATGCCGGGACGCGGCATGTTCATGGGCGGATGATTCGCCGGCATGGCGATGTCTTTCACATCCAAGAGTTCGACATCGAAGATGAGATCGGTTTTGGGCGGGATGCCGGGATGGGCTGCGTCCGGTCCGTCGCGCCCGAGCTCGCCATAGGCCATTTGCCAGGGGATGAAGAGGCGTCGCTTGCCGCCGACTTTCATGCCGGTGAAGCCCTCGTCAAAGCCGGGGATGGCCCGACCCGTTCCCTGGATGAAGGAGATGGGCTGCGGAGGACCCGGTTTGATCTGGTCCTTTTCATCGCGGAGCATTTTGCCGTCTTTATCCTTGAGCGGCGGTCCCGGGTGGTCGTAAGAGGAGTCGAACTTGCGGCCCGTGGAGGCGAGCCAGCCGGTATAGTGCACCGAGTACATTTTGCGGGGAGCGGCGTCGGCGCCAGTGCCGATGACGATGTCCTGATAGCGCAAAGAGAAGGCGGTCTGAAGACGGGCCTTGACGGGAGGAACGCCGGGCGGCAGCTTGAAGGCCGGCGAGGCGGCCGGAGTTTTTGAAGTACTCACAGCCGGCCTGGCAGCGGTGACCGCACCGGTTGAAGGTTTGACAGAACTTTGCGCGATTGCGCTTGCCGCAATTAACAAAATCAAGAAATTACCGTTCATTGCTCTGATCATATTCAGCATGGTTCCTCATGGAAGTGTAATAGGCGACTGCGCCGCTTCAGCGCTCGCGACCTTCGTCTCCGTGCCCCTGGCCGTCGCTGTCCAATGCACGTTGTCCGGCGAAAACTCCTGTCTGTACTCGATCCGGTCAGGGGCGCGAAAGACATTCACGACCCGATAATAGGTTATCTTGTCGCCTTCAGCGATCTTCCATGGGAATGTCCACACATCGCCTTCAATGATGAGCTTTCCCGATCCGGGCTCTCCACCGCCAAAAGGAATCTGATAACTGGTGTAAACCTTCGCTTTCGCGTCATAGGTAAACACGAGCAGAATCTTCGAATCGCCGTCAACATACTGGTTGCAGGCAAGGTACGCACCGTTCTTCCAACATGCGTTTCGCAGCGTGGCTTTTTCATGCCCGGCCTTGCTTTGGGCGGTGTCGAAGTGTTCCGTTTCAACCTTCCACACACCTGCATAGGCCCAGACAACGTCGATCCCGGTCGGCGGTTCAGGTGCGGTCGAAGCGCCCATACTTCCCTGGCTGAGGCAAACCGCGAGGACTATTGCAATCGAATACTTCATGGGCCGCATGGTTCGATCTCCTTCACAATTGTGGATTATCCTACTCGATTCTGATTCTGCAATTACGAGGAGAGCCGCTTTCCAAGCAGCAATCCGGCGAGCAGGGCTGTTCTGGGTGCGAGGTGCTCGACGACGACGGATTCGTGATGGGCGTGCGCACCGTCGCCCACCGCGCCCAGGCCGTCGAGGGTGGGAATGCCGAGGGCGGCCGTGAAATTTCCGTCGGATGCGCCGCCGGTGGAGGCTTCGTCGAGGTCGAATCCGAGCTCTGCTGCGAGCGCTTGCGCTTCCTTGAAGAGACGGACTGTTCCACGCAGGCGCTCCATGGGTGGGCGGTTAATGCCGCCGGTTAGTTCAATAGAGCAGCGCTTGTCCTTTGGCTTGAGGGCGGCGAATTTGCGCTCGATGCGCGGGCCGTCGGCCTTGCGGGCGATGCGCACGTCGACTTCAGCCCAGGCATGAGCGGGAACGACGTTCATTTTGGTGCCGCCGCCAGCCACGCCCACGCTGACAGTGAGGCCGCGCTTCAGGTCGGTCCAACTGCTGACGGTTTGAATGATGGGGGCCAGCTCAAGAAGCGCGTTGGCGCCTTTCTGGAAGTCGACGCCTGCATGAGCGGCGACTCCGCTGACGCAAATACGCCAGTTGCCGGTACCCTTCCGCGCTGTTTTCAGGGCGAGTCCCTGGGCGGGCTCAAGGACGAGGACGGCTCCGCACTGTTGCGCGAGCTTTTCAGTGATGGGGCGGGAGACGGGACTGCCGACTTCCTCGTCGGGATTGAGCAGGAGAATGATTTCTTTCTGGAGCGAGCGAGTTTCGGTGAGCATTTCGAGGGCGGTGAGGGCCATGGCGACGCCGGTTTTCATGTCGAGAGTTCCGGGACCGTGGAGATGACCGCCGGTCAACACGCAGGGCATGGTCTTGAGAGTTCCGAGGGGCCAGACGGTGTCGAGATGGCCGAGGAGAAGGATGCGGTTTTTGGGGTTGGTCGCTTTGGGTCCGAAGCGGGCTTCGAGCACGTCGCCAAAGGCGCGCTGCCGGTGAAGCTTGATGCGGCCACCCAAGGCGCGTGAGCGGGAGGCCACGAGGGCGACGCATGCGTCGACTGCGGACTTGTCGTCGGTAGGGGATTCGGCGGCGACAAGTTGACGGGTGAGGTCAAGGACGGCACGCTCTTTGCGGCGGGCGCCTGCAAGCAGGGCGCGCATGGCGACAGAAGGATCAGAGTCGATGGGCACGGTTGGACCTTTCCAGAAAGAAACGTGGTTCCGCTAGGTATTGCATCAATCCCCGGTGCCCAAAAGCGAGGTACCGGGGGCACCCGCACACGCAGCGAAGTGGGGAACTAACAGAAAATCCTGGGAACCATTCTTGCAAATATTGGTGGCTGGCGGATTTTCTTTGGGTTTGATCCTCTTTTTGCCCGAGATTCATGGGATGTTACCTGATTCTAAACTGGTTACGCTGGGTATTTCGGAGTGGAAAATGTTCCACAATGGAGGCATTAAACCCGCAGAGTGTGGCAAAAATGCCACAGTGCGGATTTCCCTTTCCCGGGCTAAGCTAACCCTTGCACGTTTTGTTAAGCGTTGGAGAAATTATTTTGGCTCATCCCGCCCACCTGGAACAGACCATCGCCGCACAGATTGAGTTTACTGGCGTAGGACTGCATTCGGGCGCACCGGTGACGATGCGGTTGCTTCCGGCTCCAGCCGGATCGGGGATCGTGTTCCGCCGCACGGATCTGGACAACTTTGAGATACCCGCGACGGGCAGGAACATTGCGAAGGTGAGCTACGCGACGAGCCTGATGCGGCAAGGCGTTCTGATTTCCACGACGGAACATCTGCTTTCGGCGCTGATCGGCATGGGCGTTGACAATGTGATTGTGGAGCTGGACAACCTGGAGCTTCCGATCCTGGATGGCAGCGCATTGCCATACGTGGAAGCGTTTCTCGAGGCGGGCATTCGGACGCAGAGACGGCGGCGCGAGACGATTCGCGTGCTGCGGCCTGTTGAAGTTCGCGAGGGCAACAAGTTTATCGGCGTGTATCCGGGTGAGGGCTATCGCATTCAATATGCGATCGACTTTCCTGCGCCGATTGGGCAGCAGACGGCGTTTGTCGACCTGGCCGCGGAGACATACGGCACCGCAATTGCGGCGGCGCGCACCTTTGGCTACAAGGCCGATGAGAAGCGGCTGCGGGACATGGGACTGATACGAGGCGCTGGACCGGAGAACGCCATCATTCTGGGAAAGAATGGACCGGAGAATGGGCCGCTGCGCTATGCGGATGAGTATGTGCGGCACAAGGTGCTGGACCTGATCGGCGATCTGGCGCTGGCTGGACGACGGATTGAGGGGCACGTGGTGGCAGAGCGCGCGGGACACGCGATGCACACCGCGCTGGTTTCACGGCTGATCAAGGACCGCTCGGCGTGGGAGCTGGCGCATGTGCCGGTGCAGGCTGAGCCAGCCGAAGAAGAGAGCGCGGCTCCGCTGCATGGAACGCCGGTGGGCGCGCATGCATTGGCCAGCATTTAGGTTCTACTAATCCACTCGACAATCCCTACGTAAACAGGATGCGCATGGGCGCTTCGACGGGGAAGCTTTTGCCTTCTTCGGCGAGAGCGCCTGTTTGCGGATCGCGCTTGAAGACGCTGATGTTGTTGGAGTCCTGATTGGCGACCAGCATCCAGCGCTCGGAGGGGTCGAGCGTGAAGTTGCGCGGAGTTTTTCCGCCGCAGTTGGAGCGCTTGATGGCGGTGAGACTGCCGGTGAGCGGGTCGGCTGAGAAAGTGTAGAGAAAATCGTTGTCGCGGTTGGCGAAGTAGACGAAGCGGCCATCCTGCGAGATGACGGTGTCGCAGCCGCGGGTGGGCCCGGTGTATCCCTCGGGCAGCAGTTCGATGCGCTTGATGAGCGAGAGACTGCCGTCCTGCTTGTTCCAGCGGAGCACATCGACGGTGGAAACAAGCTCATTCATGCAATAGGCGGTGTGGCCGTTGGGATGGAAGTGGAGGGTGCGCGGACCGGAGCCGGGCGCGCCCTTGTAGGCGCCAGCGGCGGCCATTTCGGCGGTTGCGGTGTTGGGCTTGTAGATGTGGATGCAGTCTCCGCCAAGATCGTTGATGTAGGCGAAACGATTATCGGGTGAGAAGGAGACGAAGTGGGCGTGGGCGGAGTCCTGGCGGGCTGCGTTGGGCCCGTGGAAGGTGTAGCGCTCAGTCCAGACAGCGCTGGAGAGCTTGCCGTTGGTGATGGTGAAGCTGGCTGCACTTCCGCCCACATAGTCGGCGGAGACGAGCATTGATCCGGTGTGGTCGACTGCCAGGTGGCATGTGCCGACGCCCGCGGAGTTGACGGCCGAGAGCGGATGGAGCTGGCCGGCATCGTTACGAAAGCTGGCCACCTCGCCTGTGGGCTGGCCATTGAAGGAATCGAGTTCGGACGCGGAGTAGACGAACTGGTGCTCGTGGGAGAAGGCGAGCCAGGCGACCTTGGGTACTTTTGCAGAGACACCTGCCGGGGCGAGCTCGCCCGCAAGCGGATCCCAATCGAAGGCAAGGATGCCGTCTGGTGCGCTGGAAGCGACGAAGACGCGGCGGTGACGGGTTCCGGCAGCGCCCGGTTTGGTGTCGGGCGCTGCGGAGACGAACGAAGAACCAGCGGCAAAGGTGGCGGCGGAGGCGGCAACGACGAATCTGCGACGCGAGAGTTTTTTCATGGCAGGGAAATTGTCGCCTATTGCAGTTGGTATGCGCCAGTGGGGTACTGCCCCAGGAGGGCGCCTAGTTCTGGAGTTTGAAGATGACGTTGATGGTGGTTTCGACTTCGACGGGCTCGCCGTTTAACAGATAGGGACGATAGCGCCACACGCTGACGGCATCGATGGCCGCCTGCTGGAGCATTTGCGGACCGCCGACAACGCGCAGATTCTCGATGGTCCCATTGCGGGAGATGGTGGCGGCAAGAACCACGGTGCCCTGGGTGTGGGAGGCCACGGCAATGGGAGGATAAACCGGTACGCGCTTGTCGATGAGGAGGCCTTCGACGATCATTCCTGAAACGCGGACCGGGCCATGTTGCTGCTGACGCACGACGGGACGGTTGTGCGCCGTACCAAAGGGATCGTTGCCCGTCCCGGGGCCGCTATCCAGCTCTGCCACGTTGACGCCTTCGATGATTTCCGGCCGGTCGGCCATGATGATGGTGGTTGGAATTCTGCGCGGCGCGGTGAAGGCATCTCCGGGGTATTGCGTTTTGACGATGACGGCGTTTTTGGGGATCTGCTGCGGCTTGGCCTCAGCGATGGGAGGTGGCGGAGCTTCGACAAAGAACGAGAGAGTCATCTTCGGCAACGTCGACGGATAGAGAAGAGGAATGAGGATGAGTGCGAGGAGGATTGAGCCATTGAAGGCGCTGGTGGCGATCATCCATCCACGGCTGCGGGTACGGATTGTTCCGAGGGATTCGAAGGTGGAGTCTTCAAACATGGCCTGCCTCCCGAATTCGATTTCAGTGCGTCCGAATGGGAGGCGGCGGTGAGGTAGGCGCAAGAGGCTTGGCCGCTCCACGCTATCGCTGTGCGTGGAGCAGGAGCTTAAGGGCCGCCGCTCATCCCGTTCAGAAACACTGTGCTGGTGTAGACACCGCGTTGGCTGAAAGTGTTCCCGATGTGGTGGCCCAGGTGAGCAGGAGAGACATGGGAAGCGTTAAACTCCGAAGCGTCGCGATTGTTTTTTGTGGAGCAAGGATGAAATTGATTCGCCTTCAAATTTATCTAGCAACGTTGCTGCTGATCGTGTCCGCGCCTGGGCCGGGCGTGTGCGCGCAGGAGGCTGCGACGCCGGACGCAGTGGCGACATTGAATTACATCCACGCGGCATGGGACACACTGACGCGCTCTGCGACAGACTGCAATTCGCTGACCGACGTGAAGGTGGATGCTGGTGCGGCGGAGGTAGGCGCGCGTGCGGCGACGGTGCTCTATCTCCCTGCGGATATGCCGACGTCAGCCAAGTTGAATGCGCTGGCGCAGAGCTGTCATGTGCGGGTGCTACTGCTGCCGAGGAAGATTGAGAGGCTGGGCGACGTGCGGCCGGAGGAGTTGAAAGCGCCGGGACTCCTGTACCTGCCCAATCCGTATGTCGTGCCGGGTGGGCGCTTCAACGAGATGTATGGCTGGGACAGTTACTTCATTGTTCTTGGGCTGGAGGCGGACCATCGCGAAGACCTGGCCAAGGGGATGGTGGACAATTTTCTGTTTGAGATTGAGAACTACGGAGCGGTGCTGAACGCGAACCGAACCTATTACCTGACGCGCTCGCAGCCGCCGTTTTTGACGTCGATGATTCGCGCGGTGTTTGAGAATCCGGCGAGCTTTGAGGCAACGCCTGCGGGACGGATCAAGGCACGCGCGTGGCTGGCGCATGCGTACACGCTCGCCGAGAAGGACTATGCGACATGGGAGCGGCCGGAGCACAAGGCGGGGACGACAGGACTGTCGCGGTATTGGGATTTTGGGAGCGGGCCGGTGCCAGAGATGGCCGACGACAGCACCTACTACACCGACGTGATTCGCTGGCTGGTTGCGCATCCGCATGAGGGTGGCGATGGATTTCTATTGAAGGCCGCGGAGCATCCCGATGCAGCGGAGGCGGCAAGGCTCAAGCAGACGAGTTGCGATGTACACGGAAGCGTGGTGTGCGCGCGGGCGTGGTTTGGAGGCTACCGGCTGAGCCGCGAGTTTTATGCGGGCGACCGGGCGATGCGCGAGTCGGGATTCGATACGTCGAATCGCTTTGGGCCGTTCTCAGGAGCGACAGAGGAGTATGCGCCGGTTTGCCTGAACAGCCTGCTCTATCGCTACGAGCGCGACCTGGAACACCTGGCGCTGCTGCTGGGCAACGATCGGGACGCGGCTCACTGGGATCGACGGTCGCAGCAACGGGCGGCGGCGATTCAGCGTTATTTGTGGCGAGCGAAGGATGGGGTGTTCGCTGACTTCAATTTTGTTCATGCAAAGTCGTCGAGCTATGACTTTATTGCTTCGCTCTATCCGCTGTGGGCGGGCTTTGCGACGCGGGAAGAGGCGACCGCGATGGAGCCGAAGCTGAATTTGTTTGAGCGGGCCGGCGGGTTGTCGACCAGCAACACGAACACGGGACTGCAGTGGGACGAGCCGTACGGCTGGGCGCCAACCAACTGGATTGTGGTGGCTGGGCTGGAGGCGTACGGGTTTCGCGCGGATGCGGCGCGCATTGCGGGGCACTTTGATGCGACAGTGGATGCGGGGTTTGCGGCGGATGGGACGATTCGCGAGAAGTACAACGTGGTGAAGGGGAACTCCGATGTGAAAGTGAGCACGGGGTATACGGCGAACGTGATCGGGTTTGGATGGACGAACGCGGTTTATCTGAAGATGAAGCAAGTGCTGCCGAAGACGACGGACGAAGCAACGCATTAACGAGGCAGGCGCGTGGTGAAGAGATTTATCTTCCCCGGTCCCCAACAGCGAGGGACCGGGGGCACCCGCCGGACAGGTGGCTCAAGAGCAGAGGGGGCGTTCGCCGCGGCGAACGCCCTTCGTTGTTTTGCGATCCGCCAAGAATTATTCAGGCAGACTCAATGTGCCTTTGATTTTGACGGATCCCGTGACGCCGGGTGTGCCGGTGTCGGGCTGGCCGCCGCCTACGGAGATGGTGTAGGCGCCCTCAGCGACAACGGGCTCGCCGGCCGCGGTGACCATGCTGAGGTCGCGCGGCTTGAGTTCAAAGCGTACCTTTTGCGATGCGCCGGGTTCGAGGTGAATGCGCTGGAATCCGCGCAATGCCTTGATGGGTGCGCCGGGGACTTTCGGGAAGGTGAGGTAGAGCTGGGCTACTTCGTCGCCGGCCTTGGTACCGGTGTTGGTGACGGTGGCTTCAGCAACGAGCAAGTCACCGGCCGCGAGCTTAGCGGGCACGGTAAGGCCGCTGTAGCTGAAGGTTGTGTAGCTCAAGCCGTAGCCGAAGGGATACAGGGGCTTGCCTTCAAAGTAGCGATAAGTGCGGCCCTTCATTGCGTAGTCTTCGAAGGGCGGCAACTGGTCAGTGCCGGTGTAAAAGGTGACGGGCAGGCGGCCTGCAGGATTGTTGCGGCCGGAGAGAGTCTGGGCGACGGCTGTACCGCCTTCTTCGCCGGGATAAAAGGCATCGAGGATAGCGTTGGTGTGTTCCTTTGCCCAGTTGACGGCGAGAGCACTGCCGTTGGTGAGCACCACGACGACGGGCTTGCCAGCCGATGCGACTGCCTCAAGCAGATCCTGCTCGGGCTTGGGCAGGTCGATGCTGGTGCGGTCGCCGCCGAGGAAGCCGGGCTCGTTGACGGGCATCTCCTCGCCTTCGAGCTCGCTGGTGATGCCGACTACGGCAACGACTACGTCGGCATTCTTTGCCGCTTCAATCGCGGCCGGGTTTACTTCACGATCGATTTTGGCCCAGATCATTTTCAGGTGCAGAGCAGCAGTGTCGGTCGGGCTGTAATCGACGACGAGGTTGTAGGGTTTTCCGGCTTCAAGATGGACTTGGCCGGTGAGCTGCTCAACGCCGTGGGGATAGTTGGCATTGGTAACGCGCTTGCCATCAAGCGACACGTGGAAGAACCCGTCGGTTTCAACGCCGAGATTGTAGTTGCCTGTTTCCTTAGGGGTGAGCGTGGCTTCCCAGCGGACGGTGATGGGATGAACCGCGCCAGCCTCGGCGGGCAACGGCTGCGCCGTGACGTCGATGGTGGGCTCGATGCGCGTGGCGAGCGGCGCAGCCTTCTGCTGGTTTCCGCTCGCGATATCGTCGGCCACGATGTCCTGCTTGAGGTAGGTGACCTTGACGCCGGGCTTGCCGTCGGTCGAGAGAACGTCCGCGGGCACGGGCCAGGTCTGCTTGCTGAGGAAGCCGGTGCCGGGGACGTAGTTGATGGTGGCGCCCGCGAATTCCTTGCGGAGGCCCTCAAGGATGGACACGGTGTGGGAGGGAATTCCGTTGTAGTTGCCGAGCAGGACGTTGGTTTGATCCGCGAGCGGACCGATGACGGCGATCTTTGTGCCCTCAGTCTTGAGCGGCAAGACGCCGTCGTTCTTGAGCAGGACCATGGACTCGTTGGCGAGCCTGAGCGCGAGGGCGCGATGCTGGGCACTGTCAAGAAGGCTCTCGTCAATTTTGTTGTAGGGCACCATCTCCGGCGGATCGAACATGCCGAGCTTCATGCGGGCGGTGAAGAGACGAACGAGGGCGGTGTCGATCTCGCTCTCTTTGAGGTAGCCCTGCTTCACGGCGTCGATGTACGGCCTGTAGTCGTGATCGTCATTACCTTGGCGCGGAAGTCGATGCACTCGTTGTCCATGCCGCGCTGAAGGCTCACGGCAGAACCTTGTGCTTGCGTTGGCTCGTAGTGATGGCCGTCAACGATGTTGCGCACGGCTCCGCAGTCAGAGACGACGTAGCCCTTGAAGCCCCACTTGCCGCGGAGCTGGTCCTGGAGCAGGAACTGGTTGGCGCATGCTGGCTGGCCGTTGATGCTGTTGTAGGCGCACATCACGGAATCGGCCTTGGCCTCAGTGACGGTGGCGCGAAAGGCGGGCAGATAGGTGTCGAGCTCATCGTGCTTGCTGACGGTGACGTCAGCGGAGTGACGGGTGGTCTCAGGGCCGCTGTGGACGGCGAAGTGCTTGGGAGTGGAGATGACGCGGTAGTAGCGTGGATCGTCGCCCTGCATTCCAGTGACGAAGGCTACGCCCATGCGCGCGGTGAGGAAGGGATCTTCGCCGTAGGTTTCCTGGCCGCGTCCCCAGCGGGGGTCGCGGAAGATGTTGATGTTGGGCGCCCAGAAGTCGAGGCCTTCAAAAATGTCGCTGTGACCGGCGCGCACATTCTGCGCGTGCTTGATGCGGCCCTCAGTGCCGATGGCGACGGCCATCTGGTGGATGCCGGGGGCATCGAAGGTGGCGCCGAGACCGACAGGCTCAGGGAATTCGGTGGTTCCATTGACGGCGACACCGTGGAGAGATTCGCTCCACCAGTCGTAGGCGGGCACGTTGAGGCGAGGAATGGCGCGCGCCTGGTTGACGAGCTGCGTGGCCTTCTCTTCAAGGGTCATTCTATGGACGAGATCGGCGGCGCGCTGTTCGGGCGAAAGAGCAGGATTCAGATAAGCGGGCTTCTGCGCATCTTGCGCGAAAGCCATATAGGTTGCAGCACATGAGAGCAGGATCAGAACGGAAATGACCGGGCGGACCCAAGCGGGCAGCGCCAGCGGCAACCGAAAGCTTTTCATTTTCAACCTCGTGGACGGTTCGGGTTGATCTATACCATTGAGCCCAGGATCGTTGAGCCTCTGGAAAACGCAGCCCCGCCGCAGGCCCAACTTTAAAGCGCGCGCGAATTGCCTGTCAAGCGTGGGAAGACGCCGGAAAATCGTTTCATTTCTGTATCTTGCAATTGCGGCCCGGGGTCGGCGGGTGGCGGTGATGGAGCCTTCGGCGGCGAGTTTCGATTGCGTGTAACCTTTGTGGGTTCGCGCACGTAAGGGTTGATAGAAAGGCAAGCGGATGGGCGATGGATCGAGCGGCGTGTTGAGCCAGGAATTCGATCTGCTGGAGCAGTTCCGCCTGGGCGATGCGGACGCCTTTGAAACGCTTTTCCGCACTCATCAGCGGAGCGTCCACGGATGGGTGCTGCGCATCGTGCGCAACGCCGCGGCGGCAGAAGACATTACGGTGGAGGTTTTCTGGCGCATCCACAAGGCACGGGCACGGTTTGAGGCCGGACGGGGATTTGAGCCATGGGCGCGGCGGATTGCCACGAACGCCGCCCTGGACTGGCTGCGGGCACGACGGCCGGAGAGCGAACTGACTGCCGACGTGATGGCGACGCAGGGAGCGACAGGGGCCGATCCGGCAGTGACGGCGGAACTTCGCGTGAAAACGGCGCAGGCTTTTGGGCGATTGCCCGCCCAGTTGCGCGTTGCGGCGCTGCTTTCGGTGGTGGAGGAACAGCCGCACAAGGAAGTGGCGGAGGCGCTGGGCATCAGTGTGACGGCGGTGAAGCTGCGCGTGTTTCGCGCAATGAGGCTGCTGAGAAAAGATCTGGAGAGGCAGGGAATGAAGCCATGAGCCGACACGATGAGGAACGCATGAAACAAACTACTCCGCGAGGCGCTGCCGCCGGTAGAAGCCGACGCCGAACCTGGGATCGATCTTTGGCCGGCAGTGCTGCGGCGACTGGATGAAGAGCGTCCTGCACCGGCCGGGCCGCGCTGGGTGTGGTTCGATGGAGCGCTGCTTGCCGGTCTCGCGATTCTTGCCGTGGCGTTTCCGGCGTCGATTCCACTGCTTGTTTATTACCTGTGAAACAGGAGTGCCTGCGCACTCAAATGAAGGAGAATCCGATGAACACGCATCCTTATCTTCGCGCTTTTCTTGCCGGGATCTTTGTTCCCACGCTGGTGTTGCCGGTAATGCTCGTGGGCTTTATTACTCTTCGCCTGGTGATGGCGGTCCCCGTGCCCATTGAGCGGTTCATTATTTTTCCGATGGCGATTGTGCCCTCTCTGTTCGGGCTGTGGAACGTGCTCTACTTGGCGACGCATGAACGCACGCACATGGCGCTTGGAGCTCACGGCGCAATTCTGCCGTTTCTTGGCGCACCGACAGGAGCCTTTGTGGCCAGTAGCCTTGGGATGCTGCAGATCGGCGCACGCGGGATCGTGTGGTTCCAGATGTGCCAGATTCCCTATGCGTTTCTCGCGGTAGCTTTTGCGGCGGCGGTGGCGGGGTACTACCTGGTTTGGAAGTACATTGTGGGGTTCCTGAATGGGGTACTTGGGATTGCGTAAAGCAGCTTCTAGCCTTTAGCTCCTAGCCTCTAGCTAAGGGCTCGTGCCTCTCGGTTGATTGGCGATCAAGACTGGGGTATCTGGGGCAGGTGCTAGTTGGTTCCTGGCTTGAAGAAATCGCCCAGACCTGCGCGCTCTGCGTGGGCGGCCATCGAGGCCTGAATTTCCAGAGCGAGTTCGAGCGCTGCTCGTCCCTGGCCCGCCGTCACCTTGGGAGTCTGCCTGGTGCGGACCGACTCAAGGAATGAAAGAATCTCCAGGCGCAGCGGCTCGCCGGGAGTGACCTCCGGCTTCACAAACGAAAGGCCCGGTGCCGGGCCGTCGTGGGATCCGCCCAGGCTCTTTGCAATCTCTTTCAGCTTTTCGGGATCGTTTTTCGCGGCCGCGATCTGCATGATTGTGGTGGCGGGAATCTGACCCGAGGCGAGCAGTTTCTGGATCACGGCTGCATCGAGTTTTCCCGTCGTGAGAAACTCGGATGCTGCCTGGGCCAGTTGCGCGGAAGCGCCGGAACCTTCACCGTTGGGTGCGGCGTCATCAATGCGGATGACCAGCACATCGCGGCGGGCGTAATCGATGGAGACGTACTGGCGCGGCTCAAAGAAGCGCAGCTTGCGCACGCGCTCAGTGGAGACGCGCGAGGCGGTGAAGTTGGCGACGCAGCCTGACTCGAATTCGACGCGCACGTTGGCGATGTCGACCTTAGGGGAGAGGATGGGCAGGCCGACGGCGCGGACCTCGCGGACCGGAGAGGCGGCGAGCGTGAGCACGATGTCGAGATCGTGAATCATGAGGTCGAGGACGACATCGACGTCGAGCGCTCGCGGCGTGAAGACGGAGAGCCGGTGCGCCTCAAAGAACATGGGCCGCCTGATTTTTTGCTCGACCGCAAGGACGGCGGGGTTGAAGCGCTCGAGATGGCCAGGCTGCAGGATGCGCTGGCCTTTTTGAGCGCGGGCGATGAGATCGTCGGCCTCAGAAAGGCTGGCGGCGAGCGGCTTTTCAACCAGGAGATCGAGTCCAGCTTCGAGCAAAGCCGAGGCCACGGCGTGATGATGCACAGTGGGCACGGCGACGGTTGCGGCGTCGAGGTGCAGATCGGCGGCCAGCAACTGCTCAATGGAAGAGAAGACAGGGATCGAATATTTTGACTCGGCGTCGGCGGCTCGGGCGGGGTCGGGATCAACCGCGGCGACGAGTGCGACACCGAGGCCGGCGGCTTCAAGTTCGCGATAGACGCGCAGATGATTGCGTCCAAAGGCGCCGGCGCCGGCAACGGCAACCTGCAAGATGGATCCGCTTGCTATTTTGTTGCCTCTTCACCTTCAACGGCCTTGAGGCAGCGGCCGTAGAGCTCAAGCAACTGAGTGACGTGTTCATCGGGCTTGGTGCCGGCAGTGCCAGTGAAGCCGGTTGAGGGTGCGGCAGGCTTGCCGACACCGGCCGTTGCGGCCACAAACTTGAGCAGATCGAGTGCGATATCTTCATTGCGGCGAGCGCCAAGGCCCGCGCCGATAAGTGCGTCCATTCTGAACAATCTCCAACAAGGATGCTAGCAGATGACGGTTTGGGCGAGGAGGTCCGGCTTAGGCAGATGAACGTTCAGGAAAAGGTCAACATTCCACAGGAGGGGCCGTTGAAGTTCGCGTACCCTGAAGGGGATGCGGATCGCATGCATTGGCCTGGGCGCGAACCTTCCCAGCAAGATCGGCCCACCGGAGTCCACGCTGGCGGCGGCCTTTGCTCGCCTTGAGGAATTGGACGCGATCACGGCCTGCTCCTCGCTTTACTCGACGGCGCCGGTGGGTTTTGCCGAGCAGCCGCGCTTTTTGAACGCGGTGGTTACGCTTGAAACGGAGCTGACCCCGTTCCAACTGCTGGGCGCGCTACTGAAGATTGAGCGTGAGTTCGGCCGCGACCGGCTGGCTGCGATTCCCAATGGGCCGCGGGTGCTGGACCTGGACATTCTGCTCTATGACGATTTTGTGATTGGCGGGGCGAGCCTGGTGATTCCCCATGAGCGCTTTCAAGAGCGGGCGTTTGTGCTGGTTCCTTTGAACGAGATTGCGCCACATGCGATCGATCCGAGGACAGGAAGCAGCGTGTCACAATTGCTGAAGCAGTACGAAGGACTTTTCCCCAATCCTCATGAAGCACTCGATGCGGTGGTTCGAATCAAGAGCGATCTTTGGCAGCCTGTTGCTGCCGGGGGCGCTGCTGATTCCGGCAAGCGTTAGCGGTCAGGCTGCGCAGGCCCCGCAAGCGAACGCGCCGACGGCAACCCAACCGACAAATACACCGGCAGCGACGACCACGGTGACGGTGACGGCGTACAGGACACCTCTGAGCGACCTGGAGAGCCCGGCCACCACGCGACTGCTGAGCGAGCGCACCCTGAGCACTGCTGCTGCCGTGACGCTGGACGGACAGGTGCGGCAGATTCCGGGGCTGGAGTTGTTCAGGCGATCGAGTTCGCTGGTGGCGAATCCGACTTCGCAGGGTGTGAGCCTGCGCGGGCTTGGATCGACATCAGCGAGCCGCACGCTGGTGACGGAAGACGATGTGCCGCTCGCGAATCCGGTGGGCGGATGGATTCAATGGGAGGAACAGCCGGAGCTGTCGATCGGATCGATTGAGCTGGTGCGCGGCGGAGCCAGTGACCTGTACGGTTCGAGCGCAATTGGCGGCGTGATCAACGTGATCCCGGTGCGGCCGACACGGGACGAGGTGGAAGTGCGTTCGAGTTACGGCGGCGAGGGAACGTATGACTCGAGCCTGATGGCTGAGGCGAAGCGCGGGCCGTGGGGCGTGCTGACGGCGGGCGGACTGCTGGGCACGGATGGGTTTATTCAGGAGGCTCCATCACAGCGGGGGCCAGTGGATGCTGCGAGCAATGTTCGCGCACAGAATGCGTTGGTTCTGGCGGAACATGATCGCGGCGGGTTGAGGCTGTTCGCGCGGACGAGCGGCTTTAATGAAGTGCGGCACAACGGCACACCCTACCAGTGGAACGCGACACGCGACGTGCGGTATGCAGCCGGGGCGGACTGGCAAGCTGGCGGTGGCGGCCTGCTGGGGATGCGGATTTACGGATCATCGGAACGGTACAGGCAGACTTTTTCAAGCATTACGAATGCCCCGAATGCGGCGAATCCTGCGTGCACGTATCGCTGCGGTGAGACGCCGACCAAGTTTTCCTACGATCCGGATAACGAGTTGGGCGGGGCTGCGCACTGGAATCAACCTCTGGGCGCGGGACTGGTGCTGGTGGGCGGAGCGGATGCGCACGATGTACGGTTCTGGGATCGCGAGCAGACATACGGAGCCACTGCGAAGCTGACAAATCTGCGCGACCACCAGCGGGATTCGGCCGCGTACGTTGAAGCGATGGGTGTGCGCGGGGGATGGACAGTTGCCGCATCAGGCAGGATGGACTGGTTCCAGAATTACGATGGGCGGCAGTGGACGTGGGATGGGGTGGCATTTGTGGCGAGCACGACGCAGCCCAGCCAGCGCGACGAGCGCATCTTCGATCCGCGGCTTGGGATCAGCCGGAAGATCGGAGCGCACTGGGCATTGAATGCATCAGGGTTCAGGGCGTTTCGCTCGCCGACGCCGAGTGAGCTGTATCGATCGACGCAGGTGGGCAACAAGCTGACGAATCCAAATGGGAACCTGCTGAGCGAGCGGGCGACCGGCTGGGAGACCGGCGTGGCGACAGAGTGGACGTGGGGCAGCGTGCGCTCGAGTTATTTTCTGACCGAGGTGAATCGTCCGATTGTGGCCGTGACGGTGAATCCAACGTCGTCGCCGATCCTGCTGGTGCGGCAGAATCTTGGACAGATCGAGAGCAAAGGCGTGGCGGTGGATTTTGAATTGAAGCCGATGTCGTGGGTGAACCTGGATGGCGGCTACCAGTACGCTCATGCAACGGTTTCCCGTGGCAGCCAGGATTTGAACAACTGGATTCCGGAAGTTGCGCGCAACATGGCGACGCTGAACCTGCGTGCCTACAAGCCTGCGATTGGGACGCTGAGTCTGCAGAGCCGGTTAAGCGGGCGGCAGTACGACGACGATGCGAATGCGTTTTTGCTGCATGGATACTTCCGGCTGGATGCTTTTGCCTCGCACCAGTTGGGGAAGCGTCTTGAGTTGTTTGCCGCTGGAGAGAATCTGCTGGACCGGCAGATTGAGGTGTCGAAGACGCCGACGACCACGCTGGCAACGCCACGCACGGCGCGAGCGGGATTCACGGTACGGATCGGCGGCGGGAAGTAGCGGCGAAATCGAAACCCTGGCAGCCGCATTGGCAATATAAACAAAATTGTTTATAGTTGATTCGTGAACAGCAGCGAACTAAAGCGTTGGCTGGCGAAACATGGCGTCGAATTCGGAACCCAGACAGGATCGCATCTTAAAGCCTCCCGTCAGGGTCGCCAGACCGTCATTCCCATGCACGGGAAGAAAGATCTTCCAAAGGGTCTCGTTGCTGACATCAAGAAACAACTAGGGATCAAGGAGTGAATATGCGCGGGTATCCGGTTCGTCTCCGTAAGGACGGAGAGTTTATTACGGTCAGCTTCCCTGACATCCCCGAGGCTCACACATTCGGGAATAACCGAGAGCACGCCCTCGAAATGGCAAAAGAGGCACTCGAATCTGCGATGGATTTCTATCTGGAGGACAAGCGTCCGGTTCCCACTCCATCGAAACCGAGGCGCGGCCAGCAGGTGGTCGAGTTGCCGCCCAGCGTCTCTGCCAAGGTGCTCCTGCTCAATGAAATGCTTCGCCAGAAGGTGCGGCCTGCCGAATTGGCTCGCCGTATCGGCACCACTCCGCAAGAAGTGAATCGCCTCACCAACATTCATCACAGGACGCGGATTGATGGGATCGATAAAGCACTGCGCGCGCTGGGCAAGCGCCTCATTGTCGATGCAGCCTGAAGTTTGGCAAGCCCAGACAATTTCCGCGCGGCGAAAGTCCGACGACGTGCCTGGACTCGCCCGTTAGAATCGACGAGTGAGTTCAACGTTTGAGGTGATTGCGGAATCGGCTGGCGGCGGACGGCGAGGGCAGCTCCATTTGCCGCACCGGACCGTGCAGACGCCCGTGTTTATGCCGGTGGGCACCGCGGGCACGGTGAAGGCAGTTCCCCAGGATATTTTGGAGTCGCTAGGCGCCGAGATCATTCTCGGCAATACCTATCATCTCTATCTGCGGCCGGGCCACGAGCTGATTCGAGGGCTGGGCGGTCTGCACAAATTCATCAGCTGGCCGCGGGCGATGCTGACGGATTCCGGCGGCTTTCAGGTGTTTTCGCTGGCCGCGCTGCGCAAAGTGTCGGACGAAGGCGTGCGGTTCCGGTCGCACCTGGATGGAAGCAGCCACTTCTTTACTCCGGAACACTCGATGGACGTGCAGATTGCACTGGGTGCCGATATTGCGATGGCCTTTGACGAGTGCACGGAGTACCCGGCGGAACGCAGCCGCGCGGATGAGAGTCTGCGGCTGACAATGGCTTGGGCACGAAGATCGCTGGACCACTTCAAGGCTCATCGCGATGAAGTGGAGTGGCGTGACGAACTGGGCGGGCAGACGCAGAACCTGTTCGGGATTGTGCAGGGGGGGATGTATACGGACCTGCGCAAGGCCTGCGCGGAGCGGCTGGTGGAGATGGAGTTTGACGGCTACGCGATTGGCGGCTTGAGCGTGGGTGAGCCGCGCGCGCTGACGCTGGAGATGATTGCCGAGGTGCTGCCGCTGCTGCCCAAAGACAAGCCGCGGTACGTGATGGGCGTGGGTTATCCCGACGAGATTGAACAGTACGCGCGGATGGGCGTGGACATGATGGATTGCGTGCTGCCGACGCGGGCGGCGCGGCACGGACTGCTGTTTACGAGCGAAGGCCGGCTGAACATCAAGGCCAGGCGCTATGCGGAAGACCAGGGCCCACCTGATCCGGAGTGCAATTGTGCCGTATGCAGGCGCTACTCGCGCGCGTATCTCCGCCATTTGATGCAGGCAGGGGAGGCGCTGTCGGCGACTCTGAACACGATCCACAACCTTGCTTATTACCTTGGCGTGATGGAGCGGGTCCGGCGGAGCCTGGTAGCGGAGCGAACTGCTCGCTGAGCCCCGGTTAGATCGCTCCGCCGAGTAACTGCTTCAATGCCTGCACGTATTCGCTGAGCGACCTACGGCCGGCTTCTGTGATGCGGTAGGTGGATTGCGGTTTGCGCTCGACGAACTTCTTTTCGACAGCAATGTAGCCGGCTTCTTCAAGCTTGAGCAGTTGCGCGCCCAGGTTGCCGTCGGTCGAGCCTGTTTTGGAGCGCAGCCAGGTGAATTCCGCCTCTTCAACCCCTGCCAGCAGCGACAGCAGCGCCAGACGCAGCTTCCCGTGGACCACAGGATTGAGCTCCGGCAACTCAGGCATGGGCCGCCCCCTGCTTGTGCTGACGGGAGACGGCGAGCATGCCGTAGATGCCGAAGACGATTTGGCAGAGGAAGATGGCGACGAGAAAGATCGCGGAGCACACATTGTCAGAGACGAAGCACGCCGCTACGGCCGAGGTCCACCAGACCAGAGCGCATGCGAATTGCACCTTCCAGCGAAGGATGATGCTTGAGGTAGCGTTGGCCATCCCCAGCATGGCGCAGACGATCGCGACGGAAGCGAATGAATCGATGTGTCTGCTCCAGGTCAGGGACATCATGAGCAGACTGATGGAGACTCCGAGCGAGATCCATATCCCGGCCATGGCACGGCCGAGGGTTGTTGAGGGATTGTTGCGTTCCCGGCGGCTGGCGACCAAGCCGGTAATGACACCGGCGACAGTCATGGTGACGGGCCACGCCAGGGCGGGGTGGCCTGAGGCGGCCCAGCCGATTGCGACGTAATAGGCGACGCCCCACAGGACGAAGGTCCATCCCCAGTTCTTGGTGGTGCGGCGCCCTTCGACGATCATGGATTCGATCAGGTTGAGCCTTTCGGCCAGGTCGCGCTGTTCAAAATTCTCTGTCATGTTGATCCTCCGGAGCGCCCGGTTTAGGGTAGAGCGTTCCTCAATGAAGAGAACTCTATAAAATAGAGCATAAAATGTCAAGAAATTTCTTTTGTTTTTTCCTGTGAAAGGTACCTGGGACTGGCCGAGATCGGGCTAAAGGCTGGACAACCTGTTTTTTATCAATTATTTGAAGGGGAGGAAGGCTGTTTCTAGTTGCAGAGCTCAGCAGCTATGCGCTCGATGAGGCTGGCCCAGTCGCCCGGCCGTGGCTGCCGGAAGAGACGAGCGGTCGGGTACCAGGGGGTGGTGTCCGTCTGCTCCATCCAGCGCCAGTCCGCCAGGTGGGGCAAAAGGATCCAGACCGGCTTGGCCATGGCTCCGGCTAGATGGGCGATGCAGGTATCGGTGGTGATGACCAGGTCAAGCGAGGCGACGAAGGCCGCCGTTTCAGCCAGGTCGCGATCATGACTGGAGGCATCGAGAACGGAGAGGTCGGATGGCAGAGCTGCGATCTGGCGGGCGGCATCGCCTTTCTGAAGCGAAACCCAGGTGCAGCCGACGGTCGACAGCAGCGGCAGAAAGGTCGACAGGTTCGTCGATCGCATGCGGTCGGCCTTGTAGCGGGGATTTCCCGCCCAGGCGAGGCCTACGCGCAAGCTGGGATGAGCCGCGGGAAAGAGACTCCGCTTGTCGAGAGCCTCAGCAGGATCGGGGGCGAGGTAGGCGCCGGGCCAGGGAACTGTATCCACGGTTGTGCCGAAGACGGCGGGCAGGCTGAGCAGGGGACATTCGAGATCGAAGGGCGGATGGGGGGCGGGCAAGGCGTCGCCGAGACGCGTGACTTCGACGAGCCCGGCACGGACAGCGGGAAGAGAGTTCATCAGGCGCTCGACCGGCTGCTGCACCTGGAGAATGACCTTACCGCCGCGCGCGGCCACGAAAGTTGCGTAGCGGCAGAATTGAATGGTGTCGCCGAGGCCCTGCTCGGTGTGAAGCAGGATGCGCCGCCCGAGAAGGGGCTCGCCCTGCCAGCGGGGCACGCCGAAACGCCTCGGGACGGGATGCACCTCGCGAAACTGCCAGCGCGCCTCATAATCCTGCCAGCCGAGCTGCCACTTACCGAGGCGCAGGCGGGTGAGAGCAAGATTGTAGCGAGCGCCGGGATGGGTGGGATCGGCTTCAACCGCTTGCTCGTGGGCGCGCAAGGCCTCAGGCATCCGGCCAAGATCAAGGAGCGAGTTGCCGCGATTGGACGGTGCGGACTTGCTGCCGAGCCACTCGGCGCGGCTAAAGATGTCGATGGCCTCAGCGAATCGGCCTTCGCTGTGAAGCAGGATGCCGCGCATGTTAACGGCTTCAGCATTGCAGGGATCGCGCAGAAGCGCCCAGCGGAGCCAGGCCCAGGCGCCCGGGAGATCCTTTTGCGCGGCGCGAAACTGGCACCATGCAATGAGCGTCTCAACCTGTGCCGGATTGAGGGCGAATGCCCTGCGCAGGTGCGCCTCACAGCGTTCCGGGTTGCGCTGTTCGCGCTCGAGAATCGCAAGGTTGATCCAGCCGGCAATGAGGTCCGGACGCAGTTGGACGGCGCGATGGAGAGCCGCGGACGCCCATCGATCCTGCCCGCGGTCGCGCAGCAAGCTGCCGAGGCTGACCCACGCAGCGGCGAAGTCGGGACGCAGGGTCAGCGCGCGGCGGTAACGTGTTTCAGCTTCGTTGAGCCTGCCAAGGCGGCCCAGAGCAAATCCGGCGGCGTACTCGGCCTCAGGCAAGCGCGGCTTGAGCGCGAGAGCCTGTTCATAGCATTCGAGGGCCTCGACGTTGCGGTCCTGCAGTGCGAGAGCGTTGCCAAGGCCGAGATGCGCGCCGACCAATGATGGCTGGCGCTGGAGCGCGAGCTCAAACTCTCGGGAGGCCTCGTCGCCATGGCCCTCGGCGATACGCAACTCGCCAAGGCCGGCGTGCGCGAGAGCATTCGTGCCGTCGAGCCGGATGGCTCGCTGGTAAGCGACATTGGCCTCATCGCTGCGGTGCTGTGCGTTCAGAGCCTGGCCCAGGGCGACCCACGCAGAGCCTTGCAGCGATGAGTCTGCAGCAGCCGCGGATACGGCGGCAGTAGCCGTCTTGACTGCAGCTTCAAACTGTCGGCTTGCGAGCGCGACCAGGCTGATAGCGATGAGAGCCTGGGCGTTGAGCGGGTCCAGCGCGAGTGTGCGCTGACAGGCGACGGCCACCTGGGTGAGCCGGATAGTGAGCGGGCCTGCGCGGTTGTCCGCCGATGGCGAAATCGCTGACGACACGCGAGACTGATCTGCAAGGCGAGCACCGGGTTGGGGCGCGTTGGTTGAGAATTCTCGAAAGGACTGAGCTGAAGTGGGCCGCGGTGGGATGAATCACGAAGATTCGTGAGATTTCTCCAATAGCGGTCGACTCAAGAGCTCAGACAAACCTGTGCGCTGCATCGCAGGCGTAGGCGGCGAGGCGGACTATCATGGTGCCGTGCCTGAGCGCGATCACCTGGGCGACCTGCTGGCCAATGCGATTACGCATGGGGTCGGCGCGGTGCTGGCCATTGTGGGAGCGGTGGTTCTGATTGTCGAATCGACGCGAGGGCCTGCGCGCTCTGGGTCTGCGCTGGTGGTGACGAGCTGCTCCGTCTTTGCCGGGACGCTTGTGCTGGTTTACCTCTGCTCCACGCTTTACCACTCGCTGGTGCGCACGCGTGCGCGAAGAGTGTTCCAGATCCTCGACCACTCGGCCATTTATCTACTAATCGCAGGAACGTACACGCCCTTTACGCTGGTCTCGCTGCGCGGCCCGGTGGGCTGGACAATGTTCGGCATTGTGTGGGGGCTCGCGGTTGCGGGCGTGGTGACCAAAAGCGTTGCGATGGAGAAGTTCAGGGGTGGCCGGCTTGCCATTGTTTCGGCGTGCGTGTACTTGCTGCAGGGGTGGCTGATTGCGTTTGCCGTGCTGCCGCTCTATCACGCGATCGGGATTCACGGGATGGCCTGGCTATGCGCGGGCGGATTGGCGTATACGCTGGGCATCGTCTTCTTCGCCCTCGACCGCCTGCGCTACTTCCATGCAACGTGGCACTTGTTCGTGCTGGCCGGCAGTGTGGCGCACTACTTTGCCGTGTTGTTCTACGTGGCGAGGTAAAAGCAGAGACAAGGGACTAAGGGACATAGGGACTGAGGGACTAACGGCGCCTGCTTACTGGCTCTTGTTTTGCCAGTTCGTCAGCGGCTTGCTGACGAACAGTCCTTTGATGTGGTTGACGGCGACTACCCAGGGAACTGCCACGGAGAAAATGAAACGCGCGCCGACGGCTTGGGCGCCGAAAGGCAAAAGGGAGCGCAGGTCACGGTGGTAGGCGTACCAGGCCTCAAGCAAAAACACAAAGACGAAAGGGAAGACGCTCCAGCGGAGGAGGGCGAGGGCGGCGATCTGTAGCAGGCAGCGGGTGGCGTTGCGCACCAGGCGCCCGGAGCGGACGCGCGCCTGGCCATCGCTGACGGCATAGCGCGCCATCTGGTGGGTGGCGGCGCGAAAAGTGTTGCGGGGATGATAGAGCGCCTTTGCGTTGTTGACGAATGCGGGCACAGTTTCGCGGCGGGCGGACCTGTCAAAGAGCGTATCTTCGCCGACCAGGACATCCTCAGGAAAACCGCCGATCTTTGCCCAGAGGGTTTTAGTAAAGGCCATGGAACGCGCGGTGCAGGATTTTGTGGTCTCGAGGGGTGAGAGCTTGACGCTGAAGAAGGGCGCGGAGGCCACGTCCCAGAGGGAATGGTCGGCAGGGTCGAGGCATGAGCCGCCGAGGGCATACTGAGCCGCTCCCGAAGCCAGCGGAGCGGTGAGATTGCGGAGCCAGTCGGGCGCGTAGGTGCAGCCTGCGTCGGCAGTGGCGATGATTTCTGACTTTGCCGCGGCGATGGCGACATTGCGGCCGCGGGAAACGGGTCCGGCAGAGTGCTTGAGGCTGCAGGTTTCATCGCGGATGGCAACGAGGCGCGGGTCGCGGCCCTGCGCTTCGACGAGCCACTCCCAGGTGCCGTCGGTTGACCCGCCATCCACGATGACGACCTCAGCGGCTGCTGGCTGCTGCGCCAAAAGGCTGGTGACTACGCGCGCGATCTCCTGGGCTTCGTTGAGCTCGGTGACCACGATGCTGACTGGCTGCATGGGAAAAGTATAGCGATGGTGGGCGGCGGCGGGTTGTAGCGGAATTTATGATGGAGTCGTTCGAAATGAGGAAAGCAAGAGGAGCTCGATGAAGACGGTTGCCTTGGGCTTAAGGTCCGTTCCCGCACTTGGACAAGGAACATGGAATATGGGCGACTCGGCTGGGAAGCGCGCGGCCGAGATCGCTACGTTGCGCCGCGGGATTGAGTTGGGAATGACGCTGATCGATACGGCGGAGATGTACGGCAGCGGGCGCTCGGAGCTGCTGGTGGGCGAGGCGATCAAAGTGTTGCGGGACGGGGGGGTGCGCGACCGGGTGCAACTGGTGAGCAAAGTGCTTCCGTCGAACGCCTCGACAGAGGGGACGGTGCGCGCGTGTGAAGCGAGCCTGAAGCGTCTTGGCGTGGACTCTCTCGATCTCTATTTGCTGCACTGGCGCGGACGATTTTCTCTGGGTGAGACAGTTGCTGGCTTTGAGCGGCTTTTAAAGCAGGGAAAGATCAGGGCATGGGGCGTTTCAAACTTCGACGTGGACGACATGGAGGAGCTCTACAGGGTTCCGGGCGGCGAGGGCTGCACGGTGAACCAGGTGCTCTACAACCCGGAACATCGAGGGATTGAGTTCGATTTGCTGCCGTGGTGCAAGAGCCGTGGCGTAACCGTGATGGCCTATTCGCCGGTGGGGCAGGGCGGAAAGCTGCTGGCGTCTGCGGCGCTCGGAAAAGTTGCCCAAAAGCATGGAGTTTCCCCGGCACAGGCGGCGCTGGCTTGGTGCTTGCGGGAGCCGATTCTGGCGATTCCCAAGGCCGGCTCGATTGCCCATGTGGAAGAGAATGCCGCTGCAGCGGGGCTGGTGCTGGATGACGAGGATTTGGCCGAGATTGACCGGGTTTTTCCGGTTCCGAAACGCAAGCAGGGGTTGGATATGCTTTGAAATTGACCCCAAGGCGCTTTGACGATAGAATTGTAGAGTTTGGCGATGCACTCCTTTATGGGAGTGCGGGTTTTCAAGGGTTCACCGCTTTTGGATAGCGTGTGTGCGGCCCTCGTTCCGATGCAGTTACTGTCTGTATCCGCCCCACCTGAGCACACGGATTTTGATTGGATGCGCCCGTTGAATGCCGCGGCGCTGGAGGAGTTTTTATGTACGCAGTGATTCGGACAGGCGGGAAGCAGTATCGCGTGGCGCCGGGCGACGTGGTGAAGATTGAAAGCGTGGCGTCAGAGAACGAGACGATCGAGTTCAGCGACGTGCTTGCGGTGAGTGGCGATTCTGGAACCGTTGCCAAGCCATCGACGGCGAAGGTGACGGCGGAAGTGCTGGGCGAAGGCCGCGGCGACAAGATCCTGGTGTTCCACCTGAAGCGGAAGAAGCAGTACAAGAAGCTGCAGGGACACCGTCAGAACTTTACCGAGGTGCGCATCAAGGCGATCGAGGCCGACGGCGTAACCTACACCGCAGCCAAGTAGGCGCGGACGAAACTTTCAGAAGGGGATTGAGCAATGGCACATAAAAAGGGTGGAGGCAGCTCCACAAACGGACGGGATTCAAATGCACAGCGGCTGGGCGTGAAGGCCTTCGGCGGCCAACTTGTGAGCGGCGGCTCGATCATCATGCGCCAGCGCGGCACCCGCATCAAGCCGGGTGTGAACGTGGGCATCGGTTCAGACGATACGCTTTTCGCGAAGGTAACGGGCCGGGTGAAGTTCGTGGATCGCGGCGGACGCGGGCGTTTTGCGTCAATCGAACCGGTCGCGGCCGAGTAACTGCGGCTCAAGAGAAAATACAAAGGCCACGGCGCTTGCCGTGGCCTTTGTTGTCGCTGGCCTCATATCAGCGTGGTGCTGATTGGAAGCCTTCCTCCGAAAAATCTGCATCCGCGAATATAATCGCGGCGCCCGCTCTAGGACTCAGACTCGCGACCCTTGAGGTTGCGGGTGAGGACCTTTTCAACCACTCTCTCGACATCGGTGAGGAAGAAGCTGTTGGCAGGCTGCTGGACGGCGATCTGCGTCCCTGTATGGCCCAGGGCAGAGGCGATCTCGTTCCAGCGATAGATGGTTGAGTTGGCGGGCATCATGACGGGCTTGCGCACGGCCTCAGGGAGCACGCAGTAGACCACCCAGATGGCAAGCGCAACCAGAATCATGGCCTCATAAACAAATTGCAGCGTTGAAGTCATGACGGAGGCCCGCGGGATGAAAGCGGCGAAGACGAAATCGTTTGTGGACATGAAGCCAAATCCGAGCGCAATGCCGAAGGCCATGTCGCGTATGGTGAGCCGGAGCGCGTTCATGCTGAGGCAGAGGAAGGCGAGCAGGCAAAGTTCAAGGATGCTGACCGAACGCATAAGCGCGACGGCGATGTCAGGGATGGCGGCCAGGCCGCGGTGCACGAAGGAAATCGAGGAGAACGTGAGCACCACTGAGACCAGGATGGCCCAGCGGAAGATGACGATGCCGATTTTCATCAACCCGGGCAGTGCCGACAGAGCAGAGCGGAAGACCTCAATGCAAACGAACAGCAAGAGCACCGCGCTGGCAATGTAGACGGCCCAATAGGGGAAGAAATAAAGCCAGTAGTAGCCCTGCCCCCATGGCTTTGACTGCACATAGAGGGCAGAAAGCAGCATCGGCATGGTAGCCACGCGGAGCACGAGGTAAGTGGCCATGTAAGGGAAGCGGCGATAGAGCTTGCGCTTCCAAAACAGGAACGCGAGCGAAGCCCAAAGGCCGAACTCCGCTGCGCTCATGACCGACATTGCGAGTTGAGAAGACATGTTGACCTACTCGCGATCTTAAGAGCGTTCTCAGAATAGCTCTTATGACCGCTGTCACTCAACCGCGAAAGCGGCGTGGATCGTGCCACTTTCGTGTTACCGCTGGCCTTCTAGCGGAGGTTGCCGTTGGGGCCGGGCTGGCAGGGCACCCAGGGGCCACACAGAGGCACCGGCAGGGCGCTGTTGACGGCCTGGCGGCTGGTGAGCGCGTGGGAGGTGGCGGGTGACAGCGAAGCGGCGGCAGCGCCGGTAACGACGAGGCAAATGGCGAGCGTGCGGATAGCGAGTTTCATCGGAGGTAACCCTTTCTTATTCGATCTGTGTCGGAAATGGCTTGTAAGTCTGAGGGGATGGTAGACTATTTCTCTAAGTAAGTCTAATTCTTTCATATAGATAAGTACTTAGTAACTATATCGATTACTAACGTCACCACTTATCGCTTCAAAAACATTCAAAATCAGATCCTCGGAATCGCCTGAAAGGGCCTTTTTATGCACTCTTTTTCGGGTATCCCGCATGCTAAAATAGAGTCATGTTTCGGGGCATCGAAACCCCCGCTTTTCAAACGCTTAAACCCTGATTTTTGTGCCGGAATCACGATCCGGACACGTCCCCGGTTACAGGGTGGGGCGCGCAGTAACGAAAAAAGCACGTCAAATGGAAACTTATGGCGACTAAGACAATGGCGATCGATGTACCCGACGAGAATTCCCAGCCGGGCGATACTGGCGACAGCGGAAGCTATACCGGCGAAAACATCAGGATCCTTGAGGGTCTTGAGGCGGTTCGCCTGCGGCCCGCGATGTACATTGGCTCGACCGGAGAGATGGGACTGCACCATCTTGTCTACGAAGTCGTAGACAACTCAGTGGACGAAGCGCTGGCCGGCTATTGCAAGAAGATCGACGTCGTAATCCACGTGGACAACTCGATCACGGTTGTCGATGACGGCCGCGGCATTCCCGTGGACCTGATGGACGTGGGCAATGGCAAGATGATGCCGGCGGTGCAAGTGGTTTTGACCAAGCTGCACGCGGGCGGCAAGTTCGACGCATCCACGTACAAGGTTTCCGGCGGTCTGCACGGAGTGGGCGTGAGTTGCGTGAATGCGCTCTCGCAGGAATTCAACGTGGAGATCTGGCGCGATGGGCACACATGGGAGATGGACTTCAGCGCCGGCGCGCCGGTAAGCGACCTGCGCAAGGCAGGCAACAGCAAGCGGCGCGGAACGAAGGTCCACTTTCTGCCCGACAAGACAATTTTTGCGACCACCGAGTTCAACTACGACACGCTGGCACAGCGGCTGCGCGAGATGGCCTTCCTGAACAAGGGGCTTGAGATCACGCTGACCGATGAGCGCACGGCGGACGCGAAGACAGGTGAAGCGCGTCGCGCGGAGTTCCGCTATGCAGGCGGCATTGCCGAGTTTGTGAAGCATTTGAATCGCGGCAAGTCGGTACTGCACGAAAAGCCGATCATGATGGAGGCGATGCGCGACGGGGTGGAGATCGAGATCGCGCTGCAGTACAACGACAGCTATTCCGAGACGGTGTTCAGCTTTGCGAACAACATCAACACGGTTGACGGCGGCTCTCATCTTTCGGGCTTTAGAACATCGCTGACGCGGACGATCAACGCGATCGGGCAGCAGTTGGGCCTGTTCAAGGATCTGAAGGAGAACCTGAGCGGCGACGATGTACGCGAGGGACTGGTCGCGGTGGTGAGCGTGAAGCTGCCGCAGCCGCAGTTCGAGGGCCAGACCAAGGGCAAGCTGAACTCCGACATTGCCGGGACGGTGCAGGCGTTTGTGAACGAGCGGCTGGGCGGATTCCTGGAGCAGAACCCACCGGTAGCCAAGCGAATTATCAACAAGGCAATTGAAGCAGCGCGTGCGCGCGAGGCAGCCCGCAAGGCGCGCGACCTGACGCGGCGCAAAGGGGCGCTTGATGGCGGCGGATTGCCGGGCAAGCTGGCTGACTGCTCTGAGCGCAACCCGGATCGCTGCGAACTCTACCTGGTGGAGGGCGAGAGCGCAGGCGGGACGGCGAAGCAGGGCCGCGACCGGCGCTTCCAGGCGATTCTGCCTTTGAAGGGCAAGATTCTGAACGTGGAGAAAGCACGCTACGACAAGATGCTGGGCCACGAGGAAATCCGCGCGATGATTACGGCCTTGGGCTGTGGCATCGGCAAGGACGATTTTGACGCGACCAAGATCCGCTACGGCAAGATCATCCTGATGACGGACGCCGACGTGGATGGCTCGCACATCCGCACGCTGCTGCTGACGTTCTTCTTTCGCCACATGACGGAACTGATCAAGCGCGACAACATCTACATTGCGCAACCGCCCTTGTACAAGATCAAGAAGGGCCGCTTTGAGCAGTACATCAAGGATGACCGCGAGTTTGTGAAGGTGATGGTGAACCGCGCGTCAGAGGGGATGATCGTGCGTCATGGGGAGGCGGCGAGCAAGATTGCAGGGGCCGACCTGACGCGCTTTATGGCGACGCTCAACGAGTACCTGGGCTTTGTCGAGAAGGTTGACAAGCGGATTCGCAACGAGAAGCTGACCGAGTTGCTGGCTCGCGCGGAACTGATCCACCGCGCCGATTTTGCATCGAAGGCGGAGAGCGAAGTTCCACCCAAGCTGGCGCAACTGCACGTCGAGCTCACCGAGCTTGCGGACGAGTTCCAGTTCAAGGTAAACGAGCCGGTGGAAGACGAAGAGCATCACACCTGGTCGGTCTGCTTTACAGATTCGCAAGGCGCGACGCGCTGCATCGACTGGACGCTTGCTTCGAGCCCCGAGTTCCGGCAGATGATGGCGAAATACACGCTGATCAAGGAGTTTCTTGAGCCGCCGTTCCTGATTGAGTACGCCCAGAAAACCGCCGCGGTGGAAGCCGCCGAAGAAGCCGATGAGGCCGAGGCTGAGCCGGCGGAGGCTGAAGTGCAGGCCGAGACGAAACAGTCCAAGCGCAATTCGAAGATTCCCCGCGAGCCGGTGGAGAAGGCAACGGCGCGCGAGTTGTTTGCGTACATCGTGGAGCAGGGCAAGAAGGACTACCAGGTGCAGCGCTACAAGGGGCTGGGAGAGATGACTTCGACCCAGCTGTGGGAGACGACGATGGATCCGGAGCGGCGCACGCTGTTGCGCGTGAAGCTCGAAGACATTGCCGAAACCGACGCCATCTTTACCACGCTGATGGGTGAGGATGTGGAAGCGCGCAGAAAATTCATCGAAGACAACGCGCTCGACGTAAAGAATCTTGATATCTAAAGTAACTACCGGACTCTGGGGCGCTGCCAACCCCAGAGTCCGGACCTGCTTCTAAATCTTGCTGAGTGGTTCCGGTGCACTTTGCAACCCGCGCAACTCCGGCAGCCGGGCCTCCCAAAGATTCTCCCCAGGAGCTCGTGACGTGAACACCTTTCACAAGTTGATGCCGTTTGCAGCAATGGCGCTCGCTGCGATGATTTCGTGCAGCGGATGCAAGACGAATACTCAACCCTCCAACCCAACGCCCGGAGCTGGAACGCAGGCAAGCACTCCGGCAGCAAATGCCCCCAGCGGCCAGGCATCGCCAACGCAGCAAGCCGTCAACGCGCCCGCTGCGGTGGGGGCGCCCGTGACCAATGCCGGCTCAAATCAGCCGCCGGCGAGCCAGGCAGTGGACCTTCCTGAGGGAACAAGGATTCGCGTGAGGCTCGACCAGGACCTGGGATCAAAGATCTCGCGGCCTGGGGACAACTTTGGCGCGACGGTTGCCGAGGACGTGGTTGTAAATGGACAAACCGTCATCGCCAGAGGCGCGCGCGCTGAAGGAACGGTGATCGACGCCAAGCCGTTGGGCAAGATCAAGGGCGGTGCGTTCCTTGCGGTTCGCCTTGAGCGCGTGCACACGAATTGGGGCAGCTATCCGGTGTCTACAAGCTCAGTGGATCGCGCGGAAAAAGGGAAGGGCAAGCGCACTGCGGAGTTCGCAGGCGGCGGGGCAGGCTTTGGCGCAATCGTTGGAGCGCTGGCCGGTGGAGGCAAAGGCGCGGCCATTGGCGCTCTCGCGGGCGGTGGCGCAGGAACAGCAGGCGGCGCGTTTACCGGCAATAAGCAGATCTTTTTGCCGGCAGAAACCTTGCTCACCTTTCACCTGGAACACTCGGTGCACATTACCGGCTGAGCTGAAGGCCTGCGTTTGACCTCGACTGCGCCGATCGCACGTTTACACTGGCTGAGCGGTGCAATGGAGGTCAAATGAATAAGCTGGTGTCGCTTTCGCTGGCGTCGATTTTGGCTTGCGCCACAACGAGCGTGTTTGCCCAGACGCAGGCGAACGCGGAAAATTCGCTGGCGGGCCCACGAGTGTTTAACTACGACCAGATGAAGGCGAGAACGATGCCGAACGGCGCCGAGAGCCGGGCAGTGTTCAACGGAACCCTGGCAACTGGGGAGCAGGTGGGCGCGCACGAGAGCACGCAGCCTGCGGGGACCGTACCGCCGGCACTGCACAAGATTCAACACTCTGAGTTCATCGTGGTGGAGCAAGGGACGCTGGAGTTCAACCACGACGGGAAGCAGGAGCGCGCTGGGCCGGGCAGCATTATCTATGTTGCCTACGGGACGAATCACTTTGTGAAGAACGTGGGCGACGGCCCGGCGAAGTACGTTGTGATCCAGGTGGGCGGAGACACGAAAAAGTAAAGGCGCTGGATTTTCCGCGCCACCACGAAGAACAACCACACAGGAGATTTGTCTTTCAATGAAGAGGCAGCCGCTTGTTCTTGCGATTTCAAATGCCGATGACAGCCAGCTCGAGATGCTTTCGGAGGTCCCGCATGTCAGGGTGCGCTCGGTGGACGACCTGACCGAAGAAGCGAAGCAGGCGGAAGCAATTCTGCATTGGGCGGGCTCGCGGGAATTGTTGCGGCAGGCATTCGTTTCATCGCCGAAGGTGCGGTGGGTTCACTCGCGCTCGGCAGGACTGGACAAGATACTGTTTCCCGAACTTGTTGAGAGCGCGGTTCCGGTGACGAACGGGAGCGGAGTCTTTTCGCAGTCGCTGGGTGAGTTCGCCCTGGCCATGATTCTCTACTTTGCGAAGGACATGCCGCGCATGCTGCGCAACAAGAGCGCATGCCGATGGGAACAGTTCGACGTGGAGGAGATTGCCGGGCAAACGGTGGGCATTGTGGGCTACGGCGATATTGGCCGCGCCGTGGTGGAACGGGTGCATGCGATGGGCATGCGCGTACTGGCGATCAAACGCAACGCGCCCGCGACCGCCGATCCCAAGATTGCGGAGTTCTTTCCGCCGCAGCAGATGACGGTGATGCTTGGGCAGTGCGATTACGTTGTGGTGGCTTTGCCGCTGACCGCCGAGACACACCATATGATCAGCGATGCGGCGTTTGCGGCGATGAAACCCAGCGCGGTGCTGATCAACCTTGGCCGGGGGGCGGTGGTGGACCAGGCGGCGCTGGTGCATGCGCTCCAGGAAGGAAAGATCAAGGGCGCGGGGCTGGACGTGTTCGAGCAGGAGCCGATTCCGGCCGACGATCCGATCTTCAAGCTGGAGAATGTATTCATTTCTCCGCACTGCGCCGATAACACGAAGGACTGGCTCAATGACGCGATGAAGTTTTTTCTCGCACAGTATGAGCGGTTCGTGAATGGTGAGCCGCTGAAGAATGTGGTGGAGAAGCACCTGGGCTACTAAACGCGATCTGGCATTGGCCGATTTTCGGCGCTCGCAACATCCTGGGGATGCCAGACGCGTCCGCGTCCGCTGTTCTTGACCAGATACATACGCTCGTCTGCCGCGCCGATGACGGTGTGAACGGTGCCTCCGTCAACAGGCGCCGTAGAGATGCCGACGCTGGCCTGCACGGTGAGCTCGATTCCGTTCTTCATCCGAAAGTGGGTGGCCATGAGCGAATCGAGGAGCTTGTCGGCAAGGTCAAGCGCAGCCGTAGCGCCAGTATCGGGCATGAGGATGACAAACTCGTCGCCGCCGTAGCGGAAGCACCAGTCCTGCTTGCGGCTCAGTTCCTGCAGGCGTTTGCCGGTGGAGGCCAGCAGTTCGCTCCCCACCAGGTGGCCGTGGACATCGTTGACGAGCTTGAACCGATCGAGATCGAGGAACGCAAGACTCACGGGCATCTCGTGGCGGCTGGAGCGGAGAAGTTCGCGGCCCAGCACGTTGTAGAGATGGCGCACGTTATAGAGGCCAGTGGTGTCGTCGGTGATGGTGAGTTGCTGGATGCGGGATACGTCGTGGGCGTTTTCAATCGCGATGGCAGCGTGGTCGGCCAGAATGTGGAGGAAGGCAATGGTGTAGTCGGTCATCTGGTCGGCGCGGGGATTGTAGATCTCGATGGCGCCGTGCGTTCCCTTGCGGCCGCGCAAGGGCAGCGCAATGACGGAACGGACCGAGCGAGGTTTGCCGCCGGCATCATCGCGGACGCGCGGATCGTCCTCAGCTTCGGGCACGATGAGGGTTTCGCCGTGTTGGACTACCCAGCCGGCAACACCTTCGCCCACTTTGACGCGCAGGCCGCTGAGGGCATCCTGCTCGCCCCCGGCCGCAATTGCGTAGTAAAGCTCCTGGGTGGCTTCGTCGAGCATGAGCAGGGTCCAGAGCTCAGCCTCCATGATCCGCTCCATGTGCTCAAGAATGGTGCGCAGAATTGTATCCAGGTCGAAACTCGAGTTGAGCGAGCGCGCCAGCTGGTGAAACACCAGTAGATCTTCGAGCGGGATACGCCCTTCGGTCTCATTTGTCATTGGCGAACCCAGGGGAGGACTTTACGAACATTCTGACACACTTGCCGAAAAGAGCGGTTAGGGCGCAATGAATTGCGGCACACCAAAGTTTGCCGGCGGCCGGTGCGTCCCTCGAAAAGGATTTGCGGTCAGCCCCCGATGTGGACCATGGACCGGGAAGGCTTGAGAAATCCCGGCTCACCGATGTGGTGACGCGCTTCCTTTCCTTCAACGGTACGCAGGATGTAGGTTTCGAGTTCCCGGTCGTCGGCGCCGGCGCGCAAGCGGCCGTAGAGGTCATGTTCGACCTGCGAGAAGAGGCAGGTGCGGATTTTGCCGTCGGAGGTAAGGCGGACACGGCTGCAGGCGCCGCAGAAGGCCTGGCTGACAGGAGCGATGATGCCGATTTCTCCCACGCCGTCAGCAAATGTGTAGCGGCGGGCGGTTTCGCTGGCTTCGCGCGGGGGCAACTCCACAAGCGGCAGCGCTCTGCCGATGCGGTCAACGATCTCCTTGAGAGTGACGACGATTTCGGGCGTCCACAAACGGCCCTCTTCAAGGGGCATGAACTCGATGAACCGGACGACGACGTCTTCTTCGCGGGCAAAGCGGGCAAAGCCTTCGACCTGGTCGTCGTTGAAGCCACGCAGCAGGACGCAGTTGATCTTGAGCGGCGTGAGGCCGGCTGCACGCGCAGCACGAACGCCGCGCAGCACGGTCTGAAAACTGCCGGGGATGCGAGTGATGCGTTCAAAAGTCGCGGCATCGACGGCGTCCATGCTGACGGTGACGCGATCGAGGCCTGCGGCCTTGAGAGGTGCAGCCAGGTCTTCGAGAAGATGCCCATTGGTGGTGAGGGCCAGATCAAGCGGCTCGTCCTCGATCGTGCGCAGAGACTTGAGCTCCGAGACCAGCGCGAGCAATCCATGGCGGAGCAGGGGCTCGCCGCCAGTGAGACGAACCTTGGTGATGCCCAGGGCTACAAACCGGCGGATGAGGCGGAGATACTCGTCGATGGCAAGCTCGGGATACTGGGCTCCCACTTCGCCGGTGCGGCAGTAGACACATTTGTAGTTGCAGCGGTCAGTGATGGAGACGCGCAGATCATGGATCACCCGGCCATGGCTGTCAGTGAGCCTTGGGGCGGGCGTGGCGGAGGTGAGACCGGTAAGGGAAGCAACAGCCATTCGCACCTACAAGGCTATACCGATTCGGGCGCCCGTGCACGGCGGTGCGGCAGACAGGGCAGAACCCGCAACCTATGCGACCTAGTCGATGCGGGGTGTGCCCTTGCGGAGCGCGAGGCCGGTGATGCCGCAGACGACGATGATGCCCAGGGCGAGGAAGAAGTAATAGGCCATGGGATGCGCCCAGCCGGGTGAGTAGCTGAGGTCCTGGCCGACCCAGAGCAGCAACACGGTGGCGATAACAGCAAACTGGCCGGCAATCACGAGGAGGGTGTGGCCAAGGTCGCGTCGTTTGTCGAGCGCCTCGACCTGGTCGGGTGTTAGGTTGCGCTCTTCGGGGGGAAGCAGGGAATTCGCCATCGTCGTTCTCTCCAGTTCATGCGGCAGGCCACACCGTCAGCCTCCAGGCCCGCCTGCTCTTATTCTCGATTCAATCACATACCGCGCCCACCGCGCCAGTCGAACCCGGAGCCGGAATTCCGCTTCTGCAGGTTCGGCTCCGAGCGCCCAACCCGCGCCCAACCATGGAGCGAGGGACTACGAGGAATTGGCTTGAAACGTGCTACTTCGCCGGATACCCGACTGACTGCCCGTAAAGCGGCTTCCGCCCTTCCGGCAGCTTCAACACCGCCGCCGCATCCGGACCAACGTTCGCATAGAACCATGCGTTCAGCCCCTCGGAGGCGGCAAACAGATACACATTCTGTCCGATGAATCCGGTATCCACCTGCGCGTAATCGAGTTTGGCGTCTGCCACATAAACAATCGTCACCGCCGCGTGCGCCGCCGCCCCAGTCCCGATCTTGCCGCGCATATCCCCGGCCACCACCGGACGCAGACGGTTCTGCTCCGCCTCGTAGACGTAGACGCCGTCGGCCAGAACAACGTCGAGCTCGACTTCCTGCTTGTTCATGGCCGAGGGCGCCGTGCGTCCCAGCCCGGCCTTCACATCCTGCGGCCGATTCACGCCAAACGCCGCCCACAGCAGGTTCGAGAGCGCTTGCAGCCCGAGCGGCTTGTCTCGGAAGGCGCGCGTGGTCTGGCGCCTGGCGAGCGCCTCCATCAGCGGCATCCCGCCTGTGATCTGCGGTTTGGGCAACTGGATCGCCGCTTGCTGGCCAAGCGCACTCGCAGACAGCAACAGACCGGCAAGAACCGGCAGAACAGTCAGGCGATGAAAACGAAATGGATGATGCATCACTTCTCCTTGAAGAACCGGGGAAGAATCGGGGCTGAGCACACCTGGCTCCACGGGTGTGCGAATCAAGGGGAAGGAGGACGATCAGGGTTGCCATCTGGCGCTGGGGCGCCGCTGCCCCATCGTTTTCAAGAAAGATGGGAGAGCAGGGTCTGGCTACTCGGTGAGGAACGCGAGCGATTGCAATTGCGTAATCTCGAAGGGCTTGCGGCAGCGGACGTTGGCACAGGAGAGCTTGTCGTCGCGTCTTACCATGTAAGACTGCGCTTTGGCGAAGCGGGCACGGTCGCGTTCGTCGGCCCTTCCGGGCAGTTGGGCGCGTTTCCGGCGCACCACCCATGTAACTTTATATTCGGCTGCCTGACCGCACTTGGGGCAGACGAGGGTGTGGGTCCGCAATTCTGTGGTTTCGTTAAAGAAATCCCGTTCTTCCATCATTCTCCACGAGCCTTGTTCTTCCAGTTCGGCTCAATCTACTCCATACTCGTCTTTTGGACGGAGGAAACGCAAGGCCGTGAAGAAACGAAAACCAGCGACGTTTTCAGCTGCGAAGGCGGTGAAGGCCAACGCCCGGGAGCGGGTGGGCCAGCCCAAGCCGGCGCGCGTGCTCTCGACGGAGCCGCGGACGGGGCGAGCCGCGAAGCACAAAGCCAAGCTCGAGGAGCTGATCAAGGGTGAAGAGTGAGCGAAGGGTCTGCGCGTGTCTGGTTCCGATGGCGGCAAGATGTGCGGCAGATCCGGTAAGACAGCCCGTAAGACGCGATGTAAGACGGTAAGACACGTTGCAAGACAGCGTCTTACGCGCAAACGAACTCTGTCTTACGCCGTCTTACATCGTCTTACGTTAACGAACAATTGTAAGACATTTGTAAATTATTGTGATACATCTGCTGGGATCTGCGCAGTATCAGCGGGCTTTGGAGCAGTGAGAACAGACTGCGTCCTAAAGGGATTCGAGCCAGGCGGCCATCTCGACGTGGCCCCGTTCGCGGGCAAAGTCGGCAGCCGTCTTGCCTTCATCGCTCTTGTGGGCGGGATCGGCTCCATGGGCGACGAGCAGTTCGGCCAGAGGGCGGCAATCGGCGGCCGCAGCTGAGAACAGGGCGGTGAAGCCGCCGGCCTGCGGGGCATTCACCTGGGCGCCGTTCGCGAGCAGCAGATGGACGATGTCAGGGTTTTTCCCCAGTGCGACGGCGGCATGGAGCGGCTGGTTCTTCTGGGGGCTGCGGCTGAGCGCATTGACATCCGCGCCTGCGGACAGCAGAGCCGCGACCGCGCCGGGGGTTCCAAAGCCGGCGGCGAGATGAAGAGCCGTCCATCCATCAGGAGAAAATTCAGATGCGGAAGAGGGTGTGGCGGCGAGGATGGATTGAAGATTTGGGAGATCGCCGATAGCCGCGGCCTCAAAGACGTCAAGGGGAATAGCCTGGGCAGCGCGTACAGTGAGCAGAGACGCGCGCAGCGCCGGCCGGCCGCAGTAAACCGACCAGAGAAGCGCGGAGACGTCCTGCTTGTTGCGCGAGCACGCGAGAGCGGGTTCGGCCGCGAGGGCATCGGCGAACTCCGTCGATGCGTCGCGCTGAATCAGTTCGAAGATGTCGACTGCTTTTGTAATTCTTCTCTTCTCCTGACGGCCAAATCGTGGGCCGTGTAAGGGCCGGGCAAGATCGGCGCCGCGGGATTATCTTCCTGGCCCGGGATGCGTATGATCGAGGTCCGCTTGGAGTAGATTCTGAACTGCACAACGAGGTCGAGAAGCACGGCGACCGGCTTGCCGTCTTTGATGGCAGGGGAGAACTTTGCAGCCTGAATGGCAGTGACCGCGTTCTCGTCGAGGCCGAAACCGATGGGTCGGGCGACGGCAATCTCTCCAGGCGTACCGTCCGGGCCGATGACCACGTGGTAGAGAGCCATTCCGGCAACGCCGTTGTCCTGCGCGTACTGATTCGACGCCGGCTCAAACTTGGATGTGAGCTTTGCCTTCTGGTCCACGGTGCCCTGGCGCATGACTGCCTGGTCTGAGGGCTGGAAATCGGTCTTGGCCTGTGCGGCCTGGTAATAGTTCTTCCAGAAATCAGGCATGGAAGCCATCATGCGATCGTCGAGGCCGGTGGCGAAGACATTGTTGATGGCCTTCTTGAGGATTTTTGCGGCATGAGCGGGGGACAGCGTAAAGGTGACGCTGTTGGGATCGGCCGGACGCTCCTCCTTGGGCGCTGCGGCCATCTCGGCCTTGCCCTGATCGGCATCGGCTGCCTCGGGTTGAGCCGCGGACTCAGGATGAGCGCCTTCAGGGGCGGCAGCGGAAGTCGAAGCAGGAGATGCGGAGGCGTTGGCGTCGGCCGGTTGCTTGGGTGCTTCGGCGCCTTGGGGCTCTCCCGCTGCGCCGGGCGTCGCGGCCGCTGTAGCGGTGGCGTCAGAGGCTGGAACCGGTTCGGGCATAACCGGCGCCAGTGTTGCTGTCGCCTTGGCAATCGACTCTTTCGACTGGATCACCTGTGCGTCGGCGGGCTTTGTCTTCGCAGGCTTGACCGGTTTCTCTTTCTTTGGCTTGACGACTATTTCGCGGTCAATGGTGATCTTCAGCGTCTTCTTCTTCGGCGTAATCTTTACGCGGTCCATGGCCGTGGCGGGATCCTCGGTGGCGAGGGCGCCCAGAAAGTGCAAACCGTAGCGCGCACCCTCCAGCTCCAGCTTGTGCTTGGTAAGGCGAACCTTGTCAATTTGTACGGCGGACAGGGTGTAGGAGGCATGCGGCGATCTGCCGATCAACATACCGAGTTCGTTGTAGCTGAGCTGGTCAAAGAGATATCCGTTGCGCAGAAAAAGCGGCTTGCCAATGAGCATTTTCTTCAGCTCATCCTCGGTAGTCGCACCCGGTTCTTCGCTGGCTGACTGGGCTGGCTCACCGGGGGCCGAAGCGGCTGGCTTGCCGGCAGCGGGCGCTTCAGGCTGGCCGTTGGCTGCCGGAGTGGCGGCGGGCTGGGTCGAAGTGTCCTGCGAGGCCGCGGGCTGTGCCGAGTTGTCGGCTGAGGGCGGTGCGGTGGCCGGGTTCTGGGACTGCGGTGCAGCATCCGGCTGGGCCGGGGTCTGCGCAGGCGTTGCAGGTTGCTGACTATCGTCCGGTTTTGCTTGCGGAGTGACGGGCGGAGTGACAGGCTGCTGGGCAGCATCCGTCTGAGCGGGAGTCTGATCGGCGGTTTGGGCGGGCGTTGCAGCCTGCTGACTATCGTCCGGCTTTGCCTGCGGAGTGACAGGCTGCTGGGCAGCATCCGTCTGAGCGGGAGGCTGCGCAGGATTCGCGGGCGCCGACTCCTGGGATGATGCGGCGAGCGCGACTGCGAGGACCAGGGCGACGCCCGCAACTGCGGCTACCCGGCGCACCCTTGCGGGGGTCGAAGTCAGCAAAAGAGCGCGGAAATTCAAAAGCATCATCGTGGAGCCTTTGAGCGAAACTCTAACAGGAATCCGTCTGCGAAGTCGAAGGGATTCCCCGGCTTGTCCCACCTTTGTAACGTGACAGCATTGATCCGTGCGGAGGTGAAAAGGGGTATGGGCGAGCCGGAAAAAGGCAGATGCCCTCAACGCCGGAGCCGCCAGAGAATTCGACGAAAGATGCCGAGAATGCGCCTGGTGTCGCGCTCGGTGGGTCGAAGCCTGCGCAGGAGCAGGCGGAGATCGTGGCGATTGGCCTCGCGCATGCGGACCGGGGAGTAATTGGCGGCGATCATGGTTTCTTCAACGACGCCTGCGAGCAGGTCGAGGCGGGCGGATGCGGCGGTTGGTTCACTACCGTCATGGGAGGCTGGCTCGGGCGGCAGCGAGCTCTCTTGCTGAGAGAAGGCGTGGCATGCCAATTCGTAGAGACAAACCGCGACGGCCTGGCCAAGGTTCATCGACGGCTGGCGCGCATCGGTCGGAATCTCCACCAGCAAGTTGCAATGGGAAAGATCTTCCCGCGAGAGGCCATGCTTCTCTGGCCCGAAGACGAGCGCGACGCGCCCTCCATGACCGAGTTCGCGAGCAACGAGCGGAGCCAGGTCGGGCAGCCGCACAACGGCTTGTTCGGGCCGGCGATGGGTGAGCGTTCCTGTTCCCGCCACCAGCGTGCAATCCCGGATTGCCTCGGCGAGCGAATCCGTCTCCTCGGCCGAGCGAAGCAACTCGGGCGCGCCCACTGCCGAACGCGCTTCACGCCAATGGGGCGCATAGGCGGCCACGACCGCAAGACGCGAAAAGCCGAAGTTCGCCATGGCGCGCGCCACCGCTCCTATATTGAGCGGATTGCGCGGCGAGACAAGCACCACGCTGAGCCGGTCGCGTTGGTCTTCTACGGGCAAGTCCCTATTGTAGGGCCGGTCTCGATTGCCGGGATGCGCCCGCGTCGCCCGCGCTCTTGCTACACTGCGAATACGTATGGTCCCCGATACGGAAACACTCAAATCTGCTGCAGAATCTCTCTGCGCCACGGCGCGCTGGTGTTATGCGCAGGGCTGGGTTCCTGCGACCAGCGGCAACTTCAGCGTGCGGCCAGATCCACGAGACGCAGCCGGCCGCATCCTGATTACCGCCAGTGGGCTCGACAAGGGCACGCTGACACCGGCGGGCCTGCTGGAAGTGGACCTTGAAGGCAACGTGCAGACACCAGGGGCCAGGCCGTCGGCTGAAACCGCATTGCACCTTGTGGTCTATCGCGCGCGGCCGGATGCGGGAGCCATTCTCCATGTGCACACCGTGTGGAACACGCTGATCTCAGCGCGCTTTGCGGCGCGCGGCTACGTGCCCATCGAGGGCTACGAGATCTTGAAGGGGCTTTCGGGCGTGACCACTCACGCGCATCTTGAGCGGGTTCCCATTATCGAGAACACGCAGAATTACGAAGAGCTGAGCCGCCAGCTTGGAGAAGCTCTGGAGGCAAACCCCAGTGCCCATGGGGTTCTGCTGAGCCGTCACGGGCTTTATACTTGGGGACAATCGGTGGCCGATGCGCGGCGGCACCTGGAGGCACTGGAGTTTTTGTTTCAGGTGGAAGAACGCCGCTTGCTCGCGGGCCAGCCGGAGACGCTCGTCGATTTATAGAGGAGGAGCCAGTATGGCAGTTCTGCGCATCCCATCACGCACGGCCCCCAACGAAGGCAGCGTTGTTCGCGACGAGCAGGAGATTCGCACGACTCTCGCCGGCCTTGGCATCGACTACGAGCGCTGGGACTTGAGCATCCTGCCCGAGAACGCCGCGGACCTGGCGCCCGCCGACGAGGTGCTGGCTGCCTTTGCCGCGCCGATCGAAAAGATGAAGCAGCGCGGCGGCTACACGACGGCAGATGTCATCGATGTCCGTCCCGATACGCCCGGTCTTGATGCGATGCTGGCGCGATTCGACAAGGAGCACACGCACTCAGAGGACGAAGTGCGCTTCATCCTCGCTGGCCGCGGAATATTTTTCCTGGCTTTGGACGAATGTGTTGCCTCCGTGGAAGTAGGTCCCGGCGACATGCTGCGCGTGCCGTGTGGAACGAAGCATTGGTTTACGTTGTGCGATGAGCGGCGCATTCGTGCCGTGCGCTGGTTCCAGGACACGACGGGCTGGACTCCGCACTACACCGGGACGGGCGTCGATGCGCACTATCAACCGCTTTGCTTCGGTCCGGCCTACCTGGGTCCGCGCGTGCACTCCACGCTGAGCGCATGAGCGCGACCAAGCCGCTCCCTGCCGTTTATCTGCTCGATGTGGAAGGAACGATCGCTCCGATTTCGCTTGTGTCAGAGCAGCTTTTTCCTTACGCGCGCAAGCACGTTGAGTCGTTCCTCATCAGCGGCGTTGCTGACCTCCAGAAGAATCATGAAAGCCTTGAGCAATCTCTTGAAGAGGGCAGCCTTATGCGGGACCTCCTGATGCTTTCGGTTGAGAATCGTGAGGAGCAGGATCCCGATGCGCCGAAAATGTTGCCTCCTGGTCTCGCGAGGGGGCAAAAGAACGCGTCGATAGGTCCATCGGCGAATTCACAGGCGAGCCCATCAGTGAGCCCATCGGCCTTCATTCCCGCGGCGCTCAAGTACATCTACTGGCTGATGGATCGCGATCGCAAATCAACCGCGCTGAAAAGCCTGCAGGGAAAGATCTGGAAAGCCGGCTTTGAGTCGGGCGAACTGAAGGGAATGCTGTTTGCCGATGTGCCGCCGGCATTGGAACGCTGGTCGGCGCAAGGCCGCGTGGCCATCTATTCGTCCGGCTCAGTTGATGCGCAGAAGCTTCTGTTTCGCTATTCCACCTTTGGTGATCTGTCCGCTCTTGTCAGCGATTACTTCGACACGCGGACCGGTGCGAAGACGTCGGCGGCAAGTTATGCGGCGATTGCGGCGGCGATGAAGGTTGCGCCGGGCGAAGTCTGCTTTTTCTCCGACGTGGTGCGTGAGCTCGATCCTGCGTGCGAAGCGGGGATGGCAACGCGACTGGTGGTGAGAGCAGGGAATGCGCCGGTGGAGGCCTCGCATCAACACCGGACCATTGAATCGCTTGACGAGACTTAGTAGCCGGCGCGGGCTTCGTGCGTGAAGGCCCTATACTTGATGGGTGTTCTGGACCAACCCAGCTGAAGTTGCATTGAACGAAATCAGTTCGGCGCCCATCGTGCGATTCTCGCTGCTGGCGTTGAGCTCCATCTTTTTTCTGGTCGATCCGTTCGCAACAATTCCTTCGTTCCTCGCCATCACGCATGGCGCAGATGCCGTGCGCCGCAAGCGCATGGCGCGCAAGGGAGCGCTCACCTGCTTCATCGTGCTCACCAGCTTTGCAGTTGGCGGGCAAATGATCTTCAAGCTGTTCGGCATCACGCTGCCTGCATTCGAAATTGCAGGCGGACTGATCCTGCTGCTGATCGGCCTGGACATGCTGCAGGCGCGGCGCTCGGGAACGCAGGAGGCGCACGGCGACGCAGAAGAGGCCGCCGTGAAGGAAGATGCGGGTATCGTTCCGCTGGGAGTGCCCATGCTGGCGGGCGCCGGCGCCATTTCGACCGTGATGGTGCTGGTGGGCCAGGTGCCGACCTTCTGGTGCTGGGAGATGGGTGCGATTCTTGGCTCCATCACCTTCACGTCCGTGGTGAGCTACCTGGTCCTGGCCAGTGCGGACCGTGTGCGGCAGATCATGGGAGAGACCGGCATTCGCATCCTGGTCCGCATCATGGGCCTGTTGCTGGTGGCGCTGGCGATGCAGCTGTTTATCAATGGGATGACCGACCTGGGGATCCTGCCGCGGCACTAGGGTCGGAGGGATTGTTTTTCGAGGCTTGAAAGGCACCCAGAAAAGGGCGTTTCCCACAGATTCCGGAAGGTTTCCACAGCTCTTTAGCTTGCATTCCGGCTGGTGCCTTGGTATTCTCGGAAAGTTGCAGCAAGGTCCCCACGTTTCGTGTGCGTCCGGGTTGCAAACGGGAGTGGCGTGTGCTACTCTTGAAAAGTTGCAGTGTGAGCAAGAGAGCCTCCCGGTGGCCGTATGGCCTGCCCCGTAGAGGGAAGTGGGAAGCCAAAGTAATGGAACTAGTTCGCTGGGCCAGGTGAGGCAAGTGCCCCTGAAGCCCCTGTAGGGAAACCCTAGAGAGAACAAGCCATTGCATGACCCGGGAGTTCATCTCCCGCGAGCCTTAGTGGCTCGGGCATTTTTTGCTGGTCGATCTTTGATATTTTGCGCAGCGTGAACCGCCTTCGAGGTCGGGGAAATTAATCCTTGACATCGAGCCCAAAGTTCGATATTTTTGGAAGGTTCGCGTAAAAACGGCCCAGTGTGCGGAAGTACATACGGCAAGG
>CAVXVM010000068.1:0-8153 GCA_963765025.1 uncultured Acidobacteriaceae bacterium | reverse complement strand
CCATTGGTGGGCGTAATGGTCGAGCGCTCTGCTGACATGGTGGCCGTATTGCTGGGAGTGTGGCGGGCTGGCGCGGCGTTTGTACCGCTCGACCCGGCTTACCCCGAAGACAGGCTCGAATACATGATCGAACACTCCGGCATGCGAGTCCTGCTGACGCAGAAACAGATTGGCTGGCGAGTCAAGGGCACAGTGGTTAGCCTTGACATCGATGAAATCGCGACCGGCGACCAGGAGAAAGACGTTGTGCCGCCGAGGCGCACACCCAGTGACCTTGCCTACGTCATCTACACTTCGGGCTCGACCGGCAAGCCCAAGGGTGTCCAGGTTCCCCACTCGGCCCTTGTGAACTTCCTCACGACAATGCACACCCGTGAGCCCGGCATTTCGGCAGATGACCGCTTGCTTGCGGTGACAACGTTGTCCTTCGACATTGCAGAACTCGAGCTGTGGCTACCGCTTGTCGCCGGTGCAACAACCGTAATCGCGGATCAATCCGCGGTAATCGACGGATTAGCGCTTTCGCGCATGTTGCGCGACGCGAGGATTTCGTTTCTTCAGGCAACGCCGTCGACCTGGAGGGTCTTGCTGGCCGCGGGTTGGGAAGGTGCTTCCAGCCTCACCGCGGTTTGCGGCGGTGAAGCATTGCCTCCTGACCTCGCTGCTCAGCTCTTCCCCCGTGTCGGAGTTCTTTGGAATGCCTATGGACCGACCGAGACGACCGTATGGTCGACGATTGACCGCGTCGGGACAGGCGCACTGACCATCGGCAAGCCGATCGGAAACACCCAGGCCTACATCCTCGATGCCCACCGTAACTGGGTGCCGCGAGGCTCGACCGGCGAACTCTGGCTGGGTGGAGACGGCGTCACGCGTGGGTACCTCGGACGCGACGACCTGACGCGAGAGCGCTTTGTTCCGAACCCATTCACGGGACGCGGTCAGATGTATCGCACCGGAGACGTGGTTCGGCTACGTCGCGACGGTCGCATTGAATACATCGGTCGAAATGATTTTCAGGTCAAGGTTCGAGGGTTCCGCATCGAACTCGGAGAGGTTCAACTGGCATTGTCGCGCCTGGCAAAGATTCGCCAGTGCGTTGTGGTGGTGCGCGACAGAGAGCCGGGCGATTCCCATCTTGTGGCTTTCTACATTGCCAGCGAAGGCAGCAAACCGACCGCGCAGGAACTGCGAGCTGGTCTCCGCGAGTCGCTTCCCGAATACATGATCCCAGGGTGGTTCACCGAACTTGAGCGAATGCCCCTCACAGACAACGGAAAGATCGACACAAAAGCGCTTCCCGATCCGTTCACTGCGCCAAGGGGCATGGGCTCCGCGATCAGTGCAGACCTTATGCATATCGAAGCGCTGCTTGGGAACCACCCCCTGGTGGCTGCGGCTGCGTTAGTAGAACCGCAGGGCGCTGGCCCCGATTTGCGGCCGATAGCATTCGTGGTTCCACGCGGCGACGAGGAACTGAACGCTGTTGTGCTGCGCAAGCACCTGCGCGGGCATTGCGCTGAAAGGCTGATTCCGGAGAAGATCGTGGTGCTGGAGGCCCTGCCGCTCACCCGCCAAAAGGCAATCGACCGCGCCCGTCTGATTGAGATGTTGCCCGATGCCAGCCGCCTGGCAGCCAATGCGTCCAGCGCACCGCGTACTGAAACCGAGATCGTGATTGCCGAGGTATGGCGCGAGGTCCTGAAAATCCCGTACGTCGGGACCAACGACAATTTCTTCGATCTGGGCGGTCATTCACTGCTCGCCATTCAGATGATTGAGCTTGTCGCGCGGGCGACCGGCTACCGTATCGTCCCGCGAAAAGTTCTGCTTGATACGCTCGGTCAGCTTGCCAGCCGCATGGCGGAAGAACTTGTCAAAGAGGCCGCTGTATGACGGCTTTCCATTTCGGACCGGCGCATGCGCGACTCTTCGGTGTATATACGCCCCCGCGTGCCTCGGTTGATCGCGAAGAGGGGATATTGCTCTGTGCGCCGATCGGCCTTGAGTACATGCGAACACACTATGCGGTCAAGCTGCTTGCGATGCAGCTTGCAACCTCGGGATTCCATGTGCTGCGGTTTGATTACCATGGAACAGGGGACTCGTTCGGCGAAGTGGGCGCCGGCCAGTTCGGCATCTGGGCAGACGATATAGCGCTTGCTATGCGGGAGCTGGTTGACCTATCCGGAGCCCGGTCGCTCACCATCGTTGGGTTGCGGATGGGAGCGGTGCTTGCGATTGAGGCGCTCGTCAGCCACGGCCTCAAGGTACACGGTCTTGTGCTTTGGGAACCGGTGGTCAACGGCCCTGAGTATCTGGCTATGCTCGAGGGGATCCAGGGAAAGCTGGCCGTCCTGCGTGAAATTCCCCCGCTTCAGACCACGGATTTGCTCGGTGCGCCCTATCCGGCCGATATGCGGGCCAGGATCGAGGGGATCGATCTTGCAGGGCAAATACAGTTGCTGGATGCCCAGAGCGCGGCTCTCGTCGTCTCTGAAGACAAGCCGGAGTTTGATGCCCTGCTGAAAGGAATGCGGCGCCGATGGCCTGACGCGATGTATCGATCGATGGCCGATCCGATTGAATGGGGTACGGTGAAAGCAGCATTCGATGCGCGCATGACGGGTCCAATTGTGAGGGCCGTGGCTGAAGCGACGGAGAGCCTCACATGAAAGAGCGTGCAATTGAGTTTGGTCTTGGACTCAACCTTATCGGAATTCTGGCTGAGCCCCTGCCGGCGGACGCTCGCCCGGAGCTTCCGGCTGTTCTGATGCTGAATGCAGGGTTCGCGCACCGCGTGGGGCCCCACCGGATGTCGGTAGAGCTTGCACGCCGGCTCGCTGCACGCGGCTTCCGCAGTCTTCGCTTTGACATTGGTGGTCGCGGCGACAGCGAGTCAATGAGGGAGACGGAATCCGACGAAAGCCAGGTTTTGGCGGACATCAAGGATGCGATGGACTACCTGGAAAGCAACCACGATATTCGCAGGTTTGTGCTCGTCGGCCTGTGCGCGGGCGCCGACAATGCTCATGCGGCTGCAGTGCGCGACGCGCGCGTCGTCGGAGCAGTATTGCTCGACGGTTATGGCTACTGGACTCTGCGCAGCAACGTCATGCACTATCTACCGCGCCTTGGGCGGCCCCGAGCGTGGCTCAACTACCTGCTTCGAGTTCTCAGCCCTTCAAGGAAAGCCGCTGAGGAATTCCGCTTGCACTGGAGACGCAAGCCGTTCGGACCACGGCTCGAGGTACAGCGCGAAATTCAGGCGCTTGTCGATCGGAATACGCAATTACTCTACATTTATACGGGCGGGGTATACGACTACTACAACTATTCGGGACAGTTTGGCGACATGTTCGATGGTCTCGATGCGCGCGGCAAAATCGAGGTCGAGTATTACGCGAATGCCGACCACACCTACGTGTTTGCCGAGGACCGCGAACGGATGCTTTCGCGGGTCGTCGAGTGGTGCTGTTCACGAGCCTGGAACGCCAGATGAGCGAATGCTGTCCCCCGGCTTTTCAATCAGAGCATGACGGTGGCCGGGGTTCACCAGGGGAACCGCACGCTGGATTGATTCTTCAGGCGCCTCTTCTCGAATTCCCGATCCGCATGAGCTGCGGACTGGAAATTTTACTGCAGAGCCGGCGAGGGTGAGAGGATTGGACCGTAACTATATAAAAATAAAGCAGATAAGTGGAATATTTTGAGAAAAATCACTGCTTCTGCGCGTCGGCCTTCGCATAGTTGGGGCGCTTGGGATCGTAGGTGTCCTGCGAAGATGTTCGGACTGCGAAGGCTGGCTTGACGGTCAAAAGCACCTTCGCATCCACGTTCACCAATGCCCCGGTGACTAGTGCTGGGAACCCCCTGAAACGGACCCAAAGTAATCATGGAAACGGGGTACGGATGCGGGACATTTGTTGTTACCTAAGCCCGGCCTTTCTCTCACACGAAATAGGCATTGCGATCATGGCTGCCAGACGCCAGAATAAGCCAATTAACGCCTGATTTTTCGGGGCCTTACAGTCTGGGGGTCTATATTCGATGAGCTTGAAAGAACAGATCCGCGAGCACGTGCCTGCGACGAGTGGGATAGGCGCGCATTCCCGTTCCGGCTCCGCAATTGAAGCCGTCAATTTACCATTCGACATCGAGACGCGAACTGGGGTTATACTTCCTGTACGGCGGCCTGGGAAGCAACACAACGATCGCCACCTACCCCTCTTCTCTCAACTGTCTTCTTTGCCTCTCCTTGACCGGCGCCCATACGCTGAGCTGCCGCGCGCATATTGGATTGATTTGAGGCCAAATCCCATGATGAAACACGCTCCAGGAAAGGCGGGGCTCTGATGACATCGCGACGCATCACTATTTTCGACACGACCTTGCGGGACGGCGAACAATCGCCGGGCTGCAGCATGAATGTCCCGGAAAAGCTGAAGATGGCCCACGCTCTGGAAGCGCTGGGCGTGGACGTAATCGAGGCTGGTTTCGCGATCGCTTCGGAAGGCGATGCCGCCGCGGTCGAGCTCATCAGCAAGGAGATTCGGCGCCCGACCATTTGCTCCATGGCGCGCGCGAACAAGGAAGATGTGGAAGCAGCGGCGCGTGCGCTGGAAGGCGCCAACCGTTCCCGCATTCACATTGTTCTGGCCAGTTCAGACCTGCATCTGCAATGCAAACTGAAGATCACTCGCGCCGAAGCGCTGGAACTTGCCGCTTCGACCGTGAGCCTGGCGAGCAGGCTGGTGGACGAAGTCGAGTATTCTCCGGAGGACTGCACGCGCTCGGACCCGGATTTTCTGTGCCAGGTGGTTGCTACGGTGATCGACGCGGGAGCGAAGATCATCAACCTCCCCGACACCGTGGGCTACTCGATCCCTTCGGAGTACGCCGCCAAGTTTGAATTGATTCGGGCACGTGTTCCGCAGGCGGCAGGGGTTGTGCTTTCATCTCACTGCCACAACGATCTGGGTTTGGCGGTTGCCAATACCATGGCGGCGATTTCTGCCGGCGCGCAGCAGGTTGAGGGCACCATCAACGGCATCGGGGAACGGGCGGGCAACGCGGCTCTTGAAGAGATTGCGGCGGTGTTGATGGTTCGCGGCGATCAGTTTTCAGTTACTCATTCCCTGGCGCTGGAGCGCCTGTATCCTACCAGCCAACTGCTTGCGGAGATTATTGGCTTTGGACCGCAGCCGAATAAGGCCGTCGTCGGCCGGAACGCATTCGCGCATGAAGCGGGCATCCATCAGCACGGTGTGCTGGCCAACCCCCTGACCTATGAAATTATGAGCCCCGCCGCCATGGGCGTGCCCAGCAGCCAGATTGTGCTGGGTAAACACTCTGGCCGGCGCGCCATTGCTCATCGCCTGCGGGAGCTGGGCATCGTCCTCGATCGTTCTCAGCTGGACGATGTTTATGAAGGCGTGATGAAACGCGCCGATCGCAAGAAGGCCGTTTACGATCTGGACCTGCTGGCGCTGGTTCCGGCTAACAAGCGACCCGCCTCGCAAAACCTTATGAAATGCGGGGAGCCTGCGTGACCTATTCAGGAGGACTCCTCCTTGACGGAGAGGAAATCATTTTTCTGCCTGTCAAGATCGATGCCGCACATAGGTTCAGCCTGTTGGCGGGCATGCAAACGGGGGATAGATAGTCATGCTCTGCATGTCTACGGATTGCTCAGCGCACATGCCGGGGAGTGTTGGGTCAGGTGGGTCCCAGGGGGCGCTCCTTGAAGCAGGGGTCGAAGAGAAGTGGGCGCGGTGAAATCACTTTTGCGCGTGGGGCAGAGCGTTACGCACGTAACGCTGTGGACCGGCGCCGTTTTTTGGTAAAATTTCGTTGGATTGTCCCTTGTCGCGACCAACTAACCGACATCAATTCAGCAACATTTTCGCTATTACCCCTCGATCCCGCAGCGTAGTCGACGAGATGTCAGGAGAATACCAATGGATGTTGGCAGGGAAGTAAAGACAATCCGCGAAGCGATGGATGCGATGGCTCAGGTGCAGCCGGAGGTTGCATTTCTGATCAGCCCGGAAACTGGAACGACCTTGACCTTCCAGGGCCTGCGGCAGCAATCCATCCTCCTCGCCGGAATGCTGAGCGCGGCGGGAATGGAAAAGGGCGACAAGGTTGCATTCCTTCTGGATAACGGTCTGCTGACTGCGCAACTGTTCCTGGGGTCGATGTACGGCGGCTACGTTGCGGTGCCGTTGAACGTGCGCGCCGGCGCCATGCAGTTGTCGTACATGCTGGACCACTGCGACGCGCGGTTGGTTTTTGTGGAAGAAAAGTACGTGGAGCTGCTGGGCGAGGCCCTGGGAAGCGTACGGCGGGACATGCGGGTCGTGAATGTGAACGTGGACGGCCCATTGCCGGCTTTCGAAGCGGCTTCCTCTGGCCTCGAGTTGCTACCCCTTGGGGCCGATGACGAGGCGATGCTGATCTACAGCTCGGGCAGCACGGGCAAGCCGAAAGGCGCCATCCACACCCAGAGTTCGGTGCTTGCGCACGGCAGGAATTCGATCAAGTCTCATCAGCTCACCTCAGCGGACCGGTCACTGCTGGTTCTGCCCCTCTACCACATCAACGCGGAGTGCGTAACGCTGGTTCCGACGCTTTTGAGCGGAGGCTCGGTGGTGGTTGCTCATCGCTTTGTGGTGAGCAAGTTCTGGGATTGGGTCGACGACCTTCACATCACCTGGTCGGCGCTGGTGCCCACCATCATTTCGGAATTGGTGGATTGGGACGATCCGGGGAAGGATCGCCGCCAGGCCGCATTTGCGCGCATCAAGTTTCTGCGTTCTTCGTCGGCGCCGCTGTCGCCAACGCTGCATCAGCAGTTTATCGACAAGTTCAAACTGCCGCTGCTTCAGGCCATGGGCTCCACGGAGGGGGGAAATGTCTTCTCCAATCCAGTGCCTCCGGGCAAGAACAAGATTGGATCGCCGGGCTTGCCATGGGGTTTCGAAACCCGGATCGTGGACCGGGAAGGCGTGGATGTTCCGGCCGGGGAATCGGGCGAAGTGCTGCTTCGCAGTCCCGCTTTGATGAAGGGGTATTACAAGGATCCTGAAGGTACGGCTGCGGTGGTGGACAGCGAAGGATGGTTGCATACCGGGGATCTTGCCCGCCAGGACGAGGACGGGTATTTCTTTGTCGTTGGCCGTTCCAAAGAGCTGATCATCAAAGGCGGCGTCAACATTGCGCCGCGGCAGATCGATGAGGTTCTCGAATCCCACCCGGCGGTGCTGGAGGCCGCAGCGGTGGGCATTCCCGACCGCTATTTCGGCGAAGACGCCGTGGCCTTTGTGGTTTTGCGCCCGCAGATCGCTGCCGACGAGAGGGAATTGCTCTCCTTCTGCGAGACCCGGCTGGGCCATTTCAAGACGCCCTCGCGCATTCATTTTCTGAAGGAGCTTCCCAAGGGACCCTCGGGCAAGGTGCAGCGCCTCAAGCTCCTCGATCCTTCAGTGCTTGCTGCCGTGGCGGCAACCACCCACCCGGAAGGCGAAACTGTTCCCGCAGGCGGCGACATAAGTCTGCCGAGCGGCGGACCTTCGATCGAACAAATCATCGCATCTGCCTGGGCCGAGGTGTTTGCGGTGCCGCAAGTGGATGCGGACACGAACTTCTTTGCGCTGGGCGGTCACTCGCTGATGGCCATTCAGTGCCTTTCAATCCTTCGTGGCAAGCTCCCCATCGTTCTTTCTCTCGCCGATTTTTTTGCCAACAGCACGATAGCCGAACAGGCTGAGCTGGTCAGGCAACGTCTGCGGCCAGCGCGTGGCGCAGGCGAGGATGGCGCCGATCAATCGACCAACTGGGAACAGACCCTGCTGCAACAGTACGTGGCGCCGGAGGCCGAGGAGACAATTCCGCAGCGGGACTCCACGCTTCCGTACCCGCTCAGCCTGGCCCAGCAGCGAGTCTGGTTCATGGAACAGCTGAACCCGGATGTGCCTGTTTACAACGAGTCTGAGTCCGTGCGCCTGACAGGGGATCTGGACGTGGACGCGATGGAGCGGGCCATGAACGCGGTCATTGACCGGCACGACGTGCTGCGCTCAACGATCAAGATGATCGACGAGGTGCCGCACGGAGTCATTCACAAGAGCTGGCCGCTGCGCTTCAAGCGG
>CAVXVM010000067.1:0-40292 GCA_963765025.1 uncultured Acidobacteriaceae bacterium | reverse complement strand
TCGGTCATGCCGATGTTGGCCTGGAGGGTGGGCTTGAGGAGGCTGAGGACCTGGCGATCCATGTAGTTGATGGTGGTGGCCGCGAAGAGCATGGCGCAAATGGTCCAGCGCACGCGCCCAATGCGTGCGGTGGACGGTGAATCCTCGTCGATCAGTGCGCCTGTTCCTGTCTTGCCATCCATAGGTTTCTCCTCGTAGCGCGGTTCTCCAATTTAAATGCCCTTGCAAGCCTCGCACAAGGCGGCCCAAGTCATCCACCCCGACGTGAAGAACTCTACCGGCAAGTTACCTCGCAGACAGGATCGCTTCGACGATTTTGATTTCGGCCAGGGGGAAATCAGGGGCCGTTACAGCCGGTACGCTTTCTTGACCAAGGTGTAGGTTAATTCGTGCGCCAGGGTGAACGCCTCATCTTCATCCAGACGGTGTTGGGCGACTAGGTTGGCAAGGAAGGCACAATCGATGCGCCGCGCCACATCGTGCCGCGCCGGAATGGAAAGGAAAGCCCTGGTGTCGTCGTTGAAGCCTACTGTGTTGTAGAAGCCTGCTGACTCCGTCGCCTGCTGGCGGAAACGCATCATCCCCTCAGGACTGTCATGAAACCACCATGGGGGTCCAAGGCGCAAGCAGGGATAATGACCGGCCAGAGGAGCCAATTCGCGGCTGATGGTGGACTCGTCGAGCATGAAGAGAATAATGGTGAGGTTGGTCTCATTGCCGAAGCGGTTGAGCAGGGGGCGCAAGGCGGAAACGAAGTTGGTCGGACCGGGAATATCGGCACCCATGTCGCGGCCGTACTTCTCATAGACTTTGCGATTGTGGTTGCGCACGCTGCCCGGGTGAATCTGCATGACGAGTCCGTCTTCGAGGCTCATCTGCGCCATCTCGGTGAGCATCTGCGCCCGGAAGAGTTCCTGCTTCTGGGCGTCAGCTTTGCCGGAAAGCACCTGGCTGAAGAGTTCCGCAGCATCGGCCCTGGGAAGATCGGCAGTCTGGGCGGTGGGGTGGCCGTGGTCGGTGGCTGTGCAGCCCAGCTCCTTGAAGCGGGCACGCGCCTTGCGCAGGGCATTCAGATAGCCGGTCCAGGTTGACGTGTCTTCGCCTGTCTGCTGACCGAGTTTGGCAATGAGGCCGGCAAATCCATGGAAGTCGGGATCGACGACCGGATCGGGCCGGAAGGCGGGGAGAATTCGCTTATTCCAGCCAGAGGAGTGGATGGCCTTAATATCGTCCAGCGAGTCGGTGGGGGAATCGGTGGTGGAAAGCACCTCAATGTTGAACTTCTCAAAAAGTGCGCGGGGCAGGAAGTTCGGCGAGCTGAGCTTATCGTCGATGACGTCGTAGTAATGATCGGCGTTCTTTTCAGAAAGGCGCTCCTCGAATCCAAAGAGTTCCTGAAAGGAATAATCAAGCCAGACGCGGGTGGGCGTGCCCCGGAAGAGATAGTAGTTCTGTGCGAAGGTGCGCCACACTTTGCGCGGATCCTTGATTTGCGACTGGCCGATGTCAAGGTCGTCCAGAGAGACACCCTGGCTATAAAGCATGCGAAAGACATAGTGATCGGGCTGGACGAAAAGCGTGGCCGGATCAGGGAACGGCGTGTTGCGGGAGAACCAGGAAGCCTGTGTATGTCCATGGGGGCTGATGATGGGCAGATTTTGAATGTGAGCGTATAGGGCTCTGGCGATTTTGAGAGTGCCGGCTTCAGCAGGAAACAGACGATCTTCGTGGAGCAGCATGGCTGTAATTCTACCTCTGGGATTTGAGAAGTTGCGATTTGGACCGGGTCGAGGTCAGACCACAAGTATACACATTCGAAACAAAGGCGGGAATTCCTTCGGGAGGCGACGAATCAGGGTGCGAGGCGCCATCGGAGTGGTAAGCTCACTGTATCTATATTTTCCTCATGTCCGGGAAGGTGGCTGAGACCGATGCCGCGAATCAAGCAAGCTGAACCCCACGCTCACCGCACCATGCAGGTGGTTAACCACATTCGCTCCCTTATAGAAAACGGCACACTGCAGCCCGGGGACAAGATTCCGCCCGAGCGGGAGTTTGCACGGACGCTCAAAATCAGCCGGGCGAGCCTTCGGACTGGAATTGGATATCTGGCGGCGATGGGTGTGATGAAAATTCGCCACGGCGTGGGAACGTTTGTGGCTGACGGCCCACCAGAATTCGGAAAGGCATCCCTGGGCATGATGGGCGCCTTGCATGGGTTTCAGACCTGGCAGATGTTTGAGGCGCGCATCATTCTGGAAAGCAATATTGCGGCCCTGGCTGCCGAACGGGGCAAAGATGAGCACTACACGGCGCTTGCCGAGGAAGTGGCCGAGATGTTCGCTGCGATGGACAGCCCCGCTGACTTTCTGATCCACGACCTGCTGTTTCACCGCATTATCTCAAAGGCATCAGGCAATCCCATTCTTGCCGCAGTGATTGAAACCATCACTTCGGCGCTCTATGACAAGCGTCGAAAGACGGTGGAGCGCTCGATCGACATGCGCGAGTCAGCCGAGATGCATCGCGAGATCTACCGGGCAATCCGCGCGCGCAGGCCGCAGGAGGCGCGCAAGCTGATGGAGAAGCATTTGCAGATGGCGCAGGCATCGCAGGGAATGGAGCGGCCGACGGACCGGAAGGTTCTTCAGACCGCGGGCCGGTAACGGAAAGGGATTTGGAGGAACGATGAAGACGGTAATGATGGCTGATCCGGTTCGCTATCCACGCATGACGACCGCTGAAATCCGCGAGACGTTTTTATTAAATAGACTTTGTGAACCGGGAAAGCTGCATGTGAATTATGTTGATCTGGATCGGGCAGTGGTTGGATTTGCTATGCCGACAGATAGCGCGCTTGGTCTGCCTACGTATCCGGAACTGCGGGCGGAATATTTTCTTGAGCGGCGGGAACTGGGCGTGCTGAACACGGGCGGCGCGGGCACGGTGAGCGTAGACGGCAAGGATTACGAGCTGAACAACCTGGATGTGCTCTACATCAGCAAAGGCAAGAAGGACGTGAGTTTCAAGTCGAAGGACAAGGCGAATCCAGCGGCCTATTATCTGTTGAGCTATCCCGCGCATGCGGAGTATCCAGTGGTGCTGGTGCGCAAAGACGAGGCGAGCCCGGTTGAGTTGGGCTCGGTGGAGACTTGTAACAAGCGGACGATCTGCAAGTACATTCACCTGCAAGGGGCGCGGAGTTGCCAGCTGGTGATGGGTGTGACGCATCTGTCGCCGGGCAGCAACTGGAATACGATGCCGCCGCACACGCACATGCGGCGCTCGGAGATTTACATGTACTTCAACGTGCAAGAGGATGCGCGGGTGGTGCACCTGATGGGACCGCCGGAGGAGACGCGGCATGTGCTGATGGGCGACAAGGACGTGGTGGTTTCGCCGGGATGGTCGATTCATGCGGGTGTGGGCACACGGGCGTACAGCTTTGCGTGGGGCATGGGCGGGGAGAACCAAGACTATGCGGATATGGATCCTGCGCCGGTGCAGACGCTGCGATAGAGCAGGGATTAGGGAACAGGGATCAGGGATTAGAAAACGGCTTTCAGTTTTGCATGTGCGGGAAACGAAATTCTTTTTTAGGGGGTTTGGGCGGGGTGAGGCGGATCACTTATCGGGCGATAAGTGGAACCAATTGTGGTACTTCGACAACGTTAAACGTTCGTCTCGAATGGTTGCGAAACAGTGCGAAATGGTCGTCTAGATGGTTACGAATCAGCGTGAAATGGAACCATTTAGGGTTACAAAACCTGCTGAATGTTCGCAAATATACAACCCAAACAGGGTGAAATGGTCGCTTAAATGGTTACGAAACACGTCGAAATGGTCGTCCAAGTGGTTACGATTTTCGAGATACTTACCCCAGAAAAGTTGCGAATTGAGTGTTTCAAAACCCAGGAAAGTTCCGTTTCAGAGCCAGTGGAACCATAGAATTACCCAAAAACACGCTAAAAGCGTGTTTTTTGCGCGTTAAAAGGCGCTTTTAGCGTACTTTTAGGGGCCTTTTGACGTCATTTTGGCGTGTTTTGGGTGCATTGAAGCATCGGAAATGGTGCGGATTTCGCCCTTTATTCCCCGGTCCCCAAGTGCGAGGGACCGGGGGCACCCGGCGGGGACAGGGAATAGGGAACAGAAAGGCAGGGATTAGGCATTAGGGATTAGGGATTAGAAGAACAGGGAACGATAAGGCAGGGAACAGGGATTAGGGAACAGGGAACAGGGATTAGGGATTAGGGATTAGAAAGGCTTTCAGGTTGGGTGCTTGTTGTCCCACCGAAGATGGTGCGGATTTCGCCCTTTATTCCCCGGTCCCCAAGTGCGAGGGACCGGGGGCACCCGCTGCCTTCATTCCCTGGTCCCCAAGTGCGGGGGAGCGGGGGCATCCTGCCGGGAATTGGCGGAGCCTCAGATACGGTGTTAGAATATATGACTATAGTCAGTGACCATAGGAGATTTTCATGGCGGCCACGATTCCGGCTGGAGAGTTCAAGGCCAAGTGTTTGAAATTGCTGGATAAAGTCGCTGAGGATCGCCAGCCGCTGGTGATCACCAAGCACGGCAAACCTGTCGCGCAGGTGGTGCCGATGCCGGCGAAACGGCGGGATATTGTCGGCTCGATGAAGGGTAGCGTAACAATCCTTGGCGACATCATTTCACCGCTTGACGTTGAGTGGGATGCGATGAAATGACGGTTGCCGAGAGGGACCGATCACAGTGGTTGCTTTTGGACACCCACACGCTTCTATGGATGGTTGAGAATCATCCCCGCCTGGGGGCTGAGACTGCAAAAGCATTAAATAGGGCCGCCCGCGGGGATCGAATCGCGGTGAGCGCAATCACTCCCTGGGAAATTGCGCTGCTCGTCAGCAAGAAGCGGATTGACGTCCACCGGGATCCGTTGGAGTGGGTGAGCGGTACCCTCTCGCTCCCTGGTGTGCATCTCGTGGCGCTCGAGCCTGAGATCGCCGTTGCCAGCACCCGCCTGCCTTTCGAGATGCACGCCGATCCCGCCGACCGCATTCTCGTTGCTACTGCCCGGTATCTCGGTGCGACACTGGTTACCGCTGATCATGCCCTGCTGGATGTTGCAGTAAAGGGAAATTTCCGCGCGATTGATGCCACGAAGTAAGTTCTGACTTAGAAGGTGAGCGATCGTGGCAAACCGAAATCTCGATTCCGAAGAGCTGAAGCGGGCCCATTTATTGTTGGATGAAAACCGCCGCATAAGTCGGCGAATCCGGGTGGCACGACAGAGAGTTCCGCGGGGGCTGCGTGAGAATTCAACGTGTGTGTGGCCGAAGAACGGCTCACCGTTCGATTGCTCGTTTTCGGGCGCCCCTACGGGGCTTAAGATTTGTTTTCTGGCTTCTCCCAGGATTGCGTCCTTGCCCGGCGGGCTCGGACTCCATCCTCCACCCCAGCGACGTAGACCTGTCGCCGGGGACCCCGGCCTGGGCTACTATCCTTCGCTCCCTACGGGAGGTTTTGCCGCTACGCGGAGATGGCGAGTTGGCAAGTTGGCGGTGACGATTGCGTATAAGGTTTCATTCCCTGCGGGTCGGCAACGCCGGTGGGGGACTGACAAAAAAGTCGCATCCGGTGACAGGATTCCGGATGCGACTTGTTGTGAGAGAGCCTTAATATCTTCACGCCTGTTCTTACTTGTCTGTCAGCGCTTCGACTCCGGGAAGCTTCTTGCCTTCAAGAAACTCCAGGCTTGCGCCACCGCCGGTGGAGATGTGGGTAATCTGGTCGGCCACGCCGGCCTGGTTGATCGCCGAAACCGAATCGCCGCCGCCAATGATCGAGATAGCCGCCTTGTTTGCCGCCACAGCCTTGGCAATGGCGTTTGTGCCCACCGCGAACTTCGGGAATTCGAACACGCCTGCAGGTCCGTTCCACACGATGGTTCGCGCCGTCGAGACTACGTCCTCAATCGCCGCAATCGACTTGGGTCCAATGTCGAGTCCCTGCCAGTCGGCCGGGAAATCTACCGATGTATCCCACGGTTGGGTGTTGGCGTCGGGCGCGAATTTGTCTGCCAGGATGTTATCCACCGGCAGCAGCAATTTCACTCCCTTGGCTTTCGCCTTATCGAGGGCAGCTTTTGCCATGTCGATCTTGTCTTCTTCCACAAGGCTCTTGCCGGTGGTTACGCCGAGCGCCCGCTGAAAGGTGTAGGCCATGCCGCCAACGATGACCAGCGTGTCGACTTTATCCAGCAGGTTGTCGATGACATCGATCTTGCCCGAAATCTTGGAGCCGCCGATGATGGCGACGAATGGCTTTTCCGGGGCTTCGAGTGCCTTGCCGAGGTAGGTAATTTCCTTTTCCATCAGCAGACCGGCCACGGCGGGCTTCAAATAGTGCGTAATGCCTTCAGTGGAGGCATGCGCGCGGTGGGCCGAGCCGAATGCGTCGTTGACATAGACGTCTGCCAGGGAGGCGAGCGCCTTTGAGAACTCAGGATCGTTGGCTTCTTCTTCCGCGTGATAGCGAAGGTTTTCGAGGAGCAGTACCTGGCCTGATTCGAGTTGACGGGCCATTTCGCCCGCTATGTCGCCAATACAGTCAGGCGAAAAAGCCACGTTGACGCTTTCGCCGAGTTTCTTGTCGAGCAATTCGCGCAGACGGTCAACGACGGGGCGCAGCGAATACTTCGGATTCGGTTTTCCCTTGGGTCGGCCCAGATGGGAGGCGAGAATTACTTTGGCGTGCTTCTGGAGCGCGTAGACGATGGTGGGCAGCGTGGCCACAATGCGGGTGTCATCGGTGATCGTTGAGCCGTCTTCAGTGAGCGGCACGTTGAAATCGACGCGAATGAAGACCCGCTTATTGGCTAAATCGATGTCGCGAATGGATAGCTTGGGCATGGAAATGACTCCGGGAGAGAGGTTGCGGTTCTCCGCCCATCTTTGGGCACGTCGATCTCGACCGAACTGAGAACGGGATGAATTTTGCATCACTCATACGCACCGAGGTGCGCGGACACCCTAGTCTCCGCGCACCACAGGCGTACTTGCGATGGTTACAGGCCCTTCTTTACCAGGAAGCCGATGAGGTCAACGACGCGGTTGGAGTAGCCCCACTCGTTGTCGTACCAGCTGAGCACCTTGACGGAATTGCCGACGACCTTGGTGAGAGGCGCATCCACAATCGAGCTGCGCTTATCGCCCTTGAAGTCAGAGCTGACCAACTGGTTCTCGTCGTAGCCGAGAATGCCCTTCAGTTCGCCATCGGCGGCAGCCTTTAGCGCGGCGTTCACGGCCTTGGCGTCGGTGGTCTTCTCGCTGATGAAGGTCAGGTCGACGATTGAGACGTTTGGTGTGGGGACGCGGATGGCAAAGCCGTCCAGCTTGCCTGAGGTCTCGGGAATCACGAGCTTGAGAGCCTTGGCAGCGCCGGTCGAGCTGGGGATCATGCTGAGTGCAGCGGCACGTGCGCGACGGAGGTCCTTGTGGGGTGTATCCAGAATGACCTGGTCGTTGGTGTAGCTGTGGATGGTTGTCATGATGCCGCTGACGATGCCACAGTGCGCGAGCAATACCTTGACCACGGGAGCCAGACAGTTGGTGGTGCAGCTGGCGTTGGAGATGATGTTGTGTTTTGAGGCGTCGTACTTGTCCTCATTGACGCCCAGCACCAGGGTGATGTCTTCGTTGGTGGCAGGTGCGGAGATGATGACCTTCTTTACGGTTGTGCCGAGGTGAGCTTTGGCCTTGGTGGCATCGGTGAAGAAGCCGGTCGACTCGACGACGATCTGAGCACCAACCTCTGCCCAGTTCAGCTTTGCGGGATCGCGCTCGGCATACACTTTAATTTTTTTGCCATCGACAGCGATGAAATCATCGCCTGCGACGACATCGTTCTTGAGGTTGCCGAGGATCGAATCGTACTTGAGCAGGTGGGCCAGGGTGGCCGGGCTGGTCAAGTCGTTGACGGCAACAAATTCGATGTCAGGGTTTCCAAGGGCGGCGCGAAAAACGTTGCGGCCAATCCGGCCGAAGCCGTTGATTCCAACCTTTACTGCCATGTGTGATTTCTCCTTCTTAGATGGTTAGGCTGTGTAGTTGACTTAGCTGCGGAGTCGTCTGGAATATGCCAATTTGGCGAATCTACCAAACTCTTGATCGTACCATCCACGAGAACCGTGCCGAAAGGAAAACTGGCGCAGGGCCCATGGACAAACCAAAAACCGCTCACCGCTAGGATGCCAATACCGGAATGGAACTGTATGTGACGGGATGCACACACTTTGTGGCCTCGGGGCTTCATGTATTATTCGAGTATCAGATCGAAGGTGTTCAAGTCGAAATGAGAAGACGTTCCAGACGCGCCCCTAACACTTCGGAATCCACAGGCAAGATTGGCCAGGAACTTCCATCGAATCAACCAGCTCCGCTTGTTCCTCTTTACCCGGATGAGCGTCCTGCGGTCTCCGCGCCGAAACCGGTGGTTCAGAGGCCCGAACCGCAGACGCGGAGCGCAGCGCCTCCGCGAGCCCAAAGGCAGGAACGCCCAGCCCGTACCGATTGGAATGAGCCGGCAGGCTCAGGCCGCTTCGAGCTGGAAACCCAGCCGGAGATGCCGACGCTGCCGACGGTCGAGCCGGAGCGCTCGGCGCAGGCTCCGAAGGGCTTTGTGGTTTTGGCGATTGGCCTGCCGGGATCGGGCAAGACGACATGGTTTGGCCGGCGCGGCATCACTCCTCTGTCGAGCGACCTGCTGCGCAATATTCTCTTTGACGATGTGGAGGAGCAGCGCTACCAGGGGCTGGTGTTTTCCACACTGCGGTCACTACTGCGCGCGCGGCTGATTGCGCGCATGCCGGCGAACTACGTAGACGCCACCAATCTTTCAACCCACGAGCGGCGGCAGTGGATCAAGATGGCCAAGAGCTTCGGGTACGAGGTGCAGGCTGTGTTCTTCGACGTGCCGCTTGACGTGTGCCTTGAGCGCAACCGGAAGCGCGATCGCTCGGTGAGCGAGGACATCATGCGGAAAATGGCAGAGAAGCTGAAGCCGCCGGTGTTCGAAGAGGGATTTGAGAAGATCACGGTGGTTCGCGTGAAGAGCGCGGGCTGACGCGAGTGTGGGCTGACGAGAGCTGGTTGGATAAGTGCCAGTCAACCGGTCCAGAACATCCCTCAGGGGCTAAAGCCCCAGGTTTTTTATGGGTCGCATTGTGGCGCAGCTAAAGCCGCGCCCTTTCAAAACCCGGATTACGAGGCGAACTCCAAGCCCTAAGGACAGCATCCCAATGAGTACTTCCCCTGTGCCCTATACGGAGCCTTGGCTGCGCGGAACCCACGCGGATGTTCCAGCGGTGGGCCGCGCGGTGCTGCATGCGCTTGAACTCTCTCTGGACGATTTGACGCGATGGACAGATGGTCTGAGCGATGCCGAGGTTCATGCAGAGCCGCTTGGCTTGCCTTCCATCGCGTTTCACTTGCGCCATATCGCGCGGTCGACTGACCGGCTGCTGAGTTACGCGGAAGGGAATCAGCTGACCGCGGAACAGCTCACGGCGCTGAAGGGCGAGCAGGGCGGAGAAGAGACGTTGGCCACGCTGCTGGCCGAGGTTGAGGCGTCGTTCAGCAATGCGGCAGACCGCATTCGCGTGCTGGCTACGGCTAACATGGACATCTTTCGCGGCGTGGGACGCAAGCAGTTGCCGACGTCGATTGGCGGCGCGCTGATCCACGTGGCCGACCACACGCAGCGCCATACGGGCCAGGTGGTGACGACGGCCAAGGTGGTGAAGGCTGTGCGGGGAGAGGGCTTGTTAACGTCGCACCCATCAACACGGCTAAAGGAAAAAACAATATGAAGCGATTTGTGATTGCAGGGCTATTTCTGGCGCTGGCGGCGACGCAGATGAGCGCGCAGATTAATGCAGGCGAGCAAAAGTCCGATCCTAACTTGCCCTTCAACATGGTGCAGGTGACCACTCTTGATTTGCCATGGCGAATCGCGTTTTTGCCGGACGGGCGGATGCTGATTACCGAAAAGGTGGGCGCGGTGTGGCTTGTGACGCAGCAAGGAGCCAAGACGCCGGTGAAGAATGTGCCCGCCGTTCTTTCCAGGGGACAAGGCGGCCTGCTTGGCGTGTTTCTGTCGCCGCACTACTCGAAGGATCACGGCGTCTACCTGACGTACTCAGAGCCGGGGGATGGTGGATCGAGCCTGGCGCTAGCGCTCGCGCGGCTGACGATCGGAACGGATTCGGCGAGCCTCGACGATCTGAAGGTAATTTGGCGCGATGGAGAGCGGGGCGAAGGCGGACAGTTTGGCGCGCAGATCGCGTTTTCGCCGGATAGCAAGTATCTGTTTCTTACCGTTGGCGACCGTCAGCGGATGACGCCGGCCCAGGATCCGAACCAGCCGCTGGGCAAGATTCTGCGGCTGACGTTGGATGGCAAGCCTGCCAAGGGCAATCCCATGGAGGGGAAGATTGGCGCGGCCACGGTACCGGTGATTGACCCACCGCAAGATACCGAAGCTGCGAAGACCGCACCCGTGGTGAGAACGTACACCTTTCCCGGACCGAACCTGACACTGGAGGAGACATGGACGATGGGGCATCGCACGCCCTACGGCCTGGCCTTTACGCCGGATGGACGGCTGTGGGAGCTTGAACACGGCCCTCGAGGCGGCGATGAGCTGAACCTGATTGAGCCCGGCAAGAACTATGGCTGGCCGCTGGTTTCGTATGCGGTGAACTACAACGGCGTGCCGATTCCGAGCCCCGACACGCGGGCTGACCTGACCAAGCCGGTGATCTACTGGACGCCGGTGATCGCGCCAGGCAACCTGATGATTTATCACGGGGACATGTTCCCGCAGTGGAAGGGATCCGGACTGGTCACGGGCCTGGCGACGATGTCGCTGGTGCGGATTACGTTCGACGGCAAGGGCGGGGCAACGCCCGTGGAGCGCTGGGGGCTCGGTCACCGGCTGCGCGATATTGAGGAAGCGCCGGACGGCGCATTGTGGCTGCTTGCGGATTCGCCGAAGGGCGGGGTGTACCGTTTGACGCCGAAATAGCGGTAAGACCTCTGCTTCATGCCGCGGAGAATCGCTTTCATGTTCTGGCCAGGGGACCGGAGGCTTGAATCCTCTCTACCCTGGCCGGCTTGAAAAGGATCTGGGGAAGCAGATCTCCTCTACTGAGGGACAAACCTCTAGTTGTTCATGGCAGCGACGTGCGGGAACTCAGAATGTGCGAGCACCTTCACTCAGCACCGCTACTTCCAGCGCCGCTATGCCTTGCTTATGGATTCCGAGCTTTGTTGCGGCAGCCTCTGAAAGATCGAAGTCGCGGCCTTTGAGCCAGGGGCCCCGATCGTTAATGCGCACGACGACCGAACGGCCAGTCGTTGGAACAGTCAGCTTGACGATGCTGCCGAGCGGCAGGCTCTTGTTGGCTGCGGTCAGCTTATTCTTGTCGAAACGCTCACCATTCGCGGTTAGCCTGTTCTGAAACTTCTGGCCATACCATGAGGCAATCATCAAATGTTTTGCGACGGTTGATGAAGCGGGGCACGGCTGCTCTGTCGCGCAGGATGTGCTCGCCATGTGGATGCCTGCGAGTGTCTGATGCTTTTCAACGGACGACTGTCCGGGACCGAGGAACGAAAGCAGCAACAGGGCGAGACTACTGAAAGTCTTTACACCCAAATGCAGACTCGAGAAGCCCCCGCTGCAGAATGCTGTCGAAAAAGCACGAGATTGGTCATGCATATAGCACTACCTCCAGGGTCATGTGCTTGCCCGATTGATTTGGGTTCTTCGATTGGTGAGTCTGCTTCGATATTGCGAAGAGAGTCATCAGCAGCGTTACCTTGAAGGCGAATCAATCTGAACCCGGCCCGTGTGAACAAGTCTGAATCTAGGCCAGTGAATCGTCGTGAGCAATGCGGCTTTGGCTGCACTGGGGCCTCCCATTCAGTGCTCAAAATCATCAAGTTGGTAACCCGAGAAAGGGTTACTAAGGGCGCTCTTTTGCTTTGTGAAAAGCTGGATGCGGAGGACCGATTCGAGCCTATGGACGCGAGACTCTGCCGGATTCTCTGATTGAATCCAAGGGTTTGGAATGCCTCTCCTGGAGGCCCTGGCCGAACGCACTTTAGTGCAACCTTGCGACGGACAGCGTGCGGAATTGGGAATGGGCGCGGTGAGTTTCGGATGGTTTTGAAGCCCAAGCGCACAAAAAAATCTTCGCGAAAAGAGGATTTCGGTCGAGCGTTGCCGATCATTCAGGGCAAAAGCAGGGGTCCGTGATGGCTGGGACGCTCAGCAAACGGACTTCGAGCGCATTGAGCACCGCAAGAGTCGATGCCATGAGCCCCGTCGATTACTGAACGGGAATCATGATCCGCGGTGAGTGTATTGGTGGTGCACCGACCGTCTGGCTGCACAATTCGTGAGACCGAGGCGATGGCCGACCGGACGTTATAGATTAAGTACTTTAGTAACGAATAGATCCTTCGACCGGGAAGGCGCGGTTGTAGGAAACCTTGCAGATCAATATAATCCAGACATTATCTATGGTGGTTTCTTTATCCACCTGACTTGCACTTTTCCGTCATCTGCGTAAGTAGAAAGCCTTGGCACCGCCGAACCAGCATCGGGGTAGTTCTTAGAAGCGATCCTTTTGGGTCGCTCGACCGCTGCTGATCAGGCTGATGAAAGGGCGAAAGCATGACGACGCGGAAGGCAGCATCCAGTCTCCTCTTTATCGCAATCCTCTCTTTGACAGGTTGCAGCGGCACGATTGCAAACCTAGTGCAGGCCCCGGCCATCTCATCGGTTACGGTTTCCTGTGTTTCAACCAGCGTACAGACGGGTCAAACGAGTCAATGCTCGGCCAAAGTGAACGGCACTGGCAGTTTCAGCCAGAGCGTCAACTGGTCCGCAGCCTCGGGTACGATCACGAGCTCCGGCCTCTATACCGCACCGGCTTCGATGCCCGCATCAGGTTCTGACACAATCAAAGCCACCTCGACGCAGAACAGCACAAAATACGGAACGGCCAACATTTCCATCGCCACTGCGGCCATTCAGCCCACGGTATCCAGCGTCAGCGTGTTGGCGACGCCGTCTTCAATTACTACCGCGCAAACCTCAACGTGCTCCGCCACTGTTACGGGTACAGGATCGTATAGCACCGCGGTTACCTGGACAGCGACGGGCGGGACCATCACGGCCGGTGGAGTGTTTACGCCGTCCGGCACTGGAACGGGAAGCTGCACGGCACATTCGGCGCAGACTGGCTACACCAATATTTCAGGCGCTGCAAATATCACAGTGACCTCCGCTGCATTCACGATCACCTCGATCTCGGTAGTGGCAACGCCTGCCTCCATCACCACCGCGCAGACCACAACCTGCGCGGCCACAGTTTCCGGGACTGGAGCCTACAGCTCCGCGGTGAATTGGACGGCCAGCGGCGGAACCATAACGTCCGGCGGAGTTTTTACGCCCTCTGGATCGGGGACCGCCAGTTGCACTGCGACCTCAGCCGTGGTGGGATACACGAACATCTCAGGTGCGGCGAATATCACGGTGACAACCGCGCCGCCCTCTATCACGGCTGTAACCCTGGTGTGCACGCCGTCGTCCATCACCGACGTTCAAACCGCGACTTGCACACCCACGGTCACCGGCACAGGAGCCTTTACGAACACTGTGAATCTTTCGGTTAGCCCAACCGGGGGCGGAACATTCAGCACCTCGACAAATGTGGCCACCGGAACAGGCGTCACCTTCACGCCGCCTAATACCGGCGCAGAGACAGCAACCATCACGGCGACCTCCACGGAGGATGCCACCAAGTTCGGCACGTTTGTGGTCACGGTGACGGTGCCTGGCAGCGGACCTACCTGCGCGGGAATGAGCCTTGGCAATGAAGGCAGCCTGAACGGATTCGTGCCGTTTCCGTCGACTGCTGCCTGGAACACAAATATCGCATCGGCTCCCCTTGACCCGAACAACGCTGCGATCAGTGCCGGTGCGGATTTTGCCGGTGAACATCTGCATCCCAACTTCAGCTCCGTGGCCGGCGGAGACTACGGCATTCCGTATGTCGTGGTCGATTCGAGCACCCAGCCGCTGGTTCCAATCAACGTGGTCGCGTATGCGAGCGAGAGTGACGTTGCAGATGCTCCTTTCCCGCTGACCGCTCCGGTGGAGGGGTTCCCAGCGCAATGCACAGGGGGACCAAACAACTATATCGACGACCAGCACGTACTTGTACTGGATCGAAATCGATGCATGTTGTACGAGACCTTTAACACGGACCTTTGCAATGGAGCCTGGTCCTCAGATTCGGAAACGATCTGGGACATGCAGAACTATGAGCAGCGTCCGTGGGGCTGGACTTCGGCGGATGCCGCGGGACTGCCCATATTCCCGGGCCTGCTGCGATACGACGAAGTCGCTGCGGGCGTCATCAATCATGCCATCCGCTTCACGATGCAGAACACAAGGAGCGACAACAACGGCGGATACTTTGTTGAGCCTGCGAGCCATGCGGCGGGAACATCTTCTGGCAACTTGAATGTGATGGGCATGCGTATTCGGCTCAAGGCCAGCGTCAACATCTCCGGCTTCTCCGCGGTCAATCAGGTGATTCTGACCGCAATGAAGAATTACGGGATGATCCTGGCCGACAACGGCAGCAATTTCTATTTCGAGGGGACCCCTGACGCGCGATGGAATGACAATGATCTTAGCAATCTGAAGAACATTCCGTCGTCGGACTTTGAGGTTGTGCAGATGACGCCAGCATGGCCCGGATGGGATGCCAACTCGGCTCCCACTGGCGCTGCGCCGACTATTGGCAGCTTCACGGCTTCCGCGTCCACTGTTGCTGTGGGCACTCCCGTCACGCTCACGTGGACAACGACCAACGATTCGTATGATTTCATCGACAAACTTGGTGGTGTCCGCGGCGGAAGTGTCACATTTACCCCGACAGCCGCAGGCACCACAACCTACACGCTTAAAGCAACCAACCAATACGGGCGATCGACAAAAGCAGTCACAATCGTCGTTCAATAGGCGAAGACGAACCGGCGAAATCTGGCAGCCGGTCATGAAGGTGCATCGACGCTGCAATACCTCGCCAAATCATCTCGGCGGGGTATTGCGGCGCGGTTCGCTCGCGGCCCCGTTCGCGACTGGTTCGTTTGTACGTCAGGAATAGAACTGTGCATTCGTGTCGGATCGAGTTCCGGGGCGCTGCCGTCGTCAACTTCTCAAATCAGTTGCAGCGACCATAGCGGCGGCGCAAAGCTGCACCAGCCTTCGCGCTTCCCTGGTGTGATTAGCCGATGTCGTTCAGGCTTCCGTTCATGCCCATGCGAACGGTGTGATACGATTCCGTCGATACGTCAGCGTTTTCAACGGGAGCAGCAATGCGCGAGCGCAGGGCCGGAATCATCATGAACGGCGTCACCGGACGCATGGGACTCAATCAGCACCTCATCCGGTCAATCCTCGCTATTCGCAATCAGGGCGGTCTTCCTCTTTCTGATGGCAGCATCCTTATACCCGACCCCATCCTCGTCGGCCGGAACGAAGACAAGCTCAAGGCCATTGCCTCTGCGCACGGGCTATCGCGCTGGACAACCGACCTCGCCAGCGCTCTTGCCAATCCTGAGGACACCATTTACTTCGACTCGGGGTCAACCGGCATCCGCGAACAGAATTTGCTCGAAGCTATTGCTGCCGGGAAGCACGTGTATTGCGAAAAGCCGCTCTCTACAACGATGGAAAGCGCCCTCAGAATTGCGCGCGCCGCACAAAAAGCCGGCATCAAGCAGGGAGTGGTTCAGGACAAGCTGTTCCTTCCCGGCATCCGCAAGCTTCGCCGCTTGATTGACTCTGGTTTCTTTGGCCGCATCCTCACGGTGCGTGGCGAATTCGGCTACTGGGTCTTTGAGGGTGATTTGCAAACCGCGCAGCGTCCCTCCTGGAATTACAGGAAGGAAGACGATGGCGGCATCATTCTCGACATGTACTGTCATTGGCGCTACGTACTCGACCACACCTTCGGCACGGTGCAGTCCGTAAGTTGCGTCGGCGCCACGCACATTCCCGAGCGCGTTGATGAGGGCGGCAAGCCCTACAAGTGCACCGCCGATGATGCGGCCTACGGCATGTTCGATCTCGAAGGCGGCATCTTCGCGCAGATCAACTCTTCATGGGTAACGCGTGTCTATCGCGACGAACTTTTCAACCTTCAAGTCGATGGCACTGAAGGCAGCGCCGTGGTTGGCCTGCGCGACTGCAAGGTGCAGCACCGCGTCAACACGCCGCGGCCTGTCTGGAATCCCGATCTCCCTAACCCGTTCAAGTTTCGCGATCAATGGGCCGAGGTTCCTGACAACACCGACTTCGACAATGCCTTCAAAGTCCAATGGGAGATGTTTCTTCGCCACGTCTTTGCGGATGCGCCTTTTCCTCATACTTTTCTCGATGGCGCTCGCGGAGTGCAACTGGCCGAACTGGCGCACACATCGTGGCAGCAGCGCCGCTGGGTCGATGTCCCCGACCTCTCTCTCGGCTCTTAACGGGTAGCAGGAAGACTCGGGGAAGAACGCGCATGGCAGATAAGGCAAGGCTCTCGCTTAACCAAATCACGACCTCAAGCTGGAGCGTCAGCGAGGCTGTGGAGGCGTGCGCGCGCCAGGGCGTTTCGTCGATTGCGCTGTGGAGACACAAGATTCAGGAGGCAGGTCTCGATGCATGCGTTCGCAAGGTAAACGACGCGCAACTGCATGTCTCCAGCGTCTGCCGCGGAGGTATGTTTCCCGCGCCCACGGAGGCCGAGCGGAAAAATAACATTGAAGATAATTTTCGTGCGGCCGATGAAGCCGCCGCTCTCCATGCGGACTCCCTCGTGATGGTGGTCGGCGGCTGCGCCGGCGTCGGCATTGAAGAAGCCCGCCAGATGGTTTCAGACGGACTCGCAGCGCTGGCCCCTTATGCGCGCGAGCTTGGTGTGCGCATCGGCCTTGAGCCCTTGCATCCGATGTATGCAGCCGATCGTTCGGTGCTCTCCACCATCGGCCAGGCCCTTCTGCTTGCCTCGCCTTACGGTGCGCACGAGGTCGGCGTTATTCTGGACACATTTCACATATGGTGGGACCCGCAGGTTGCCGAACTGATTGCTCAATCCGCAGGCCGCATCTACGGCTTTCACGTCTCTGACTGGCTGGTCCCTTTGCCTGACGTGCTTCTTGGTCGCGGCCTCATGGGCGACGGCGTCATTGATAACAAGGGGCTCCGCATGCTCGTCGAAAAGGCTGGCTACACTGGCCCGATTGAAGTGGAGATATTCAACCGCAAGCTCTGGGATTCCGATCCTAACGAAGTGTTGGCGCAGGTCATCGAACGATTTGAGAAGTTTGTCTAGCTGAGAGGATGCAAGTGGAATCGAGCAACACCTTAACGCCGCAGGCATTGATGCCCTCGATCAAGCGAGCGCTCGAACTTGCCTCGCAAAAGACGATCATGCTCGATCGGCGGTGGAAGGTGGCTGACGGCGCGCCTGTGTTCACCGTCGCCGGCAAGTACACAGCGCGCAGTTGGACGCAGTGGACACAGGGCTTTCAGTATGGCAACGCTCTGGTCTGCTTCGATCTCACGGGCGACTCGAGCCTGCTGGCACTTGCACGCCGCCACGTGGTGGACGATATGGCTGAGCACCTGACTCACACCGGCGTCCATGACCACGGTTTCAACAATATTTCAACCTACGGTCATCTGCGGCGTCTCATTGTTGCTGGCCGCATCCCCTGGAATGAGTGGGAGCTCAACTTTTACGAGCTTGCGTTGAAAGTGAGCGGCGCGGTGCAGGCCTCGCGGTGGACTGCGCTTCCGGATGGCGGCTATATACCGTCGTTCAACGGCAGCCATTCGCTGTTTATTGATACGATGCGCACTTTGCGCATCTGTGCCATGGCACATCTTCTTGGGCACGCCCTGGTTGGCGAGCAGGATAAGCGGGTCAACCTGCTCGGCAGGCTGCTGGCGCACGCAAAGACCTCGGCGGCCTTCAACATTTATTACGGCGAAGGCCGCGACCACTACGATGTGCCTGAACTCTGTGGCCGCACGGCGCACGAGGCTATTTTCAACGTTGCCAGTGGCGTGTTTCGCTGTCCTTCATCGCAGCAGGGATTTTCTCCATTCACCACATGGACACGCGGGCTGGCCTGGGCGATGCTGGGATTTTCTGAGCAGCTTGAGTTCATTCAATCGCTGCCGGAGAGTGAATTTGCAGCTGAAGGCCTTCCCGCTAAACGTGAAGCCTGCACGATGCTTGAGCGCGCTGCTCGCGCTACTTGCGACTTTTACATCAACCAGGCAAGCGCGCTCGACGGCATCTGCTATTGGGACACAGGCGCGCCGCAACTTCATCTGCTCGGCGACTGGAAGGACAAACCCGCAAATCCCTACAACGATTTCGAGCCCGTTGATTCGTCGGCAAGCGCAATCGCCGCGCAAGGCCTTTTGCGACTCGGCCACGTGCTTGGCGAAGCGGGCCGCGCCTACCAGCAGGCTGGTCTTGCGATCATCGAACGCCTGATTCAAGAGCCCTATCTATCGATTGATCCGCATCACGAAGGGATTCTTTTGCACAGTGTTTACCATCGGCCAAACGGCTGGGACTACATCCCTCCAGTGCATAAGATTCCATGCGGCGAGTCAAGTATGTGGGGAGACTATCATCTGCTTGAAGCGCTTCTCCTCGTCGCCAGGTTAGCTGATTCAACGTACTACACCTTTTTTTAGCATGGCTTCAAGACGGGCAGGAAAGGAGCGAAAATGCAGAGCGAGACAAAAGTTGCATTAGTCACCGGCGGGTCCCGTGGCATCGGGCTTGGCGTCGCGCTCAAACTGGCGGAGGCCGGCTTCACGCTTGTCATCAGTGGCAGGCGCGCTCACGATCAGGTTCAGTTCGCTCTCAATCAGCTCAAGCAGCACAGCACGGCATCCATCTACGTCCAGGCCGATGTTGCCAGCGGAGCGGACCGCGCTCGCCTCTTGCTGGCTGTAGAAGATAATTTCGGCAGGCTGGATGTCCTGGTAAACAATGCAGGAATTGCACCTCGCGTCCGCGCAGATATTCTTGAAGCACACGAAGAGAGTTTCGATGAACTCATTGCCACCAACCTGAAGGGACCTTACTTCCTTACACAGGCTGTAGCCTCCTGGATGATTCGTCAGCAGTCGGGCGGCGCCGAAGTCCATCGGGCCATTATTAACATCAGCTCGATTTCAGCCACAGTGGCCAGCGTCAATCGCGGCGACTACTGCATCTCCAAGGCTGGAATCGCCATGGCCACACGGCTGTGGGCGGTTCGTCTCGCGGAGTATGGCATTGGAGTGTATGAAGTCCGCCCCGGCATCATCGAGACGGACATGACAGCGGGCGTTCACGAGAAGTACGATGCGCTGATTGACGCCGGGCTGCTTCTTGAAAAGCGCTGGGGAACGCCCGCCGATGTTGGCAGCGCCGTATGCCTGCTTGCCAAGGGCGAACTTAAGTACGCAACTGGCTCTGTGCTGCTCGTGGACGGCGGCCTTACCGTGCCGAGGCTCTAATGCCGATGAAACGTCAGGAAGAGCCGCATGGATAGCAAGCAGCCGCTGCCTTCCCGCTGGGGCTTTGCCGTGGGCTCGGGAATCCTTGGATGGGTCCTCGATGCTTTCACGTTTTTCATTCTCATCTTCGTGGTCGATGCTCTAGCAAAAAACTTTCGTGTCGACAAAGCCGCGATTGTCTGGAGCATCACCATCACCCTTGCCACACGGCCGATTGGCGCGCTCATCCTTGGCTCCATCGCGGATCGCTTCGGCCGCCGCCGTCCTCTCATCGGCTGCGTGCTGTTCTTTTCCATCTTCACCGCGCTGACTCCTTTCGCGCCAAACTACACGGTCTTTCTTCTGTTTCGCGCTCTTTATGGCATCGGCATGGGCGGCTACTGGGGCATCGGCGCCTCACTCGTCATGGAGAGCTCGCCTCCACGCTGGCGCGGTCTTTTTTCCGGCATCCTGCAGGCTGGTTATTCTCTCGGCTATCTGCTTGCGGCTGTCGCCATGCGCACAATTGAGCCTCGCTTTGGCTGGAGGTGGATGTTCCTTGCGGCGCTCATTCTTGCCGGTCTGGTTGCACTGCTCACTGTGCTCGCTCCTGAACCAGCGGCATGGAAAAAGAATCGCGCGGCAGGCTTCGCCGATATCCTGCGCACTCCGCTCAAATACAAGAAGGAATTCCTTTATCTCGTCCTGCTGATGACGGTCATCACGTGCCTCTCGCACGGGACCCAGGACTTATACCCCGACTTTCTCAAGTCGGCGCACAACTTATCCACGATTGCTGTTTCCAATTTAACCATTCTCTATAACATCGGGGCCATTCTCGGCTGCCTTGCCATCGGTCACTTATCGGAACGATTTGGCAGGCGTAACTCGATCATGCTCGCACTTGCTCTTGCCGCTCTTTCGATTCCCGCATGGGCTTTTGGCACGTCACTGATTGTTCTTGCGCTTGGATCGTTCATGATGCAGTTCGGCGTGCAGGGCGTGTTCGGCGTCGTTCCCGCGCATCTGAATGAACTATCGCCCGACAGCGTGCGCAGCCTCTTTCCTGGCGTCGTCTACCAACTTGGCATGTTATTTGGGGCACCTTCAGTGGGCATTGAATATGCGCTGCGGAACCGTCTTGGCTATTCGTGGGCACTTACGGCGTTTGAGCTCTGCACCATCGCCGCATTGTTTGTCATCTGCGGTTTCGGGCCCGAGCGCAAAGGCCGTGACTTCTCGGGTTCTTGAGTTCCGCAGTTAGCTGGAGTTACCCGCAGATCAGCTCATTCAGGCAGCGCAAAGGCCACATATACGCCACCAGTTGGCCCTCTCGGATTCATTGAGCTGCCACCGGCAGCAATGACGACAAACTGGCGCCCGTGAACCTCATACGTCGCAGGAGTCGCATTGCCCGCGAACGGCAGCGTCGCTTCCCACAACAACTTTCCTGTCTTCTTGTCGAGGGCGCGAATCTTGTGATCGAAGTTGGTTGCGGCAATAAAGATCAAGCCTCCCGCCGTTACAACCGGGCCACCGTAGTTTTCGCTTCCTGTATTCTTGTCTGCCAGCTCCGGATAGCTTCCCAGCGGAATCTGCCAAAGATACTTACCGGTCTTCAGGTCGAGCGCATTCAGTGTGCCCCATGGCGGAGCAGTCGCCGGATATCCGTCGGGATCCACAAATCTCCGATAGCCGGTCATCGCGTATTGCGTGGGCTCTTCCGCGGCGCTCGAAGTTCCCGGCGATTCCTTATCTGTTTCAAGGTAGGCAAGCAGATCCTTCATCGCCCGGTCTTCCAGGGGCATTGCGGGCATGCGTCCTTTGCCGCCGCGGATGGCCGCTTCGACCTGCTCGGCCGTCAGCTTGTGGCTCACTTCAAGAAGCGACGGAATCTCTGTTGAGCCTTGCCGATGATCTCCATGGCACACTGCGCACTGGCTCATGTAGGTTTGCCGTCCGGGCAAGCCGCTGCGGCTCGCTGCCAGCGCACCGATCGATGCATAGTTGTTTGCGTTGATGAAAAGCACGCCGCTCTCGGGATCGACTGCCGGGCCGCCCCACTCTGCACCACCTTCGAAACTTGGAGCAACCAGCGTGTCTTTTCCCACACTGAGCGGCACAAACTGGCCATCATGTCGCAACTCACCGAGCCGCTTTACCGCCCACGCATGTGCCTCGGGCGTCCGGCGAGTGAGCGTCTCTTCTGTCACGGTCTGTCGCGCAAAAGGTTCAGGAGCCAACGGAAATGGCTGCGTCAACGAAGCCGTTTCTCCCGGCGTTGTGCTTGGCGGGTAGGTTCTGTTCTCAATCGGAAACAGCGGGGCTCCACTCACGCGATCGAAAACGTAGAGATACCCTTGCTTGGTGGTCTGCGCAACTGCCGCAATCGATTTTCCATCGCGCTTGATCGAGACCAGAATCGGCGGCGCGGGAAAATCGCGGTCCCATAAATCGTGGTGCACTCCCTGAAAATGCCACAGGCGCTTGCCGGTTGCCGCGTCCAATGCGAGCAGCGTGTCTGCGAAGAGATCGTCTCCGATCCTGGTTACGCCGTAGAAGTCAGGCGCAGCCGAACCGGTTGGCACAAACACAATTCCGCGCTCAAGGTCGACTGCCATCCCCGCCCAATTATTCGCCGCACCACTCGTCTTCCACGCTTCTTTGGGCCAGGTATCGTACCCGAACTCACCGGGGTGGGGAATGGTATGAAACGACCAGCGTAGTGCGCCTGTGCGCACATCGTACGCCCTGATGTCGCCGGGAGGCGCAGGCAGCGTCTCGGGATTGCGTCCGCCCACAATCAAGAGATTCTTGTAGACGACGCCGGGACTGGTGAGCGCAACGGACTGCAGGGCGGGATCACGGCCAAGTTCCTCGCGCAGATCAATTCGTCCAGTCTTGCCGAAGCTCTCGATCGCTTTGCCTGTCGCCGGGTCGAGCGCATAGACAAAATTCATCACGCCGGCGAGCAGTCGCCGCTCTTTTCCTTCGGTCCAGTAGGCAATGCCGCGATCCGGCTGTGTTCCGTTGATTCCCGAGTCGAACTTCCACTTCAGCTTTCCGGTTTCTCCGTCGAGCGCAATCACCTGCTGTGCCGGAGTAAACGCGTAGAGAACACCATCCACAACAATCGGCGTTGTCTCGAGCCCGCCTGGTTGGCCGGTATCAAACGCCCACGCCTGCGTTAGTTTGCTCACGTTCGATCGATTGATCTGCTGCAGTGCGGAGTAGTGCGAGTTTCCCGTCGTTCCGCCGATCACCTTCCAGTCAGTGGTGGCCTTCTCCGCGTCCTGGCCGTGCGCCGCTTCCAAGGACCCCAGCGAGCAGAGTACAGTGGCCATCGCAATCATCGACGTAAACTTTTTAGGAATAAGGCTGGAAATCAGGGTCTGCACTCCTTGATGTTTGATGAACCGGAGGAATATACCAGAACGCTCGTTGCGGTGTCGCGCAACTTGGGGGCATCGAGTTGGCGGCCTAGTTTGACCACGCTCTTCGATCTGGCCAGCTTGCGCAGATTTATTTGCGGCTCTCGACAAGGATGGTGAGGTCTGAGGCAATGGTTGCCAGCCTCTTTGCGACAATTGCATCCGGCGTCTCGTCGCGCGAGGCCAGTACCTCAAACTCACGCGCAAGTTCTGTTCCCCGCGCCAGATTGAAAGTTCCCAGCGATCCAGCCAGTTTATGCGCGGCGGCAACAGCCTCTCCGCGATCCTCTGCCGAAAGATTATTGGCCGCGCAAGCCGCAGCCGCAGTCTTCAGCAGCTCCACACGCTTGCGAATCTCGGGCAGAAAGCGAGCCCACAACACATCAATCGCCGCGGACAGATCTCCACTCGCAGCAATTTTTGTATCTGTGTGTTCATGAGGCATTTGTTCGTGTTCCATGGCAGTGGGTGAGCTCAGCTCCAGCCCAGGACGCTGGCAATCTGGGCTGACAAGGTGAGCGGGTCGAAAGGTTTGAACAGGACTGCCTCGACGCCGAGGTCTGCAAAGCGGCGCTGGTCTGAGTTTTGCACTTTCGCCGTCAGCAGCAATACCGGAATCTTTGCGGTTAACGGATTGTTGCGCAGCTCGCGAAAAGTGCTTGGGCCGTCCATGCCTGGCATCATCACGTCAAGCAAAATGGCGTCGGGTTTGTGCTCCTGCGCGCGTGCCAGTCCCTGCGCACCTGAGCTCGCCGTGACAACAACCCATCCGGCGACGCTCTCAAGCGAGAGCGCGGCCACTTCGCGAATGTCATCTTCGTCATCGATGATGAGCACTTTACGGGCCACCGCAGGATACCTCACTTGTTATTTTGTGCTGTCGAGCTGCAGATGTCGATGGGCAACGGTCCGACAGGCATCGAGTTGGGCAATGGAGTGGAGGGGCAGCAGAGGGCAGGGGACTGTGGCTGGTTACTGCTCTGTGGGTGCTTCTTCCATTTGGCGCGAGCTTCGCAGCATGGTGAGCACAAGGGCTTCAAGCTGCTGTGGCTGCACGCGCGCCTTGGCCAGAAAGTGCGTGGGGCCGAGCGTCAGGTTGCGCCGCTCCGCTGGGGAAAGGTCGCGGCCAGAGTACACCACCAGGGGCAATTGTGCGAGCGACTCGTGCTGCCTGAGCCAATCCACCACGTTGAAACCGTCGCCGTCGGGCAGCCCGATGTCGAGCACCAGCAGGTGAGGCTGGAAGCTGAAGCAACCTTCAAGCGCCTGCTCAAGTGAGTGCGCCAGTCTGACTGAGATGCTGTCGCGGGCAAACACTTCGCCGATTACACCAGCGAGATCCTTGTCGTCCTCGACAACGAGAATGCGCGCCTTTTCGCCCGGTCCGCATAGAACGCGCGCCAACTCGCCGAGCAAGGCGTCTTCCTCTATCGGCTTGGCCACCCATCCCGCCACGCCAAGCGCCGCGCCGTCGGGCATCGCGCCTGCGGCATGCGGGTTGTCAACGCTCAACAGCACCACTGGCGTGCGCGCTTCCGGATCGAGCTTGCGCAGCAACGGCAAAATCTCCCAGCCGTTCATGCCATCAAGCGATGTGTCCAGCAGAATCGCTTCTACGCCGTCGTGAGCAGCAGCCAGCGTCTGCTCCAGGGTCCCTGTCTCCACCACGCGATAGCCGTGTCCCGTTAACTGGGCTGCAATGCGCAACCGCGAATCCACATTCGCTCCGCCCAGCAGCACGGTTCCTTGACCGGTCTCGTTTTCGGGCAATCCTGCGGGCGTTTCAAGTGGAACCGGGTGATAAGGAAGAAAGACTCTGAAGGTCGTGCCGCGTATCGGATTTCTCTCGGCCCAGATGCGCCCCGAGTGCTGGAGAACGATGGTCCGGCAAATCGCCAATCCGAGTCCGCTGCCGCCTTTCTGGCGCGAGTCGGATGCGTCCACCTGCTGGAACCTTCCAAACACTGCCTCCAGCTTGTCGGCCGGAATGCCCCGTCCGTGATCGATCACCGACATCGTGATTCCACTCACTCCGGGTCTGATCATGATGGAGACGGTCGAATTCGGAGGCGAGAACTTGACGGCATTCGACAGCAGGTTGGTGAGCACCTGTAACAGGCGATCGGGGTCGGCATCAATTTCAGCCTGCGTCGTGTCGTGGATTAACTGCACACCGGCCGAGTCGGCCACCGGCTGCATGTCTCCAATAGCTTGTCGCACGACATCGGAGAGTTGAATGGGCTTGAAGGTCAGCGGCTCGCGTCCGCTCTGGATTCGCTCGAGGTCGAGAATGTCATTGATCAGCCGAACCAGGCGGTCGCTGTTGGTCATTGCGATGCGAAGCAGGTTTGCCGACTTTTCATTCACCTCTCCCAGCATTCCTGAAGACAGCAGTCCCAGGGCACCGCGGATCGACGTGAGCGGCGTACGCAATTCGTGGCTGACGGTGGAAATGAACTCGTCTTTCATCCGGTCGAGCGCATTACGCTGGCTGATGTCTCTGAAGCTCAATACCGAACCGGAGATGCGTCCCTGGTCGAAGATTGGCGTGAGTGCGTACTCGGCTGGGAACGAACTTCCGTCCGCGCGGAAGATGCTGTCTTCGCCCGAGGAAGCGGCCTGCCGGCTTGTTGCGCGCTTCAATGCGCAATCCTCCTGGCATTTGCGATTGGCTGGAGCAGTACCGTGCAGGAGGTCATGAACAGGTTTTCCGGTGAGCGAAGCAGCCGTCGATCCCAGCAGCCGCGCTGCAGCCGGATTCGCGAAGCTCACCTTTCCATGCCGGTCGAGGCCACAAATTCCGTCTGCCACTGAGTCCAGCAGAATTTCCTGTTGACGGTAAAGTTCATCGGCCCGGCCTCGCTCCTGCGAGCGAACCAGCATCTGGCCGAGCGATGCGGCCGCGGTTTCAATCGCCGCCATCGCTTCACGATCTTCGCGCAGCTTGAAATGGCAGTAGAACTCCAAGACCGCGAGCACGGAATTACCCACGCGCACGGGAACGGCCCAGCCGGAGACCATATCCTTTTTCATCGCTGCTTGAATGCGCGGGCTCACCGGCGCCGACTTCAGATCGGCGATCCAAACTGGGCGTCCATCTTTCCAGGCTCGTCCCGGCAGTTCAACCCCGTTGGCCAGTGTCTGCCCCATGCTCTCCTGGATCAGGGCCTCGGCTTTGCGCCCGGCTGCACCCCATGCTGTCGAAAACTCAAGCCCCTTTTGCTTGGCGTTAACCCGCCACTTGATGACCAGGTCCCATCCCTGCGACAGGCAGAGGGCCTCAAGAATCCGCATGGTTGCAACTTCCGGCGTCGCATTCTCGGCCACAATCTGGCTCACGACCAGTTGCAGGGCCAGCCGGTGCTCGCGCTGCTTTTGCTGGGTCACATCGCGCAGAAGGCAGCGCACGGCCAGAGGATTCCCGGCTTTCTGGCGCTGGCTCAGGTTCAGCTCAAACTCCAGAACCCGACCATCCCTCGCGTGGAATCGAAGCGGCGCGCGATCAATCGCCTCACCGTCCAGAGCGCGCCGGAACAACGCAGCCACTTCGCCTCGATAGTCCGGTCCAAAGAGTTCTTCAAACGAGTCCAGCGCCATGAGCGAGTGCTCGTCGGTGCCAAAGGTCCTCCTCCACGCGGGGTTGGCATAAAGGAATCGCCCCGCCGGGCTCAAGGTGGCGATCATCTCGCTTGAACTCTCAAACAGATCGAGGAACCGCTCCTGCGACTCGCGTAGCGCTTGTTCCTTGTGGAGCGTGGAACTCTGGTCGATGGCTGTCGCCACCAGGCCGTTGATGGCGCCGGTATGGTCGCGCAGCGCGGAGATGTGCAGCGTAGCAGGAAAAACAGTTCCGTCCTTGCGACGCAGCTGCGCGTCAAAGCTGGGAACCATGCTTGGCGGCAGCGCGCGCAGGCAATTCAGATAGGCGCTCATGCGTCCCGCGGAAGTTGGCTCTTCGGGGCGGTCCACGCCGCATAGCTTTTCCATCTCCTTTACCAGGCGAGCGCCTTCGCCGGGCGCCATAAAATCAGACATCGTCCAGCCGTGCAGGAGTTCACTGGCGTCCGATCCCAGTAATCGCTCGCCGGCTGGATTGACATAGATCAGCTTGCGGTCAAGGCCTACGGCCACCACTGCCGTCCCGGCAGAATCCAGAATCTCCTGCGATGGGGAGGGAACGGGCTGAGCATCTGTTTCGCGCTTTTGCGCCGCTTTGCTGCCGGGGTTTCGGCTGGGCAGCCGCAGCGCCAGCAGCAAAGCGGCAAGGCAGGCGGCCAGCATCAGCAGTCCATCATAATCGGGGCCGGCAATCAGGCGTAATGCAACTGCGCCCGCAGCCAGAAGCAGGGCCGTGACCGCCAGGACCGTCCAGAGGATGAAAACTCTGCCCGCGCCCGCCGGTGAAGCCTGCTCATGGCCGGCTTCTCTTGTCTCCGCTGCTGGGTCACCCATTGGTTCCCTCGGCTGCTCAAATCCGTGCGTGTTGCATCCGCAAACACAGGGCCTCTGCGACAACACTGCTTGCAGGCAGTATATGCAACAGTTTGCACGTAGTATATGCGTTTGCAGCTAGTTCCTCTAGGTAATTCGGAGCCCCGTACCACTTGGCGCTACCCCAGGGGCGCCCGGCAAATTGCGACCTCCTCGCCGGGTCTTATACTTGCCTCATGTTGTTCAAGCGACCTGCTCAGCGTTCTCTTCTTGTAGCCCTTGTCGTGGTCGGGTGCCTCGCCCTTCATCCGACCGCATCCCGCGCCTGGGGTAATGAAGGCCATCGCCTCATCAATCGTCTTGCGGTCGCGAATCTGCCGGCGGACGTGCCGGAGTTTCTCCGTACCAAGGCTGCGATCGAGGAGCTTGAGTATCTTGGTCCCGAACCCGATCGCTGGCGCTCTCCTGCGGAACCTGAATTGGTTGCGGCCCAGGCTCCCGAACACTTCATTGATTTGGAGCCGGCCGATGCTCTTGGCCCCCTGCCGCACAAGCGGCTTGATTTTGAGGCCGAGGTCTATGCTGCCGGCGAGCGCCCGGAGAAAATCGGACTTCAGCCCTGGGTGACGACTGAAGTTTGGGAGCGCTTAAAGGCCGCCATGCGCCAGTACCGCGCGATGGCCGCAAATCACGAAGACACTCGTCCGGTCGAAGACGCCATCCTCTTTTACGCGGGGTGGCTCGGCCACTACGTGGGCGACGGCTCACAGCCGCTGCACACCACCATCCAGTACAACGGCTGGACGGGACCCAATCCCAACGGCTACACCACCTCTCACCGGATTCACTGGCAGTTCGAGGGGCCCTTTGTGGGTGCAAACATCCATGCTCCTGCAGTGCTGGCGCAGATGACGCCCACAAAGGCGATCGATGGCGACATCTTCGATGCCTACGTTGCCTACCTCCGCCATACCAGCACCTATGTGGAGAAGGTGTACCAGTTGGATAAGGCTGGGGGATTTAATGGGGAGGGAACGCCGGAGTCGCGCGCCTTTACCACCGAGCGCGTTGCCGCGGGAGCCAGCATGCTACGCGACATGATCTACACGGCCTGGGTGGACAGCGGTGTGCCGGTGAACGACCCTTACGCCGGTAAATAGGTGCTCGGGCTTTGGGTGCGGGCCTTCAAAATTATTCTTGAGTTGTTTTCGTTGTTCGAGTGTGCTGACAAAGCCCAAGAGGCCAGAAATGCATCCCTCAGGGGCTAAAGCCCACGTTCACATTGCAGCACCTACGGCACGTCTAAAGCCGCGCCCTTTCAAAACAATGCCGCAATAGGGGTGTTTCAGCAGGCCGTTCCTGGACTTTCTTTCTTGTTCCTGGGGCGGCCGAAATGCGCTTGCTGGTTTTCAGTCGCCCACTTCAACAGGGTCAAGGGCGGGAATGCGCCGCAGCATCACGGTCAGGGTGACCGTCATCAGCAGCACCGCTGGAATCGCCATCAGGATCCAGGCCAGGAGCGCGTGCCCAGCCAGGCTGGACATTTGCGTAACGAGTTCGAAGGGGGAATAGCTCAAGATCTGCCGGGTCGAGGGTGTAGGCGCCGATCCGGAAGCGAGCAGCCACCCGCCCATCCGAACAAACGGCACAATCATGACCAGCTGCAACGGCATGGCCAGGTAGTTGGCCACCTGGATTGCCGGCAGATTGAGTCGCAACGTGAGCGCCAGACCCGCGCAAAGCACGGTTGGAATGCCGACCACAGGGATGCAGCCGATGGCAAATCCGAGAGCCAGCGTGAGAGCCAAGCGCTGGGGCGACATGCCCTGCCGCAGCCACACGGCGGCGTCGTGCTTGATCGACTTGGGGGAAAGTCGCTCCATCACACTCTCACTCTTAATACGATTAGACAACGGATTTAGATTTTTGAAAGAGACTTTCGTGTGATTTTTGATCAAACTTTCGTTAACAGTCCGATTCCGGGTCGCGGCGTTTGGTTGTTGAAAGATGGGACCGGATACCGGCTTGTCCAGCCCGGCACATTGAAGGCGTTCGTTTGCCATGAGATACCGCCATCTGCGATACACTTGGACCCGATGCGGGTGTTTGGAATCGATTGTGGAACCGAGATTACCGGCTACGGTGTCGTGGAGCCGGACGAGACCGCGCGCGAACAGCGCCTGATCTGCAAAGCCATGGGAGCTATCCGGCTCAGCAAAACAAAATCCACCGCCGAGCGTCTTGAACAGGTGTTTCGTGAACTCTCCACTGAAATTGAGCGTTGGCAGCCTGATGTTGTCGCGATTGAAGAGGTCTTTTATTCGGTGAATGCGAAGTCGGCGCTCAAGCTGGGCCAGGTGAGGGGAGTGGCGCTGCTTGCCGCGGCCCGCCTAGGTCTGCCCGTTGCCGAGTACGCACCTCTTAAAATCAAGTCCAGCGTGGTTGGCTACGGTCTCGCAAAAAAGGAGCAGGTTCAGTTCATGGTGGCTCGCCTTCTCAACCTGGCCGAATTGCCCCAACCTGCCGATGCGGCAGACGCGCTGGCCATCGCTATCTGCCACATACACACAGCGCAAACGCTGGGGTTGCAGAACCAGCCCCAAACCCCAGTGCGGAGCGCCGGCCGATGAACCGTGTTTCGTTCCAACCGGTTTTGGCGCTCTTTGCCCTGCTTCTGGCCGCGCTGGCTCCTGCGGCCAACACCCAGCAGTGGCCTGCCGGCGATCCGGTCGTCGAGGTGGACTTCTCCAATCCCGGCACGAACCCCGCGCACTGGGTGTTAATCCTTCATCCCGACGGCAACGGCCATTTTCACTCCGAACACGGAGTCGCTCCATCCAACGAATCCGAGTCGATGGATGTTCCGGACGTCGATCGCGATGTTCGGCTCAGTCCGGAGTACGCCGCGCACATCTTTCAGGTGGCGCGCGGGCACCACTGGTTCCGCGAGGACTGCGACAGCCATTTGAAGGTAGCCTTTCAAGGCTGGAAGAAGATCAGCTACGCGGGACCGGAAGGGCAGGGAAGCTGCACATTCAACTTCTCAAAGGACAAGGAAATCGCCGAGCTCGGAGACACGCTTGTGGGCGTCTCCGAAACCATTCGCGAGGGCGCTCGGCTCGAACTCTTGCTCCAGCATGACCGGCTAGGTCTGGATCAGGAGACCGAATTCATGGTCGACGCGGTGAAAGATGGCCGGTTGCGCCAGATAGGCGTTATTCGCGACATCCTTGAGCGCCTTGCCGATGATCCGGAGGTGATGGACAGGGTAAGGAAGCGGGCGCGGATGTTGCTCGCTCGCGCGGGGGCGTAGAATTCATTTTGTTGCAGATTTTGCGCGACATTTTGATCCTTCAGGGTGTCCTATATAGGTTGGGTGCGTTTGGGGAGGCACACAATGATCAAGCATGGGTTTATGGCATCGGCGGGAGTTGCGGCAATGGTAGTTTCAGCCCTTCTGCTGGCGCCGGCCAGCAGGGCGGACGACGCCACCCAGCCAGCTGCGGGCGCGGCTCGTCTCAGCAGCGTTGAGGGCCAGGTCAGAATCTCGCAGGGTGGCCAGGTGCTCGCCGACCCCGCCCTTGTGAATGCTCCACTTTTTACAGGAACCCGCGTTGAGACCGGCGATGACGGCAAGGCGGAGATTCAGTTTGACGATGGCAGTGTGGTTCGACTGGCTCCAGGCAGCGCGCTGTTGCTTACGGTGGTTGCCGCCCAGGGCTCCGCGGTTGGCCTGGAGAGCGGCCTCGCCTACTTCGAACTGCAGGGAGGCGCCCAGGGCGCGCCGTTGCGTGTTGCCTTTGGTGACAGCGTGGCCACTGCCACCGGCTTCACCGTCATGCGCGTCAAACTCGACAGCCCACCGGGCGAACTTGCGGTCTTCTCAGGCAATGCCCACCTGGAGCGTGGAAACTCGATGGCCGTCGATCTGCATGGCGGCCAGAGCGTTGCGCTCAACGCCACCGATCCCGGCCACTACAATCTTTCTGATTCCATCGAGCCGGATTCGTGGGACTCCTGGAACTCCGATCGCGATCAGGCTCTCAACGCAGAAGCGGCAGACCAGACGGGCGCAGCCACTAACTTTGCCAACAACAGCACTCCGGCATGGAACGACCTGGACGCCAACGGCAGCTGGTACAACGTTCCCAGCCAGGGCTACGTCTGGTCGCCCTATGACGCCTCCAATCCTGGATTCGATCCCTACTCGAACGGGAACTGGATGGCAACTCCGGGCTACGGCTACATCTTCGTCTCGGGCTATCCGTGGGGCTATCTGCCGTACCAGTGCGGAGCCTGGAACTTCTATGACGGGTTTGGTTGGGGCTGGGCGCCCGGCATGGGCATGGGCGGATGCAATCCATGGTGGGGTACCGGCGGTTATCGCGGCCTGAACCTGGGCAATCTGCCCCGCGGCTATCGCCCTATCCGGCGACCCATTCTTCTCGGGCCCGGAAACCGCGCAGTCGCTCCAGTCGTCCCAGTGAAACGGGGTTCCTTCGTTGCTTCAGGTTCGCTGCCCTTGCGCAATCGTAATGCACAAGCTGAAATTGCCGGCGCAACCGTTGCGCCGTTGCGTCCGCTTCCTTCGCACGAGCACTATCAGCCCTCGCCCTCAGGATTTGTCTATCATCCTGCTGGTGGCTATCAAGGGACGAGGAGCGAAAATTACCCCACGAGCGACGTTCGAACCTCTACGGGAGGACGTGCCAGCTATGCGCCGACACCCGAGCCCCGGTACACGGCGGTGCCTAACGTTCCTCGGCCCAGCGCCCAGGTTCCTCAGCCCGGCGCTGCGAATGGCGCGTCGAATGCGAATACCGGAGCACCCGTACCCGGCGTACCACCCGGTGGCCGTGTAGGCAAACCGCCAGACGCTCATCAGAGCTGGTCAACTGGCCGTGCAAACAACTACGTCCCTCCCCCGGCCAGCCAGGCCCCACGCAACTATAGTCCGCCTCCTTCGGCTTCCCGTCCGTCCGGCGGCGGCAACTATGGCGGCGGTGGTGGTGGCGGGTCGCACCCCAGCGGCGGCAGCATTGGTGGTGGCGGTGGTGGTGGCGGGTCGCACCCCAGCGGCGGCAGCATTGGTGGTGGCGGCGGTGGTGGCGGCTCGCACCCCAGCGGTGGCGGCGGTGGCGGTGGCGGACACCACTAATCGTCTGTGCCTTTTTTGAGGATGACGCCGAACAACTCTCGGCCGCTACGCGCTGACCTTTTCGTCAAATTCGGGAATGTCATATTCGCCCAGAAGAAGAGGGTAGCGGCCGTGCTCGCGAACCAGCTGAACAACATATTCGTAGCTGGCGGGAGGTACGTTCCCTGGAACAGAGTGGTCGGATTGAAAGATGAATCCACCGCCCTTGGCGGCGTTCAGTTTTGTAAGGACCGCGGCCTTTAGTTCCTCACGGCTTCCGGCCGCCCACAATTGCACATCCATATTCCCGCAAAATCCGATGCGATGACCAAATCGCCGACGCAGGTCGATGGCATCCATTCCCGCCTTGAATTCCAGGGGATTGTACGCATCGACGCCAACCTCGATGAAGTCCTCAAAGATTCGATTCACATTTCCGCATCCGTGGTAAATCACAGGCAGACCATGAGAGTGACACTCGTCAATAAGAGCTTTCACGCCCGGTTTGAAATGGCTCCGCCAGAAAGCCGGAGAAAACATCATCCCTTTCTTGTAGGCAACATCGCCCCAGATGACAATGCCATCGAGATGACCGTCCGCCGCTTTGATTTGCGCCTTGACGATTTCAAGAGCGTACTCATTGATTCGATGGGCAAAGCGTGCAATCTCGTCCGGATACATGCCCATCCAGCACATCGTGTTCTCAGAACCGATAATGCGCCACATCGTCTCATGCGCTTCGCAAACTCCGCCAAACGCCGGAAAATCAGTCCAGGCAGCATTTATGCGATCAACGAATGAAGGAAGATTGCGATTGAATGAGTCTCCAACGCCATTGATCTGATCGTCCCCCGCTGAGAAGTAGCGGCGCGTATCCCACGGATCGTCAAATTCGAAAGCATTCATCTTATCGATGGTGTCCGTATCAAAGCTCAGGAACGCGGGCATGGCCTGGTTGAATTTCTTGAAGAGAACTGCCTCGAATCCCGTGCGGACAACCACCTCCTCGGGAGAATCCTTCAAAACCTCGAACGGCTTTATATGAGGATCGAGGTTTGGATTGAACTGCATCCAATCCAGGTTGTAATAGCGGTAAATATCCGCATCTGCTGACAGGTCAAACTCCTCGCGCCAGCGTTTGAGGAAGCTGCCCCAGAAGAAGTCGCTCACGGGAACGCGGTCCGGCTCCCGATGACTTAAGGCTGCTTTCATGCGTGCAAGTTTTTCGAGACAATTTGAAGATCGTTCCATGGCTGTGTACTCCAAGTAATTAAGTTATTCCCCCAAGGTGAGTGCCCCAGGTAAGCATCAGGATGGCTGCGGTGAGGACTGCGATCCCAAAGCCTATCATCAGGCGCGTGCTGGCGGCGCTTCCTCTCCATTCCCTGAACAGGATGGCCAGGAGATTACTGAACAGGACCAGCATGATCATGTGAATGGCCCAGCTGCAGAACTCATATTGCTGACCCAGGTGGACGTGTCCGAGATTGTAGAAGAAGAACTGTCCGTACCAGAGAGTTCCGGTCATCAAGGCAAGCAGGTGATTCCGCGTGACACGCCGCGTGCCGGCCTCAGCGGGAAGCGCTACCAGTTCGCCGATCGAATGGTTCTTCCTGGCCAGATAAAGGCTGAATGCGGCGGCCGTGATGAAGGCACCGGAGTTGACAAATATATAGGACACATTGCCTTTCCAAACACCCGCACCCAAATGCTCTGCCACATCGGCCACTGGCGCAGCGACCTCCAGCGCCAGGCCGTAGACAGCTGAAAATATCCCGGCCACCAGGGATAACGCGAGCCCTTTGATGAGTGAAAACTCACCTCGTTCTCCGGCGACCGCATCGAGGTCGCGCTCCTTCAACCGCCCGGCAACGCCGCAGATCGCAATCCCCAGCGCGCCCGCGGCTATCCCGGCCAGCACCCATGAAGAACCGGGACGCCCGACGATTGCTGCAACTTGTCCGCGGACGAGGGGTGGAATGATTGTGCCGAGAATACTGGAGAGACCAACCGCAATTGAGTAGGTGAGCGAAAACCCGATATAGCGGATTGAGATGTTGAATGCAGTACCACCGATACCGTAAACGATTCCCATCAGAAACGCGTACAACATCCGGTCGGAGGGAGCTTGGGCCAAGACAAGCCGAAGATGAGGAATGGTGATGAGGGCGCCGGTGATGGGGAGAACAAGCCAGCACCAGAATGCCTGCATGATCCAGAACGATTGCCACGACCACTTCTTGATGTACTTCTGAGGCGCATAACAGTTGGCCGACAAGAATGCGCCGTCTGCATGGAACTCGATGCCAAGCGGAAGACTTGGTGTGATCACGCGCGCGAGCTCCAATCGGTGACGCTAATACCAACGATTCTGAGGAGGAGCAGACGCGTGCACATGAATTTCCTTTGGAGGTTAACCTCGAAGCTACCAAGTGTACACGAGAAACTCAATGACTATTACAAACGGGAGAACTCCCGGCTTTGCCGGGGTGGCAGTAGAAGTTTGACTTTTACGGAAGTCGCGCCCGGTTTCTGCTCTCGAATTTTTCACGCAGGATCGTGAGCAGGAGTAGGGGCATGAGCACCGTGCCTACGGCACTCTGAATGAATTGTTGTTCGCGCTCACCCAGCACTAAAGCGCTGGGCTAACTTACAGTGCGCCTACGGCGCGGGCGATGAGCCGCAATCGAGATGGAGATTTTCCACCCTGGCCGCTTTGAGGGGCCACCAAAGCTAAAGCCTTCGGCTTTGCCGGAGGATACTCACTTCTGTCGGAACTGTCGCCACCGTCATTCTTGTTCTGGCTTCCGCGAGTGTATCGGCGTTCAAAACTCCACTGGCAGCCACCCTTGCTGGCTGGCGTATATACTTCATCCGACACTCGACCGATTCTCGAAGCAGCTGCCTGCGACATTCATGGCGGCGAAAGAAAGGAACCAATGCGCCGACCTATTCAATCTCAACCGCAGGCTGCCTGCGGTCCCGCGGATTCAGGCAACAATGACCAAGCGCTCAGCAGGCGCCATTTTCTCGGTCTGCTGGCGGCCGCGGCCGGCACAGGAGTGGCCGGCCCGGTCAGCGCGGCCGCAGCTGAATCAAAACGCGACGTCTACATCGTGCCCAATTTCCATCCAGCAAGCTGCGGTTGGCTCACCACGTTCTCACACGAGCGCGTTTATTGCGCCAACAGCTATCTGACCCATCTTGATCGGGTCGATACGGACTCAAACTACGCTTTCGTCCTATCCGAGATCAACAACATTATCGCCATCAAGAACTTTCGTCCCGAGCGCTTTGAGGACCTGAAGGCACGCGTTCGCGAGAAGCGCGTTGAGCTGGTGAACGCCATGTTTCTGGAGCCCACGATCAATCTCTCTGGGGGAGAAGCGCTGGTGCGTATGGGCGTTCTGGGCTTGCGCTGGTATCAGCAGGTCTTTGGACTCCAGCCTCGCTATGCCTGGACTATCGATGTCTGCGGGACCCACGAGCAGATGCCGCAGATTTCCGCGGGGCTCGGGCTGGATGCCATGGTCTATACCCGCAAGAATCCCACCGGCAAAAGCATCTACTGGTCGGTTTCGCCCGATGGTTCAAAGATTCTGACTCTGAGCCCGGGCCACTACAGCGAAGCCGAGCCCATCTTCTCCAGCAAGACTCCGCTCACGGTGCAGCAACTTCATGCGCTCGACATGTTCTTCGGTTGGAAAGAAGGATTCATCCCGCCCGGAGCGCCAGTCCTGGTCCTCGGTGGAGGTGACGATTACTCCTGCGCTCCGGAGGTAAAAGAGTATCCGTCTCAACTCCTGAGTCAATGGCAGGCTCTTGATTCCGAGAGCCGCATCCGCTTTTCCACGCTCAGCCAGTACGTCGATGCCGTGCTCCCGGGCATTGAGTCGGGGAAGATTCAGATTCCCACTACTCACGCGGGCACCGCCTATGACTTCGACGCATTCTGGATTGAGAACCCCGAGGTGAAGACGCGCTACCGCACCAGCGAGCAGGCACTCCAGGCAGCCGAGATGCTCTCCACCATCGCCAGTCTCCGCGGAAAATACAGCTATCCAGTCAAAGACACAAACAGCGCGTGGACGCTCATGTGCCTCAACATGGATCGCAATACTCTCTGGGGTTCGGCAGGAGGGATGGTCTTTGTGAGTGAGAGCTCCTGGGATGTGCGCGACCGTTTTGACTGGGTGGGCGCCACCACCACCCGCATCCTTGATGAAGCGGCTCGCGTCCTGCTGCACGAGGGCGCCGCCGTCGGACTCTTCAATCCGCTCAACTGGAGACGCTCGGACCCGGTCGTCCTCGCACTCCCCGCCGGAAAGAGCCTGGAACACGTACCCTGCGAGGCTCTGCCAAATGGCAGCGTGCTTTGCAGTCCAGGGCTGCCTGCCTTCAGCATCGGTGGCCACAAACTCTCAGACGCTGCGCCCTCTCAGCCGCAGGCGGTCGACACCTCCGCTCCAATCGAAACGGCAAACTACGTCGCACAGATCGATGCAAAGACCGGCGCGTTGTCCAGCCTCCGCCTCAAGCCTTCAGGCCGTGAGCTATTGCGTGAACCAGCGAACGTTATTGTGGCCGAGCGGCCCGCCAAGGAGGAAAAGAATCCAGGCGACTTCATGGCCCCGCGCCCCCGGCGAGTGAAACTCGACTCATCAAGCGACCACGATTCCCAGGTCAGGGTTGAGCGCGGACCCGTCTCGATCACCGTCGAGGCGGTCAGCCGTTTCTGGGGCGGTGGCGCGCTCATCCGACGCTTGCGTTTCTACCATGACTATCCGCGCATCGACTTCGAGACCGAACTCAACGACATCCCCGATTACTCGGTTGTGATCGCCGAGTTTCCCCTCGCGGAGGATGTCGTCGAAGTCCGGCGCGGCATTCCCTACGGCTTTGCGCATAGTGGGTGGGCGCGTCCCAATCCCGAACTACCCGGCTGGAACAAAGGCATCGTTCCAGCTGTGCGCTGGATGGACTTTGAACTCGCCGGCGGTGGCGGTGTGGCGCTCCTGGACCGTGGCCTCAGTGGCCGCGAAATCAATGGCAACACGCCCTTGATCTACCTGCTCAACGCCGAAGATCAGTACCACAAGTTCGACAACCCATGGACCAGCGGGAAGGGCAGGCACGTCTTCAGCTATGCGTTGGCGCCGCATGCGGAGCCCTGGAAGCAGGCCCGCATTCCTCACTTCGCCTGGGAGTATAACCAACCTCCAGTCCTGCTCGACAAGGTTTCGATCAGTCCGACCGAGGCCTTCCTTGAAACCTCCGACAACATCATCGTGGAGGCCATGCGCAGGGAAGGGGACCACATAGAACTGCGTTTTGCTGAAACACTCGGCATCGCGGGTGTAGCAACGATCAAGCTCTCCCTGCCCCACGGCCCGGCCTACATCACCGACCTCACAGGCAGGCACAAATCCGGGCTCTCCGGCTCAGGCACCTACACAATTCCCGTCCAGCCGCAGCAGATTGTGACCCTGCACTTTGAGACAGCGCACACGCTGCCCATTGCAGAACCCATCATGGCATGGGATGAATTTGTGCCCAAGGAAAAACTAGCCGCGCTCCACGCCTACGATCCGAACGTGAAGGGACATCCGCCATTTGGAGGTGGAAGCGCGACTTTTTGAAGGACGCCCCTCGCAGGTATTTGCACGAGAATCTGCGAGGGGTTGCAAGTTATTCGGTTAATCAAACGCCGCCGATCCGGCTTATCGCGCGTAATCGGCCAGTTTGAGCACATAAGCGTAGTTCCCGGGCAGATGCTCCGGCAGCGTCACCTGGAGGTTTCCGTCGGCGGCCTTCGTCTCCAGCGGTTTGCCCTCGCCCAAAACTGTCACCTGCATGCCTGGGCGCGCGGCCACACCCACAATCGTCGCCGTCCGCGCTTTTGGAGCACCGAGGATCGTCGCGTATAGATCACTGCCTTTGCGTGTGAAACGCAAATCATCGCCTTCGGCAGTCTTGCCCACGGCGCGCTCCCACGGTGTTGTGTCGTAGATGGCATCGCCATTCTGCTTGAGCCAGGCTCCCAGCGCCTTCAGTCGCTCCATCTGCACCGGAGGAATTGTTCCATCGGCTTCCGGGCCAACGTCCAGCAGCAGGTTACCGTTCTTGCTGACAATGTCAACCAACATGGCGATCAGAGCGGCAGGAGCAATGGTTTCCGCTTCGCCTTCGGCGCGGTTATAGCCAAACGACCTTCCCAGACCGCGGCACTCCTCCCACTTCTTCTCACTTATCTTCTCGACGTTCTGATACTCCGGCGAAACAAAGTCTGCATGCTTGATACCAAGCCGATCGTCTACGACGCCATCGGGCACAGCGTTATAGTAGTCGGCTTCAACCTGCATGGGCCGGCCTGTTTTCGGCCAGTCGATGTCGTTCCACAGGACCGCGGGGTGATAACGATCAATCAGTTCATGAATCTGCGCGAAGGCGTAGTCTCCGTAGGCCTGCGATTCCGGCCTGACTTCAAGATAGTCCTGCGCGGTTTCGATGGGGCCGGAGTTGAAGGTCCAGTCGTACCCGCCGGAGTAGTAGAGCCCCATCTTCAATCCATCTTTGCGTACGGCGGCTGTCAGGTCGCCGACAATGTCCCGCTCCGCGTGTCGCTCATTCTGAGGAATTGAAGGATTGGGATTCACGGTCGTGCTGGGCCAGAGCGTGAAGCCTTCATGATGCTTGGTTGTGAGAACCACGTAGCGGGCCCCAGCGTCGCGGAAGGTGTCTGCCCACTTGTCTGGATTCCACTTCTTCGACTCGCGGTTGAAGATGGGAGCAAAGTCGTAGTAGCTGGAATTGGCCCCGTAGTGTTCGCGTTGATAAGCCTGCGTGGGTGAGCCCGGAACGCGCATGACGTTGAGGTACCACTCGGCATAGGGGTTGTATTTGATGTAGTCCGCGCTGGTAAAGTCGTGATCGGGATGGGAGAGCGGCGCCCAGCCAGGCACTGAGTACAGTCCCCAGTGGATGAAGATCCCCAACTTAGCCCCCGCATACCACTGTGGCAGCGGATGACTGTCAAGCGACGCAAGCGTCGGCTCATACTTCACCTTGTCTTGTGCCGTGCACACTACGCTTGCCGGCAACAGCAATCCTGCCAACACTAGAAAGAATCCAACTCGACCGATCATTGCCAATTCTCCTTCAGAACTTCACTTTTCGGTAACGCTAACGTCAACGTATAATAGCTCGCCGTTTCGCTTCTGCCAAACTTATAGTGCAAGTGCGCGTAGCAGCCTCGCGTTCACTGAGCATAAGGCGAATTCAACGAGGCGGGCCGCAGGGCTTTCCGTCGCACATTGCGCCGGTAATTCCTTTGCCTTCGGTGATGGTATAGATGCGGTCCACCGCCGGAAGCTTCAGGGTCTCTTTACTGCCTGAGGGCCAGTGAATCTCGGCCGTGCCGGCATCGCTGGCGTCGCCGAGGCCGAAGTGGACGCGAAAATCGTTTGATGAAAGGTAGCTCCCGCCGCTCAAGACGTCTCCCCGCTGACGCATCCGGTTTGCCGTCAGGTAGACCGATGCGCCGACCGCATCGCGGGGGCTTTTAGGTCCGCCGATGAGCTTGATCTCGACCCAGTGATGGTGGTCGGGATTGACGTTGCGCAACAGCACCGGGGCCCGGTCCATGCTGCTGATGACCACGTCGATTTTGCCGTCGTTGA
>CAVXVM010000066.1:0-4596 GCA_963765025.1 uncultured Acidobacteriaceae bacterium | reverse complement strand
AGGCGGGTTGAGGTTCGTGCTTTCCCACAGCTGAGAAGCGAGATGTGGGGCACCCCTTTTCGTGCTGGGTTGGAGAAGGCGGCTTGGGGTTCGTGCTGCGCGAACGGGATGCTATGATTTGCAATCTGCTTTCGCAGCAAAAATAAAACACGGGGCTGGGTGGGCCAATTCTTTGCGAAATGTGACCCTTATTTTCCACAACATGCGGGCAAAAAACTGGTTACTTAAGAGACCGGTATTTCTATTGACAGGAGGACTGACCACGTAGATGATAGAAGAAGTGCACACGTGTGCAACTTTGCTTGTCTTTTCGTCCGGCACGGGTCCCCGTTACATTTGCCGGCGTTTTGCTTAAGCTCCCCCTGGAGAGATGATGAGTGACTTGCTTGTCCGGCCCGAGAAGTTCCGCGACCGGATAGATAGTTTTGGATACGAATATTTGTCGTTCGAAACACGGAAACTAGAAGCCGGCCAGAAGTACAGCGGCGAAACAACCAACCGCGAACTGGCCATTGTGGTGTTGGGCGGCGTTTGCTCGGTAACGAGCTCGCGGGGCGAGTGGCTGAGTTTTGGGCAGCGCGCCATGGTGTTTGACGGGCTGCCTTATACGCTTTACCTGCCGGTCCGCACGCGATTTACCGTGAGCACCGAGGCGGGCTGCGACCTGGCGTTTTGCTACGCGAAGGCCGAGTAAAGGCCGATGTTTTTGAGCACGGCGGAGAGAGGCTTGACGACGATCTCTTCCGGGTCAGCGAGGCCGTCGACGACAAGACCAAAGCGGCGGCCGTCAGCATCGAGGACGGCGATGAAGTTGTCGCGCTCGGTGGCGAGCCGGTGCTCTTCAGCGGGCATGAGCATGCGGTCGAGAAAGACGAGCGGCAGCAGCTTGCCGCGCAGCCGATGCAGGGGCGCGCCTTCAATCCACTCGATTGCGTTTGCGGCCAGCTCGGGCGGAATGTGAACGAGCTCAGAGAGCGAACCCTGAGGCAGCGCGAAGCTCTGGTTGACGCTGCGCACGATGAGCGCAGGAATAATGGCCAGCGTGAGAGGAATGCGCAGACGCAAGGTGGTGCCCTTGCCGGTGCGGGAGTCGATTTCGACTTTGCCACCGATTTTTTCAACGTTGGTGCGGACCACGTCCATGCCGACGCCGCGGCCACTGACGTTGGTGACCTGGGCGGCGGTGGAGAAGCCGGGAAGAAAAATGAGCTGCAGCAGTTCGCGCTCGCCGAGCTGGGCGGCGCGGTCGGCTGTGATGAGGCCGCGCTCGATGGCCTTCTGGCGAACTTTTTCAACGGCAATGCCGGCGCCGTCGTCGGAGACTTCGATAATAACGTGGCCGCCCTCGTGACTGGCGCGCAGCTTGAGGGTTCCTTCGGGGTCCTTTCCGGCAGCCTGGCGATCGGCCGGCGACTCGATGCCGTGGTCAAGGGAATTGCGGACCGCGTGGGTGAGCGGGTCCTTGATGGCTTCAAGCTGGCTCTTGTCGAGCTCGGTGTCCTGGCCTTCGACCTGCAGGCGCACGCGGCGGCCGAGCGATTGCGAGAGGTCGCGCACGATGCGCGGAATTTTGGAAAAGATGTTTGAGACCGGTTGCATGCGTGCTTTCATCACGCTCTCGCGCAGGTCGGCGGTGACCATATCGAGACGGCGCGACAGCAGGGTCATGTTGGGATCCGTCGCAGTGGCCTGCAGCACCTGATTGCGGGTGAGCACGAGCTCGCCCACCAGGTTCATCATGCGATTGAGCAGAATGATGTCGACGCGCAGGGTGCTTTCTGCGGCTGTGCCCGCTGCCAGCGCGGGCGACGATTGTGAGCGGGTGGAGTTGACTTCGGGCTCGGCTGCGGGCGCAGCGTTGACGGGCGGGGCTGGCGCCACGGCGACTGCGGGTTCGGGCGGGGCGGAGGGCACAGTGGCTTGCGGAGGCGCGACCGGAGCGGCGGTAGAGGCCGATTGTGAGCCTGCATGCGCGCGGGCTGGCTGTTGGGCATGAGCGGGGGCCTGCAATGCTCCAAGCTCTTCAATGAGCCGGGTGTCTTCGCCGCCGCCTTCGGATGCCTCGGTCTCAATTGACTTGAGGATGGAGCGCAGACCGTCGAGCAGTTGCAGCAGGCCGGTGATGAGAGGCCGATCGGCGACGAGCTTTCCATCGCGCAAAAGGCCGAGCAGGTTTTCGCCGGCGTGGGCCAGCTTTTCAAGACGCTTGAAGCCGAGGAACCCGGTGGTTCCCTTGATCGTATGCACGGAGCGGAAGATTTCGCCAAGCAGGGCGGCGTCCTTTGGCCTTGTTTCAAGGTCGGTAAGGCACCGTTCCATGCGGTCCAGCCCTTCCTGGCTCTCGATCAGGAACTCTCTTGTCAGTTCATCCATCACGTACCCTCATCCTGCCGGCCGGAATGGTGACGCGCGGCGCAGCGAGCACTCAAGGGGGTTATCGGATGGATGCGGCGCAACTTGAGGAAGACAGGGATTAGCCACCCCAGCGAGCAAAGACCGCTCGCCGGGGCCCCCGGCAGGGATTAGGGATTAGGAAAAGCTGCGCGCGCATGTACAGAAATGGTGGAGATGCTTTAGCCTCAAATCTCGTGGAGAAAACGCAAGTATGAAACCAACCGATCAGCCCGCGCCCGAAGCGTTACTTGCCATGCTGGTTGCCGCAGCGCGAAAGGCTGCCCAGAACGCTTACGCGCCTTATTCGAAGTTCCGCGTGGGCGCGGCGCTCCTGTTGAGCAACGGCGAAGTTGTCAGGGGAGCCAACGTGGAGAACGCCAGCTACGGGCTGACCATATGCGCGGAGCGTTCGGCGCTGGTGAGTGCCGTTTCCCAATTCGGGCCGGAGATTCGAATTGCGGCTGTGGCCGTGGCCAACCTGAATGACGCGGCGAGCCCTCCGTGCGGCGCCTGCCGGCAGGTGCTGGCGGAGTTTGTGCTGCCGGAAGCGCCGGTGGTGTTCCCATTCGCAGGGGGTATGCGGACCATGCCCTTCAGCGAGGTGCTGCCGGTGGCCTTTGACCTGAAGCTGAAGTGACGCGGCGCGCTCAAAATTATTTTGCGTGGAAGCGGTAGCGGATGGTCCAGTGCGCGGTTTCGCCCGGAGCCACCTTGATGTGCACATAGGCCTCGGGACAGATGGTGGTGCGGATGGACCAGAAGTTGATGCGCGAGATGGGTTGATCGCCGGTCTGCTCGACGCCTACGCCGGTCCTGCGATTCTCAACGATGAAGTCGTAGCTCGACGGATCGGATGAATAGCCGGTGAGCACGCTCTGCGAAGTTTGCCCGGTCTCAAGCTCGCGGCTGAAGACGAGTTCCCTTCCCGAGACAGACGCGCCGTTGCCCAGGTCGTGCGCGGCCGTGGGCTCGAAGGGAAAACGGACGACAAAGTCGGGGCCGGTGGGTGCGTCGTCAATCATGTAGAAGTCGTGCTCGTAGACCTGGGTGTCGATGGTTTCTTTTCCTGTGTTTTTCAGTGTGTGACTGAGAACGAGGACAGGCTCGTTCTTGTCGAGCGCGAGAGTCTTGGTGTACTCGTATGCGATGCCGATGGAGGACTTGAGCGTCTGTTTGAAGCTGGCGCCGCCGGGGTTGGTGTGGACGGCCCACTTGCCGCCATCGACGAGCTGGAAGGGCGCGGTGAAATGGAAGGGCGAGTCGTCAATTTTGCGCAGCACGCCGACGCCGATCTTGACGAAGGGATCGCCGGGTTTGGCTTCGTCGTATTTGAGCGCGCTGTCGCCGTTGGCGGAACGAAATTCTTCGACGGGGCCGGTAATGGCGTCGTGCAGCAGCGGGTCGTAGTGGGGGAACCAGACGCCGAAGTAGGTGTGTCCCTTGTAGGCGAGGCAGCCGACGACGCCGGACCAGTCAAAGCGCGTACCGCGATAGTAGCCGGTTTTTGCGTTTGGCAGATAGAGTACGGCGTTTACCTTGCCGTTGGTGATGGAGGCGGTTGGATAGCTGGTGGGCTGGCTGTTGGCGCAGGCGCCTGGTGCGGCGGGCGGGGCGGCCTCTTGCGCGGCGCAAAGGCTTGCGGGCAGAAGAACGACTGAGAGGATTATCCCAGCGGCCCGATGCAGGGAGACAGATTTCGAGCGGTTCATGGTGTGAGCCTTGATTTCTGCGAGGTCATTTGCGATGAAAACTGCTGCGGCACTGGATTCTTCCACAATGAACGCATTCGGTCAATGCCGCGGCTTGGGCCTCTGGCGCAGATTGATGCCTGGAAGGGTGGCAAAGCGGACAAGGTACTTTGGAGATACCGATTGCCTTCCGAAAAGCGCCCCGGCTTGCGATAATTTCAGTCTGTTCCTGAATCGAGGACGCAAAGCTCATGATCCCTCCGACGGCTGCTCTGCTGCACATGATTGACCTGATCCTGAAGAAACGGGACGGGGTCGCGCTGAATGAGCGGGAGATCGGTTTTGTGGCGGCGGGCGCGGCGGCGGGAACGATTCCGCTGGAGCAGCTTTCGGCGTGGCTGATGGCGGCTTGGCTGCGGGGGCTTTCGCTGGGCGAGATTCGCGCGTTGACGCTGGCGATGCGCGACTCGGGCGAAAAGTTCTCGCCGGCGCGGCTGGGCAAGCAGGCGGTGGA
>CAVXVM010000065.1:0-3318 GCA_963765025.1 uncultured Acidobacteriaceae bacterium | reverse complement strand
GACTGGGCACAGCTTCTCATGGCTCAGGGTGACTCTTCGGGGTTGATGGGCGGGCCACTTGCCGCGAAGTTGACTGTGAAGTTGATTTCGACGCCCAGAGGAAACGATAATGCGCACGTGCTGTTGAATTAGTGCGCGGCGCAATTGCCGATGCCGGGGAACCATGGAAAAGCGCAGTCTAATATCCAATCTCGGCATGTACGCGTACGCCGCCGGCGCCATCTCCCTCGGCGTTCTCGGCCTGGCCTCGGGTGACTTCGCGGTCACGTGGCAGCACGTGGGCCCGAACGTACCCTTTCGCGTGCCGCTGGCGTATCTCACCGGATCCATCGAGCTTGCCGCCGGGCTCGCGCTCCCAGGTCGCCGAACAGCTCGCGCCGGTGCACTGACGCTCACCGCTCTCTACGCCGTTTTCACACTCCTGTGGCTGCCCCAGGCCTTTGTGAATCTTGGCAACTACGACCCGATCGGGAATGTCTTTGAGGAGTTGTCCCTGGTGGCCGCCGGCCTGGTCCTTTGCGCGATCTTGTCGCCTGCCGGTTCATACCTTGCGCGCCACCGGTCCTTCTTCGTGCTCCTCTTCGGTATCTGCCCCATTTCTTTTGGCATCGTCCACATTGTTGACATGCCGGGTCTGTTGAACTTTATCCCTGGTTGGCTGCCGCCGAACAAGATGTTCTGGGCCTACGCCACCACCATGGGCTTTTTCGGAGCCGCCGTAGCGATCCTCACCGGCATCATGGCTCCGCTCGCGTCGCGCCTGCTGACTGTGGAGATCGTGATCTTCGAGTTGCTTTTCTGGATTCCGCAGCTCCACGCTGGGTCGGGCAATCACTTCATTTGGGCGGGCAACGCGATCTCCGTCGCTATGGTCGGCGCAGCCTGGGTCGTCTCCGACACTATCTGCGCAGGGGCGAAGGCCAGACCCATGCCGGCAGAATCTCCCGCAGAAGCTAGCATTCCCAATTGAACCTTTCTCCGCTGGTCCGGGAGCCAGTTGGGCATACCCCGTGCGGAGGTTGAATTCTGGGACCTGCCGGACTACGGGGTTTGGCTTAAATTTGGTCTGCCGATTTCATTAATCCGATGTGGTCCGCTCCCGCGCCCTTTCCGACATCGACAACCTGGGCGACCGTTGAAAAAACGAGATTGCTGTCTGCGCGGATGCACAGGACTTTTTCTGCGCGGGCGGAAAGCAGTTCGCTGAGGCGGCTCGCCAGATCGTTGAGGCTTACATTGTCCTGATTGATTTTGTAGCTTACACGTCCATCGCGGGCACTGATGATATCGACCACGATGGGAGTGTCTGGGTTGTGAGACGGGGTTGTGGATTGATGAGGCAGCGCCGCGTTGAGGCCGTGAGGGATTGCCGGAACAATGATCATGAAGATGATGAGCACGACCAACAGGACGTCGATCAATGGGGTTACATTGATGTCTCCCTGCAGTTGATTTGAAACGTGACCGTTGCCGACTGTCATGGGACCTCCTGCTCGGTTGCGTGATCGAATCTGAAACTTCTGAGGACTTAGACACCGCGGGGAGGGCGCGAGTTCCTGACCGCTCTTCGTTTGAGACCGAGTGACCGGAAGGCTCGAGGGGGAGTTGGTTCTTTCCCACTCATGCGACAAGAACAAAGACGTCGCATGAATGGGGCACCCGTCGGACTGCCCAGGACGCGGCAGTCGCTTGATTGGCCTGCGTTATCGACTGCGCTACGGGTAGATGCGGTGGAGTGTGCGGGCGAAGGGGATGGTTTCGCGGACGTGGTCGAGGCCGCAGATCCAGGCGACGGCGCGCTCAATGCCCATGCCGAAGCCGGAGTGGGGCACGCTGCCGTAGCGGCGCAGGTCAAGATACCACTGGAAGGCTTCCTTGGGCAGGTTGTGCTGCTCGATGCGGGCGTCCAACAACTCAAAACTTGAAACGCGCTGCGAGCCGCCGATGATTTCGCCGTAGCCTTCAGGAGCGAGCACGTCAACGCAGAGGGCGTAGCGCGCGTCCTGGGGGTCGGGCTCCATGTAGAAGGCCTTCACGTCGGCCGGGTAGCGATTGACCATGACGGGCCGGTCGTACTGCGAGCTGAGCCAGGTTTCATCGGGGGAGCCGAAGTCGTTGCCGTAGACGAAGGGCGCTTCGAGGTGGCCGTCCTTGTGGGCCTGGTTGAGCATTTCGACGGCAACGTCGTAGCGGAGGCGCGGGAAAGGGGCTTGGATGGCTTCGAGCTTGGTCTTGTCGCGGCCAATGACATCCAGTTCGGAGGCGCGATTCTTGAGAACGCTCTGCACGATGTGGCTGAGGAAGTTTTCTGCGAGCTCGAGGAGGCCGTCGAGGTCCATGTAGGCGACTTCGGGCTCGATCATCCAGAACTCGGTGAGATGGCGGCGGGTTTTTGATTTTTCGGCACGGAAGGTGGGACCGAAGCTGTAGACCTTGCCGAGGGCGAGCGCGGTGGACTCGATGTAAAGCTGGCCGGACTGGGTGAGATAGGCCGGGTCGCCGAAGTAGTCCACGGGGAAGAGCGTGGAGGTGCCTTCGCATGCTGCGGGAGTGAGGATGGGCGGATCGGTACGGATGAAGCCGTTGGTGTCAAAGTACTCGGCTGCGGCGCGCATGATTTCAGCACGGATGCGGAGGATGGCGGATTGACGCGGAGTGCGGACCCAGAGATGGCGATGCTCCATGAGGAAGTCGACGCCGTGTTCCTTGAGGGTGATGGGATAGGGGTCGGACTCGGGGACGCGATGGACAACCTGCAACTTTTCAACGTCGAGTTCGAAGCCGCCCTGGGCGCGCTTGTCGGCACGGACCTTTCCGGTGACGATGACGGAGGATTCCTGGGTGAGGCCTTTGAGGGCTTCGAAAACTTCAGCGGGAACGCTCTTGACGTGGGCTACGCCCTGCACGGTTCCAGTGCCGTCGCGAAAGATGGGGAAGAGGAGCTTTCCGCTTTCGCGGAGATTGTAGAGCCACCCGCGGATGGTGACGGACTGGCCTTCATGCTGGCCTAGTGTGGCGATGGTGGCTACGGGAGCGGCTGTGGTTGAGGTAGTGGTTTCTTCGGCCATGTTTTTTGCGCTTTCCTGAAAGCCTGAGTGATTGACCTTCTAGGATAACGCGGGGCGGAGATGCACGTTGTTTATGGGGGTTCGGTTGGTTTGAAGGGTGCTGTTCGTCAGCGGGTTCTACCTGAGGTTTGCGTTCTTGGGTCGGTAATGGGTAATGTCCGAGTTGGCGACAATACACTCGCGACGCTTCTGATGAGTGCGTAGTCCCTCCGCCGCTTGGGTTTCAGGCACCTCGGCCCTCATCGAACAG
>CAVXVM010000064.1:0-39168 GCA_963765025.1 uncultured Acidobacteriaceae bacterium | reverse complement strand
TGCCATCAATGCGCGCAATGCCGGCGATGGGCTGCGCGGACCCGGTCCAGTGTGTGGTTTCAGAGTCCGTAAGGCGTTCGGTTGTGGACCAGATGCTGAAGTAGGGGTCGTGCACGATGAGCGGCGTTGCAGGCGGCCTTTGCTGGGCGAGCGCAGATGCGGCGGCAAGGCAAGAAAGAAAGAAGAATGCGATGAACGATCGAGCGGCCTTCATGAAAATCTCCTCTGGAGATGCGCTTCCGCCTGCCGCATCCCATCGCGCATGGTTGATCGGCGCCCCAAGCGCAGCGGCGGGCATTGAAGCCGAAACATTGGGCCGGTACGCGATCCCGACCAATTTACACGGCATAGTCCAGTGCAACAACCTCATGGACGTCGATTGCCGGCACCTCGATTACGATTGCGCCCTTCTCTTCGCGATAATGAACATCACTACCGGCTACGAGGAGCCGTGCGCTCTTGACGCGGCGACCCTCGGGGATCCGCACCCGGACCACTTGCCTGGAGAGCGGGATGACCTCGCGCAGTGGCCCTTTCATCATCATGGGATTGGTCAGATTTACTAGATGCACGGTCATGGAGTTCTTCTGTTCCCATATGGACACATCGAGGACGCCTTTGCCTTCCACCGACAATGGGGCGGCCTCATCCGTGGCCCAGGCTACGGCGTTACGCAGCAGCATGGCATGATCGAAACTCATCACGTCCCAGAACGTTCGATCGAGATCGCCGGGAAAATACACCACGCGGCCCTTTCCCACCTGACGCACAAACACTCCCGCATCGTGAGTCGTTTCTTTCGGCGGGAAACACTCCTCCATGGGTAGGTCAGCATAGGTTGGGATCACAGTCAGAGGCGAGTACTGGTTCGCGTTGATGGGAACCACGTGAACCCTGCGAATGGTATTGATGATCCGGCCCGCATCCTTAAATCCCGCCACCAACGGATGGTGCTGCCCTGTTGCCGGATCTTTCTTGAGCTCAAGATAGGAGTTCTGCATCGGGCCTTCCTTGCTGCCCGTGTAGGACGCTCCAAAGAGAGACGCTAGTCCGAAATCGGACCGCTGCACGCCCCACTCGTCATAAAGTGAAGTCTCGTACGTCGCGACGATGCTTCCGCCGCGATCGACGAACTCGCTGATCTGCTTGCACTGCTCCGTTGAGAGCGCCGCAATGTTGGGAAAGATGAGCGTGCGATATTGATCGACATGTTCCCGATCGAGCAGGCGATCATGGACCATTTCGAATGGAACGCGCGCTTCAACCAGTGCGTGGTAAAAGCCGAGCCCCGGCTCATCGACCTTGGCGGCTGCTTCCGGTCCGCCATAAAACCATGCGGATTGCTGCGAGTAGACCAGACCGACCCGCGCCAATGATTTTTCGTTCCGGAAATAATTTTCGTTTGCGTAGTGCCACTTGAACACTTCCTCGATGACAGGGAACCAGCGCATATCCATTGGCTTTGCGTTGAATTTTGTAAAGGTCGGACGAAAACCCTGGGCAATTCCATCGGCCATCCAGAGGCGCAGTTCGGCGGCGCTCTGTACCGAGTCTTTCCAGCGGTACTTGTCTTCGAGCCCTACGCTGGTAAGGCTCGCGATTGCCTTCCGCCCCATGGTGGAGCGAAACTCCTTGGCACTTTTGCCGGCAGCCCATGGAGGCGTTAACCCGGCTCTCCCTTGACGGTCAGCACAGGCTGTGGGCATCAGCGCTCCCAATGTCTTCATATCGAGATCGCTCAGCGTTCCACCGCCGCCATTGGCGAGGAAGCTTGCATTGGGGTTGATTTTCTGAATCGCATTGTTCCACACGTGCCAGAGCTCAAAGAGCCGCTGCTGATGCCAGAGAATGTACGCGCGCCGAGCCTTGTCCTGGGGATCTAGGGTTCGCGGAAGATCGAGACCAGAGAACGCATGGAAGTTGCTTTGGCAGTGTTCGCAGTAGCACATACCGTTTCCAGCCCATCTGTTGGTAAAGATGCCGTCGGGCATGTACTTCGTCATGATCTCCTGGTGCACCGAGGTCATGAATTCAAAGTTGTACGGCCCCAACGCGCACGTGAGCCAGAAGTCCGGATCGGATGCGTGACGCCGCTTTTTTCCATTTTCATCCGCGGTGAGCCAGTCAGGGTGGGCGTCGTACACATCCTGATGACAGGCATGCGGATCGGTGCGGGCGACCACATTCATGCCGAGAGCCCGGCAGCCCTTTGCAATGTCGCCAAACGCATCCCGATCGCCAAGCCACTTGCTGCGATAGTGCATGGGAATCTGGGTGGGATAAAAAGCCACGCATCCGCCCGCGTTCAAAATAGTCGCGTCGGCATGGATCTTTTTGAAGTAATCCAGCCAGAACTGCTGATCGTAGTTGCCGGGATCGTCCTCAACAAAACTCAGCTGGGCCCAGCGCATCGGCCGGCTGTACCAGCCTTCAGGCTGCGCGGCTGCGTCGCCGATAGCGGGCGGAACGATGACTGCAAGCGCGGACTGCTGGCTCTCAAATCCAACGAGGCAGCCCGCAGAAAGTGCCGCGGTCTGCTGTAGGAACTTCCTTCGTGTGCTGCCCATTGTTTGGCCCCCGGCAATACGGATTGGGAAACAGAAATGTCCTGCGCCCGGTTTCTTTCGAAAACAGCCGCAGAGATATCGTAAGGGTTAGAAGTAGAGTTTTGCAGCAAATTGGATTTGACGGCCAGTTGCATCGGCCTTCACCAATTCTCCGACGGTTGAGTTGCCAGAAGGCGACTTGTTCCGGAATCTGCGCGCCCATGGTGCGCGTTGCATTAACAGGAACGGTCATGGATTGCGGCGTATTCCCTCTTGTGGCGCGAGTGGCGCGTCAGGCGTGGACCAGGGCCTCGAATGTTTCTTCGAGAACCGCCTGAATCTGAAGCCTGGGGAAAAGATGGGGCTTGAAGTGGCTCTCGAGTGCAACCGCGCTCAAGACTGATCCCATGATGGACAGACGGCGCTCGATCCCAAGGCGTGCTGCCTTGCTCAGTCCGTCGCCGAACAGCAATTTGATGAAGTCGTGGATAGAGGAACTTGCCATCTGCTCATACAGCTTCAACAGTTTGTCCCGTGACTCCGGCCGTCTGAGCGCGTATAGCTTGAACTCCAGCATGAGGGTGCTCCAGGACTGATCGCTCACCTGGGTGCCAAGCCATCGCTTGAAGATGGGGAGTCTACGACTGACGATCGGTTCAGTCTCCAGAGCCTGGCGCATTGCGGTGTATTTGGTCAGTACCCGTTGCTCCATCAGCGCCAAAAAAACATCTTCCTTACTGGCGTAGTGCGCATAGATGGCGCCACGGGAGTAGCCGGCTCGCGCCGCGACCTCTTCAAGCTGAGTCTTTTCAAAGCCCTGCTCCGAGAATATCTGCTGAGCGGCATCGAGGATCTTTGCCTGTGTCTCGGCGGTTCGAAGCTGCGGTTTGTTCTTCTTTCGTTGCTGCGCCATATCGATCTCTGTTGACAATTCCTGTTGCTCTGAACATAATAATACACACGCGTATGTATTTTTCAAATCAAATTCGCATCATGTCGGGTCCGGCAACCGTTGTGGTCCTTCTGCTGGCAGCCGGAGCTGCTGACTGCCGGGCCCAGAGCACCAGGGCCCTCCAGCTGCCACTCTCGGCAAATACCGAATCTGGGGCCTCGGTCGAGCAATCCGCTACGCCGTCGATGTCGTCCAGCGTGAACACAATCAACACGCAGGTGCGCGTCCAAGGCAGTTACAACGGCAGCGCGCTTGATTCGACTGCTCCAAGCAGCGCAATCACCCTCACATTTCCTGAGGCGATTCGTCGCGCGCTCGAGTTCAACCTTGGCAAGATTGGCGCGGATGCAGCTTCGCTTCAGGCCCAGGCGCAGCGCATCTCCGTTCTCAGTTCCCTCCTGCCCACAGTCAGTGCCAGCCTCTCAGAGACCGCAGCCAAAGCGGACCTTCAGGCAGAGGGCTTCAATTCAAGCCTGTTTGGCAGTTCGCTCGGCTTCACTTTTCCGAATACGGTGGGCCCGTTCCACTACTACGACCTTCGCGGTTCGATGCAGCAAAGCATCCTTGATCTGACCGCAGTCCATAATTATCGATCTGCCAGAGAGTCAGCCGATGCCGCCAGCCTGGACGCGCGTCAGGCGCGAGAGGAAGTTGTGCTTGCCGTTACGGGCGCTTATCTCCAACTGATGGCAACCTCGGCGCTTATCGACGAGCAGCGGACCGAGGTGCAGTACGCGGAGGCAAGCTACAAGCAGGCGCGGGCGATGGCGGACGCGGGCAACAAAGCTCCCATCGACGCCAATCGCGGCCTGGTGGAGTTGCAGACGGAACAGCAGCGCCTGCGTTCTCAGTTGGGCGATTTCGAGAAGCAAAAGAATGCTCTTGCACGGTTGATTGGATTGCCGCTTGGCCTCGACATTTCCATCGCCGAAAAACTGGAAACACAGCCTTACGACACGGCACCGCTCGAGGACCTTATCCACCGTGCATGGTCGCAGCGCCAGGATCTGAAGGGCGCGGATGCGCAGCTGCACGCGGCAATTGAAGCGCGCAAAGCGGCTGGTGACGAGCGGCTGCCTTCAGCCAAGGTCGACGGCTTCTACGGGGTTGAGGGCATCAGTCCCAACCAGGGAAATGGGATCTTTCAAGCGTCCGCTTCGGTCAATATTCCGATTTTCAGCGGTGGCCGCCTCCATGCCGACGCCGTTCAAGCCGATGCTGTTGTCACAGAGCGCAAGGCCGAACTTTCCAATGCTCGAGGCGCGGTTGAATTGGACGTGCGCAATGCCTATATCGATTTGAACGTGGCCAACGACCAGGTAGCGACGTCTGAGAGCAACCGAACACTGGCTCTTGCCACCTTGCAGCAGTCGCAGGACCGATTCGCGGTGGGCGTTGCGGACTCAGTTGAGGTAGTCAACTCGCAGGAGGCGTTGGCGGCAGCCGACCATGACTACGTGAGCAGCCTGTTCTCACAGAATCTGGCCAAAATCACCCTGGCTCACGCCATGGGCGAAGCCGAAAAAGATCTTCCCAACATTTTCAAAGGGAGCAAGTAGATGAGCGCCGAAACTCAGACTGAAAAACCTACTCAGCCTCAAGCGGAACCAGCGGGCCGATCGGATGTGGCCGGCATCGAAAGCACCCCGCGCCGCCGCTTCAATCCCGTTGTCATTGGCGCGGTCGTACTCGTGCTTTTGATAGTGGGCGTTGGCATTTATCTCTACACCAGCCGATACGAGACCACGGATGACGCGCAAGTGGACGGACACCTGAATCCGATTGCTTCCCGCATCGACGGGACCATCACTGCTGTGCATGCGGACGATAACCAGATCGTCCAGGCCGGAGCCCTGTTGGTGGAGCTAGATCCCTCCGACGACAAAATTGCGTTCGAGCAGGCCACCGCGCAATATGACCAGGCCACGGCCCAACTCAACGCGTCGCACCCCAATCTGCCTATCACGCGCATCAACAACAGCAGCGATCTCTCGTCGCAGCAGGCCGAAGTCCAGGGAGCCGAGGCTTCACTTGCTGCTGCCCAGCACGATCTTGACGGCGCAGTAGCCCGTCTCAAGGAGGCGCAAGCCACCAATGATCGCGATCAGGCAGATTATCTCCGTTACAAGGACCTGAACGACAAACAGGAAGTCGCGCGCACTCTCTACGACCAGGCAAAAGCCACAGCTGAAGCGCAAACGCAAATCGTCGCAGCAGGCGTTGCGGCCGTTGCGTCCTCGCAGAAAACGGTCGAGCTTCGCGCGGCCCAACTCGCCGAGGCGCGCAGTAAACTCGCGCAGGTACAAAACAGAGCCCCACTGCAACTCGCTGCCCAGGAAGCCGACATTAAAGGCCAACAGGCCAATACTGAAGCAACACAGGCAGCTCTGGAACAAAGCCGGCTCAACCTTGCCTACACCCGCATTCCTGCTCCGGTCGCCGGCGTTGTCACCGAACGCAGCGCGGAAGTTGGCGAACGCATTTCAAAAGGCCAGCAGCTTTTCATGATCGTGCAGATCGATGACCTCTGGGTCACTGCCAACTTTAAAGAAACTCAGCTGGCCAAAATGCATCCCGGAGAGCGCGTCACAATTCATGTCGACGCACTGTCGCGCGACTTTGACGGCACCGTGGAAAGCATGCCCGCGGTCACAGGTTCCCGCACCAGCGTTTTGCCTCCTGAAAATGCGACTGGCAACTACGTCAAGGTGATTCAGCGGCTGCCCGTCCGCGTTCGCTTCAAAGCCGGCCAGAAAGATCTCGACAAGCTTCGCCCGGGTATGTCCGTCGAGCCCAAAGTGTGGTTGGATTAACGATGGCTGAAACCCCCGCAATCGCACAGGCGCCGGCGCGGCCCGCATTCAATCCATGGATCGTGGCCATGACTGTCACGCTGGCTACATTCATGGAGGTGCTCGACTCGACCATCACCAACGTCTCGCTTCCGCACATCGCCGGCACACTCGGCGCAACTGCGGAGGAGAGCACCTGGGTCATCACCAGCTACCTCGTCTCGAGTGCGGTTGTGCTGCCCATGAGTGGCTGGTTGTCAAACCTGATTGGCCGCAAGCGCTTCTATATGATTTGCGTCGCCATCTTTACTTGCAGTTCGTTTCTATGTGGCCTGGCCACAAGCCTGCCCATGCTCATCTTCTTCCGCATTCTTCAGGGCGCCGGAGGCGGCGGACTGCAGCCCACCGAACAAGCCATCCTCGCCGACACATTTACGGCAAAGCAGCGTGGCATGGGGTTCGCTATGTATGGCGTGGCCATCCTGGTGGCGCCGGCCATCGGTCCCACGCTCGGCGGATACATCACTGACAATTTCAGTTGGCACTGGATCTTCTTTATCAACGTGCCCATTGGCATTCTTTCGCTTTCGCTCACGTCGCGCATTGTCCGCGATCCTGCATATCTCAGGAACATGATCAAATCCAACTTCCGCGTTGACTATATGGGTATCGGCCTCATCGTCATCGGTGTTGGATTTCTGCAATATGTTCTCGACAAGGGCCAGGAGAATGACTGGTTCGCGTCGAATGCGATTCTCATCAGCTTCACTATTTCCATGGTCGCGCTGGTTGCCCTCATTTTCCGCGAGGTGACGCACGAAAACCCCATCATGGATCTGCGCCTGCTTAGGAAACGAAACTTCGCCACTGCCATCACCTTCAGTTTCATCCTGGGCATCGTGCTCAACGGCTCAACGGTTCTGCTGCCGCAATTCCTCCAGAATGATCTTGGGTACACCGCGCAGCAGTCGGGTATGGCTATGTCGCCTGCGGCCATCGTTCTGCTCTTCCTCATGCCCGTCTCCGGAATCCTCGCAAGCAAATTCGATTCGCGCATGATTATCGCCTTCGGTTTCGCGCTCACCGCATTCGGACTGTATCACGTAACAACCATTCACTACGGCATCTCCTTTGGGGCCATCGTTGAATACCGCATCATCCAGATCATTGGAATTCCGTTCATCTTTATTCCCATCAGCACGCTCAATTATGTTGGTGTGCCGCGCAACAAGTTCAATCAGGTCTCGGGTATCAGCAACTTCGTGCGCAACATCGGCGGCGGCACGGGAATCTCTCTGCTCACGACGTTTCTTGCCCGCCAGGATCAGATTCATCGCACCGCCCTTACCGCGCACACCAACCATGGCAACCCGTTTTTCGAGAAGCAGTACCAGGCTTTAGTGGGAAGCGCCGCTGCCACAGGTGTTGGGCCAGTTCAGGCCACGCACCACGCCTTGGCGCAACTTTCCGGGCGGGTCGATCTGCAATCGAGTGTGCTGAGCTTTGCTAATTCCTTTTATGTATTGAGCATTATGGTTCTGTGCCTCGTCCCGCTGCCCTTCATCATGAAGCGGCCAAGTGCGGAAGAGTCGTCGGCCGGCGCGGCTGCCCATTAGCGAAGTATCGAAGCCGAATTCAGGAAATACTTTCGCTTCCGGACTAAATCGGGCCTACCGCCTACTTGCGTCCGCTGCCGGATCCGGTCCGCCCATTGAGCGGGATCGGCGTAAGGCCGTGGGCCGAACGACAGACATCCCGATGGCCGTCCGGCTCTCCCGGACCAGAAAAACCCCTTGGAACGAACACCCTTTACGATTTGCGCAGGAGTCCGCCCCCAGCGATGCTGACGCCAAATGGGGAAGGCAAAACCCAGGTCCAGCCCGATCTTGTTGTGGAGTCGAAGAAAATCATCGCCTGAACACCGTGCCGTGTTGTATGTTCAAACAATATCGGCGATTAGGGGCCCAATCCATCCGACTCGTAGCCGCCGGGAGACTCGGATTCGTACCCCTTGGGCGCACAGGTCTGACAAGAGTTTTTCAGGCTTGCGTAGCCCACCAAAGGATGAGGAGGTCAGGTTTTGCGACCAGAACAATGGGAAGTTTTCAAGAAAGCTGTGCGCCGGGAAAAGCTCGATAAGGTGCCCATGGCGATGATCATCGATAGCCCGTGGATTCCAGGCTATCTCGGCATCAAGCATTTGGATTATTTTCTCGATCCCGAACTCTGGTTTCAATCAAACCTCAAGATCATGCGCGAATTCCCCGACATCATCTTCGTCCCTTCCTGGTGGATGGAATACGGAATGGCCGCGGAGCCTTCGATCCTGGGCGCGAAGATCAAGTTCTGGCAGGACAATACACCCAGCGAATACCACACCCTTTACCGGCTTGAAGACATTGACAGCTTCCCCGAGTACGAAGTGGAAGCCGATGGCTTCGCCGGTCTCACGCTGCACCGCATCGCCATGGCCCGGCAGCGCATTCTCGATGCGGGATATATTCTGCCCATGGTCACAGCGCGTGGACCGCTTTGCACCGCAGGCTTTGTGCGCGGCACCACCGAGTTCATGATCGACCTTGTGGAAGACCCCAAGGGAGCGCACAAGTTGATCGACTTGTGCACGCGGGTCATCATCGACTGGCTCAAGGCACAGCACAAAGTCATGGGCGACACGGTCGAGGGGATCTTCATCCTCGACGACATCGTGGGCTTCATCAACGAAGAGTATTACCTTGAGTTTGCGCACCCTTACCTGAAGCGGATCTGCGACGCATTCCCGAAAGACTGGGTCAAGCTGTACCACAACGATGCCGAAGTGAACGCCTGCCTCGACCACCTGCCTGACACCGGCTTCAATGTGCTCAACTGGGGCAAGCAGCGACATATCTCCGATGTGAAACGACGAATCGGCGACCGGATCTGCCTGATGGGGAATGTGAATCCGTTGGAAATTGCCGTGCGCGGAACTCCGGACGAAGTGAAAGACGAAACTCTTGAGGTGCTTGAGGCTTCGGGCGGCGAGGGAATCATCCTCTCCGTGGGCGGCGGTGTCAGCCCAGGCATGCCACGCGAAAACGTCCTGGCCATGCTTGAGGCGCTTGATGAATTCAATGCAAAGCGGGCCGCCGGTGTGGCCGCCGGCTCGCGTTAGGAGAGAGGTTTTATGCCCGACTATGCATTGATGAACCAGCTTCTCTACGAGGGCAACGCCGACCAGGTGGAGCGTCTCACAAAAGAGGCGCTTGCTGAAGGCCGATCGGCGCAGGAAGTGCTGAACGAGGGACTGATTGCCGGCATGAGCGTCGTCGGCGAGGACTTCAAGCACAATGTGCTCTATGTTCCCGAGGTTCTTATTGCGGCGAGAGCCATGAAGGCGGGCATGGCGGTGCTGAAGCCTCTGTTGACCTCAAAGGACGGCGGCGTGAAACCGAAGGGCGTGCTGCTGATGGGCACCGTGCGCGGCGACTTGCACGATATTGGCAAGAACCTTGTCGGCATGATGGCCGAAGGCGCTGGTTTTGAATTGCACGATATTGGCGTGGACCAGAGTGTGGATAAGTTCATGGCGGCTGCTGAAAAATTCAAGCCCACCATTATCGGCATGAGTGCCCTGCTGACGACAACCATGATGTATATGAAGACGGTGATCGACGGCTTCGACGCTGCCGGCCTCAATCACATCAAGATGGCGGTCGGCGGCGCGCCCATCAGCCAGATGTTCGCCGACGAGATTGGCGCTGATGGATACGGCGCAAATGCTTCCGCTGCCGTGGATCTGTTCATGCGGCTCGCGGAGCAGGAATAACGATCAGGGTCAAACAACCATGGCAATCTACAAGATCCTTTACTGGCAGGAAATCCCCACCCAGATCAAGGTCGAGGACGACTCGGACGATGTGACCGTGATGCTCGATGGCCGATTCATGGCGCAAGTGGATATCCTCGCGGCCAGGCTCGGACTGCAGAGTGCCGATGACTACCTGGCTCAATGGAAGTGGAGCGAGGAAGAGGAGCGCGACGGCTCCGCGCAGCAAGTTGCAGATGCTCTCAAGGCCGAACTTGAGGCGAAGGGAGTGTAGGGCGCCGAAACAGATGACCGTCAACCTCACCATCAACGGGCAATCGAGCGAAGCGCAAGCCGGACTGTCGCTGTTCGATCACGCCGAGTTGCTCGGCATCGACGTGCCGACTTCCTGCCGCAAGCAGGGCAAGTGCAAGGAGTGCATGGTCGAAGTGGTTGAGGGGATGGATGCTCTCTCGGCGATGACCGAGCCTGAACGTCATTTGAAGGGGAACTTTCGCCTCTCGTGCCAAACCGTTGTTGCAGCCGCGGACGGCGAAGTGCGCTGCCACACCATGCGACGCGGCCACATGCGCATCGAGCGCCAGGCGCTGGGACTGCCTGGGAACAAAAAAGCTCTGCAACTCGATCCCGCAGTCACGCGCGATGGTGACCGGATCCTCATCGACGGCGTCGAAGTGGATCGTTCCACCGGCCCCATCCACGGCATCGCCATGGATTTGGGCACCACGACGGTTGTCTTGCGTCTAATCGATCTTGAAAGCGGCGAGTTGATTGCCGACACTTCGTTCGAGAATCCGCAGCGCTTTGGCGGCTCTGAGGTCATGTCGCGCATTGCTTACGATACGGATCATCCCGGCCGGCTGCTGATGCGCACGCTCGCCGGTTACCTTTCGCACGCCATCGAAGCATTCCCCGTTGATCCAAAGACAATCTACGAAATCGTAGTGGTGGGCAACTCCACCATGCGCGATCTGTTCTTCCGGCAAAACGTGCACTCCATTGGGCAGACACCTTACCGTTCGATCACCGAAATCGAAATGGCTGAGGGAAAACGCACATCCACCAGCCTGACTGAAACCGGCATGCGCAGCCTTCTGCGCATCCATCCCAAAGCCCGCGTATACGGCGCGCCCATCATCAGCGGTCACGTGGGAGCCGATGCGGCAGCAGCCATGCTTGCTGTAGACCTGGCGCATGAAGAGCGCTTGATTACGGTGATGGATATCGGGACCAACACGGAGTTGATTCTCGGCAACAAACATCGCATCCTCGCCGCTTCGTGTCCCGCCGGACCTGCCTTCGAAGGAGGCGCCATCGCATGCGGCATGCCTGCGCTCGATGGGGCCATCGAATCGTTCGCGATCGGCGGTGAAGGGCAATTCCAACTCGGCGTTATCGGCGATGTTGTACCGGAGGGCATTTGCGGCTCCGGCCTTGTCGACGTCATGAGTGAGCTGCTGCGCACCGGCGAAATGAATGAGAGAGGCCGCTTTGAAGATGACGTTCATCGCATCAATCTCTTTCAAGATCAAACACATGACGTTTTTCTTCTTGAAAGCGATGTCAACGAGCTGGCTCAGGCAAAAGGAGCCAATGTCGCCGGGCTGCATGTCGTCTTCTCAAGCTATGGAATTGATTTTGACGAGCTCGATGTTTTCTACCTGGCCGGCGGCTTCGGTCGGAACCTGAATGTGGAATCGTCCACGCGCATAGGGCTTATACCGAGCCTGCCGCCTTCCAAAATTGTTCAGGCCGGCAACATTGCCATTGAGGGTGCAACCATCGCGCTGCTGTCGAAGACAAAGCGCCAGGAGTTGGAAGAGCTGGTCAAGAAGGTGGAACACTGCCGCCTCGAAACGCACCCAGCCTTCTTCGATTTCTTTGTGGAGGGCTGCCAGTTCAAGCCCGTGGAGCCCATGCCGTGCGCCAACTAGATGAACGCCTATCGCTCACCGGCGCCATTGCCGAGGTAAATGTACTGCCTGAGGAATACATCAGGCTGCTCGGCTATCCACGCGGCTGGGTCCTCGAAGGCCGTGCGCTCGAATTGGCGGATTGGGCTCGTGAGTGGTATGCGGTAAATGGCAAGGCCTGGTTTTATGCGCGGCCGACAGAGAGCCTCGATATCAAGGGAGACTCCATTGTCATTGATGGAGTGGGTTTTGAAAGCGCCCGCCTGCGCAGCACGCTCGAGCAGGCTGAAGCGCACAGCGTGGTTCTGGTCGCCGTTGGAGCCGGCGAGGAGGCGGAGGAAGAGTCCCGCCGCCGCTGGGAGCAGGACAAGCCCGACGAGTATTTCTTCCTTGAGATCTACGGCTCCGCAGTCGTCGAGCATTTGACGACGATGGCCGGCGCGAAGTTGTGCGACTGGGCTGAGCAACACAAAATGGCGGTACTGCCGCATTACAGCCCCGGCTATCCGGAGTGGGACATCGCGGAACAGCCGCGCCTGCTCGAGCTGATGAAGGCCGGACGCAATGAGCCGTTCCCTTTCCAACTGGAGGCGCTCGATTCAGGAATGCTGCGTCCGCGCAAAGCGCTGCTCGCCGTCTTTGGATTGACCCGGCATACCGAACGGCTGCGCCGGCTCACCAGCCTTGTTCCCTGCGAGAGCTGTTCTTTTGGCCCATGCCAGTACCGGCGCGCGCCCTACCGGCGAAATCCGCAGGCATTCGGCGAACAGTTCCAGGTGCCGCTCGCGACTCTGCAACAAAACGCCGAGTACAGCGTGAATCGGAAAGCCCTCAAGCGATGGACGGACGAACGCCTCTCAATTTGCGAGGGGCTGGATGGCTCACTTGACATCGTCTTCCGTTACGAGGGAACAACGTGCACCAACATGGGCTGGCCTCTCGAGTTTCTCTACACCTTAAAGCTCGGACCGTGCGCAAAGGGCTACCCTATCCTTGAGCAGCGCTGCGCTCCAGCATCCAGCGACACCGGCCACACGCGCATGTGCCAATATCTCGAGAATCCCTCGCGCCTCATGGCCGCCATCGACCATGAGAAGCCGCTCAACGGCAAGCATCTCGAAGAGGTTCTCGCGTGGCGTCCCGAAACCAATTCCGCCGGATGCTTTTGCACCTCCACCAGCCGCGATCACAAATGGAAACTTGTGTTTGAAACAATTCACTACGCGCTTGCACAACGCGAGCGGGAGCAGGATAAGGAACGATGACGAAAAGACTATTGCATGAAGCGATCCTCGAACGGCCACTCCTTGGCGATGGTGCGATGGGTACGCAGTTGATGATCGCCGGCCTGGCACAGGGCAATTGCGGTGAAGCCTGGAACCTTACTCATCCTGATCGGGTGCTCGCCATCCAGCGCAACTATGTTGACGCAGGATCGGAATGTATCATCACCAATACCTTCGGCGGGTCGCGCATCATGCTCACGCGCCATGGCGAATTGGACCACGTGGTTGAGATCAACAAGGCAGGAGTGGCAATCGCCCGCCAGGCATTCGGAGAGAAGGACGGCTATGCGCTGGGCGACATCGGGCCCTTCGGCGGCCTCATGGTTCCGTTCGGTGAATTCACTGAGGCGCAGGTGCAAGCTGCTTTTGAAGAGCAGGCCGGCGCCCTCGTCGATGGCGGAGCCGATGCCATCATCATTGAAACGCAAACTGGGCTTGAGGAATTGGGCATCGCCATCAACGCAGCCAAAACTGCGGGAGCAAAATGCATCATCGGCTCCATGGCCTACGACGTAACTCTCGACGGCTCCACGTTCCGCACCATGATGGGCATTGATCCCGAAAGGGCCGCTGAATTCATGGAAGAGAACGGCGCACACATCGTCGCCTTGAACTGCGGCACTGGCATGGAGATGGAGCGCGCACGCATGGCTGTGGAGCGCTACAAGAGCGTAACCAGCCTGCCGGTGATGGTGCAGCCCAACGCGGGCAAGCCGCGACTTGAAAACATGAAAGTCATCTACGACGAATCTCCTGAGCAGATGGTGAAGGGCCTGCCTGCATTGCTTGAAACGGGCGTCAATATTGTGGGCGCGTGCTGCGGCAGTTCGCCGGACCACATCCGTGCTTTCAGGCCGGTGATGGACGCGTATCTGAAATCAAAAGGCAATCAAGCCAACGGAGCGTAACGTGAAAGCCAAACTTTGCGATGTGAATCAGGCGGCGGTCGAGAAACTCCCCATCCACACAGGCGACAAGTCCGGCATAGGCGTCCACTACGTCGACGCCTGGATTAAGCCAATGAACGTGAAGCTTGAAGATGGCACGCCGATAAAATGCAAGCGCCGCGGCCTGAAGATCGCCTTGTCCGCCGGCCCGAAGAAGGGCGAGGGCCTCATGCGCCGGATCGACGTAAGCGCCGATCCCGTTGTGATGCTTGCTGCGGCCTTGCAGGAAGCGGCAAAGTCCGCAGGCATTGAACTCACGGTGGAAGACGGAGCAGTTTTCGTCACGGTCTGAAGCGGCGATCATCCATGCGCGCCTGTGAGTGCTTGACGAACTCGACTGGAATTCCCGACCGCTCTTCGACGCTCAAGCGGAGTTGCTCACGCTTCGGTTTCAAGCTTCAAGCAAGCATTCGGCAAGTCGCCGCGCATTTGCGCCCAACTGGCTTTTTGAAATCCCCGGCCGGAAGAGTGCCGAACCGACGCCGTAGCCGTCAGCGCCAGATGCGCGCCACGCCGGGATCGTCGCGTGATCGACGCCGCCAACTGGCAGCATCATGGTTCCCCTGGGCAGCACGGCTCGTAGTCCCGTCAGCATGCGCGTGCCCAGCACGTCCGCCGGAAACAGCTTGAGTGCATCGGCTCCAGCCGCAACCATCGCGAATGCTTCGGTCGCGCTTCCTACGCCCGGTACCGAGAGCATGCCCAATCGCTTCGTCTCCCGCACGATTTTCGAATCTGCATGTGGCGACACGACGAGTCGGGCCCCAGCAGCCTGAACGCGCTCCACGTCCTCTGGCCGCGTCACTGTACCCGCGCCGATCAACATTCTGTCAGAGAACTGCGCGGCAGCAAGCTCGATGCTCTTGAACGGCTCCGGCGAGTTGAGCGGAATCTCCGCGATGACGATCCCCGCCGCCAAGAGTTCTGAAAACACATCTGGCACCTCAGAGGTTTCAATCCCTCTGAGGATTGCGATCAACGGACATCGGTTCAACCACGCGCGCATTACCATGCCAGGTTCTCCGCAATGCGCAGCAGGCCGCGCAAGGCCGCGCCCTCCGGCTCCAACGTTGAATCCACGCCGCATGCGCCAAGAGCCATTGCATACAGCTTACATAGGGCTAACTCACCGATCAGGTGGACCTGCTCGCCTTTGCGCGTATTCGCCTTCACCTCGTGCCCAATCAAGATTCCCGAAAGATACGACGATGCCGACTGTTCCTTCATTGCGCCCGTGAGCACAAGCGTCCTCACACCAAACAAATGATGAGCCAGTTCTCCGTCCTGTTTTGAGCGCGCTACGCCCAGCAGAAATGCATCCGTATCGCTCGCTTTCTGCTGAGTGCTGGCGCGAAGGATCGTTCCTTCGCGAATCGCCTTGAAAAGATCGCCGGTCATTGAAGTCGAAAAGCCGGTTACCGTTTCGCCCTCCATCCGAACCCACTTCGTATGGGTGCCGGGCAGGCAAACATGGCGTGGGTTCGCGGCTTCAATGCAGCTGCCAAATATTTCAGTCTCTTCTCCGCGCATCACTTCCGGAATTCCGTTTTTGTCGGAGCCGATCATCCCCGGCACAATGCGTACGTCAACTGAATTGGATGAGTCGATTGGCACCCGGGTCACAGCTTTGACGATCTGCTCCAGGTTCGCGGGCACCGGAACGTAGGGCGTCTCTTTCCAGCCATTGCGCGCGCCCACCATTCCCGACATCAACACCCGGGTTTCTCCGGCGCTCACCCAATCCCCAACCTCGGCCATCAAGGCATCGTGAAATCTTCCCGGCGAGACCGACATGGCGCCGCGGCCGGACGACCTTTCGCCTTCAACTTTTCCGCCTTCATTCAATTTCCAGGCGCGAAAGTTCGATGTTCCCCAATTGATCGCGATCATCGGCCGTCCCTGCTCTCAAGCACGCTCCATGGTACTGGCAGGGATTCCCTCAACACAAACCGACGACACCCATAGGAATATGTGTCAGGGACAGGAACGCTGGGGTTGGACGATGATCGGCGGACTAGAGCTCAATCAGCGGCTTTGGCAGCCTGACCCCGGCACGATCGAGAAACAGCCTCATGCGCAGCGCCTCTGCGCGCTGCAAAGCCACCAGCCGCATCTGTCTGCGAATGTGGTCGGGCTCTTCGAGTCGAGCGGCAAATGCCTCGTCGGTCTCAGCATCCTTCTCCAACCGTGCGATGCGTGCTGACACGGTCTGGCGGAACCGCGGACTGATCTCATAGCCTTCATTCGTTGCGCAGTTGGTGTTCATCGCTGGCTCTCCGTGTTTTGTGATGAGAGGCTGAAAGTTTTTTGGGGAACGGCCTCAAGTTTTTCCCACTCGGGCCGATATTAACGAAGACTCATCAAAGGCGCCAGATTACCGGGTAACAGGACTCAGGTAATCGAGTGTACAAAAACGAGACAGGGGCGGAGTCGCAACTCCGCCCCAGGAATGATTCGATGTGTTGATCACGTCGGCACTCAGACTCGATTCCAGCCAGCGGAATCGAGTCTGATTGCGCGATCTGTTCTCTGACTTATCGTGCAGCCGTGATGCCCACCACCATCTGTGTTCCTGAATCCAGGTGGATGTTCCTGTTGGTCGCTGAGAGCATTCCCGATGCTGAGCCAGCCGCTTCACCCTGCAACATCACTCCGGGAATTCCCGTGGAGCGAGCCACAAGCGAGCCTTCGCCCGAGACCGCACCGCCAACGCCTGCTGCGCCGTGCGCCAAGTCACCCGTGGCGCCCGCACCCAAATTACCTGTGGTGCGCAGCGCGCCGCCTGCTGTTGCGCCAAGGTCAGACCCCACACGGCCCGTGGCGCCCGCGGCTCCTCCCAACAGGCCGCCACCTGCTCCACGCGCGGCGCCCCCGGCGCCTGCACTCATCCCACCGCCGCCCATTGGTGCGCTGAACGCATCTTCGTTCGCCATGGAAGCTGCGGCGGTTGCGCTTGGGTTGGGCTCGACCGATTCAATCATCGAATGAACCGCCAGACTCTGACCGTCTTTCATCTCCACGCGATCGAAAGCAAGCCCCATCCTGGACTCGGACTGCCCCTTGGCATGCGCCTGGACCTCAGTTACGTGTCCCACGAGCCGCGAGCCTTTGGGGATCTCCATCCCGTCGGCGGTCTTGATCTTCTGGCTGGTCTTCAGAACCACCGGGTCTCCTGGCCTGGCGGATTTGGAGTCGAGCTTGCCTTCAAGCTCGCCAGTCACCGGCCGCATGTCTGCTGAGCCCGCTGCATGCGCGTCTGCGTTTCCATTCACTTCCGCATTCCCAGAACCGGCACTGGCATGCGCGTTGGCATTCGCCGAATCGTTGACCTGGGCTCTTGCTACTGAGGCCGAGGCGTTCTGCTTGGCCCGGGCATCTACATCCTGTGCCATCAAGAAGGGAATGCTCGAGAAACCGACTATCGCAACTACGAGCGTCCTGACAATTTTCATTTAAGTGTCCTCCGTAGGGATATGCTTGCTGGACAGGCGATCCGGATTGCAGGTGCCTGTTGCCCCAGTAAGATGCCAATACGAATGCAAGCGCTGGTCCACAAGGGCAGCACCAAAGTAATCCGCGCTAAGTCATAAATTTCTTTGGATTTAGGTGTGCGCTACGTGCGGCCCTGCCGTCGAGGGCAGGCCAGCGAGACCAATCCCGCCAGGGATTTTCTTCCTTGATCGTGTAAAGATTTCCGTGCCGCAGGATCGTCAAAGGGGTTGGCGACCGTTTGTTCCTGTTCGTTCTAGTAATCGTTCTGCTGCGCCACGGCGTAATAGCCCTTACGCACCTGCACCTTCAGCGAGTCGCCCTGGCATTGAATCCCGACTCGCCTGAAGGTTCCATCGAGCTTGAGGTTGGTGGGCGTATAGCTGGCAACATATTGCGTGCGCAGTTCATCCTCAATCTGCTGGAAGGCTGCTTCAAGCTTCTTGCTGTTGTTGCCCACGTCGATCAGGCGTCCGCCCGTCTCATCGGATATCCGCTTGGCCGCGGAGTAGCCGCTGTAGCCCATGTTGAACCCGCCATAGAATCCGCGGTCGGCAATCAGAATCACGTACACGATCACGTTATTCTTTTGCGCGGCGGCAATCGCTTCTCCAATCCTGGTGCGGCTGCCCTGGTCTTCGCCGTCCGTCAGAATGATGATCGCCTTGCGGCCCGTCTCCCGGCTCAACTTTTCGTTGGCTGCCAGGTTGATCGCGTCATATAAGAGCGTCCCCTTCGGATCGCCAACGGTCGGCACAGTACCCCCGCCGGCTCCCGGCATGCCATATCCGCCGTTGCCGCCCGCCGTATTGATCTCCGCCTTGCTCATCGCGCGCGACAACTCCCGCGGACTATCGGTAAAGTCCTGCAGCAGGTCAACGTTCACGTCGAACGAGACCAGGAAAGCCTCATCCTTCTGCCGGAGCACGCGCTGCAGAAACTGGCTGCCTGCGTCCTGCTCAAGGGGCAAAACATTCTGCTGGCTGCCTGAAGTGTCCAGCAGAATCCCCAGAGTCAACGGCTGGCTGGTTTCAGCCACAAAACTCTTCAGCGTCTGCGGAGCTTTGTCTTCTGTCACCGTGCAGTCATTCTTCGTCAAATGCGGAACCAGTTCCCCGTTTTTGTCTTTGACGGTAAAGAACAGGTCCACCAGGTTTACGTTCACCTTCAAGGTGGCCACAGCCGTCTCATCCGCCACGGGGGCGGGGGCGTTGCTCACCGGAGACTCATCCGGCGACGGGGCAAGCTGAGCCCACCCAGCCGGGGCCAGGCCCGTCAGGCCGAGAAGCAGAACAGCGATTCCAAAGTGGGCTCTCATTGGGCTCTCATTCTGATCCTATAGACGGAAAAAGCGATGCTTAGAAAGCATACGCCAACTCTTTCTGGTCCCGTCGGCAACCTGCGCCGGCCCGGCGCGTCTGATACTCTGACAGGTGCAGCCCTGCTGGATGGCCAGGCCGGTACGGCATGACCCCACAAGCCGCCGAACGGCAGGAATATGCGGTCTGGGAGGACGAAAACCCTGTGATGCCTGGTTTTAAAGCAATTGCACTGACGGCGCTCTTCGGCGCAAGCCTGGCCCTGAGCCCCGTAGCTCGACCCCAAACCCAGCAGTCTACGGTTCCAGACGCACCCGCGCCTCAGGCAGCTCCTCCGCTGACCGGCGACGGCCCCATTACCCCCGGCAAAGGCGCCCAGGGTACGCCCGGCGCTCCAAATGAGCCGGCCGACGGCGTCGATTCGTCCTCCACCAATTCCTCCGCCTCAAAGGATGTTGCTCCTCAACAGACGCCCGCCGTCCAAGCCCCGCCTGCCAAGGATGACTTCCAGGCAACGGCTCCTGCTCTGGGTGCGGCTGGCGTAACCACCTTCGTCCAGAACGTAAACTTCGTTGAAGTTCCGGTCATCGTGAAGGACTCAAAAGGCAAACAGGTGGCTGGCCTCACCTACCGCGACTTCAAGGTGTTTGAGAACAATACCCGCGAAGTATTGCGTGCCTTCAGCGTGGAACCCACAGCGCTCTCCATCGCTTTTGTCATTGACCAGAGCCTCACCTCTGACGTCATGAACAAGGTGAATGAATCGCTCGGCGCGATCCAGGGTGCGCTGACTCCGTACGACGAGGTGGCGGTGTTTACCTACAACAATGGCCCCAAGGAGTGGACCGGATTTACCGGAGCCGAGGGCAACCGCGTACCCGCTGTGCTGGCATTGGCCAAGTCTTCCGGCTCTGATGAGCAGGTGCCCATCAACAGCGGCCCGCTTGCCGGGTGCAACATCCGCGAAAATGGCAACTGCGTCGATCCAAATCTGCAGCCGGGGCGTTCGGCAGGCAACGGATCGTTCATTTCCATTCCCAAGGAAATCCATACCCTCAACGACGCCATTCTGGCCGCGGCCAAAGAACTCTCCACCCGGCCCAAGGAACGGCTCCGCATTATATACGTCATCTCCGACGGCAAGGAGTACGGCAGCAAGGCGACGTTGAAGGAAGTCATCAAGTTTCTGCAGACCAACAAGATCGCGGTCTATGCTACAGGCGTCGGCGCTTCCGCTGTTTGGGGTGAAGGCTACGTTAGCCGGCTCCATCTGCCCTTCACCATGTACGACAACATCCTGTTCAAGTACACCTACGCCACTGGTGGCGATTTCGACTCGGAGCGCGGCGTCAACGGCATTGAAAAGAGTTACGCCAAGATCGCCGATGAGGCCCGCAACCAGTACATGCTGGGCTACCTGAGCCACGAGTCGATCTATGACGGCAAATATCGCCAAATCGACGTGCATGTGGACCTGCCGGGTCTGGATGTGATCGCCAAGAAGGGCTACTACCCGTCCGCACAGGACTACAAATAGCGTGAATCATCCTGGCGTGCTTCAGCTCGCATGAACGCCGCGGGTGCTTCGGCAGGGATTGGGCTGTGCTCGGCCGCTTCGTGGGGCGGAGCAGACTTTGTGGGCGGAATGGGCGCCAGAAGAGCTCCCGCTCTTCTGGTGGTGGCTTCAGGACATATCTTTTCTTTCTTTCTGTTGCTGGGCTATTGCCTAACCATCCGTCTGCACCTGCCTGATCAGCATTCTCTGCTGTTTGCGTTGGTGGGCGGCTTTGAAGGGTCTATTGCCCTGGCCATCTTCTATCGCGCGCTGGCCATGGGCGCCATGGGGCTTACCGCTGCTCTCACCGGCGTGATCACGGCCGTGGTCCCCGTGGTCTTTTCCTTCTTCACAGACGGATTGCCGAGACCGCTCAGCGCCGGGGGACTCGCCGCGGGACTGGTCGCAATCTGGTTGATTACCCATGCGCCCCAGAAAGACGGCGCGTCCACTCCTCGCGCCGCACTCATGCTGGGTGCGCTTGCCGGCACTCTCTTTGGCGCCCAACTGATTCTCTTTAAAATCGCCAGTCCGGGCGGCGTGGTGGCCACCATGACCGCGGGGCGAGCGGCAGGCGGCCTGGCCATGGTCCTCGTCATCCTGGTGGCGCCCCCCAAAGGAGAATGGAAGGGCTTTTGGGGCATGGGGATCCTGGCGGGATTATTGGATACAGCAGGGAATCTCTTCTACCTGCGCGCGGCGCAACTGGGACGGCTGGATGTGGCTGCTGTTGTCTGTTCTCTCTATCCCGCCGGCACCATCCTGCTGGCTGCCCTGGTGCTGCGCGAGCGGCCCACCAGCCGCCAGATCACCGGCATGGCGCTTGCGCTGGGCGCTGTCGTGCTCCTGAGTCTTTAAAAACTGCGGTTTCGCGGCTGGACCGGGCCCACGCACAAAGACCTGTGCCGAAGCACAGGTCTACAGATCTTTTGATAAGCGCTAAATCGGTCAGCAGAACCAGTCTTGAAAACCGGCTGCAAGGGGCCCCGTCCTTAGTCCTTCCGGACGATCTGGGGCTCGACAGGAGCCGCAGGAGGGGGCGGCGGCGGAGCGGCGGCCTGCTGCACATTCTGCGCCGGCGGCGGTGGATCGCTGATGCCCCGGATGCCTTCCTTGAAGCCCTTCAATCCCTCGCCCAGCCCTTTGCCCAACTCTGGCAGCCGCTTGGCGCCAAACAGCAGAAACGCAACCACGGCCAATACGATCAGGTGCCATGGCTGAAGTAGATCGCCCATTACTTTATCCTCCGTGCGCCCCAAACAAGCGACACACATGCTCACCGATTATTGTCGCACATTATCGTATCTCGGCGCAGGAGCGGGCGTTTTCAACGGGCCTTACGAATTCTCGAGGAATAGCAGGCGCCGGACTACAGGCAATACCATCAGATGCCAGGGACTTATCAGACCCCCAATCTCATTCTCCTTGCGTGCTCGAGCGGGAGCGGTTGACGGCGTGCGGTCCGGTCCGATGCCAGCCCGAAGTCCGGCCGGCCTCATTCCCTGCCAAACTTTCCCCTCAGGAATCTTTCAGGCCTGTTCCAGTTCGCGACTCTATTCCCGTCCATAGATTGGGTCAACTACATCTAAAGTCATATTGATGCAACCCGCCTTGGGAGTAGAACCTATCCCTTAACAGGACAAAGCAGTCGCGAGAGCTATACTTTGCCCAAGCTACCGTTTGAAAGGAGCTTTCCCGTGGGCGGTTTTCTTCAACCCATGCATCTTCTTGTCCTGGCCATCATAGCGGTTCTTTTTTACCTGGTACTCCGCTCGGCAGGCACCGCCATCAAGGTGATAACCCAACCGAAGGCGCCAACGCAGCTCTGGGTCGATCCCTCACAGCCAATGCTCAAACACTGCAGGGAATGTGGGGAGCAAATCGCCAAAGATGCTGAAATTTGCCCCATGTGCAAGGGTCGGCAACTTGGAATGTGATTGCCAGGGCCAGCGCCGAGTCTAGCGCGGAGCCATGTGCCCAGCTCACCGACGGCGCCAGCCAAAGGTATAGATCTTCAACCTCTGCAGAGATTTTTCGCCTCTGCTGCTCGCTCATCACAATCAATTCACCTGGGCCGGCTTTCCCAGCCGCTCTGTAACCATCGCATAGAACGTTCGCAGGTCTTCCTCTTCGCCTTCAGTCAGCCGCCGAAACACCTTCATCAGCGGAAACACCCTGGAGCCACGCACGTCGATGGCTGGAACCGCTGCCATGCCACCCGGATACTGCGTCATCTCCCACACACCGGCATAGCGCCGCCGCAACACTTCTCCCAGGTAGCTGCCCCACAAGCGCACTTCAAAATCCAAATCCAGTTCCGGGCTCTCGCCCACCCGAACCAAAACCTCGTCGAGGCCGTCAATCGACTCCGAACTGAAATCCAGCTTCTGCGCAAATTGGTCGCGGCCCAGCTCGGCCGCCGCCCGGGCATACCCCTCCATCATCGACCCCAAATCAGGAAAGGACGCCGACTCCAGCTTTTTGCGCAAATCAGAAGCGTTTTTCATTCAATCTCAAGAGTACATGCACCCGCAGCCCGCCCGGGACATCAAAATGATAAGGCGTGCGCAGTGGTGCGGCAATCGCGCCTTATGGCAGACTGAAGACAGGAGTCAAGTATCCTTTTGGCCAAGAGATTCAAGTTCATTGCGCTTGCAGCCTTGCTGACGCTTGCCGTCGGCGCGGCCAACTCCGCCACGCGCGACATCTATCCCGATCCCGCACAGGCCAGGGGTGACCTCGCCGCCGCCCTCAAGACCGCCGCCGCCAACCACAAGCGCATCCTGCTCGACTTCGGCGGCAACTGGTGTGGCGATTGCCAGGTGCTCGACATCTATCTGCACGATCCTGCCAACCGGCCGATCGTCGAGTCGAATTTCGTCGTCGTTCATGTCAACGTAGGCCGCTACGACGCCAATCTCGATCTGGCGAAGCGCTACCAGATTCCGCTCGACAAGGGCGTTCCCGCAGTAGCCATTCTCAGCGACAGAGGAACCTTGCTCTACAGCCAGAAGGACGGCGAGTTCGAGGCCATGCGCAAGATGGAGTCCTCGAAGGTGACCGAGTTCCTGGTGCGCTGGAAGCCCGTCCGCCAGGGCTGTTCCGTCCTCGTCGTCAATTGCTGACCTGTACCATCAAACTATGAACTTTGATCTGGAATCATCCCCAAAAAGCCACGCCTACAAGCTGCTTGTGGGCCTGGTGGCGCCCCGCCCCATTGCGCTCATCACCAGCATGAATGAGAACGGCCGCCTGAATGCCGCACCCTTCAGCGCCTATAACTACCTTTGCACTGACCCGCCCATTCTCGGCATCGGCGTCACTAACAAATCCGGCGACGGCTTCGTCCCCAAGGACACGGCCCGCAACATCCGCCGCACCGGCGAGTTCGTGGTGAACGTGGTGACCGAAGACATTGCGCAGCAGATGAATATCTGCGCCACCGACTTCCCTGAGGACGTGAACGAATTGGATGCGGCGGCCTTTACCACCGCGCCTTCGCTCAAGATCAAAGTGCCGCGCATCGCTGAAGCTCACGCCGCGCTCGAGTGCGTGGAACACACCACGATGGAGATCGGCCGGTCGCGCATCATCCTGGGGCGCGTGGTGGCCATGTACGTTGAAGATTGTTACGTTGACCCCGAAGGGCCCTACATCAAGGCCGACGAGTTGCACTCCATCGGCCGCATGAACGGGCTGGGAAACTACGTGAGGACGCGCGACGCCTTCATCTCCATCCCCCGCATCAGCTACGCGGAATGGAAAAACGGCAAGCGCTAGAGTCCGGAATCTGAAACTCGTTAAATGGACCTTTTGGTTTTGTATCAGGATCGGGTGCCCCCGGTCCCTTGCACTCGGGGACCGGGGAAAGAACCAACACCACAGCGCCCTTCTGATCCCTGACCCCTGACCACTGCTCTTACTGGCTGATCGGCGCCAGGTGCTTGGTCTTCGAATACGTGTAGGTCACTCGGTGTATCACCGTGATCATCGACATCACAGCCAGCACCCACAACACCGGCGCCATCGCTCCCCAATGGTTGAACAGCGCACCAATCAGGATGAGCACGATGCGTTCCGGCCGCTCCATGAAGCCCACCTTGCAGCTGCCGATCAGCGCCTCGGCGCGTGCGCGCGTGTAGCTCACCATCAGCGACGTGACCATCACAAACGCCACCAGCACCACGTACCTGAAACGATTGATGCGCCCGTAGTACACCAGCAAACCGAAGAACAACACCACGTCGGAGTAGCGGTCGATCACCGAGTCAAAGAACGAGCCGAAGACTGTAACCTGGTTATTGCGCCGCGCCACGCGCCCGTCCACCATGTCGAAGATGCCGGCGCCAAAAATCACCATGCCCGCATACAAAAACATCTTGTCGCTGTTGGATGCGTTGGCGTGGCCAAACAGAAACGCGGCGGCGATGTTGATCACCAGCCCGATAAATGTCAGGACATTGGGAGAGATGCGGGTGAGTGCCAGCCCGTGCACGATGCGGTCAAGAAGCCATCCGCAGGCGCTGCCGAAGGCACTGGTCCAGGTGGTCATTTCTAGTCTTCCCTGCTTCTACTTTCTCGCTGCTACTGTCCGCCGGCCGCGGCGGATTCGCTCTGCTCGTCGCTTTCGCCGGCTTCATCATGAACGGTGGTCAACTTCAGAATCTCAAGTTCGCGCTTGCCGTTTGGGGTGACGATGGTGGCCACATCCCCAACCTTCTTGCCCACAATGCCCCGACCAATCGGCGAGGTCGTTGAAATCAATCCCTTGGAAACATCCGATTCTTCGCTGGTCACCAGCCGGTACACGATCTCTTCGTCCTTGGTCGAGTCGTACACCACCACCGTCGAGCCAAATCCGGCCTTGTCCCTCGGGATGTTGGTCAGATTCACCAGCGACAGCTCGGCCATCCGCCTCTTCAGTTGCCCCAGTCGCGCATTCACAAAATCCTGGCGCTGCTTCGCCATGTGATACTCGGCGTTCTCAGACAAATCACCCATGGCCACGGCCTTCTTGATCTCCGCGGGCAGCTCGTGGGCGAGCTCGTGCTCAAGTATCTGAATCTCTTCGAGAAGCTTTTTCTTAATGTGTTCGGGCATCCACGGTCCGTTGCGGGGAGCGGGGCTGCTCTAGCCGCGAAAGATGAAAGTGTCTAATTTCTGATTATACGCGGGCCGCGCTCCGACAGCCCCAGTCCCGCCCCCTGTTCCCTATTCCCTGTTCTTACGCCATCGCCGGGCTGAACAACTCATTCCGCGTCAACGAAATGACGCTGATGTCGTCCTCCTGCCCGAACTTCTGTGCCGCGTCGGCCACCTCCGCGGCGCTGCTTGAGGTCCGCATCAGTTCGAGTACCCGCTCAAACCCGAACAGCTTCCCATTCAAGTCCGTTGCTTCGGCGATCCCGTCTGACATCAACACCAGCCGGTCGCTACCGCTCAGCTTGAATCGCATTACGCTGAATTCCGCGTCCTCGACCATGCCCAGCGGCAAGGCGCCCTCCATGGGCAGCTGCCTGCCGTTCAAATATGGTGGCATATGCCCCGCGTTGGCCAGCGTGGCGCTGCCATCTGCATCAATGCGCAGAGCAAGGCAGGTTGCCTGCGCGTCGCCGCGTCCCAGCAGCCGCTGGTTGAGTTCGCGGAGGAGGCGAGCCGGCTCGCGATTGAAGGCTACCGCCGTGCGAATGGCCCCCACCAGAAGCGCCACCAGCATGCCCGCCCTCAGCCCCTTGCCTGCCACATCTCCGGCCACAATCAGCAGGCTGCCATCTGCGGGGTTGGGAATAATCTGGAAAAAGTCCCCACCCACCTCGCGCGCCGGGCGGTATTCCGTGTCAATGGCAAACCCTGACACCTGCTGGCGCCTCATGGGAAGAATCACCTGCTGCACCTCCTGCGCCTGCTTCACATCCAGCGCCATCTGCCGCTGCGACTTCACGCTCATCAGCAGCCTGCGAAGCAGCAGAATTGACAGTGACCCCACCAGCAGCAGATCCGCGATCTGCGATGTCGTAATCCCGATGCCGAAGATCAGAAAATTCAGATTGATGTGCATCGAACTCAGTTCTCCGCGGAACGTCGAAACGCAAGCGAGTAAAACAGACGGCAGCGCCAGCCAGCCATCCAGCCCCTGCTCCACAATCCCCTGGATCACCGTACCCAGCACCAGCGAAACCGTCACCATGCGCGCAGCGAGATTCAACACGCCGAAGACATGTGCCACCGGTTGCGATACCACCGTGAAAAACACGTTGTGTCCGATGGCCGCCGACACCATCAACAGAACCACCATCACTGGCAGAACCCGCGGCACCCATGCCGCCCTTCTCAGCCGGAACCACACCCGCCACACCATGATCCATCCGGTAAAAACGATCGGGACCAGCACCACTTCATCGATCACCGTGAGCGTGAGCGCGGGGATCCACTCTGTCCACGTTCCGATCGCCGTCAAGAATCCCCTTAAACTCAACGTCAGCAGCAACGCCGCAATCCACAGGTACACCGAATCGGTCTCGTCAAACAGCCGCAGGCTCAGCGCCACCAGTCCCAGCATCCCGAACAGCACTCCCAGGATCAGCGACAGCGAATACGACCGGATCAGCTCATCCCACTGCACCTGGTTCCGAGCCGTCACCGCGCCCGCTTCGCCCAGTTGCGGCGCAGAGTGGATGCCGCCTACATCCGTCGTGCCAATCAGGGTATTCGGTTCCATCCAGAATCGGAACGCCAGCACCCTGGTTTGTTGGCCCCCGCCCGCCGCGTTCTCCAACTGAAACATCTTGGGCTGCGTAAAGTAAACCGTCGGCCGGTACGACCTGAATGTTCCAAACGCTCCAATCAAATTCCCGTTATCGAATACCTGGTAGGCATCATCCACGTTCGCCGGTCCGGCCAGTGCCAGTTTCACCCCCGGCTTGCTCTCCACCTTCACTCGAATTCGGTACCACGCATATCCCCAATAGCCCGGGTGCCCCCGGCTCGTCCAACCGGCCACATACCCTGAGAGCCCCGAGACTGGATCGAACGACCCGTTCTTGGGCGTAAGGTCCTGCGTCTCCCATTTGGAATCGTCAAACCCCGGCTCCGCCCACAATGGCTGGCCTGAAGCGTCTACCGGAGAATCGCCTACGGTAAACTTCCACGGTCCATAAAGCGGTACCACGCTGTCGCCCAGTTGAATCGTCTGGTTTGTCGCCGTAGCAGCCGCATGCTGTGCCGGAGCTTTTGCCGCGAATGCCACGCACAGCAAAGCCGCGCGCGCCGCAATCTTCAGGAAGTCTCGTTTCATCTTGCCGACCTCAACGGCAGGGGTAGCCGTTGTTCGCACTATAAACATTCCACGGCATTTCGGAAACATTTTTCAGACATCCGAGGCACGCAATCATCCTGTGCAAGTTGAAACAGGGCAGGCCAATTCAGGAAGGCTTTGAAACCTGATGCCGTCACATACCGCGCCCTTGCAGCACCGCTCTTATAATCGATAGCAAGAGGTTTCCAAACGAGGTCCCCGGCACATTGAATCTTTGGCAAGGAATCGCAGGTACCTGGCCGCGTTTGCTGGCGTGGTTTGTCCGGCGCCTGCCGAACGAACAGCAACGCCTGCTTGCGCTCACCATCATCGCCGGCGGTCTGTGCGGCCTGGCAGCTGTTGCTTTTCACCTCAGCATTGCAGGGTTGGAGAAGCTGCTCATCAATCATGCCAATGCCGCGCCTGGGTATAGCTGGATCTTCTGGACAATCCTCACGCCGGGCCTTGGCGGCTTGATCGTCGGTGTGGGACTCGTCTTCTGGGCCCCGGCGGCTGCCGGCAGCGGCATTCCGCAGGTCAAGGTCGCATTCACGCTGCGCTCGGGCGTGGTTTCGCTCAGGGAGACCGTCGGCAAGTTTGTTCTTTGCGCCTTCCAGATCGGCTCCGGCGCGTCGCTGGGCCTCGAGGGGCCAACCGTTCAGATTTGTGCAGGGGTCAGCAGCATGCTGGCTCGAACGGCGCGGCTGAGTCCACAATTCCATCGGCGCATGGCTTCAGTCGGCATGGCGGCCGGCATCGCCGCGGCCTTCAACGCGCCCATCGCTGCCATCACGTTTACCCTTGAAGAACTCATCGGCGATCTCGACCAGACCATGCTCTCAGGAGTGATCGTAGCCGCGGCTTTGGCGGCCGTGGTCGAGCACTCAATTCTGGGGTCGACCCCCGTCTTCCACGTATCTCGGACTTACCAGTTCGGAAAAGCATCTTCGTTGATCTGGTACGCGCTGCTGGGCATTCTGGCCGCTGTTGTCTCTGTCACATTTACTGATGGACTGTTGCGGCTCCGGCTTAAGTTTAGAGAGTTTACCGCCGTACCAAAGTGGGTGCATCCGGCAATTGGCGGACTGTTGACAGGCTCCCTTGCGGTCGTGGGACTTGCGCTGTTTCACATGAACGGCATAGCAGGCGATCCATACAGAACTCTGGAAGTGGCGCTCACCGGCGCAATGCCGGTCAAGATCATGATCACCTATTGCCTCCTCAAACTCGCCGCCACTGTTTTCTCGTATTCGAGCGGAGGTTCCGGAGGCATCTTTGCGCCTTCGTTGTTTATGGGAGCCATGCTGGGCGGCTCGGTCGGCTATCTTGACGTCATCGTGTTCCATCACCCGGCCGATGCCATCGGAGCTTTTGCCGTCGTGGGCATGGGAGCGGTCTTCGCCGGGATTGTCCGCGCGCCCATGACCTCGGTCCTCATCGTCTTTGAGATGACGGGAGGTTACGGGCTGGTGCTGCCTCTGATGATCGCCAACATGACCGCATTCGCGCTTGCGCGCCACTGGCGTCCCGTCCCGGTATATGAAGCCCTGCTGGCACAAGACGGCATCTATCTGCCCCACGGCTCTGTGCCTTTGGATCCGACGGCCGCTGATACGCCCCCAGATGGCCTGCCCGAAGCTGAGACAGAAGACGCGACGGTCTAGCTCGCGGCTGCGGCTTCTACCTCGGCCCACTCGTCCTTGCTCAGCTTCAGCTCTGCCGCCGACACATTCTCTTCCAGATGCGATACCTTGCTTGTTCCGGGAATCGGCATCAGCACCGGCGAGCGTTGCAAGAGCCACGCCAGCGACAACTGCGCGACCGTAGCGTTATGTCGCTTCGCCAGCGCGCTCAGTTTCTCCGCCGCCGGATGGTCCGCCTTCAGCAGTTTGCCTCCCGCATTCGGATACCACGGCAAAAACCCAATCCCCTCACGCTCGCACCAGGTCAGCATCTCCTCGTGCCGCCGGTCGCCCAGACTATATCGATTCTGGACACTCACCACGTCCACAATCTTTCTGGCGGCCTCCACCTCAGCGGGCGTCACCTCGTCCAGGCCAATGTGCCTGATCTTTCCTTGTTCCTGCATGCGCTTCAAAGCGCCCAGCGTCTCCTCCAGCGGCGTGCGCGGATCGATGCGGTGCAGCTGGTACAAATCGACCCGTTCCAGCTTAAGTCGCCGCAAACTCATCTCTACGCATTGGATCAGATAGCCGGCTCTTCCTACATACTCCGTCTTTGCCGGCCCCTGCCGAGTAATCCCGCCCTTGGTTGCAATCACCACGCCCGCCGGGTAGGGCGCCAGCGCCTCGCCAATCAGCCGCTCCGCAATCTCCGGCCCATACGCATCGGCCGTATCGATCAGCGTCACGCCCAACTCCACCGCGCGCCTGAGCACGCGCTTGGCCTCGTTCGCATCCGCCGGCTCGCCCCACGCGCCCTCGCCCACCAACCGCATCGTCCCATAGCCAAGCCGCCGAACCGGCACATCTCCGCCAATCAGAAATGTCCCGCCCCCATCTGTTTGTTTTCTTTGTTCGCTCGTCATGTTCTGGATTCTATCCACTCATGCATTCATGTGGCACAATCTAAAAGCCCGTGCATGCAACCCATGCGCCCCATCCCTGGGAACCGGGCCATACCAGGCTGCGTATCTTCAGTTGAACGAGCAAGGAGACCCAAATGAGCACCTACGCCTACCCCAATCCGCAAGCTATCTTCTATCAGCAATTCGAGGCGGTTCGCCGCGACGAGGTCGTCGGCATTCTTCTGGCGCTCTTCCTGGGCACCTTCGGCCTGCACCACTTCTATCTCCGCCGCACCGGCCTTGGCATCCTCTATCTCTGTTTCTTCTGGACCGGCATTCCCGCCATCCTCGGTTTTTTCGAGTGCTTCTTCATGCCCGGCCGCGTTCGCGAATTCAACGCCATCCAGGCCGCGGGCATTGCCGCCGCGCTGGGCATCCCTATGCCCCTCTGGAGCCAGCCCGTCGCCGCCTACACCCCGGACGCCGCCCAGCCATTCCCAGCCCAGCCCTCTGCCGGGCAGACAAACCCCAATCAGCCCGCCATTACCGACGTAGGCACCCTGAACGCCTGCCCCAAATGCCGCCAGACCAACCCGCCCACCGCCCGCTTCTGCTCAGGCTGCGGAGGCTCACTTTAAAGATCAATCAAGCTGACGACCGACAACTGACAACTAAAAGTCTTCCTACCGAACCCCCACCACGCCGCTCACTGACTTGATCAACGCTGCGGGGTCGTACCCAACGCCGTCCTTGAACACGGTCTCCACCTTCTCAACGTTCTCAATCGCATCAACCGGATTGCCGCCCAGCACCACAAGGTCGGCCTGCTTTCCCGGCGCGATCGAGCCAATCTCGGCATCCTTGCCCATATACTTCGCGCCGTTCAGGGTCGCAATTCTGATCGCCTCCAGTGGTGTGAACCCCGCTTCCACCAGCAACTCCAGATTTCGCTGATCGCCAAATCCCGGCACCACCCCGCCGTAGCCTGTTGGATCGCAACCCGCCATCAGCAGTCCGCCCGCCGCCACAAACTCGCGTTCAAACTTCATCTCCGTCGCAAGCAATCCCGCATTCGCGCCATGCTGTGCATACAGTGCTCTGCGCAGCAGGTACTCTTTCGCTGACTCGGTCGAAAGTGTCTTGAACGCTGCCATCTCCCGTTCCATCGGCGGCCGGTTCGGGATAAACGTCTCAAAAATCGCCAGCGTGGACGTCACTGCAACCTTATGCGCAACCAGGTCGTGGATCGTCCCCATGACCTCCGGCCCTGCAACATCAATGCGGCTGATCACATCGTTCCGTGCCGCCACAAAGTCAGGACATTCTCCCGGCTTCTTCGCGGCCAAGAACTCCGTATCCACCAGCAGTCCGTGCTCCAGATTGTCGATGCCCAGCGCCGCCGCTTCTTTAAACCCAATCGAGCACAAATGCCCTGTCACCTTCAACCCATGCGCATGCGCGCGGTCGATCGCCGCCTTCAGCTCATTCGGCGTGATGTAGTTGTATGCCTTGAACGATGTCGCTCCCTCTTGCGCCCAGTAGTCCACCGTGCGCGCAGCATCGGCCGCATCGCTCAGCTCGTGCATCTGCACGGCAAACGTGCCCTTGCCTTCAAGGTACGGTCCTGTCACGTCCAGCTTCGGTCCCGGAATCTCTCCAGCGTCAATCTTTTTCTTCAATTCAAGATCGGTATACGGCTCCAGGCTCCCGCCCGTGCGCGCCGTCGTCACGCCTCCCGCAAGGTAGAGCCGCGGAGCGCTGTCGGCCGACTCGGCATACAACCCCAGCCCATCCGCGGGCCGCTGCTGCGCCGGATAAAACAAGTGCTCGTGCATTCCCACCAGGCCCGGAATCACTGTCTTGCCTGTCAGGTCCAGCACCTTGGCATCCGGCGCAAGACTCCCCGCTGCATTTGCCGGTTCAACAGCCGTGATCTTCCCTCCGGCAATCACGATCCGCATGTCTTCCGCAGGCGCCGCGCCTGTTCCGTCAATCACGCGCACGTGGTTCAGCACCACCGTCACCGCGTCTAGCTTCACATACGGCGCCAGCACAGCAGTCTTATGCTGCGCCGCGCAATCAACGCTCAGCAACGGTACTACAACACAAATTGTCCATTTGAGAGCAACGCACATCCCCACACCACCCCGCAAAGAGATTGGTACTCATCCCGGCAGAATCATACCCTGCGCGGGCAAAGCGTGCGCCAGTCTTGCGTGTTCGGAGTTCGGCGGAAAAGCTACATATTCGCGTGCCCGCTCCGCATCGATTCGTTGAACTGCGGCTTGGTAAAGTTCAGCGCCGCTTCAAGATCCGCCTGGTACTGGGCCGCCCGCTCCATCAGCGCCGGCGTCGCTGCAGCATACTCGCCGTCCAGCGTAACCAGTCCGCCGGAATCTCCCGCGACGCGCAACAGATCCGCGTCCGTCGTATTCAAGTACTGCGCATCGCGCGGATCGGCAATCCACACCGGCTTGCCTTCGCCCAGCACGCCGCTCAGCCAATACACCTTGCACAGCAGATACTTCAGCCGTTCGGCGTCGTCCGTGTCGTTAAACACAAACTGTTTCTTCCACCTGCTGTAGAACCGGGTCGTCACAGGAACAGGCTGCCGGTTTCCGCTCTTCAAAAACTCAAGCTGACCCAGGTCCACCGTCTTGCGCACCGCGTTGTACACAAACGTCTCCGCATACGGCTGCTCCAGCGCCGGAACAATCTCGGCAAACGTCTGCGTCACCGCCGCCGCCACTTTCGCGTGCAGATTGTGCGCGCCCCCGTCCGCCAGGTGCATCTCTCCGTGAACAATGTACGTGTCCGCGCCCGACGTGGACTGGTGAAACGGCCATTCGAACTTTCCAAATGCCACCGGCAAGCCCGCCAGCGTTACGTAGCATTCAGGCCGTGGGTTCTTGAGCCGCTTGGCCTGCGCTGCCAGGTGAGCCGTCATCGTAGGCAGCAAATCTGGCTTGTCAAAATCGAACTTCTCGCTCAGTTCCAGCCGAAGCGACCGCGCGCCGCCAGCGACGCCGGGGAGCGAAAGTTCGAAAACGGCAGTCGGCTGGCCGTGGAAGTCGGCGCCCTGCGTGGCGGATACGAGCACGAGGCCGGCCTGGGAGGCGGCTGCTTCAATTGAGCTAACGAGAGACGATTTCAGTTCAGCGGTCATTCGTGGGAAGTCCTGGATTCAAGGTTCGGTACACTTTTATCTTACGGGAGCAGCCCGATAAACTCTGCAATGGGCCGGTGAGGGAAAGTCTTATTGAGACCCGCGTCAGTCGCCGGTGTGGATATTGACCAGCTCCCCGGCCGCGCCCGGTGACACAGTGCTGGTCTGCGGCGCGCGCCAGTGGTCGATGTAGCTGATCTTGTGTACGCAGCCGATGGTGCAATTCGGCGAGCAACTTTTCGCGGTCAAAAACTCCCGCTTCACGTCGGCCGTTGTGTACTCCGCCAGCGGAGTTCCCGGGTAGCCGCGCTGCTGGCTGCAGTAGTGCACCAGCCCGTCTTCGCAGATGTATAAATAGCGTGAGCCCGCCCGGCAGCGCCAGTCGTTCGGCTCGCCCTTGGCAATCGCTGCCTGAAAATCGTCAAACTGCGAGTAGTTCACTTTCCGGCGGTTGGTCATCTCGTAGTAGACCTTCGCTTCATCCGGCTTCAGCGGCTTCAGTTGTCCATCGCCGTCGTGAATGATGCCGATCGTCGATGTGAATCCCAGCTCCAGCGCGCGTTTGCCGATTACCAGCGCATCATTCGGATCGCGAAAGCCCCCGCCTACAACGGAGTTGATGTTCACGTGGAACTCCGCATAATCAGCGAGCATTTCGAGCTTCTTGTCGAGAACTTTCAGGCTCTTCTTCGATACGTCGTCGGGCACCAGGTTATCGATCGAGATCTGCATGTGGTCGAGGCCGGCGCGGTTCAGGCGCTCGATGCGCTCGACGTTCAACAGGTAGCCGTTGGTGATCATGCCGGCAATGGCGCCGGTCTTGCGCATGCGCACGATGATGTCGTCGAGTTCGGGGTGCGTGAGCGGCTCGCCGCCGGAGATGCCGATCATGGCCGTGCCCAGACGTCCGAGGTGGTCGATGCGGCGGACCATTTCTTCAAGAGCCACCGGCTCTGAGACCTTGTCGTACTCGTTGCAATACGAGCAGCTCAAGTTGCAGAAGCGCATGGGGATAATCTGCACCAGCACGGGATGCGAAGTGGAAGCCAGCGCGCGTGTGACCATGGCATACTCGCGCGCCTTGCGCTTTGCCCAAATCGCGCGACCCCGAACTGTATCTCTCCGCCGTGTGGCCATCTTGTCTATTGAATCACAGGTGCGGCAGTTGTCAGTGGTCAGTGGTCAGTGGTCAGTGGTCAGTGATCAGATTTCTTCGCTTGCTGGGACGCGATTTGTTTTTCAGGGGGGTTTTGGGGGGTGAGGCGGCTCACGAATCGCGACCTAAATGGAACCATTTGTGGTACTTCGACAACGTTAAACGTTCGTCCGGATGGTTGCGAAACAGTGCGAAATGGTCGTCTAGATGGTTACGAATCAGCGTGAAATGGAACCATCCAGGGTTACGAAACCTGCTGAATGTTCGCAAATATACAACCCAAACAGGGTGAAATGGTCGCTTAAATGGTTACGAAACACGTTGAAATGATCGTCCAAGTGGTTACGATTTTCGAGATACTTACCCCAGAAAAGTTGCGAATTGAGTGTTTCAAAACCCAGGAAAGTTCCGTTTCAGAGCAAAGGGTTGCAGGGAATTACCCAAAAACACGCTAAAAGCGTGTTTTTTGCGCGTTAAAAGGCGCTTTTAGCGCGCTTTTTGCGGCTTTTTGACGTGTTTTTGGCGTGTTTTGCGAACTTTGAAGCGTCGGAAATGGCACAGATTTCGCCCTTTATTCCCCGGTCCCCAAGTGCGAGGGACCGGGGGCACCCGGCGGGGACAGGGAACAGGGAATAGGGAACAGGGAATAGGGAACAGAAAGGCAGGGATTAGGCATTAGGGATTAGGGATTAGAAAGGCTTTCAGGTTGGGTGCTTGTTGTCCCACCGAAGATGGTCCGGATTTCGCCCTTCATTCCCCGGTCCCCAAGTGCGAGGGACCGGGGGCACCCGCTGCCTTCATTCCCTGGTCCCCAAGTGCGAGGGACCAGGGGCGCCCGGCGCTATAATTCCCCATCCCCAACGCGAGGTCCGTCCCCATGAAAAAACTGGCGATTCTGCTGCTTCTGACGCTTCCGCTTTCAGCCCCGGCGCTGGCCCAGGGAAAGAAGCCGCCCACGACGCTGCGAGGTGTGCTGCTGGAGCAGTTGCACACCACGCATGACAACGAGGACTGGTTTGTTCCAGCCAGCGTGGCCGTTGATGGGCTTACGGCCGAACAGGCCAAGTGGTCGCCGGGGCCCGGAAACCACTCCATTGGGCAGCTCGCCTACCACATCTGGTACTGGGACGACCGCGCCCTGCAGCAGTTCAACGGCGTGAAACCCCCGCCCTTCGACGGCAATAACAACGAGACCTTTGACAACTTCAACGCCGCGCAGTGGGCCGACCTGGTGAAGAAGCTCAACCAGGTGCTGGCCGACTGGGAAAAAGCAGTGGAGTCTGCCGACGACGCCAAGCTCGCCGAGAAGGCGTCGCTGATTGCGCACGTAGGCGCGCACAATGCGTACCATATTGGACAGATTCTCTATGTGCGAAAGCAGCAGGGCGTGTGGGACCCCAACAAGGGCGTGAAGTAGCTACGAAAAAATCCCTGCCTGTTGCAGGGTGCGTTGAGTAGAATTCCGCAGTGGAGGTTAAGAACATGGGAAAAAAGTTTGCGAACATTCTTGAAACCGTCGGGAATACCCCTGTGGTGCGCATCAACAAGCTCGCGCCGCCCGACGTGAATCTTTACGTGAAGATTGAAGCTTTCAATCCGCTTGGGTCGGTGAAGGACCGTCTCGCCCTGGGCGTGATTGAGGACGCCGAGCGGAGAGGAAAGCTGAAGCCCGGGCAGACGGTGGTGGAGGCAACGAGCGGCAATACGGGCATCGGGCTGGCGATGGTGTGCGCGGCGAAAGGCTATCCGCTGGTGGTGACGATGGCTGAGACCTTCAGCATCGAGCGCCGCAAGCTGATGCGGTTCCTTGGCGCGAAGGTGATTATTACGCCGGCTTCGGCAAGGGCCGTGGGCATGGTGCAGAAGACCGAGGAACTGGCAAAGAAGCATGGGTGGTTCTACACGCGCCAGTTTGAAAACGAAGCCAATGCCGCGATGCATTCGCGCACCACGGCAAGAGAGATTCTGCGGGACTTCAAAGGCGATCGGCTGGATTACTGGGTGACGGGATTCGGCACGGGCGGCACGCTGAAGGGCGTATCGAAGGTGCTGGCAAAGAAGCGGCCGGAGACCAAGATTGTGGTCTGCGAGCCGGCAGAAGCGCCGATGCTCACGAGTGGCGTGGCGCAGGAGCGTAAGCGGGATGGCTCGGCGAAGGTAGCGCATCCCTCGTGGAAACCACATCCGATGCAGGGCTGGAGCCCGGACTTTATTGCCAAGCTGGCGGGCGATGCGGTGAACCTGAAAGTGATCAGCCAGATACTTACCATTCCCAACGCAGACGCCCTGAAGTGCAGCAAGGATCTGGCAAAGCAGGAAGGGATCTTTGTGGGCATTTCATCAGGCGCGACCTTTGCCGGAGCGCTGCGCGTGGCGGCAGAAGCGCCGAAGGGTTCGACGATCTTGTGCATGCTGCCCGATACGGGCGAGCGGTATTTGAGTACGCCGCTCTTCGCAGACGTTTCCGTCGACATGACCGAGGAAGAAAAGGAAATCGCGCACTCAACGCCTGGATGCTGGTTGCCAGAACCGGTGTAGAAAAGCAGGGATCAGCCACCCCAGCGAGCAAAGGGCGCTCGCCGGGGACCCCGGCAGGGAACAGGGAACAGGGATCAGGTAACAGGGAACAGGGAACAGGGAATAGGGAATAGGGAATAGGGAACAGGGATTAGGGATTAGGGATTAGGGATTAGAAAAGCTTCCTGGTTGGGTGCATGGTGTCCCACGCTTGCCCAACCACTTTGCGGACGAAGACGTGTACGTAAGGGACCCGGTAACGCGATGGATGGGGCTCGCGTCTGATTTTCGCTTGCGGTCGGCGTTTGCCGCGGCGATCATTTCACTTTGCAATCAGAGGAGATCTACCCCATGCCCAAGTTTGTCATCGAACGCGAAATTCCCGGAGCGGGCAAGTTTTCCCCCGAGCAGCTCCATGCCATCTCGCAAACATCCTGCGGTGTCCTGAACGAGATGGGGCCAAAGATTCAGTGGCTCCATAGTTACGTGACGGACGACAAGATTTACTGCGTCTATATCGCGCCGGATGAGGCGACGGTGCGGGAACACGCGCAGAAAGGCGGATTCCCCGCCAATCGCGTCTCGCAGGTGCGCACCATGATCGACCCAACGACAAGCGAATAGGGCTGCCGCGGCCAGGTGGGTGCGAGTGCCTGGGATCAGCGCGTGTTAGACTTCCGTTGCGCAAAATTCCTTTTGCCCCGGAGGTCCGCAGTCTCATGTCAAAACCCATGTTGAGTTATTGCCTCGCCCTGATCGCTCTTCCCACTCTGCTGTTCGCCTCAAACCTGCCTGCGCACGCTCAGGGAAATCGGCAATGGGTTGGCACCTGGGCCGCATCGCCAATGCTTGCGCCGATGGGCAGCAACCGGGGGCACTTCGACGCAACCTTTCGCGAGATCGTTCACATCAGCAACGGCGGCTCGCAGATCCGCATCCGCTTCACGAATGAGTTCGGCATCGACGGCCTCACGATCGGGAGCGCGCACGTGGCTCTCAGCGCAGGCGGCTCCGACCTTCAGGCGGGAACCGACCATAAGATCACTTTTTTCGGAGCTGATGGCGTGCGCATTCCGCCCGGCGCACAAATGTATTCCGACCCGATAGAGCTCTCCGTTGCTCCGCAATCGGATGTGGCCGTGAGCTTCTACCTGCCGCCGCAGATTTCGCACAGCGAGACCTACCACGCCTTCGCCGATCAAGATAACTTTGTGGCCGTTGGCGATCAGACGGCTGCTCCCTCGCTCACCGGCGCCGCCACCGTTCAGTCGTGGTTCTACATGGATGGCGTGGATGTTCCGGTGGTGGCCGGCTCCGAGTCCATCGTCGCGTTCGGTGATTCCATTACCGACGGCGCGCACTCCACGCCCAACAAGAATCTCCGCTGGCCTGACGTGCTGGCGGGGCGGCTGAAGGCGGACCCCACCAAGAACCAGATTGCGGTGTTGAATGAGGGCATAGGCGGAAATCGCATTCTCAACGACCAGGCAGGCCCGAGCGCGCTTGCCCGCTACGAGCGCGACATCCTGTCACAGAACGGTGTGCGCTATCTCATCATTCTTGAGAGCATCAACGACATTGGCCGGCTGGCCCACGTGACCACGCCTGACGATGACGTGACGGCGGAGCAGTTGGAAGGCGGGCTGAAGCAGATTGCCGATGCGGCGCATCAGCATGGGATCACCGTCTACGGTGCGACGCTGACGCCTTACGGCGGCGCGGGATACTACTCCGCCAAGGGTGAGCAGGTGCGGGAAGCGGTGAATGACTGGATTCTTCACAGCGGTACTTTCGACGCGGCTTTCGATTTTGCCAAGGCCACGAGCGACCCTAATAATCCAAATCAATTCAATCCGGCGTACGACTCGGGCGATCATCTGCACCCCAACGACGCGGGCTAC
>CAVXVM010000063.1:0-10917 GCA_963765025.1 uncultured Acidobacteriaceae bacterium | reverse complement strand
GCTAAACCCCGCCGAAGAGACCATCCAGTGTGGACCCCTCACCATCCACTTCCTGACGACCGGAGAGCACTCCAACGGAACAATTGCGGCCTTTCAGATGACGGTCCCCGGAGCGCAAGGCCTGCCCGGACCGGCGCACAGCCACGACCGCTACGAGGAGACCATCTATGGCGTCGAGGGATTCCTCCTCTGGACAGTGGATGGAAAGCGCATGGATGTTGGGCCTGGGCAGATGCTCACCATTCCCCGCGGAGCCGTTCACCGCTTTGAAAACAACACGGACAAGGCCGCGAAGGCGCTGTGCGTGATCACACCGGCAGTCCTGGGCCCGGATTACTTCCGCGAGATGGCCGCAGCGGCGCTTGCGGCGCAAGGAGGTCCGCCGGACCGGGCAAAAATGGTGGAGATTATGTTGCGCCACGGCCTCACGCCAGCCGCGCCGCCGCCGCACGCTTAGTACGGCTGCTCTCGTAAGCCGGGTGCCCCCGGTCCCTCGCTTTTGGGGACCGGGGACGGCAGAAACTCCCTCCACGCATCGTGTCAGGGCACGACTTCAATCGTGCCGCAAAAGCCGAGAGTCAACGCTGGGCTTCAGCCCCAGCCGCTCAACCATTTAAAATCACTACGCGATGCGTATTGGCTACCTCGAGTGTTTTTCCGGCATTAGCGGCGATATGCTGCTGGGCGCGCTGGTCGATGCAGGCGTCCCTTTCGATTCCCTGGCAAAGACCGCCGAGGCGCTCAATGTAGGTGCGCGCCTCGAGCTCCGCAAGGTCGTTCGCGGCGGTCTCACCGGCACAAAAGTCGACGTCATTACTCCTGACTCCCCTGAATCCGCGCACGAACACGAGCCCCACACCCACACCCATGCCGATGGTCACAATCACGGCCACGAGCCACATTCCCACGAGCACACGCACGACGGCCATACTCACACGCACGCCCATTCCCACGAGGCCCAAGCCCACTCCCACGGCAGCGGCGAGCCCCACACCCACGCGCCCCATCGCCACCTGTCCACCATTCTCAAAATCATTGCCGCAGCGCCGCTATCCGATGCTGTAAAAGCCCGCTCGTCGCGCGCGTTTCAACTCCTGGGCGAAGCGGAAGCCGCCATCCATTCCATCCCCCTGGAAAACGTCCACTTCCACGAGGTAGGCGCGGTCGACACCATCATCGACATCGTCTGCGCCGCCGTCGGAGCTGAGATTCTCGGCATCGATCGCTGGCTCGCCTCGCCCCTCAACGTCGGCAGCGGCACGGTCAAGTGCCAGCACGGAACCCTTCCCGTTCCCGCGCCTGCCACTCTTGCCCTGCTCGGCGACGCGCCCATCTACTCCGCCGGCCCGCCCATGGAGCGCGTCACCCCCACCGGCGCAGCCGTGCTCCGCATGTTGAATGTCGAGTACCAGTCCCTTCCCGCCATGCGCGTCAAAGCCACCGGCTACGGCGCAGGCGGCCGTGAAACTCCCGGCGAGCCCAACCTGCTCCGCCTGCTCGTTGGAGAAGTCAAAGACCTCGCCGCTCCCGCCTCCACTGAGGAGCCGCTCGCCGTCATCGAGTGCGTTATCGACGACTCCAATCCGCAGGTCCTCGCCTACGTCAGCGAATTGCTGCTTGAGGCTGGCGCATGGGATGTGTATCGCGTCGCCGTGCAGATGAAGAAGGGCCGCACCGGCGTGCAGATTACCGTGCTTTGCCGCCCTGACCTGGTGCCCGCGCTTGAAGAAATCATGTTCCGCGAAACCACCACCATCGGCCTGCACTGGCGCCTTGAAAACAAGCTTTCGCTGGTGCGCGATTTTGTAGCCGTCTCCACTCCGTGGGGCAAGGTCAACATCAAGGTGGCGCGCTGGCCCAACGGAAAAATCGCCAACGCATCACCGGAATACGAAGATTGCCGCCTGCTCTCCACCGCCAACGCGGTGCCGCTGAAGCAGGTGATGCAGGAGGCCATGCAGGCCTTTGCCGCCACTCACCCGGCGGCGCTAACCCCGGAGGCTCACTGATGGATCCCGCTGCGATTGAGTCGCTGCTCAACGATGTTCGCGAGGGCAAGACCCCTGTCACCGACGCGCTCGAACGCCTGCGCCAGCTGCCCTTTGAGGACATGGGCTTCGCCAAGCTCGACCACCATCGCGCCCTGCGCACCGGCATGCCCGAGGTGATTTTCTCCCAGGGCAAAACCTCCGAGCAGGTAGCCGCCATCTTCGCGCGCATGGCCAAAGCCGGCGGCAACGTGCTGGCGACACGCGCATCCGCTGAAATCTTTCAGGCCGTCCACGCCGTCGAGCCCCGCGCCGAATATCACGATATGGCCCGCGCCATTACCCTCCACCAGACGGCGCCGGTCCCCGGTAAAGGCACCATCAGCGTAGTCTGCGCCGGAACCAGCGACCTGCCCGTCGCGGAAGAAGCCGCCGTCACTGCGCGCCTTATGGGCAACACAACTGAACTCATCGCCGACGTGGGCGTTGCCGGTATCCATCGCCTTTTGGCGCAGAGGGCCTCGCTGCAATCCGCGCGCGTGCTGATCGTGTGTGCCGGGATGGAGGGCGCTCTTCCAACGGTTGTCGCCGGAATGGTGAACGCGCCGGTACTTGCGGTCCCGACAAGCGTGGGCTATGGTGCGTCCTTCGGCGGCGTTGCGGCATTGCTCGGCATGCTCAACACCTGCTCGCCCAACGTCTCTGTGGTCAATATTGACAACGGCTTTGGCGCAGCCTGCATCGCCTCGCTCATCAATCACCTCGCTTGACGAACCAGGTTTTAACCAATCAAACAGGGTATGAACGTGATGCTCGATCGAAGGAAATTTCTCAAGGACACAGCCGGGGCAGCAATGCTTCTCGGCGCAGAGAGTAGCTTCAGTGCCGCCCTCATGGCCCAGAGCCCCGCTCCCGCCAAAACAAAAGTCATCGTAGCCCGCGATGCAACTCTCCAGGCCGAAAGCCCAAGCGAGACCCGCGTGCTCGCCCTGCTTGACAAGGCCATCCTCACCGCCACCGGCCGTAAAAATCCAGTCGAAGCATGGCGGTTCATCGGCTACCCGCACATCTACAAGAACCGCGTCATCGGCCTCAAGGTCGATGGTTCCTCAGGCCCCGGCTGCGCAACCCACGCCGCACTCGTCAGGTCTATCTGCGAACGGCTGCAGCAGGCTGGCGTCAGCCCCGGCAACATCGTCATCTGGGACTCAACCGCCCACAACCTCGAGGCATGCGGCCTCAAAATCAATACTGACCACAAAAGCGTCCGCTGCTTCGGCAGCGATGTTACCGGTTACGAAAATCATGAGGATTCCTGGGAAGGTGTCCGCGTTCGGCTCTCCAAAATTCTTACGCAGGAGTGCGCGCTCGTCATCAACGTGCCCATCCTCAAGGATCACAACAAGGCCGGCGTTGCCTTCTCCATGATGAATCTGTTCAGCGCGGCCGAATCCCCACTGCCACTCACGAACCATGGCGATCCAGCCGTCGCTGACTTCAGCTGCATCCCCGCTCTCCGCGACAAGACCAGCATCACCATCGGCGACGCGCTCTCATCCATCTACGACGGCGGACCGGCCGTTCATCCAAATCGCCTCTGGTATCCCAACGCCCTCATCGTCGGCGACGATCGCGTGGCCGTCGATCACACCGCCTGGCAAATGCTAGACCGCAAGCGTCTCTCCGCGGGCCTTCCCACGCTCGAAGCAGCGGACCGCGCTCCGCGCTACATACACACGGCCGCCGACACCGTTCATAATCTCGGCACCGACGATCCAAAGCGCATCAACATCGTCGAAGTCTGAAAGCTCCTGCGCAATGGCCACGGCCTGAATTCACTGCAAACACGAAGGCAGGACCGCAGCCCTGCCAATCCCTAATCTCTGCTCTTCTAATCCCTGTTCCCTAATCCCTAATCCCTGCGCTTCCCCTGCCCCCCAACGAGCAGCGTGCGCTCGTTGGGGACCTCTCCATCCGTGGGGAACCCCGTTCCCGCATCCGCGTCAGGCCTGCGGTTGGCGGTGTTGGTGGTTGTGCCGCTCGGCAAGCATCTGCTCAAACTGCTGCTTCTGCGTGTCCGTCATCAGGGCTTCGATCTTGCTGTTCGAGTCCTGCATGATCGCCTTTGCCTTGGCGTGGCGGTCCTGTTCGGCGAGCGATGCATCGGCCCGCAGAGTCTGCATCTGCTGCCGGCGCGCGCTCAGGATAGGCGTTATCTGCGCCACCTGGTCGTTCGAGAGCCCAAGCCGCTGGCCTAAATGGGCGGCCTGCTTGTTGGGATCGAAATCGCGGTGCGGTCGGCCGGGCTGCGCTTGCGTTTGATTTACAGCCGGTGCCTGGTTGGCGTCGGGCGCCTGGGCGAGCAACATGCCCGCTGAAAGCAGTACGCCCAAAAGAATGGTTCCCTTCGATGTCGTGTTCATTTGTCCTGTTCTCCCTTCGGCCATCTCGCCTGACTGGCCAGTGGTTGTGTAGACACAGGCACTCGGAGGGAGTTGCGTAAAGAATTGTAACGAGAAATGAGCGGCAGAGTTCCGCCACTAACTGGACGCAGAAAGTTAAGCCTCGAGCGAAATAGAGAACGACTGTGCCCCATCCATTGCGCGCTTCTTGCGCAATGGGTGGGAGTCTGCAACCCTCTGCTTATTCGTTTGTGCTAGGGTCTGTCGTAGAACCGGAAGAACAGCGAAGGCTTCGCCACCGGCTCGGCGCGCGCCACCAGCTCCGCGGTCTGCTTGTCGTTCAGCGGTGTAAACTCACGCGCCAGGCCCACATTCTCCTCGAGCTGCGCGATCGAATCGCAACCAACGATGATCGTGCTCACCGGCCGCGACAGCGTGTAGTACATGGCCTCGCGCATGGTCAGCGTGCCCGGCGTCGGCGCCGGAACCATCCCTTCCCACATGTGCGCCTGCACATCCAGCGGCTGCGGCGTCCAATTTGACAGCAGCCGTCCGCGCCCCGGAATCTTCATCCCGATAATGCCCATCTGCCGCTCCACCGCCAGCGGCAGCAGCGCCTCGTTAAAGCTGTAGTGATGCGGGTCCGCGGCGCTCATCGCCATCAGCACTGTATCGAACGGATAGCGCCGAATCCCCTCCATCAGCGCATCCGGCCGGTAGTGGCCGGTCAACCCAAGGTGCCGCACCACCTTCTGCTCTTTCATCTCCAGCAGCGCTTCCATCGCGCCGCCCTTGGCGAAAATCTCGTTCACATCAAACAGCGTGCCCACGTCGTGCAGTTGCCAAAGGTCCACGTGATCGGTCTTGAGCAGTTCGAGCGACTTCTCAATCATCTTGAGCGACTCGTCCCGCGTGCGCTCCTTGGTCTTGGTCGCCAGAAAGACCTGGTTGCGCCGGTGCGCCATTACCTTGCCCACGTACTGCTCGCTCCAGCGTTCCGGCCCGCCATAGATCGACGACGTATCCACGTAATTCACGCCGAGGTCGAGAGCGCGCTCGATGATCGGCACGGCCACCGCTTCGTTATCCGGTTTTTCCAGCGCCGCCTGTCCGCCCAGCGAAAAGATGCCCACCTTGTATCCGGTCTTGCCCAGGTTGCGCGTTGGCATGGCGCCCATGGTCACGGGATTCAAAGGAAGCCCGGGAAGAGTGCGCGGCGCTTCGGCGGACAGCGCTGCGGGCGCCAGGAATGCGGCAGTCACAGCTCCGCCCGCTTTCAAGAATTCACGACGGTCTTGGTGGTCGGCGAACGGGTGTTTGCTCATGGATTTCTCCTCGCGTGCCTTGGGACTATGCAGATTATGATAGACCTGCGCCGCAGGAGACGACGAAGATGTGCGAGAAAGACAGCCATTCTAGTTCCCGGAGTGGGTTGCGTCAGGCCACGTGGGGCTCACGAGTTCCATGGTCAGGACGGGACCGTCTTGATAGAGCGGGCCTTGTTCCTTCAGGAAGCAGGGAGCTGGACCACCGATGATCCAGACCTGAATATTCGGCGGCTGCTTGCCGATCATGGGCGCCACAATGCCCGCGACTCCACCAATTTCAATCTTGATCTCGTAATGGAGCGCCTTGCGAGACGAACCCGCCAGCGAGTAGGCATCTTCGCCACCGGGAGAAATCACGAGCGTCACAATCCGCGGATCGGGCGTGGCCACCAGCATGGGAACTCTTGTTTCTGCGGCGCCCGGCCGAATGTTCGCGATGATGTTCGAGACCAGCCCGTCCGCCAGGTCCAGCGGCAATTGCATGTGGCGCGTCTTCACTTCGTCCTTGCCATCCCTGCCTTGTGAGCGGACGGTCACCTGCTGCGTGCGCGTATCGATCATGAGATCGATGGGGTGAGGAAAGAAGGGACCCTTCTGAATGTGGTGATCCGTAATGAGCCGGAAGTTGTGGCGCTGCGAAAAGACGGTCGTTTCATCGTCGATGGAGCCATCGGTGAAATGGAAGGTCAACTGCGCCGAAATGTTGCCACCGCTCGCCACTTGAACCAGGTCACCATAAGCGACGACCTTGCCATCCTCCGTGCGCAGCTCGAGAAAGCCATGAAGAGTTCCCATGACGTGGCGGACCAGAACAGGAGCCGCTTGCGTCGCGGTTTTTGCTGCGGTTTTGCCTGCGGCCTGCGCTTCAAGTTGACCGGCGAAGCTGAGGATAGTGATCAAGGACAAGCATCGGAGGCTCTGCAAAAGTAGATTTTTCATTCTAACTTCTATGATTGCTGGAAGCGGACAAGGGTTGCTGAGCGAAATTGAACGTTTCGTGTTTTTGGGAGGCGGAGCCACCTACGGGTTGGGGCCCGTGGTCTCCCACCCCCAGAGGGGAAACTCCTCCTAAATGTCTCTGCGATGCGCGATGCAATGCAAAAAGGCCGCTCCGGTTAAGGAGCGGCCTTCAAGGTTTTGCGCCGTCAGGCGCGGCTGCTGCATGCAATGCTTAGTCGCCAGCGACAGGCTCAGTTTCGGTGTGCCTGTTGATCGGCGAGGCAGCGTTGTTCGATGCAGGCCGAATCGCATCCAGCCGAACCAGCCCTTCGACCGGCTTCTCGCCGAGCACGTGCTCGCGATAGAGCTTGGCCATCTGCGCGTTCTCTGCGTCGGCCTTCAGCTTGTCTTCGCGCGCGCGCATCTTCTCTTCGCGTGCGTTCTTGGCAATGCCCAGGTTGTCGAGCGTGTGGTTGGCTTCGGAGTTCACATGCTCCATGTTCAGGGCCAGATCGTGACCCACATGGCTCATGCCCACCTTTTTGCCGCCCGCAAAAATCTCGTGCCGGCCGTGCTCTTCGTACCACTTGGTCAGCGTAGCCGTCATGTGCATCTTCTCGATGATGTTCCGCCAGCCCACGCCCGTGTTGTACGCGCAGAAGCTGATCTCGCCTTCCTGCGTCGCATACGGAATAATGCACTGCTCGGTACGCCGGAAGTCGTAGTTGAACAGATCCTGGAACCACATGCCTGCGATGAACAGGAAGTTCCAGCGATCCTGACGGCGGATCTTGATGTCCTCGATGGTACGGTCGCCCTTCACGCTGCCGTAGTTCTTGCCGGTCGCGTTGAACGTCTTATCCATCTTCTTCATCATGTCGGTGATCTTGAAGTGCGTCGGCGACATGAACGGATCGTAGTTGCGCATCAGCGACAGGCCGAGACCGATCACCGAGAGCCACTTGCCGCGCGCCGCGTCATTCACCTTCGCCAGATCCTTGGCCACTTGCCCCATGTCGAGGAACGCGGTTACGGGAGCGGCTTCCTTCGTTTCCTTGTCGATCATCAGCGCCATGCCGATGCCGCAGTTCGGGTGGCAACCGCAGCTGAGCTGGCCCCACTCCGCCGTTGGCCCGTGAATCAGATCGGCCCAGTCAGAGAAGGTGCTCATGAAGCTGATCGGGAACCAATCGCGTGCCGGCTCGCCGATGCCGCACTGCGACTTCACGTCGTGCGCCATGTGCGAGAGCGTGTAGCGCTGTGCAATGCGGCGCTCATCGGTAATGGCTTCGTCGCGGCCCGTAAAGCTCACCGGCTGGAAGCTCAGGAAGCTGATCTTCCTGGGGTTCGCCAGAGCAAACTGGATGATGTGGCCCACCTGCTCGTTGTTGATGCCGTTGATGATCGTCGTTACTGGCACAATTTCAACGCCGGCTTCGTGCAGGTTGTTGATCGCCTGCAGTTTCACATCAAACAGGTTGCCCACCTTGCGGTGCGAGTTGGCTGCGTTTCCAATGCCATCGAACTGAAGGTATACATACCGGAGGCCCGCTTCGGCAGCCGCGCGGCAAAGTTCCTTGCTCTTCGCAAACTCAATACCGTTCGACGCCGCCTGCACGCTGTTGTAGCCAACCTTGCGCGAGTAGGCAACCGCATCAAGGAAGTACGGCGAAAGCGTCGGCTCGCCGCCTGAGAACTGTACGCTCATCTGCCGCTTCGGCTTGATTGTGATGGCGTTGTCCAGCATGGTCTTGATCTCGTCCCACGTCAGCTCGTGAACAAAGCCCACCTGGTTGGCATCCATGAAGCACGGATCGCACATCATGTTGCAGCGGTTGGTCAAATCGATGGTCAGCACCGAGCCGCGCCCGTGCGTCACCGTCGACGTGCCGTGATTGTGCAGATTCTTGTCGCCTTCGCCATGCGCGCGCATGTCGCGTCCCGGGAAGCTCTCTTCCAGGTGCTTGAAGAACGCCGTGTCGATCGACATCACGTCTTCAAAGTGACCGTGCTTCGGGCAGTCCTTCACCATCAGGATCTGGCCGTCGCGCTCGATAATCTGCGCCTTGATCTCGCCCACTTTTTCGTTCAGCAGAACTTCGTGCGGCAGCTTGCCGTCAAGAATCTGCTGGCGAATCTCAGGTACGCACTTGGGGCAAAGCGAATCGGTCGTACGCGGCCAGCCCAGCGGAGGCTTTTCCTTCTGCCAGCTCTTCTGCAGAGGCTTGTCGCTCCACTTCGGCGTGAATGCGTCATTCGGGCTGATGCGGTTCAGCTTCTCAAAAACAACCCACGCTCCCTTGGCTGCGTATACGGCGGCTTTCTCTGCATATTTAATCGCTTTTGGCATGTGGTGCGCTCTCCTCAGATTTTCAGATTTCTTTTGATGAGTGACTGGCCGGCGGATCTTGCCCGCGCCCTGTCTCGAATTCACGAGCGGAAATCAGGTGCTGAAATTGCATTCCTAGGGTAACTGCGCTTGCCGGTCAACCCAATCCCCATGCAGCGAACGGCAGATTCCCCGCCTGAACGGGGATTCCCGGCCAGCGAACGGAATGTCTGGTAACTCGCTGAAAACCGTAGGCTTGCTCCCAAGAAGGGCGCTTTCCCCTCAGCCCAGGAGTCTGCACCATTTCGGAATTTGCTGTGGGCGTTGTTTTTCTTGAGGTGTTACAAGGATTGCGCATCTAATCCAGAGGGCTTTTTCGACGACTCAAAAATCCAGAATCAGCTTACGGCTAAGCGCTCAAGGCTGAGAACTGACAACTGAGAACTGAGGACTGAGGACTGAGGACTGACAACTGAAAACTGAAAATTACTTCCCCAGATAATCCCTATATTGTTGTTCCAGAACGCCTGCCGCCCGCGCCAGGGCCAACTTCGACACGTTGTACTGGTACAGGCTCTCCACAAGATTATTCTCGGCAGAGGCCAGGGTTCCCTGTGCGGTCACCAGCGGAAGGTTGTCGTCAACCCCCGCATTCACGCGGTCTGTTTCATCGCTCAAGGCCCGCGTCGCCAGGTCAACATTCGATCGCGCCACGTCAACCAACTGCTTTGAAGCGTTCACGTCAAGCAACGCTGACCGCACCTGCTCGTCGATGTGGTTGTGCAGATCAGCCAGTTGCGCATTGATGGCATTCAACTGCGCCGCCGACGCATCTGCGTCGCCTCGCAAGCCGGCTTCGCGAAACAGCGGAACGGTCAACGTGCCCATCGCTATAAAGTTCCCATGCGTCCCCGCCCCGTTCACGGTGCTGGTTCCGTAATAGCTCGTGAACATCAAGCTCGGCAGCCGTTGTGTCTTCGCGATCTGGTGGAGCGCCTTGTAGACCACGATCTGGTTCTGCAGGTTCTGGTAGTCCTGCCGATTCTTGTAAGCCACCGCGCGCACCTCTTCCGGCGTCTGCTCGGTGAGGTCGCTGAACGGTGCTGCATCAGTCAGTGCAATGTTCTGGCCGGGATCGATCCCGGTTTCGCGCTTCAGCAGGATCAGGTCTTTGGTCAGCGCGTTCTGCGCGTAAATCAGCGCCTGCTGCTGTGCCTGCAACTGCACCTGCGCCCGTAATTCATCAATGTTGGCAGCCACACCGGCCACGTGCGATTGATGCGCGTGGTCAAACAGAACCTGTGCCTGCGAAACCAGCGCCTGCGCATTGTCCACTTCGCTTTGCGCGGCAATCGCATGCAGATAAGCCGTGGCTACCTGCTGCACAACCTCGCCCCGCGCCGTCATCTTGGCAAAGTGAGCAGCCTTCTCCGCTGCGCTCGCCGCCTTGAATGCCCCAATCACCGGACCTGAAAAAAGCATCTCGCCGAATTGAACCTGCCCGTCGGTAAGGTCGTCCTTGGTGATAAGCGAGATCTTCGGCATGGTGCCGCCTGGAAAAAGCCCGGCGAACTTGGAGATTACGCCCGGTCCGAATCCTTGCGCCGCAAGATTGTGCTGATAAATTCCCGTGTCGCCCTTCAGAGTAATCGTGGGCAGAAACATCTGGATCGCTTCGTTCTTTTCTCCGCGAACCGCCAGCTCGTCGCTCTCGGCTTCTTTCAATCCAAGATTGTTCTTGAGTCCGCGCGCGACCGCGTCGATGCGTTTTGTTTTTTTTTTTTTCGTTCGTTGGTCTTGCTCGGAGAGCTCCGTAGCGAACCGGCTCCACGGGAACACGTAATGCCCAGGAGAGCAAAAACCTAATAACACTCTGCAGTTGTCATTACGTGCCTCATGTGCCATTTCCAAGCTGAACCAGCATTTCTGGC
>CAVXVM010000062.1:0-6957 GCA_963765025.1 uncultured Acidobacteriaceae bacterium | reverse complement strand
ACGATTTGCTCGCTCCGCAAGCCGCCGCGCCCGCACAGGCAGTCCCCTCAAGCGAAACCAGAGTCACCGTGTCTCCGAGCCTCCGCACTCAAGTCGACGCGACCCACAGGAAGCGCCGACCCGCATTGGACTCAAAGCGGTATTCCAACTCTGGCTTCGCTCTCAAGGGAACCGCCCCCCGAAAACGAATCGTCAGAAATGCTACGAATAATGATTGAGAATTGCCATAATATTTCGTCTCCTTTGCACGCACCCGCGCCGCGGAGATGGCCCATCCAATTTATTGCAACGAAGGCTTTCTCCTGCCTCCCACCACTCGCCAAATCGTCTATCTAAATCAAGCCTACCCAAAACCACCCAATTATTCTGCAAACCCCAGTCCATTCTCACAAGTGACTTGTCATCCTGAGCGAAGGCCGCCGCAGCGGCCGCAGCCGAAGGACCTGCGGTTGCTTTTTCAACAGCACCGAATCCAACGCCCCGTGCCCTCCTGCCAACTCTCATAAACGACCTGTCATCCTGAGCGAAAGGGGCCCGAAAGCCTTCCCTTGAGGGTAGTCGAACGGAGGACCTGCGGTTGCTTTTCAACAGCACCGAATCCAACGCCCCGTGCCCTCCTGCCAACTCTCATAAACGACCTGTCATCCTGAGCGAAAGGGGCCCCAAACGCTCTTCAGTTTGGGGGTGGTGAGCCGAAGGACCTGCGGTTGCTCTTCGATTGCACCGGCAACGACCTGTCATCCTGAGCGAAGCCGAAAGCCTGCCCTGAGCGTAGTCGAATGGGGACCTGCGGTTGCTTTTCAACAGCACCGAATCCAACGCCCCGTGCCCTCCTGCCAACTCTCATAAACGACCTGTCATCCTGAGCGAAAGGGGCCCCAAACGCTCTTCAGTTTGGGGGTGGTGAGCCGAAGGACCTGCGGTTGCTTTTCAACAGCACCGAATCCAACGCCCCGTGCCCTCCTGCCAACTCTCATAAACGACCTGTCATCCTGAGCGAAAGGGGCCCCAAACGCTCTTCAGTTTGGGGGTGGTGAGCCGAAGGACCTGCGGTTGCTCTTCGATTGCACCGGCAACGACTTGTTATTCCAAACTGAACCAACGGCGGGTGCCCCCGGTCCCCCGTCCGCCGCGGCGGAGGCACCGGGGCTATCGAGAGGAGAGAAGGAACTCCCCACCGCGGTTTGTAACAAGGGCACGGCCGGGGTACCCTCTGGGTCGCCGGGCCGAAAAACCGCAAAATAAACGTCGGGCTTCAGCCCCCCGCTAATTTCGTACCACCGCACGCGCCATTTTCCGCAGCCTCACCAGCCGTGCAGCAAACGCCGGCCGCTCCCTATAACCTCCGGCCTGGCGACAAACCGGGCGCAACCCAATCACCGGACCCTGCGGCGTTTTCGAGGACTGATCCTTGCGATCATTCGCCTCCCCAAATTATCGCCAACCGAGAAACACAACCAACGCCCCACACAAAACCATCCAAAGCGCGCCGAAGCGGTTTCTGCCGTTGCCCCAAGGAATCGTTAGCGTGCGCTTGGGGGGAATTGCTCAAGAAGTGGACATAAGCCGCGAGTATACTTGACGCGCAGTTACCCACCAATCTGATGCGCGCTGAACGCAAAAAAGGCGATGACGACATGCGACCCTGTCTTGCACTGAAAGTTGGCATCGCAACGATAACTCTGCTCATGCTGTCTGCTCTGGCAGCCGATGGACAGACGGCGGAGCTCGTGGTGGAAACCGGTCACACGAATTTCGTCGCCACCGTCGCTTTCAGCCCTGATGGCCGTACCGTGGCCTCGGGAAGCTGGGACAAGACGGTCAAGCTTTGGGACGTAGCCAGCGGGCGTGAGCTGCGCACCCTCGCCGGTCAAACAGGCCCGGTTTCGTCCGTCGCCTTCAGCCCCGATGGCCGCACCATCGCATTGGGAGGTAACTACAAGACGATCAAGCTTTGGAACGTGGCAAGCGGGCGCGAGCTGCGCCCCCTCGCCAGCACTGGAGGGGCCACTTCTGTCGCCTTCAGCCCCGACGGCCGGTCTCTGGCCTCGGGAAGTGCGAACCACACGATCAAGCTCTGGGATGTCACAAGCGGGCGCGAGCTGGGTACCCTTGCCGGTCACGCAAACCAAGTCACCTCCGTCGCTTTCAGCCCCGATGGCCACACTCTGGCCTCGGCAAGCGAAGACAAGACGATCAAGATCTGGGACGTGAACCGTAGGAGCGAATTGCGCACTCTCTCCGGTCATACTGACGCGGTCTGGTCCGTCGCCTTCAGCCACGATGGCCGCACTCTGGCGTCAGGAAGCGAGGACAAGACGATCAAGATCTGGGACGTGGCAAGCGGAAGCGAACTACGTACACTTTCTGGCCACATGTTTGAGGTCATCTCCATCGCCTTCAGCCCCGATAGCCGTGCTTTGGCATCGGGAAGTCTCGACGGCTCGATCAGGATCTGGGACCTGGCAAGCGGAAGCGAGCTGCGCACCCTCGGCGGACACACGGACCGGGTCAACTCCGTCGCCTTCAGTCCCGATGGCCACATTCTGGCCTCTGCAAGTTCGGACAGCACAATCAAGCTTTGGGATTTAGGCAGTGGGCGCGAGCTGCGCACGTTGACCGGCCACATGGCGCCGGCTTACTGCGCCGCTCTAAGCCGTGATGGCCGCACCCTCGCTTGGGGAAGCCGGGACAAGACGATCAAGCTCTGGGACGTGGCTAGCGGCCGTATGCTACGCACGCTTGCCGGCCACACGGACGAAGTCACTGCCGTCGCCTTCAGTCCCGATGGGCGTACCCTGGCCTCAGGAAGTTACGATCACTCAATCAAGCTTTGGGACGTGACTAGCGGCCGAGATCTTCGCATCCACGCCGGTCACGTAGGGCCGGTATACTCCGTCGCTTTTAGCCCTGACGGGCGCACGCTGGCCTCGGGGGGTGCGGACAATGCAGTCAAACTATGGGACGCGAGCAGCGGGCGTGAGCTGTATACCCTCGCCGGTCACAAGAACCAGGTTTGGTCCGTCGCTTTCAGTCCTGATGGCCGCATCCTGGCGTCGGGAGGACAGGACAATGCAATCAAACTCTGGGACGTGGCCAGCGGGCACGAGCTGCGCACGCTCACCGGTCAGATGCTCCAGGTCAAGTCAGTCGCTTTCAGCCCCGATGGCCTCACCCTGGCGGCGGGATACGCTGATTTCACGATCGAACTATGGGATGTGGTCAGCGGAAGCGAGCTACGTACACTTGCCGGTCACACGAACTCGGTCGATTCCGTCGCCTTCAGCCCCGATGGCCGTACGCTCGCCTCGGGAAGCGTGGACCACACAATCAAGCTCTGGGAAGTGATTAGCGGACGCGAGCTTGGCACCCTTGCCGGCCACACGGACGAGATCAGCACAGTCGCCTTCAGCCCCAATGGACGGTTCGTCCTTTCCAGTGGCGTAGATGGGTCGGTCCGCGTCTGGGATGCTGCGTTGAGAGATCCACTCGCCGTCTTATATTCATTCGGTCAGAATGACTGGGCGGTCGTCGATCCGCTTGGCCGTTTTGATACGAATGACCTGGATGGTGGCGCCCCGCTGCATTGGATGGTGTCGGACGAGCCTATGCGCCCTCTGCCTCTGGAAATCTTCATGCGCGACTACTACACCCCGCGGTTGCTTTCGCGCGTCATGAACGGTGAGCCCCTGCCTGCTATTCGCGCCATCGCCGAGATCAGGAATCGCGTACAGTCTGATGTCGCGATTGTCTCCGCCCTAGGATCCAGGCACCATCCCGGCCGCACTGACGTTGTCGTTCACGCCTCAAGTCATACGAATGAAAATGGCCAGACCAGCGGCTTGCAGGATTTGCGCCTCTTTCGAAACGGCCAGCTTGTCGGTTACCGCGAGGGTACACTGCAAGATGGCGATTTCACCTTTTCAGATATTCAACTTCCAACCACCGCCAAGTCGGTGGCTTTCACCGCCTACGCCTTCAACTCCGAGCGCATCAAGAGTCCAACTGCTGAAATGGTTTATTCCTACGAGCCCGGACCGCCTGTTAGATCGCGTGCATGGCTGTTGCAGATCGGTGTGAACCACTACGAGGCAAACGGATGCGAGCTAAACGGTTCGGCCAACGACGCCGAGCAATTGAGCAAGGTCCTTGGCGAACGGCTCACAGCGCGCACCCTGGATGTAAGGCCGAATCTGTTGGTTTCTACCGATAAGTTCAAAGACGCGACAAAGCAAAAGATTCGCGACACACTCGCTCGCATCGCCGTCGCAGCTACGCCCGACGACGTTTTCTTCTTGAGCTTCTCCGGCCACGGATATTCAAACCAGAAGAGCGACTTCTACATCCTGCCTTCCGACGTCCAAGGTTCGTGTATGGGTGTGGACGACGGAATACTCAAGAGCGCCATCTCCGCTGAAGAGCTGACCGAATGGTTGCGGCCTATCGATGCCGGCGAAATGACATTCATTCTCGACTCCTGCGACTCGGCCTCGAGCGTCGAGTCGAATAATTTCAAGCCCGGCCCTATGGGCAGCTCAGGTCTAGGCCAGCTTGCTTACGACAAGCGCATGCGGGTCCTGGCCGCGAGCCAACCGAACCAGGCCGCCCGCGAGTCAGACTCTCTGCATCAAGGCCTGCTCAGCTACGCCCTAGCCCAACTGGGCCTCGTGGAGGACCAAGCCGATTGGAAACCAAAGGACGGCAAGATAATGGTGGGCGAGTGGCTCAGCTACACGGCCGGGCCCCTGGTCGCCAGTTTGAAGAATCAGTACACGTGGACCTGGGCGGACAGTCAGGGTATAGGAACCTCGACCGGCGGTACAAACACTATGAGCGTGACCCTGAACACGTGGAACGCAAATTGTCAGGAGGAGGTCAATCTCTACGAGGACACCCTCTACCACACCTACGTGTTCCAGGCCCCCAACAGTTGTCCATAGGCTCTCTTTTTTACGGCGGAGATTCGCTTTTTCCGCCGCAGATAATTACTTTCGGCAGCCGGGCCGGTCCTCTGCGAGGAGGATGGCCCGGCAAATTCGATATTCGCGAGGTTTGTATGCGCCAAATCCCCCAAGCAGTGATGTACTTGCTCTTCTCACGATCCAGGCCTCAAGCTGAAGCACTCTCCGTCTCGGCACTTCCGGCGACTGTAGTCCGGCGTGGCGCTGCGTCCGTAGCCTTCCTGGTCGGCGTTTCGCTCGTGCTCACGGGCTGCGCCGGCGGCCAGGGTGGCTCCGCGCCGCCTGGCCAGCCCGTCGCCATCACCACCCAGCCCGTAAATCAAACTGTTCCAATCGGCCAAACCGCCGCCTTCACCGTTGCGGCTACCGGCACAGCACCGATCACCTATCAATGGACAGAGAACGGTCAGCCCATCCCCGGCGCCACTGGAGCGTCGTATACCGCGCCCGCCGTCGCCCTCGGCGAGAACGGATCGACAACGATCGGGTCGTTTCAAGTAACGGCGAGCAACTCAGTCAACTCGGTCACGAGCAGCGTGGCCAAGCTTTCGGCCGGTGCCCGCTCGCCAAAGCCCGGCGATCTGCGCTATCTGCTCTTCGAGCAGGTCAGTCTCCCCGGGCTGATGGAATCGGGGGGGGCAAACAACCTCTGGTATATGTCCAGTTTCTCTTACTCCGCCGCGGTTGGGACACCGCTCTGGTTGGGGAGCAGCGTGACTGACGGCGGGGGCCCAATCTCCTGGCACATCAACTGGTACTCCCTGCCGCCCCCTATGGACAATTTGTCTATGCACTACGACCAGGGTTTCCTCAACTCCACCACGGTCGCCGCGTACTTGCAGTCGGTGGCCGCTCCCAACGTCGTCATCACCTCGATGGACATTGAAATGGGCTACCCGGGCTACTCGGGCTCCCCAGAGATCGGCGTGTCCTGGGTCCAAACATCGCAAAACCCACAAGGCGCATTCGATCAACGGCTGGAGGTGGTGGCCCCGGCCCGGGTTCAGGCACAGGTCGCGGCGGACGGCCAGGCAAGCCGCATCGTCACCGCAGCCTCCTTCGACGGAGCCGGAAACGCGAATCTGCTCTCTTACGGGTGGACAGGGGACATAACAACCGTGTATGAGACTCAGACTTATCTTGTCCCGCTGGCCCAGGTGGCCTCGGCCGCGACGAATCTTGCCGCGTCCGGCTATTTCATCAGCGCCTTCGGAGGCAACGACGCGAACGGCTTCATCCTCGTCGGCGCCCGCGCCCAGGGCGACACGTTGCCGCGAGCGATGTTCCTCAACGGAACTTTGACGGGGACTCCGGACACCGGTGTCGGACCCTACGGTTACGGATATTTCACGCCTGTCGTGATCCTGACAGATTCCGGCGGTTCGGTCGCTGCCAACGAGCAATAGTCCGATAGCGAGGTCGAAAGTGACGAATCCTCGTGTGGCCGCCGAGACTCGAGCGGGCATTCCGCGCTTTTTCGCATGGATCCCGCGTATGTTACGGACGGCGTCGCGGAGTAGCGGTACAGTCAGCGCGATCGGCAGCGAAGGCGGTTTTACCACATATACCGTCACGCTCGCCCCGCACGACCTGTTCCCGCAGCTCGCAGTGCAATCCGGCCAGACCACCATGCTGACGGACCCGAACACCGTCGTGGTCTACGCGGACAGCAACACGCAGATGCTCAATAGCAACTGTAGGCTATGTAGACAGGAAGCGATCATTCTCGAATCTCGGACGAAGACATTCGGTTTCCGTTCGAGGGCCGAACTCCGGATGGGTGCATCTAAGCCGTCAGGTTTAGGGGTGGTGTCTATCTCCAGAGCGAGCGCAGCGAGAAGGCAATTCGGCGCGTCGTGCAGAATTCAATGCTTGCAGGATCAGGCTGCGCAGACGGCGATGCGGGCGGAACGGGACCGGGGCTTAGCTTTCGCTACGATCTCAACGTCCTGCCCGAGAGCGACCAAAAAGTACATCCGCCGTTCCACGGAGAAGC
>CAVXVM010000061.1:0-13769 GCA_963765025.1 uncultured Acidobacteriaceae bacterium | reverse complement strand
GCAGAATCTCGTCGGGGATGGCCATTTTACCGATGTCGTGCAGAAAAGCTCCGCGGGCAATGATCTTGATCTCAGCAGGCGAAAGGCCCATGGCCCGGGCAAGGGCAATGGTGTAAGCGGTTACGCGTTTGGAGTGGCCTTCGGTTTCAGAGTCCTTGAGGTCAAGAGCATCGCCGAGAGCTTCAAGCGTGACGTCGTAGGAGTGTTCCAGATCCTCCATGGCGTGGCGCAGCATCTCGGTCCTGGCGCGGACCATTTGCTCGAGGCTTTGCTGGTAGTTGTGGCTCTCTTCAAGAACCTGGCGGTGCCTGAGCGCGCGCTCGACAGTGCCGATAAGATGGTCACGCTCAAAGGGCTTGAGCAGGTAGTCGTAAGCTCCGCGGCGCATGGAGTCAATAGCGACGCTGATGTCGTGGATGGCGGTGACCATGACCACGGGTAGGTTGGGTTGCTGGGCGTGTAGCTTCTCAAGCAGAGCAATGCCATTGAGATCTTGCATAACAATGTCAGTGAGCACCAGATCGTAGGTGTTGGACTCGAGTGCTTCAAGGGCTTCACGAACGCTTGAGGCCAGTTGGACCTCGTATCCCTTGCGCTCCAGAGTGGAACCGATCATGGCGCGGACGTGCGTTTCATCGTCAACGACCAGAACCCGCGCCGGCCTGCCCGCTTCGATGATCGCCCGGGCTTCTCCTTCAGCGAGCAACTCGTTGGAGGGGTTCGGTGTTCCTCGTCCTGCCAGATCCAATGCCAAGAAATTTCCTCCCAGGCTCGTCTGCTGCGCTCCGGGGGCAAATGCCATATTCATAGCGTTTACCTGAGCCGCCTAAAGGCGACCGGGTTCTCTATCTAGTAAACAAGCATTTCAGTACTCTGACTATCACTAAAAAGCGTTATAAGGCGATTTAGAATCCCTACGATAACCACCGGAAAGTGGCAGACAACAGCGCCCGGAGTATTTGAGAGAACTCCTGCCGCGCCCTTGAAGCGTGCGAAGGAATCGCAGGAGCAGGGCTGGACACGGCGGAGCTGACTCACTGGTTTAGATGTCGCAGATCGAATTGAGTGAGCCTGGAGATCTGCGCAGTGAACCTCTGCGGGCTATGGAATGAGCTGGAAGAGGCGATCGGTTCAGGGCTAGAAACATGTGGTAAATCTGATGATCTAATACGGTTTGATACATATTCGGAGTCGTGCGGAAAGCTCCTGAGGCTCGTACCACTTTTGGGTCAGTTCGCGCTAAACCTTCTTCTCGCGACTGGCTCTTTTGGCTTCGACCCAACCTTCAATGTTGGTTTGCCGGCTCCTGCCGACGGCGAGAGCGCCGGCGGGCACGTCTTTGGTAATGCATGAGCCTGCGCCGATGTACGCTCCGTCGCCGATGTTGACGGGAGCGACAAGGGTTGAATCACTGCCTACAAAAGAAGCCTTGCCGATGTGGGTCCGGTGTTTGTTTACCCCGTCGTAGTTGCAGGTAATAACTCCGGCGCCGATGTTGGTACCTTCGCCCACTTCGGCATCGCCGAGATAGGTCAGGTGGCTGGCTTTGGCGCCCTTGCCGACCTTGGCTTTCTTGGTTTCAACAAAGTTACCGATGTGGGCATCTTCACCGATCTCGCTTTCAGGGCGCAGATGCGCGAAGGGGCCGATCTTTGCGCCGTCGCCGACCGAACTCTCAGAGAGGACGCAGTTCTGCCGCACGAGCACATTGCTGCCCAGCGTGCAGTTCTCGATGACGGTGTAGGACCGGATGAGACATTTGGAGCCGATGCGGGTTTTGCCCAGCAACTGGACGAATGGCTCTATGACCGTATCGGGAGCAACTTGAACCTCGGCATCGATCACGCAGGTATCGGGCCGGTAGATGGTTACACCCGAGGCCATCAGCCGTGCTGCCGTCGCAGCGTGCAGCTCCGCATCTTCCGCCACCAACTCCGCAATTGTCTTCACGTTCGGCATTCTCCAAATTCTATATTTCCGGCCTTCAACCAGATATGCGCGGGCTTACTTTCCAGTTCCTCCGGCTGCCCCCTGGGCGACCCCGGGCTGCGGGATCGTGATGTCGATGTTTTGGACGGGCCCAAGGCTCAGCTGATCGAGGCCAGGCTTGATCTCTGGGCCGTTGCCGACAACCAGGACGGCCAGCTTGTTAGGGTGGATGTATTTCTTTGCTGCCGCCGTGAGGTCAGCCAGCGTAACTTTTTCAATGCCGGCCTTGTAGGTTTCGAGATAATCGGCAGGATAACCATAAAACTCCAGACGCTCGCGCTCATCGAGAATCTTGTCCTTGGTGTCGTAGCGGAAGAGGAAGGAGTTGAGGATGTTGTCCTTGGCGCGCTTCAACTCATCCTCAGTGAAGGGCTTTGTATTGAGGCCGGCGATCTCAGCCAGTGCAGCTTTAGTTGCCTCGACGGTGGAAGGGCTCTTGGTGAGAACCTCAGCTTTGAAGGCGCCGGGGTGGTCATAGGAGGCTCCGATGCCTCCACCGACCGCGTAGGCCAGCCCCAACTCAGTACGCACCTTCTGGAAGAGGCGGCTGCCAAAGCCGCCACCGAGAATCTCGTTCATGACGGAGATGGTGGGCACATCGGGATTATGGCGGTCTGTTCCCAAACCAACAATCTCGACATTCGACTGGTTCACGTCTTCCTTGTCGATGAAATAGATGCCGGGCTTTGGCCCGGGGAAGACATCGTTGCGCGGGGGAAGAGCCTGCGCCTGGGGAAGATTTTCAAACGCGGAACGCACTTTGGCTTCCATGGCGACGGGATCGAAATCTCCACTGATGCCGACTATAAGTTTGCCCTTGAGGGTTTTGTCGTGCCATGCCTGGAGATCGGCGAGGGTGACGGCGCCGATGGTGGCCAACTCCGGCTGACGCGTGTAGGGACCGTTGGCTCCATACACGAGCTTGTCGGCCTCGCGGCCGGCGATGCCGCCTTCATCGTCGTTGCGGCGCACGATTCCCGTGGCCAACTGCTGCTGGGCGAGTTGGAGCTTTTCCGCGCTGAATTTGGGATGGAAAAGCAGATCCATTGCCAGATCAAAGACCTGGTTGGAGTCAGCTTTGAGCGAGTCCCACGAGACGGCGGTGGAGTCCACGTCGCCCGCAGTCTCGATGTGCGCGGCGCGCATTTCGAGGAAGTCGTCCATTGCGTCGCCGTCCATTTTTGCGGTGCCGCTGGTGCGCCAGGCTTCTCCATAGAGATCGGTGATGCCGATTTTGGAGGCGTCTGTTTCTTCGCGCGAACCCCCGGGAAGGAGCACCGAGCCGGAGACGAAGGGCAGCTCGTGATCTTCCTGCAGGAAGACGACGATTCCGTTCTTGAGAACGATGCGCTTTGGCTGCTGCGGATTGAAATCGTGGAGCTTGGGGACGGGGATTTGTTCCCAAGGCTTGCTCTGTTGCGCAGACATGAACGCCGGTGCAGCGAGAGCTACGACCATTGCGGCGGTTCGAACAACTCCGGAGGCACTTCTAACGGTCAACGTCATCATTCCGCGCCTCCATTGCTCTTTGCGGCTGCCGCGGGAGCTTCAGTGTCGATTTCCGCGCTGGTCCGGTTGGAGGCGATAAAAATCTGATTCGCCACGCGGCGAATATCGGCCTTTGTCACCTTGTCCACTTTGTCGAGCTGGAGGAAGAGCTCGCGCCAGTCACCGTAACGCGTCTGGTATTCGGCCAGAGCATTCGCCAATCCCTGATTGTCAGCGAGTCCGCGCAAGAGGTCAGCGCGTGCACGAGTTTTGTACATCTGCAACTCTGCGTCCGTGACGTCGCCGGATTTGAGCTTGTCAATTTCCTTGTGAATGGCATCGCGCATTTGCGCCGGTGTGTGCCCGGGAAGCGGGACCGCATAAAAGGAAAACAGGCTTGGATACTTGTCGCCGGGGAAGGGACTGAATCCCTGAGATTCAGCTGCAATCTGCTGATCCTCGACGAGGCTGCGGTAGAGCCGGGAGACGCGCCCGTTGGACATGATGTCCTGAATGGCGTCGTATACAGCATCGTCCGGATCTCGATAGCTGGGACGGTGGTAGCCTTCGATGTAGAAGGGCTGCGTCTGCTCGCGGATGGTAACCGTCTTCTCTGCAAATTGCTTCGGCTCGACCGTGGTCATCTCTTCAGGTTTTGGACCGGCGGGGACCTTGCTGAAGTACCGCTCGAGCATGGGCAGGTCCTGCTTTGCATTGACATCGCCTACGACGGTGACCACAATGTCGCCGCCGACATAATACTTTTTGTGGAACGCCATGGCTTCAGTGGCGTTGATTTGACCCACCTCACTGGGCCAGCCGACGCTGCTGCGGCCGTAGTTATGCGCCACAAACGCAGTCGCAAGAAACTGCTCCACCAGGCGGCCGATGGGATTGGAATCGGTGCGCATGCGCCGCTCTTCAACGACGACATCGCGCTCTTTGTAGAATTCGCGGGGCACGGCGTCAGCCAAGCGGCCGCTCTCAAGCCAGGCCCAGAGTTCGAGCCGGTTCTCAGGCATCGACCAGAAGTACCGGGTTTCGTCGAGGCCCGTTTCAGCATTGAGGCCGGCTGCGCCATTGCCTTCAGCCACTTCAGTGAACTGGTTGGGAACGACATATTTGTGGGCTTCAGCCTGTGCTGCGATAAAAGCCTGCCTAAGGTCTGCGAGCTTCTTCTCGTCGCGACCCACGGGCTTGAGATATTCGGACTCGTAGGCGTTGTTGGCGGCCTCCACTTTCTCGAGCGCGACCTTTTCCGCCGCATAGTCTGTGGTCCCGATCTGGCTTGTCCCCTTGAATGCAAGGTGCTCAAACATGTGGGCCAGTCCGCTCTCGCCTGACGGGTCGTCCACGTCGCCCGCATCAATGAAGGTTGTGTAGCTGAAGACAGGCGCCTCAGGCCGCTCGCAGATGATCAAGGTGAGCCCGTTGGGCAGTACCTTGGTCGTAATTCTCTGTTCGAAGCTTTTTAGGTCCTGAGCCTGGCCGGCGATGCCAGCCGCGGCGGCAAGGGCCACTGCCAGGAAACACTTAAGAATTGGGGAAAAAGCTCTTGTTTGCATCCAATCTCCTTGTTCGAGAGGCGGCGAGACCCATACTCTCGTACACTTCAAAACTAGTGTCCATGCTGCATTGCGTCAAACCCTCGTTGGTTGTAGGCCTGGGCATGGAACGAAGAGTTAGACGAAGCAATCGCCGAGTCGGCTTCTACTCGCCGCCAAGGTCCTTGGCGAACGAATAAAAGAAGTCCAGTGACTTCCAGTAGGAATCCACGGGGAGGCGCTCGTCGCGACCATGCGCGCGTTCATCGTCCCGCTCCAGGGCGACCGCCGAAAAGCCGTAACAGGGAATTCCTGCCTGCGCGAAGTAGATGGAATCCGAGGCTCCGTTCTCCATCTCTGCGATGACGGGCGTTCCGGGCCATAAGTGACTTACGAGGTTGGTAAGAGGTTCAAAGACATCAGGAATTGGCGCGGGCGGCGCAATCGGCTTGCGGTCGGGAGCAGTGTCAATAACTTCTCCCGAATCGGAAACATATTTTACAGAGAGCTTGTCGTCGGCGAAGATTCCGATCAACTGCCGGCGGACTTCTTCAGGCGAATGTCCGGGAAAGATTCTGCAATTGACAATCGCCTGTGCCGTTTGAGGAAGCGCGTTGTTTGCGACGCCGGCATTCAGACGAGTGGCCACGCAGGTTGTTCTCATGTTGGAGTTGAAGCTCGGCTCGACCCTGAGGCGGGTTTCCGCAGCCGGGTCAGGCGGAGTGGCGAGAACGGCTTTCAGGTCAGCGGCCATTTGTCCCGATTCCCGCTCGGCGAGCTTGGCGAAGTAGGCTCGCGTTACTGGATTCAATTCGAATGGAAAGGAGTAGGCTGCCAGCTTGTTGAGAGCTGCCGTCAATTCGTAAATGGCATTGTCGGGCCGCGGCACCGAACTGTGGCCGCCGCGATTGAGCGCCGCTATCTGAAAGTCAGAATAGATCTTTTCTGTGGCGCCGACGTCAGCAACCATGGCTCGCGAATGCTCGAGTTCGACGCCGCCAGAGTCTGGATTGATGACGAAGGCCGCATCAACCAGTTCGCGGTGGTGCTCAACCAGCCAACCGGCGCCGTTGAACCGGCCGCCCTCCTCGTCTGCCGTGAGCGCGAGAATCAGATCGCGGCGGGGCTTGTAGCCTTCCTGATGCAGTCGCAGGAATGTTGCGACCAGCGCGGCGTCGCCTTCCTTCATGTCCTGGGTTCCGCGCCCGTAGAAGTAGCCATCCTTCTCCACGAGTTGGAAGGGGTTGGTTGTCCAGTCGGACGGGAGGGCTTCAACAACGTCCATGTGGCAAAGGAACAGAACAGGTTTTTGCTTTGGAGAGCCTTCGGCGCGCATCCTGACGACCAGGTTCTGTTTGCGCGGGTCGGGGCCGAGGAGCTGCACATCTGCGGCAGGGAATCCGGCGTCGAGAAATCGTTTCTGCATAGCGGCAGTCGCCGTTGTCACGTTCCCCCGAGGCGTATCGGTCGTGTTGATTTCGATCAATTCCCTCAGGATGGAGCGCGCAAGGGCGCGGTCGTCTGACGATGTTGTGGGCAATGGACTCTGGGCAAGCGAGGAAGATGCGAGGCAGCAGGCGACGACGGCTTGGACGAGCAGGAGAGAGAACACGGGACGCTGCATGGGTTTATTGTACGTTCGGCGCGCCCGGGGCTCGCCCCCAGCAGTCCTAGTGAGCCAGTCGCGCCTGAGGATTGACAAGCAACCATGCCGATGCGCCGAGAACTGCGAGGACGGTTGCGGTCATGAACGATGCTTCCCAGCCGAAATGTGCGGCAATCAGCGGCGTAAGCGAGGCGGTGACGGCTGCGCCGATCTGGCAGCCCATGTTGACTGTGGCTGAAACTACGCCCGCGTGTTGTCCGGCAAAATCGGCGGTGACCGACCAGAAGCAACTTTGTGAAACGTAAAGAGCCCCGGCTCCGCAGGCCAGCACGGCCGTTGCGGTGAGAGCGCTCTCCACCCTGGAGCCAACGGCCAGCAAGACGCCTGTCATGGCGAGCGCAAAGGCGGGCAGGTAGCAGCGACCAACGCGCGCGCTCCAATGGTGGGCCAGCCAGTCGCTGGCTACCCCTCCTGAGAGCGAGCCCACAGTCATGGCGATAAAGGGGAAGATGGAGTACACCGCGCTGGTTTTGAGGCTCAGTCCGCGAACCTGCGCCATGTAGATATAAAACCAGCTGAAAAAGATCCAGGAGACATAGCCGTAAGTGAAGTAGCTTCCGGTGAGAGCTAGCACCTGTCTCGAGAAGAAGATCTTTGCCCAGGGCAACGGGTCTCTTTTGAGGGGAAACGCGCTCGCAGCTTCTCGCGATGTGGGAATATCTCCGCGGCCGGAGGAGATGAGTGCGAGTTCCTTGGCGCTGACCCAGGAATGCTGCTCCGGCGTATCGCGCGCCACGACGTACCAGACAGCCGCAGCGACGACGCCGATGAGCGCACAGAACCAGAATGCAGCGTGCCAGCCGGAGAGCAGGATGATGGAGGTGAGCAGCGGCGGAGCGATGCCCGATCCAAACCCGACACCGCCAAAAACAATGCCACTTGCCTTGCCGCGTTCGTGGACAGGGAACCAACGTTCGACAAACTGGTTTGCCGAGGGATACATGACGGCGCTGCTAGCGCCGAGAGCAACCCGGACAACGAACAGAACCCAAATGGCGCCGGGCATTCCAGGCGGGACAAAGCAGGCAAAAACGGTGAGGACTCCCCACAAGGTGACAAACGTGGCGAGCACGCGGCGCGGGCCGAAGCTTTTGATAAGAACACCGCCGGGGATCTGGAAGGCCGCATAGCCGACAAGAAACGCGCTGAATACCCATCCGAGATGGGAGTTATCGATGCGGAATTCCTTGCTGATTTCAGGCCCTGCGATGGAGATGTTGGTACGGTCAAGGAAGGCAATCGTGCTGAGGACGAACAGCCAGAGGACGAGAAGATAACGGATGGGCAGTCCCCCTCCTGCCTCCCCTTCCTGATTTTGATTCGTTCCGATTCTGATCCCCCTGTTGCGGCTCGTGCGCACGATCGCAGCTTTGCTCCACACAATCGTACCTTGTCGCCTCCCGACCGTGGCCTGAAGCAACAATTTCTGACACCCGGTTCAAAATCGCGGAGTGAATTCGGGTGAGCGGGGCAGGAGGGGAGCAAGAATCGGGTCGATGTGCGCCGAGGAGTTGAAAATGGCGACGATCATTCAATTGCCATGATTCACCAAGACTTTTCGACGGCAGGCCGGGAAATGCTCTACTCTTTCCTGTGAGCGCATGAGACCTTTCACAAGAAAATTCCGGAAGGCCATTTTGCAGGCCCTTGAGCACGACGTAATCAATACCGCCAAGGCGGCTGCTTACTCGGGGATGCTGATGCTTTTTCCGGCGCTGCTGGTAGCGACTACGCTGCTGTCGCAGGTGCAGGAAGGCAGCACGATGGTGGGCGAGGTTCGCACGCTCTTTGATCAGTTTCTACCCGCCGATACGATGGACCTTCTGCAGTCGTATGTATTGACCCGGCGGATTTACTCAGGACAACTGTTGTTGTCTGCCACAGGCCTGAGCATCTTTGCCGGTCTCGGTTTGATGCTGTCGCTGATGGAGGGATTTCGCCGTGCGTACCAGATTCCGCACGAAGCATGGGGATTTGGGGGACGCCGTTTGCGGGCGCTGCTGCTGGTGCCGATTGCCCTGGTTCCTCTTTCAGTGGCCACCCTGGTAATCGTGTTTGGCCATCAGATTGAAACATGGATGGTCGAAAACGCGAACGGACACGAACTCCGCCACGTGGTGCTGTTCTTCTGGCGCATGGTGCGGTGGTCGATTGCCTTGTTTACCAGTGTTACGGTGCTGGCGGCTCTCTACCACTTTGGCACGAAGAGAAAAGAGCATTGGTTCCGGGTGGCGCCGGGAGCGGTGGCGGGCACGCTTTTGTGGTTCCCGTCCACGCTTGCTTTTGGGTGGTATGTGACGCGGGTCGCCGATTACTCAATGTTTTACGGTTCATTCGGCGCCGGCATCGCGACGCTTGTCTGGCTCTACATCACCGCTTTCAGCGTGCTGGTTGGAGCTGAGCTGAATGGGGTTCTTTATGGCGATCGCCAGGAGCAGATTTCCCATCAGATTTTTACGGACCGGCTGACGGATTCGACCTCGCCGGAAGAGTAGCAGACACCCGTGGTCCGCCAGGGCTGCACAGAAAAGCTGCATGTACAATAAGGGTAGACGTTCCCTGCTGCCCCTTTCTGTTCCCCTAAGCCTTTTGCCTACATTGAAGTTCTTTTCGAGGAGCTATCGCTATGTCGCTCGCTGAAGTTGGTCTCTCCGGGTCTCCGTCTCAACGCCGCGCAAAGATTGTCGCCACGCTGGGACCTGCCTCGAACACCGAACCCGTGGTGCGCGACTTGGTTCGAGCCGGCGTGGATGTGATCCGATTGAATTTTTCGCACGGTTCCCACGAGCGGAAGCTGCACGTGATGCGGCTGATTCGCAAAGTCAGCCGGGAAGAACGTAAACCACTTTGCATTTTGGGCGACCTGCAGGGACCCAAGATCCGCACTTCCACGTTGAAAGATCACCAGGCTGTGCTGCTGAAAGCCGGCGGACGCCTCACGATTACTCCACGGGAGGTTCCGGGCACCTCACAACTGGTTGGCACTACCTTCAAAACCCTGGCAGAAAACGTGGAGCAGGGGTCGCGGATTCTGCTTTCAGACGGGCTGATTGAGTTACGCGTTCGCGAGGTGATGGGCGACGATGTGTCGTGCGACGTGGTCAACGGCGGCATGCTCGGCGAGAACAAAGGCATCAATCTTCCGGGCATTCTTGTGCGGGTTCCATCGCTTACGGAGAAAGACACCGAGGATCTGGAATTTGCACTGAAGAACGGCGTTGATGCGATTGCCGTCTCGTTTGTGCGGACAGCCGAGGACGTGCGCCTGGTGCGCAACCGGGTTGCTGCACTTGGCTTTGAAACCTGGATCATTGCCAAGCTGGAGAAGCCGCAGGCCATCGAACACCTGGACAGCATTTTGCAAGCTGCCGACGGTATCATGGTTGCTCGTGGCGACCTGGGCGTGGAGTTGCCGCCGGAGATGGTTCCCGCGATTCAGAAGCATATTATTCGCCGCGCGGCAGACTACTCAAAGCCGGTGATCACTGCAACGCAGATGTTGGAGTCGATGATCGAGAACCCGAGACCGACGCGCGCCGAAGTCTCCGACGTGGCCAATGCCGTTTACGATGGTACCGATGCCGTGATGCTCTCAGGGGAATCGGCAGTGGGCAAGTATCCTGTGGAAGCAGTTTCGATGATGGCGAGGATTGTGTCAGAGGCGGAGCGAGACATGAAGGAGCAGAACCCTTACGAGGCGCGCGTTCGGCAGGCTCACCTTTCGATTGCCGAGACGATCTGCGAGGCCACTGCCCACGCGGCAGACGACCTTGACCTGCGGGGCGTTGCGCTTTTCACCGAGTCAGGCGGAACCGCACGGCAACTGTCAAAGTACCATCCGTCGGCGCCAATCTTTGCTCTCAGCCCGCTCGAGGTCACGATCAATCGTCTAAGTATGCTGTGGGGCACCACGCCGATCCATTGCCCAAAAATCAACTCGACGGAAGCCCTGGTGGATTGCGCTGAGAGCCTGCTTGAGCAGAACGGATATGTTCGCCCCCGCGAGGTGATCGCGATTGTGGCCGGAACGCGCACCAAATCCGGTTCGACGAACTTTATGCGCTTGCACGTGATGGGCGATGCAAAGGCCGAGGGCTCACGTTTTCAAGCCCCGCATGAGGTGATGCCGACGACGGAAGCGAAACCGAAGCGCGCGGCAGCCAAAAAGCCGAAGACGTTTACGAGATATCCTTCGCCGAATCCTCCGAAGATCTCGAACCCGTAAGATCGACGGCGAGCTGAGCGAAGAAAAACGCCACTCCTTTGCGGGGTGGCGTTTTTCTTGCGGTGCGAGACTGTGGACTGCCGACTGCGGTGATTTGTTCCAGAACCGGTTGAATAGATGAAATCCAAATAGTGCAGAACGTCCCTCAGGGGCTAAAGCGCAGCTTCATCTTGGTCTTCGAGTGGCGCAGCTAAAGCCGCGCCCTTTCAAAACCCGATTTGTGCAACCAGTTCTAGCGATCTTTGACTTCGTAGCGGGCAACCATTCCGGCGAGCATGTGGTCGCTGATGTGGCAATGGTAGAGCCAGACTCCAGTGGCGTCAGGGATCATATCTGCAGTGATCATCTGGGCGGAGATGATGGAAAGCACGTCAGTGCGCTGACCGGAGACGAGAACGGTATTGCCGTGCCAGTGGGGCGAGTGGGCGTTGTTGAAGTCGCCAAGGGTGGCCACATACCAGCGCACATGATCGCCGACCTTCATGGTCATCATGGGCATGTTGCCGTAGATGTATCCGTTAATCGACCATTTGACATTGGTGGCCGCAAAGCCCGTGGTGGCGACGGTGCCAGCGATGCCGGTAGCCGTGGACAGACCGAACTCCGTTTTCTTCACGCCCTTGGGATCGGTCGTGTGTTCGTTGATGTTGTCGTCGATATACCAGCTTTCGTTTTCGTTGATTGCGATGTAGATGGAAACGAATTCGCGGTCAACGTCCTTCGGACGGCCGTCAGGAAGGTCGTTGCCGCGGCGCGTGATGACGATTCCGCCGAAAAGGCCGGCGGCCACGTCGCGCAGCTCGTCGCAGTGTGAGTGGTAGAGCCAGAAAAGGGAGCTGGGGTCGGCGGGGCCGGGCCCAGCGCGGTCGGGAATTCTCCAGGTGTAATCGTGGGTGGCGCCGGGAGCGACGCAGCCATCCTCCTTGTCCTTTCCGCTGGTGCCGTCGTTGTAGTCCGCGCCCTCAGAGTCCTTCTCATACAAAACACCGTGAGGATGCATGCTGTACGGATGAGTCGCGTTGTTCTTGAAGACGACCTTGATGGTGTCGCCGACCGCGCCGCGAAGGATTGGGCCGACGAGGCCGAGGTACGCGTCCTGCGGCGAGCGGGGTTTGAGCGTAGTGAAGGTTGCGTCGGTGTATTCGCGGTAGATGGCCTTCTTGTTGATGCGGCCGATCTGGTGAGGTCCGGATTCGGTGAAGCCCTTGGCAATATCGTCGAAGTCCATGCCCATGGCTTCGTCGCGGCCACTGGGCGCGTAGTTCCATTCAACTTCGTCGGCGGCGACGTAGTAGGTGCGCGTTGTGCCCAGCTTAGGCGCGGCTGCTCCGGATTTGGCACGAGCCGGCTGCGCGCAGAGAATTGCGCCGACCAGGCCAAGTGCGCAAACCATGGCGCCTTTCGCTCTTTGCTTACTCATCTTTCCTCCGAGGGGACTGGTTGGCGGCCTACAGGGCAAGGAATGCCTTGTACGAATGTCCTGTTGATTAAGGGGATTTGAAACGAATGGGGTCGGGCTGTCAACGCAAAACGGCGAGGGTACGAGTTCTGTGGTATCCCGTCCTTGACGCAAAGAGCGCGTCAAGGATGGGGTACTGTTTTCTGGATTCAGGTTTCTGGGTATCCCGGGTGCCCAAGTGCGAGGCACCCGGGGTACCCAGATTGTTTTTTGGGGGTTATTTTGCGGCGAGTTGGCGGAGCACGTACTGCAGGATCCCGCCGTGCTCGAAGTAGCCGATTTCCTGTGGAGTGTCAATGCGGACCGTCGCGTTGAACGTCTTTACCTTGCCATCAGCGCTGGCTGCTTTGACGGCGATGGTGCGGCCGCTGGTGAGTTTGTCTTTGAGCAGCGTGGTGAGGCCAGGAAAGTCGAAGACCTCCTCGCCGGAGAGACCGAGCGATTCGACATTCTGGCCAGCTTCAAACTGCAGGGGCAGAATCCCCATGCCAACCAGGTTGGAGCGATGGATGCGTTCGTAGCTCTCGGCGATGACGGCGCGGATGCCGAGTAGTTTTGGTCCCTTGGCCGCCCAGTCGCGCGAGGAACCTGAGCCGTATTCCTTGCCGGCGAGGATGATGAGCGGAGTGCTGCGCTCAGCGTATTTCACGCTCGCGTCGAAGATGGACATGCCTTCGCCTTCGGGGAGCAGGCGGGTGACGCCACCTTCGGTGCCCGGCGCGAGTTTGTTGCGCAGACGCACGTTAGCGAAGGTGCCGCGTACCATGACTTCATGATTGCCACGGCGCGAGCCGTAGCTGTTGAAGTCTGCCGGTTTGACTCCATGGTCGACAAGATATTTTCCGGCCGGACCGCTGGCCTTGATGTTGCCGGCGGGGGAGATGTGGTCAGTCGTGACGGAGTCGCCCAGCACGGCGAGGACACGCGCACCGGCGATATCAGTGACGGGCGCGGGCTTTTCGGTCATGCCGTCAAAGTACGGCGCCTGCCGGATGTAGGTAGAATCGGGCTCCCACTGGTAGACGTCGCCGGTGGGGAAGCTGAGTCCCTGCCAACTGGCGTCACCGGAGGAAACGGTGGCGTACTCCTTGCGGAAGCCCTCGCTGGTTACGCCCTTCTTGATAGCTTCAGCAACTTCGGCCTGTGTGGGCCAGATGTCCTTGAGGTAGACGGGTTTGCCGGTCTCGTCGGTTCCCAAGGGATCGGTGTCGAAGTTATGACCGATTTTGCCGGCGAGTGCGTAGGCAACGACCAGCGGCGGGCTCATGAGGTAATTGGCGCGTACGTCCACATTCACGCGGCCCTCAAAGTTGCGATTACCGGAGAGAACACTGACCGCGACAAGGCCGTGCTCGTCGATGCTCTTGGAGACGTCGGCAGGAAGCGGGCCTGAGTTGC
>CAVXVM010000060.1:0-31051 GCA_963765025.1 uncultured Acidobacteriaceae bacterium | reverse complement strand
ATCGGCATCGACGACTTCACGGCCGAAGCAACTCCCGCTGACAAGACGCGCATCGTCGAAGAACTTCAGAAGGCAGGCAAGAAAGTCGCATTGATTGGCGACGGAGTGAATGACGCGCCTGCGCTTGCCCAGGCCGATTTGGGAATCGCGATGGGCACCGGGGCTGACATTGCCATGGGCGCTGCTCCCGTCGTGCTGGTGAGCGGATCGCTTGCCCGCCTCGAGGATGCTTTTCGCCTTTCAGAAAAAACCACGCGTGTGGTTCGGCAAAATCTTTTCTGGGCGTTCTTTTACAACGCCATCGGAATCGCGCTGGCGCTCACCGGTGTGGTGACTCCCATCTTTGCGGCAGCCGCGATGTTCTTCTCGAGCACATCCGTAGTGGCCAACTCCATGCGCCTTACCCGGCAGGAAGGTCGGTAATCATGTTGCATCCGGGACCAGATCGCTCAGCTCAGCTTGCATCCACGTCGCCTGCGCAGAATCAGACCTCGTGCCCGGCCGGGATCAATGAGCTGGAAAAATCAAGTTCATCCATGCAATTGACACGCGCAGCCGACTACGGAGTCCGGGTGATGATCTACCTGGCTGGGCTGCCGGACAATGAACGCGCGATGCTGCCCTCCCTGGCCAAGGCCACGGGCGCGCCACCCAGTTTTCTTTCCAAGGTCCTTCAGGCGCTCTCGCGCGCTGGCCTCATCGCTTCCCGCCGCGGACAGTCCGGCGGATTTCAGATCATACCTTTGGGCCGTCAGGCGTCGGTTCGCACCGTGATCGAAGCCATCGATGGCCCCATCAATCTGAATCTCTGCCTGGTGAATGGCGAATCGTGCAGCCGCAAGTCGTGGTGTCCGGCGCATCCGGTGTGGGCTCGTGCGCAGCAAGCCATGCTTCAGGTGCTCGACACCGCTATGATTGCCGATCTTGCTTTGTAGCGCGGCAGGCGCCCGAAGACGACCGGCGCCGCCTAAGGTTGACCCCAGAGGGCAACGCATGATGAGAAAGCTCGGAGGTTGACCTTATGAACGATTCGGCAACTGCAGTGCAAACTTCCCTCAGCCGCGAACGGCTTGCGAGAACTCTCAATCATCAACAACCCGATCGAATTCCGATCGATTTTGGCGGAACTTCGGTCACTGGCGTCCATGCCAGCTGCGTGGCTGCGCTGCGCGATTATTACGGTCTCGAGCAGCGCCCGGTGCGCATTCATGAGCCGTCGCAGATGCTCGGCCTAGTGGACGAAGATCTGCAGGATGCCATGGGCGTCGATGTGTCGGGGCTCTTCCGGCGCGGCACCAAGTGGGGCTTTCCCATGGATCGCTGGAAGCCATGGACGTTCAACGGGCTTGAAGTGCTTGTGCCTGAAGGCTTCAATGTGACGACCGACGACCGGGGCGATACGCTCATCTATCCCGAAGGCGACACATCCGTTCCGCCCAGTGGCCGCATGCCCAAAAACGGTTTCTTCTTCGATTGCATCGTTCGCCAGGAACCGTTTGACGAGGATCGCCTCAATCCTGAAGACAACATGGAAGAGTTCAGCCTCATCTCGCAAGCGGATCTCGATTTTCTTGCGAGCTCTGCCAACGAACTGGCGGCCAAAGGGCGCGGCGTCATTGCTGGATTGGGCGGAACGGCTCTCGGCGATATCTCCCTTGTTCCCGGCCCCGGCCTCAAACACCCCAAAGGAATTCGGGACATCACCGAGTGGTATGTTTCCACCAGCAGCCGTCAGGACTATATTCACCGGATCTTTGCACGGCAATGTGAAATCGCCGTCGCCAACCTTGAGCGCATCCACGCCGTAGTTGGCGACCGTGTGCAGACGGTTTATCTTTGCGGTACCGACTTTGGAACGCAGACCTCTGCCTTCTGTTCAGTCAAGACACTGCGCACCCTGTACTTCCCTTACTACAAGATCATCAACGACTGGATTCACGCGCACACCACGTGGAAGACCTTCAAACACTCCTGTGGCGCAGTTTCAAAATTCCTGCCGACATTTATCGAAGCTGGCTTTGACATTCTCAACCCCGTGCAATGTTCGGCAACCGGCATGGAGCCCGAGCAGCTCAAAGCCAACTTCGGAGATCAGCTGGTCTTCTGGGGCGGAGGCGTTGACACGCAAAAAACGCTGCCGTTTGGAACGCCGGCCGAGGTTCGCGAACAGGTTCTGCGTCGCTGCGAAATCTTCGCGCCCGGCGGAGGCTTTGTCTTCAACTCCATTCACAACGTGCAAGCGCAAACACCGGTTGAAAACATTGTTGCCATGATCGACGCCGTGCACGAATTCAATGGCGGCAGGTAGGCGTTCGCAGACCGCAGACAGAGAGCATCAAGAAAGGGTGGGCATGACCATCGCAACCAACGTAACCAGCCGTGATCTTCTCGCGGCCACACTCAGCCACAAACAGCCCGATCGCATCCCGATTGATTTTGGTGGAACAGCAGTCACCGGCGTCCATGCCAGTTGCGTGGCTGCGCTGCGCGACCATTACTCGCTCGAGAAGCGCCCGGTGCGCGTGCACGAACCCTTCCAGATGCTGGCTTTGCTTGACGAAGATTTGCAGGACGTAATGGGTGTCGATGTTACCGGCATCTTCGCGCGCAACACCATGTTCGGGTTTCCGGCGGAGCGATGGAAGCCTTGGCTCTTCAATGGCCTCGAGGTGCTTGTGCCCGGCGACTTCAACATCAAGATCGATGACCGCGGCGATAACCTCATCTATCCCGAGGGCGACACATCCGTTCCTCCCAGTGGCCGCATGCCCAGGGGCGGCTACTTCTTCGATTGCATCGTCCGTCAGGAGCCGATCGATGAAGATCGCCTTGACCCCGCAGATAACACGGAGGACTTCCTTCCAATCTCGCAGCAGGAACTTGACCACCTTGCTCACGCAGCAAAGCAGGTCGGCCCGAAGCGCGGCGTCATCGCCGGCTTTGGCGGAACGGCCTTTGGAGACATTGCGCTGGTCCCGGGTCCATTCCTCAAGCATCCCAAAGGCATTCGCGATGTGACGGAGTGGTACGTCTCCACCAGCAGCAGGCAAAGCTATATCCACCGCATCTTCGAGCGGCAGTGTGAAGTGGCGCTCGCCAATCTTGAACGCATTCACGCCGTGGTCGGCGATGCCGTGCAGGCTGTCTTCGTCTGCGGCACTGACTTCGGAACGCAGACATCCGCGTTCTGCTCCGTCAAGACGCTCCGCGATCTGTATTTCCCTTACTACAAGATCATCAACGACTGGATCCACGCGCACACCACGTGGAAGACCTTCAAACACTCCTGCGGCGCGGTTTCAAAATTCCTTCCGATCATTCATTGAAGCTGGCTTCGACATTCTCAACCCCGTGCAATGTTCGGCAACCGGCATGGGGCCCGAGCAGCTCAAAGCGAACTTCGGAGATCAGCTGGTCTTCTGGGGCGGAGGTGTTGATACGCAAAAGACGCTGCCCTTCGGAACGCCGGCCGAGGTTCGCGAACAGGTCCTGCGCCGCTGCGAAATCTTCGCGCCTGGCGGAGGCTTCGTCTTCAACTCCATTCACAACGTGCAAGCGCAAACACCGGTTGAAAACATCGTCGCCATGATCGATGCCGTGCACGAGTTCAACGGAGGGCGGTGAAGGCGAGCCAGGCGCACCTTCCGTCGCATATTCTTATCGCGTATTCTTGACGCGTGAACCTTGACTGGAATCGCGGCGCGCTCGCCGAAGGCCTTGCCTGCTACGAAAGAGCGGAGTTCTTCGCGGCACACGAACATTGGGAGCTGGTCTGGCTGGCTTTGCACGAACCGGAGAAGAGATTTCTGCAGGCATTGATCCAGATGACGGCAGCCTTCCACCATCTTCAATCTGGAAACCTGGCCGGAGCCGTCTCCCTGCTCACAAGAACATCGCGCCGCCTCGAAACTTGCCCTGACCGCTTCGGCGGAATCCTCGTCGCGCCCCTGCGTGTTGAAGTCGGCGCGTGGCTGCATGCACTTGAGAACGGCGCGTCCACTCCCCCCGAGGCAAAACCCAAAATCAGGCTCATGTCCCAGGAAAATTAGACGCGCCGCAATTGCTCGATCTGCTTCTACTTTTTCTCCGCGCGCGGCTTGATCAGTTCGTCAAGATAGTCGTCCTTCTCGTTGACGCGCACCAGGTGAGGATATCTCTCACCACCGTGATATTTGATGACCGAGGCGCGGAAGTAATCGTCAGACACCACCAGCAATGAAATCTCGCTGCTTGCGTCGCTGGTGGCCTTGACTGCATCGTCGAGCCCCTGCTGCGTAAACACGCGTCCGTTCACGCCGATCACTTTCATCCCCGAGGTAATCCCTGCTTCAAAAGCCGGGCTGCCCACAAGTGAATCCATCACTTGGCCGTCGGGGCCCAGTTGCAATCCGATCGAGTAGACGTTGCCTGCATTGCCGCGCCTGCCTTCCAGCTTCGAAGGCTTATCGTCGAACACCACCTTCCATCCGCCGTTCTCAATGCCGCCCATCGGCGATTCCGCCGCGGTGGAGTTGAGCCTCTCATGAAAGAAGGCAGCCCAGTCATAGGGCGCAACGTCATTGAGCGCGCTCACCAACTCTTCAAAGGTATAGGTCTTCACTTCCGGTCCCTGGTTCGGGCCACCGTGGAAGGCATGGCAGAAATCGTCAATCGACTTTTTCCCTTGCGTCTCGCGATGAATGATGGTGGCCACTTCAAGCCACACCAGGTCGCCTTCGTCGTAGTAGTCGGTGCCGCGTCTCCAATTGAACCATCCGCCCCGGCCTCCGCCCATGCCAGGCTCGCCGCTAGCCGTATCCAGCAGCGGCCGCCACGTGCGCCCGGGCCGCCCCGGTCCAAGCATTGCGGCTATGCTGGCCAGGTACTCGTGATACTGCTCCGCGGTCCACAAGCCACTGCGCGCGGCCAGCAGAGGACCCAGATAATCCGTAAGCCCTTCATAGCCCCACAGCAGGTCGGTCTCCATCGGCTCTTCATAGTAGGGCGTGGTTAAGTCGGCGGGGCGGCGATACTTGCCGTTCCACGAGTGAACAAACTCGTGCGCCACCAGGCTGCCCAGCGACATGCCGGAGCTCGGCATCAGCAACGCGCGCTCAGGCAACCGGCTGTCATTCGACTCGTGATGCTCCAATCCAAAGTGCGCCACGTGATCGCTCAACGCCAGCAGAAAATGATAATCGCGATAGTGGCGCGTGCCGAACAACTTTGCCGATTCCGCAACCAGGTTCACCATCTCTTTTTGGTTGTCGGCGCTCAAATTCAACGCCTCTTCGCTGTCGGCGGCCAGGTCGAGCTCGTGATGAATGGGCTCTCCGGCGGGCGTGATGTCGATCGCGCGATAGTATTCGCCGGTGATCACCGGCGCGTCCACCAGCATATCCAGCGACACGGGTTTGAAGCTGATCTTGTTGCCGGCCTGATCCTCCACGGGAAGCGACGTGCCGAACTTCCATCCTTCAGGGATCTGCAGTTTGGCGTCATAGGTGAGTTGTTGTGCAAACGTGCCTGCCGGATACAAGATCACCGAGTTCCACTCCAGCACCATCAACTTGTCTGACGCCGAGTTGCCTTCCGGCTCAATAAACGTATAGTTCGCATCCAGCTTGCTCACGCCCGCCGGAATGTCCAGGTGAAACGTGAACACGTCCAGCAGATCGCGCTGCCACGGAATCGTCTTGCCGTCCGCCTCAAACTTCAGGCCGCTCAGGCTCGATATGGGGCCCTCGGGCCCATGCTCGCCGGGAATCCACTTTGGATAGTAGAGAGTCAGCGGACCGGGCTTGACCGGGATCGCTTCATGAATGTGAAGCAGCTTTTGCTGCGTCCCAGTCGCATCCACTGAAAGTGAAATCGGCTCGCCGGCCAGCAACCGTGGCCCGGCCAAAAGAAGGATAGACGTTACGACAAACAGGAAACGAAGATTGAATCGATGCACTGAGAAACTCCCCTTTTCATTTAGGAAAAGCTCAACAATGCATCATACAGTCAATTGCCCCCACCCAACCGCTCCCGCTTTTTACTGAGCCGCCAGCTCGTTTGCTGCGGCGTCGTTGATTGCCGGCCGTTACGGTTTGCCAGGCTGGCTCGGTGGAGTGGGCGGGTAAGCCTTATCCACGGCATCCTTGAATTGCGTGAACAGCATCGGCCGAGGTCCGCTCAGTCCATCTTCGAGCGAACGCATCCACAGTGGAGCGCTCAGGCTTCCGTCGGGATTGCGCTGGCAAACCTGAAACAGGTCTTCCGGCGGGCCGACCTCGCCTCTCGTGCCCAACTCGGTCCCCTGATCGTTTTGCTGGCCGGGATATTGTCCGCCTTGCCGGGCCGATCCCGCGTTTCCGCTCTGTCCCGTTCCTATACTGGGCTCCCTGTTCACGCCAATGCTTCCCTGCGTGCTCGCCTGGCGACCCTTGCGCACCACAAAGACGATGTCGGCCTCTTCGCGATGCATCGTCAGCGAGTACCGGCCCCAGGCGCGAATTGCGTTCCCTATATTGGCAATCGCGTCGCGATCTTCTGGAATCACGCGCGGATCGAATTCATTTCCGTCCACAGCCTCGACATACGCATAACGCGCCTGGGCAAAGACGGCGGGAACGATCTGCTTTTTGGGTTTTTTTTGCGCCTGCATTAGGGCCGGCAGCAACAGAAGAAGAACAGCCATTACTTTCAAGGGCTTCATCGGGATACCTCGGCGCGGCCACCCGAACGGCGCACGCGAATCACCGCCGTCACCTCAGGCGATAGAAGTAAGACTACGCCAGCCCTCGAAAGGTTGTGACTCGAATCTTCAGCACCGTCCGCCGGCTCAACGCCGCGCCAGGATTACCATCAACCCGAAGATGAGAATCGGGACTAGCACCAGTCCCGCGTAGAGCAGCAGCTTCTTCGGGTCCACCATCAGGCGATGGCGCAGCGCCGGCCTGCGTGCGCCTTCATCCACGCCCACCTGTTCCTGGTGCTCCAGCTCCCAGGCCATATCCGCGGCCGTGGAATAGCGATGCCGCGGCTCGCGCACCATCGCGCGATGAAGAACCTCGTCGAGTTGCGGCGTGATTTGCTGGTTCAGCTTGCGCGCCGGCACGGGTCCATCAGCACCCGCTCGTTCATCACCACCAGCGGATTGGCCCCGATGAACGGCACCTTTCCCGTCAGCATCTCGTACAGCATCGCGCCCAGCGCGTAGATGTCGCTCCGCTGGTCTCCGCGCTGCCCCTTCACCTGTTCCGGCGAAATGTAATCGGGCGTGCCCAGCATGGGCGACGGACCAGCGTAGGTCAGCCGCCGCGCATCCTCCTTCATCGCGATGCCGAAATCGATCAGCTTGATGTTGTCCTCATCGTCCACCATCACGTTTTCCGGCTTCAGGTCGCGATGAACCACTCCATGCTTGTGCATGTAGTCCAGCGCGTCCAGGATACCCAGCGCGATCTTCACCGCGCGGTCGATCGGCAGCCGGCGCTCCCCACGCTCGTCCTGCTCATTCAATATGTTCCTCAACAGCTTGCCGTCCACCCACTCCATCACCATGTAGAGCCGGCTGCGGTTTTCGCCGTCGAACGTCTTCACAATGCCGGGATGGTCCAACTCTTGCCCGATCTCCTGCTCACGTTTGAAACGTTCCAGCAGAATCGGGTCCTTTTCCATCTCCGCATGAGGAATTTTGATGGCAACCTGCCTGCCCGAGGCAAGATCCGTGGCCCGGTAGAGCGTCGACATCCCGCTCCGGGCTATGGTCTTCTCCAGGCGGTAGTGGTCCAGCGTATCTCCCGCTTCCAGTGTTGTCATCAGTTCAATCAGCATAACAAGTCAAGTCTTTCATGCAAATCGTAAGAAACTTGCAAGGAAGTTGCATTGAAGTCGTTAGACCGCGCAAAACGACTTGGCAGAGGGAGCAATAGTCAGACTATAGTGGGGTCTGGACTTATCTCATGCGCTGCCCTTTGCGATTGTTGCGCTTTCTGCTTGCCGCCTGCTTCGCTGCCTGCCTGGTCTCGGCCGCTCCTGCCCAGCCTGTCGGCATCGAATCAGTCCGCCATAGCGAATCAGCGCGGCCCGCTCCGGCTGAGGACACCGGTTTCCTCAATCGTCAGATCATCTCGGGCGGCAGCATCCATCGCTTTCAGGTCTATGTGCCTGAAGAATGGCGCCGTAACGACAATCGCAAGTGGCCCATCATTCTTTTTCTGCACGGCCGTGGCGAGCGCGGCAGCGAAGGCATGTGGCAGACCCAGATCGGCCTGCCTGAGGCCGTGCGCGACCATCCCGAACGGTGGCCCTTCATCATCGTCATGCCTCAGTGCCCGCTTGGCTCCTTTTGGACCGACCCGGACAACCTGGCCATGGCCATGGAAACCCTCGAGCAGGAGAGCCAGGAGTTCCACGGCGATCCGGAGCGCACCTATCTCTCCGGCATCTCCATGGGAGGTTACGGCGCATGGGAGCTCGCACTGATCTATCCCCATCGCTGGGCCGCCATCGCCATCGCCGCCGGCGGCATCTTCTGGAGCTACGATCCGACGCGCTGGCAACGTGCCTCGACTCTTCTTGAGGAGTACTCACATGTCGTCGGCCACACGCCGGTCTGGCTCTTCCACGGCACCGACGATCCCGTCGTCCTGCCCCGCCAGGACGAGCTTCTGTATGACGCCATCAAGGCTGCCGGCGGACACGTCCGCCTCTGGCTCTACGAGGGCCTCAAACACGACTGCTGGACGCGTGCCTTCCGCGAACCCGAACTGCCCCGCTGGCTGCTTGAGCACCGCCTGCCCGCTACACCTGTCTCGAAGCCCGGCCAACTTCAGCCGCCGCCCCAGGAGCCGTCCGCGTTCGCCGAACGGCTTCTCATTCCTCTTCATCCGCCCGCCATCAAGCTCAACCCCGGGCAGATCGAAAACCTGGTCGGCGAGTATCTTGATCCCAACGGCTCCCCGGCTCTCACCGTCGAGTGGCAAAACGAAAAGCTCTACGCGAAGGACCGTTACGGCCAGATCTCCGACGTGGAAGCCACCTCGCCCACTGAGCTCTTCTATCCCGACGGCTCCAGCATCACGCGCCTGGTGGCCGTGCGCGATGCCGAAGGCCGCATCACCGCCATGGTTCTCCACGACGACCGCCATGAAGAGCGATGGGAGAAGCGCAAGCCCGCCCAGGCCCAATAGGCCTCAGCCAGGTGCCCTCCGGGATACACAGAAGCACCTTGAAGCTTGCTGAAGAACACACTTTCATACGCGCCTTGTATCAGGGCACGAGCTTACTCGCGCCGAGGGTGCCCCCGGTCCCTCGCACCTGGGGACCGGGGATTGGGGTTCGGCTCGGGTTCGAGCTGAAAGCTGAGAGCTTTGACGAGCAACCATCCCCGGAACCCCATCGGCGCCATTTGCGTAGTAAGCTTCCAAGCAGGACTAGAGTCTGTTATGCGCTTTCCCGCGGGCGCCGTTGCCGGGGAAAACTGGCTCAGACAAGGCGGAGGACGAAGACTTTGGCGATTCCAAGGCGAGGACGACAACGAAGTATGAGCCAGTTTAACCCGCAACCCGAAGGGCTGGGACCGGTTTTCCCGATTTCGGCGTCAGTCGTCGCTAACAGATGTCCAATCTGCGTCGCTCCTCATTCCTTGAACTCGGAAAAACCGGCTCCCAGCGGCGCCCACGCGAAAGTGCATAACAGACTCTAAGGTGAAGGAGGCAGCATGTATTGCAGTGGATGTGGTCAGGCAATGGAAGCAGGGCAGGCGTTCTGCCCCAAGTGCGGGCGTCCCATCGCAGCCCCGGTTCCCCCAGTTCCCGGACTGCAGTTCCAGGTAGAAAGCTATGCCGGCAAAATCCGGGCCCTCAGCATCTTCTGGTTCGTCTATGCGGGCCTGTCGCTTTTGCTCGGCTTCGCCGGCCTCACCTTTGCCAAGGCGCTCTTCTCCGGCGCCTTTGGCCCCTGGATGCATGGGCCCATGCCACCCATGTGGTTCGGTCCTGCCATGCTCCAATTTGTCTGGATCTTCCTGGTGCTGCGCGCCGCGCTGGCCATCGCCGCCGGCTGGGGCCTGATGGAACACACCCCATGGGGCCGAATGGTCGCCATTATCGCGGCCATCTTCAGCCTGCTAAAGTTCCCCTTCGGAACAGCCCTCGGCATCTGGACCCTGGTCGTGCTCCTCGGCTATCAAAACTCTTCACTCTACGACCAGCTCTGAAGAGCAGCCCCAAGCTGCCGCCCCCCCAAATGGATGCAGGAGCCGGCAGCAAAGCACTTCGCCGCAGCAGATGTTTCTGTGGCACTCGCTGAACAAACTTTGGACTCGCAACACTAGAAGTTAAACGTAATCTTCGCCGTCAAAGCCCGCGGAGTCACGTAGTGCGTTCCGCTGAACGTCGACAGAAAGTTATAGAGCGCATACTTGTTCGTCACATTGATCGCCGTAAGATCGAAGTCCACCTTGTAGCGTTCTTTGCGGAACAAATTCTGCTGGCCAACCGACAAGTCAAAAAGATTCCGCGGTGCAATGCGCGGCGGATTCTTGTCGTCATTCTCCGTCCCCGGCGCAGGAACGCTCACCAGCGTCGACGAATACTCTGAAGGAGCGCAAGACTGGAATCCCGCCGTGCGCGTCGCCGTCACACCGTTGCAAGTTAGTCCGGCCTGCGCTTGCTGATCGAACGTCAATCCGCTCAGGTCAACTGGCGTAGTGTTATCAGTTGCGAACGGCACCGAACCCGCCACCAGGCCCGAGTCGTACCGCCAGTTTCCTCCCGCCCACGGCCCGTGCTTGCCAATCTGATATTGCAGGTGCGTCGTCTGGTTGAACTTCTCATCGTGATCGATGCGGAACGGAGCACCGCCAGTCTGCGGAGCGGCGCCTGCCCCAGCCGACTGCGGCGGAAAGAAGCGCGCAGCCACCGACGACGCCACAAAGTACGCGCTGAAGTTGTGGAACTCGGGCACATCGGCGTGGAGTGCGTAACCCGGAATCTTGGAGTTATGCCAGTCGATCGGAAACGTGATCGGCGTATTGCCCAGCACGCTGAAGTCGAACGCGTTGTGGGTGTACTTCCAGATGTACTCGCCGCTGAACACCATGAACTTGCCAAACGCCTGCTGGAAGCCCGCATGAAATTCGTTGCGGAAGCCGGGGGCCAGCGTACCTGAGACGCCCGGACTGCAGGCCAGCAGCGGAGACAGCACCGCATTCAAGCATCCGTTGCTTGAAAGCACCAGGTTCTCATTGAACGGCGTCTCAAGCGTCCGTGCGTAGGAAACACGCATCACGGTCTTGGTTGGCTTCACGTTGTAGGAGATGCCGACGCGTGGCTGTGTCTGGTTGGCAGAGGTCAGCCCGTTATAAACGTCCTCGCGCAGCCCCAGGTTCATGTCCCAGTTGCCCAGCTTGATCTCGTCCTCGGCAAAGAGCGCCAGTTCCTTCACATCGGTATGCCCGAAGAAGTTATAAAGCGCTCCGCTCCGCGTCAGGTCGTAAGGAGCAAGCACACCCAGGTAATTCGGATTCTGCCCCGCCACCCCTCCCGGACACTGCGACTGGCTCGTGTAGCCCGGCAAAGGGTTGCCTCCGGCATCCACGCACGGAGAGTTATACGTCGCATCCACAACACCCAGCCCGTCGTGTTCCCGCAGGAACGTCTGTCCGTACTGCGCGCCCACCTTCAGGTTGTGAATTCCCTTCACGTACGAGAAATCCGAGTGCGCCGCCGTGTTCATCAGCGTGCGGTTCTGGGTGATTGATGAAGTTTGAAGATTTGTCGGGCCCAGATCGGCCAGCGGATTGCCGCTCGGATAATAGTTGTAATCGTCACGCCGCACAAAACCGCCCAGGTTGAACACCATATCCGCGCCGATAATGCGCGTGTACGTCGGCGAAATATTGAAGGTCCCAATCTTCGAGTGCTGGTCCGTGTTGCCCACATCCCCGAATGTCGGATTGGCGCTCGACCCACCGCCCACCACATTCTGCACGTCCAGATTGTCGTAGGCGTTAGGCGTCTGGAACCACGACCGGCTGTAGTTCAAATCCAGGTGAATCGAGTCGGCAGGCGAAAGGGTGTAATCCACGCGATCGAAAATGTTCTGCTCGTTTCCCTTGTCGTGGAAAACCACAAACTCTGGCGGATCGAGAAATCGCCCGGTGTTCAGGCCGTCTACCTCAACAAAATTGCCCCACTTTGTGCCACCGTAGGAGAGATCGAACCCTCCTGAAGCCGATCCGAATGTACCGTACGACGTATTGATGCTGCCCGTCGGTTTCGTAATTCCCTGTCCGGACCGCGTCGTCGCCACAATCACCAGGCTCGTCTTGTCGCCGTATTCAGCCGGCGGCGCGCCAGAGATCACCTGGATCGATTGAATCGAGTTCGACGGAAGCTGGTTGGAAAACACCTTGCTCTGCTGGTCCGTAATCGACTGGCCGTCCACCGAAAAGGAATTCGAGGCATGGTCGCCGAGTCCGTGAAACAGGCCGTTTGAATCCGCTGCGACACCGGGCGTGGTCTCCGTCACCAGCGAGCTCAGCGTTGATGACGCGCTCTCAAGCGGAACCTTGGTAAACATATCGCGATCCACATCGGTGTGGAATGTTGGGTCCGTTTCAACAAGATCTCCGGTCGACTCCACTGTCACGGTCTGCGAGGCCCCTGCAACCTGGAGGACCAATTTCAAACTTGTGCCCACCACAGACTGAATTTCCGCGCTCTGGCTAAGCGGAGAAAAGCCATTGGCAGAAACCCGGATGCGATAGCCGTTGAACGGTACGTTGGAGAAACTGAATTGGCCATTTGCGTCGGTAATGACGGTGCGGTCAAGTCCGCTCACGTCGTTTGTCATATGAACACTGGCGCCGGGAATCACCGCACCGGTGGAATCGGTGACCGCGCCTCGCACGGCTCCTGCATTGCCGCTCTGCGCCGGCACTGAAAGCGAAGCAAACAGCAAGGCAAATATGGGAATGATTCGCAAAATCGCAATGTTCTTAAACTGCATGGGGAAGCCTCCTGATGTTGACTGAAAAATGCTGAAGGGGCGCCGCGCCTTACGGACGCGCGGCAGCTTCTGTGCATCGGGAGCGCTCTCTCCGGTTCAACTACCTCCCTAAAATCACGACCGCGACGCCAATGCCCGCCCCTCGTTCAAAAGGGGACAGTAGCGTGCACATGCAAGGAGTTGTGAAGAATCGGAGAAAGGCTCTAGCAGCCAGCGGGAGGGGGACGTGTGAAGAGCTTGGGATTCCAGTTTCGAACGGCCGGGCGCTTTTCAGCCACCAGCACTGGAGTGCCAACCTGTACCAGGAGAACCGCGGCCGCAGCGGCCACAACCGGAGCCGCCGAGTGCATCGAGATGCAAAGCGGGCAATGGTCGGCAGCCGATTCATCCGAGTGGACGTGTGCCACCTGGGCAACTGCAAACAGCGCCAACAGCACGAGACACAGGAGCGTGACCACGCGCAAGGTTCCGGGCTTCGCGAGCCTGGCCCTGGTGCATGCGTCTGTGCGGATCTGGGGTCCGAATCCTGTCAAAAACCGTCTCCTGCTCTAAGGATACAGGTTATTGGACGCAAAATCACCAAAAACGGTTGGCCCACGTCCCCGGCGCAGGCCGCTAAACGCCCCGCCAACCGATTGCCAACCCGGCTAGAAACCCATCTGCGGTCCGGTCGTCTAAACTGTGTGCGATGAACCGATTCGCCCATCTGCGCGGCCTTCCAGTTCTCACCCTCCTCGCCGTCTCACTGGCCTTGCTGCCGGCGCCGGGCGCAACCGCGCAGCAATCCACAAGCGATAAGAAACAGACCCCCCTCGTCGTCAAGCCCGACGCCCCCGGCCTCGCCCGCAATCATCGCCTCATCCTCAAGGACGGCACCTACCAGCTTGTCCGCCAGTACACCATCGCCGGCGACCGCGTGCGCTACCTTTCGCTCGAGCGCGGCGAGTGGGAAGAGATGCCCGCCGACCTCGTCGATTGGGACGCAACCCGAAAATGGGAGCGCGATCACGCCACACCCGACACCAATCAAGCTTCGCCGGCCATGAAAGAGGCAGAGGACATCGACAAGGAAGAGGCCGACGAGCGCGCCCTCAAAAACGCCCGCATGCCCGAGGTGGCCAAGGGCCTTGAGCTGCCCGATGAAGATGGCGTCTTTGCGCTCGACACCTATCAGAACACGCCCGAGCTGGTTGAGCTCTTGCCCAAGGATCTCAACATGAACTCAAAAACCCGCAAGGGCATTGAGGTTCTCAACCCGCTCAAAGCCTCCAAAGCTAATCTTGAGCTCGAAGGCGAACACGCCAAAGTGCACCTGCACGTCAACGACCCGGTCATCTATCTCTCGCTCAACGTCAGCGACGAAACCGAGCCCGTGCTTTCGCACCCCGTCACCATCAACACCGGCAACGCCCGCGCCGTCAATGGAGACAAGCATGGCGCGCACTCTGAAAAGTCCGGTTTCGCCATCGTTCGCGTCGACGAGCGAAATCAAGTCCGCATCGTCGGCGCCATCAAGGTCGGCCTCGACGGCAAGGTCACCCAGGACGAAGACATCATCCCCACCAAGGTCGAAGTCCTCGCCGGCAAGCACTGGCTCCGCATCGAGCCCGAGCAAAAACTCACCATCGGCGAGTACGCGCTGGTGGAAATCATCTCGGCAAACGACATCAACCAGTCTGTCTGGGACTTCCGCGTCTCCCCCGACGCCCCAGACAATCCCGGATCCATGGGCCCCATCCTCAAGCGCGACACTGACCGCTAGTAAGAGCCTTGTACACTGGGCGAGACAACGTTATGACCTCGATTCGAATCTCCGCGGGACCCGTACATCCTTTGCCTGCCGATCTGCGAAAGGCGCTCGCGGCTGACGGGGATGCAAGGGCAGCATGGGAAGACATTACGCCGCTCGCGCGCAACGAGTGGATCTGCTGGACCATCTCCGTAAAGAAAGAGGAGACAAGGCGGCAGCACGTTGAACGAGTGTGTTCGGAGCTGAAAGAAGGCATGCGACGGCCCTGCTGCTGGCCCGGCTGCCCGCATCGATAGGCAAGTTACCCGGAGTTTTCCTTCGCCGCCTTCCGTTTGCGGCTCACCACAAAATGCGCCAGCAGCAGCGAAGCCCCCAGCGCGCTCAACAATGCATCCGCTGCAGGCATTGCGCGCGGTCCCCAGTGCGCGTACGCTCTGCCGTCAACAAACAGCATGTACGACACCGGCACATTCCCCAGCGAATTGATCAGCGCATACCGCGAGCTCCCGCTCTTGCCTGACCCACCCAGAAACTCCAGCACCACGCCGGTAAACAGCGCATAGCAGCTCCCGATGGTGAACAGAAAAAGAACGGTGCTCGCAAAATAAACCTCCGGCCGCAGCGGCCCTATCGCCAGCGCTCCCAGTGTGGCCGCATTCGCCAACCCCGCCAGCAAAAACGCAATCGGCGCCCGCACCCGCACCGGAATCAACGTCACAGCGAGTGCTCCCGCCGCCATCAGCAGCGCCCCGCCCACGCCGTTCATCCACGCGACCTCGGCCCCGCTCACACCGTAGTCGGTCGCCAGGCTCGGCAGCAGTCCGATCATCGCGCCGCTGCACATCGGAAACGTCACCAGCAGCGTGTACGGCACCGCTTCCCACCGCAAAAATGTTGACTTGAACTCCTGCCAGATGCGCGCGCCCGTCTCCCGCTTCGTCTTGCCGCCCACCACCGGTTGCTTCGACACGCCCAGCGCCGCCAGCGCGGGCAGCACCACCATCGCCGCAACAATCCAGCCCAGCGTTCCAAGGCTCACCCGATCGGCCAGCGACACCAGCAGAAAAACCGCCAGTCCGCCAAAGGCCAGCGACCCGCTCTGGTAGAAGCTCCCGGCACGCCGCCGGTTCTTCTCGCTCTTCAGCGCGCCCATGATGCCGCCGCAGGCCGCCACCACCAGCCCGCCGAAGCACATTGCCACAAACATCAGCCCCACGCCCCAAGGCGAAGCGAGCCGCGCCTGGTGGAACGCCGCAAGCAGCGTCAATCCAGCCGCCGTGGCCGCAAGCATCAGCCAGGTGCGCCGGTGCACCCAGAAGTCCGTCACCGGGCCCCACAAGAAAAAAATTGCATGCGGAAGAATCAGCAGCGCAAGAATTGAGCCGCTCCGCCCCGGATCGACGCCTTCCTGCCGGAACAAATACGAAAGCGCGCCGTTTACCAGCCCGACCGACATGACCGCCATGGGCGCGATCAGGAAGTTGAATAGCCACGGCCGTTCCTTTGTCAGGTTGTGATCTTCGATGTCGGCGGGCGCGCCAAGGGCCGGTTGCATGGGCCTTAGCCTACCATGCGCTCTCCGCTACTCGGGAGCCTTGGCCCGCGCGAATCGCTGCCGCCTCTTCTCCCACTCCACGGACGAGAAAAACTGCGGTCCAACCTCAATCAGCCGCGGAATCATCTTGAAAACGGCAATCCGGCTCCATGGCCGCCCGTCACGCTGGCGAAACCCCTTCTCGTTCAGGTTGCTCACAATGCTTGAATAGGAAAAATCCTGCGCCAGCAGTTCCATGATCTCCATCAACACCTGGTGCTCGGTCCGATCGACTTCCAGCCGTTTGCAGTCGTCGGAGATGCGCAGCCCGTAGGGAATGTCCTCGTCGAAAACACCCTCAGCCGGAGCCTCCGCGTCGGGCAGCTCGCGCCGCCATTCAATCGACACCATCTGCCATCCGGCCGCCGTCCGCTGCCGGATCACGTCGGGGCTGAAAGGCCCCGAAACCACATCGCGCATCCGCTCAAAGTAAGCCATCGCTTGCCTCCACGCAGGGTTCTTCCGGTTACCTGAAAGCAATTCGCCAGCCACTGCTCCCGACCAGTGAAAAATCGCCAAGAGGTTCATCCGCAAAGGAATAGCGTAAAAGAAGACGCGAGAGGCGAGATCGCCTGGGATCGCCGATTGTCCGTTGCCGCAATTCCCTGTCCGCAACCGGACACCATGAATTCAGCCTCGAAATCTTTCAGCTCCGTCGCCAGGATCGAAAACTGTGCCCCTCATCGCAGCCTTTCGCGATGAGTGGGCGGCTCGGCTACTCGCGCACGCTAATCCCCAGCGCCTTCATCTTGCGGTAGAGATGGCTGCGCTCCAGACCCAGCAGTTCGGCGGCGTGGCTCACGTTGTTCCGCGCCTCTTCAATCTTCTTCAGAATGTACTCGCGCTCATACGCATCCCGCGCCTGTTGCAGGCTTGAGAACTCCTCCGTCGACCGTGTCCCCGCCTTGTGCGTGAGCGGCGGCAGGTGCTTGCGCTCAATCCGCACCACCTTGGGATTGAGAATCATCACCCGCTCAATCATGTTCTTTAGCTCGCGCACGTTGCCCGGCCAGTGGTACTGCGAGAGCGTCGCCAGCGCCTCTTCGCCAATCTCCATGCGCGGCCGCCCGTACTGCCGGCCAAACTCCGCCAGAAATTCGCGCGACAGCAGCGGGATGTCCTGCTTGCGCTCGCGCAGCGGCGGCACCGCAAACGGAACCACGTTCAGCCGGTAAAAAAGATCCTCGCGAAAGTTGCCCTTGGCAATCTCTTCTTCAAGATCCTTGTTGGTGCTTGCGATCAGCCGCACATCCACGCGCAGCGGCTGCGTGCCGCCCACCGGCGTAAACAACTGGTCGTCGAGCGCGCTCAGCACCTTGGCCTGCGTCTTCAGGCTCATGTCGCCCACTTCATCGAGAAAAAGCGTGCCCCCGTCGGCCCGTTCCAGGGTGCCCCGCTGTTCCGGCGGCCCGCCCGGCTGAACGCCGTGCCGATAGCCGAAAAGCTCCGCCTCAATGTGGTCTTCAGGAATCGCCGCGCAGTTCAGCTCTACAAACACGCGGTCGCGGCGCAGGCTCTCGGCATGGATCGACCGCGCGATCAGTTCCTTGCCCGTGCCCGATTCTCCATAGATCAGCACCCGGCCGTTGGTCGGCGCCATCAGCTTGATCTGCTGCCGCAGCGCCTTCAGCGGCACGCTGTCGCCGGTGAGCACACTTGAAACGCTGAACTGCCGCTTGAACTCCTCGTTCTCTGATCGCAGCCGTCGCGCTTCCACGGCGTTCTTCACCACGATCAGCGTCCGGTCCAGCGAAAGCGGCTTTTCAAGAAAGTCGTATGCGCCCAGCTTGGTGGCCTTCACCGCGGTCTCGATCGTCCCGTGACCGCTGATGATTACCACCTCGGGCCTGGTCTCGAGAGCCATCTGGCGCACATCGGCCAGCACCTCAAGCCCGTCGCGATCCGGCAGCCAGATGTCCAGCAACACCACGTCGTACGGCGCGTCTTCAAGCAGCACCAGCGCCTCGGCTGCCGTGGCTGCTCCCGCGACACCGTAGCCCTCTTCGCGCAGAATCTCTTCGAGCGAGCTGCGAATCTCTGCCTCGTCGTCCACCACCAGGATGTGGTTCATTCAGGCAGTCCCTTCAGTGCCGTCTCTGTCCGCCCCTCAAGCAGCGGCGGGCCCTCGTTCATCTCCGCCTCAGTCAACGGCAGCCGCAGCAGGAAGCGCGCGCCCTTGGGACTGTTGGCCTCCGCGCGGATTGACCCTCCATGCTCCTGCACAATCTTGGCCGCGATTGACAGCCCCAGCCCCGTGCCCCGGTGCTTGGTGGAGTAGAAAGGCAGAAACAGCCGTTCGCGAATCTCGTCGGTCAAACCGTGCCCGGTGTCGGAGACTGAAATCTCCAGCGCGCCGCCATCTTCGCTCAGCCCGCTGTGAATCGCCAGTACTCGCAGCAGGCTGCCCTGCATCGCCTCGGCGGCATTATCGATCAGGTTGGCCAGCGCGCGCCGCAACGCCTCGGGATCGGCCAGTACCAGCGGCAATTCCGGCTCCAGGCTCCGTTGCACAGTAATCCCTTCAAGCCGTCCGGCAAACATCGCCAGCGCCTGTTCAATCACCTGGTTCATGTCGCAGGAGCGCGGCTGCGGCGCAGGAAACTGCGCCAGCGCCGAGAATTGGTCCACCAGCGAGCGAAGCGTGCCTACGCACGTCAAAATCACCTCGCTGCATTTGCGGATCACGTTCGCTGACTCCGGCTGCCCGCGATCGAGGTGCCTGCCGATGCGCTCGGCCGAAAGGGCAATCGGCGTCAGCGGATTCTTGATCTCGTGCGCCACGCGCTGCGCCACTTCCTTCCACGCCAACTGGCGCTGCGCGCGCAGCAGCTCCGTCGTGTCTTCCACCACCAGCACGTTGCCCGTCTGCCCGCGCATCAGTTCCAGCCGCGCGCTGGTAATCGCCAGGTGGATCGTGCGTCCCCGCGCCCGAATCTCAATCTCCGTCGACGCGGCGCCCATCCGGTGGCCGCGCCTGATCAGCCCCGCCAGGTCCTCGGCAAACTCCACTGGGAGCAGCTTGTCGATTCGTTCCCCGGTCAGCGAAATGTCCTCCCGCAGCCCCATAAGAGCCGCAAATGCGCGATTGGCCTGCAGCACAACGCCCGACCCGTCCAGCGTCACCACGCCGCTCGGAATCGTCTCCACTATGGTTTCCAGTTCGCGCCGCCGTTCCTCGATCGCCTGGTTGGCCGCGGTCAGTTGTGCTGAAGAGCTCTCCGCCAGGTGCCGGCTCGCCTCAAGATCCGCCGCCATGTGGTTGAACGACCGCACCAGGTCTCCCATTTCTCCGGTGGCAATCTCAGCTACGCGATGGTCGTACTTGCCGGTGGCAATCTCGTCCATCGCCACGCCCAGCGCCTCCACCGGCCGCGTGATCTGCTTTGACAGAAACATGGCCAGCCACAGGCTCGAGAAAAAGATGAACACGGTGATCAGCAACTGCATGAGGAAGAAGATGGTGCGAATTCCATTGCGGGCGCGGAACAGCTGCCAATAGGCTGCAGCGCCTGCACGGATCCGAGTCGTGGTCTGGCTCAGTCCCTGCGGCATCGGCAAGGCGGCCACCACAACCTTGCCGGTGGATGCGGCCGACATGCCGACCGCATACTCCTGCCCCGCCACGTCCATCACCGTAACGTCGCTGCGTCGCGCCGCCGCCAGCAGGATCGCCGACATCGGGCCGTGAATTGCAGCTCCATCGCTTTTCCCCTGGTCCCGCCACGGAACCAGGCTCGCATCGGTCGCTGCCGGCGGAGCCTCGAAGCTCGCCACCACCTGCCGGCTCCGGTCGTAAATCACCACGAAACCGCCCTGCAGCGTCACGCGATGCGCCGCCAATATATCCTGCTGCACCTGCTTCCCAAGGTCCGCCGCTCCTGAGGCCGCAATCGACTCCGCCTCCCCCCGCGCGTTGCTGGCAACATACTCCGCAAGTTCCAGCACCACCTGCGTCGAGTCATCGCGCAGCTCCGTAGTCGGCGTCGAGAACCAGCGGTCGATCGACCGGTTCATCAGCAGAAAGCTGAATAAGAACATGAAGACTGCCGGTGTGAGCGCAATCAACGTCGCGCCCAGAACCATCCGCGTCCGAAGCCGCGCCCCCAGCGCGCTGCTGCTCTGGTCCGCATAAAGCTTCAGGATGTTCCTGAGCAACAGCATCAGCAACACCATCAGCAGCAGGAAAACCACCACCGTTACTCCCGTAAAAACAAGCGTCTCCCCGGTGGATATGGGATTCAAGATGCGGATGTTGAACGCCTGCAGGATGCCCAGCAATGCGAAAAACAGCAACACCCCGCCGCCAAGCAAGGCAACAGAACGCCGCCGCGGATCGTTCAGGAAACGCATGCCGCGATTATAGAACCGGACAAAGAAAGGGACTAGGGACTGGGGACTAAGGGACTAGGAACCTGGAAAGCAAGCGGGCAGGGAATCCCCAGATGCATGCTCGAGCTGACGGCTTTGAGTCTTTGGTTCTTACTGCCTTTAGTCCCTTAGTCCCCAGTCCCTTAGTCCCTAGATTTCCGAACATCCCAGCGGACTCATCATCACATTCGAAATATTTGTAACAATCTGGTCGAACGCGAACCTGGGGCTCGTCGACAGCTTCTTCCAGTCCGGATCGTTGCGGAACGCGTCCCACTTCGCCTCCAGCTCCGCCGTGTCCGTGAAGCTCAGCATGTAGGTCAGATTCGGCAGCCGCACCCCAGTCAGCGCATCGCCAAAGAACACCGGGTGGAATCCCGCCTTCAGAAAAATATCGAACTCGCCAGAGTGGAACATCTCCACCTTGCGCACGTGTTCGCCGTCGCTCGGGCTCTCATAGGTGCGCAGCTGAAACATCCGCTTGCCCTTGGTTGCCGCCGCGGCCGGTGGCGTGATCTTTGGCCAGCCCTGAAACGCCTTGAGCAGAGAAATCTCCACGCGCTGAAACGCGGGCGCCGTCGCCGTCGCCATCCAAAACGGCGCAGCCGCCTTCAGGAAGTCCTCATCCTTGCCCAGGCTCAGGTCCAGCTCAGCCAGTGCTCCCGCCGAGGGCCCCGGAATGATCACGTAGTAAGCCGGCGTGTCCTGCCCGATGTCGAGCTTGAAAGCGCCCACCGGACCCATGCCCATCCGCTTCACCGCAGGAATGAACGCCTCGGAAAGATAGTTCTCCGTGAGCTTGAGCTGTGGACCGCTCATCAGGGTGTAGCGGCGCATCTGGTAAAAATCGCGCTCGGCGGCTGGCTGGGCCTGCGCGGCGCCCCCGCCTGCAAGGGCAACGGCTGAAGTCGCAACAGATGCAGCAAGAAATTGACGGCGTTCCATGGGTGTCCTCCAAGTATGCAGAATGATCCCATGGCCGCCTCCACTTGGCAATTTCAAGCCAACCTCTCCATCTTTCAGGAGAAACCGGCCGGAGCCCGCGGGCAGGACCAATAGCAACTGTGCTAGCCTTCACAAACCGCGAGGTAAGACATGCGTCACTTGAAGAGTACGATCGTACGATTTGGCGTCATCTGCAGTTCACTGGGTGCAATTCTGCTTTCCATTGCACCTCTTTCCGCTCGCGGGCAGGATGCCCCTCTTCCCGCCGAGCTCTCCTTCCTCTCCGCGCCGCTGAAGCCGTACAGGATCACCTATGAGCCATGGGTCGAGATGCAGATGCCTGCCGAGCCGTGGGGCGATAACGGCGTCGGCAAGATCCTGCGCGGCAAGCACTGGCAATTCCCTGTCATTGTTCCAGGCGCCATGAATGGAGACGCCGTCTACGCAATTACAAAGCCGGCCTTCCTCAACCATGGATGGACGGTGGTCAGGGAATGGACCGTGGGCGGCCGTTTGCTGTGGCTGCACTACCAGAAGGACGGAGTCGAAGCATGGGCCGTGACCGGTGTCGGTGACCCTGAACGAGCCGGGGTTGAGATTGTCGAGATCGCTCCCATGCCCTTCACGTTCACCCTCACTCCGCCATCCTCCACTCCAGAGAAGATCACCGCGGACTCTGGCGACTTTCCGTACCTCACGCCGCTTCCGGGTTCAAAGTTCCATAGCGGAGAGAACGATCCCTCGCCGTTCTCGGTCACCCTCAAGGGCGCCTCTCAACCGGAAATCGTCGCTCCCGCTTCTGTCATCAAGAAATACAATCAACCACCTGATGGGCTGTCGAACTCCCTATTCCATGCCGCCTACCACGATGCCCTCGTAAAGGCCGGGTGGACCATCATCACCGAATTCATGGGATCGGACGTCGCCATCACCGCCCACTACGCGCTGCAGGGCCGCAATCTCTGGGCCAGCCTTCACAAGAACTCTGATGGATACGACATTCGCGTGGCCGATGCGGGCGCTGCCACCAAAGACCTGAACGCGGAGCTTGAGGCGAATTGTCACGTCGCCCTCTACGGCGTGCTCTTCGATTTCAACAAATCAACTCTGCAGCCCGCGTCAGACCCGGTCCTGCAGCAGATTGATTCACTGCTCGTAAAGAATGCTGCTCTGAAGCTTGAGATTCAGGGGCACACAGACAATGTGGGCAACGACGCGTATAACCAGACGCTCTCAGAAGCTCGCGCACGTGCCGTAGTGGCTTGGCTCACGCAGCATGGCATCGCCGCGACGCGCCTCACGGCCAAGGGCTACGGAAAAACGAAGCCCATTGCCGACAATGGTACCGATGCTGGAAGAGCGAAGAATCGCCGCGTAGAGATTGCCGATCCGCGTTGCACCGCAAAGGCGCAATAAAAAACAATGGGCTGCGATCAATCCTGATCGCAGCCCGTGATTCTCCAGCCGGTATTCTTACCCAATCACTTCAACCGCGGCCGTCCACGGCCTTTGCTGGCTATCGGCCACGCCACGATACGTCAGCTTGCCCAGCCACGTATTTAACCCCTCAGCCAGGCCCGCGTCCTGCATGAGCGCTTCGCGCGCGCCCTTGTTCGCAATCCGCAGCACATAGGGAAACGTCGAATTGGTTAGAGCCAGCGTCGATGTATGCGGCACAGCGCCCGGCATGTTGGTCACGCAGTAGTGCACCACGCCATCCACCACGTAGCTTGGATTTGAGTGCGACGTGGGCCGCGCCGTTTCCACGCAACCGCCCTGGTCGATGGCCACGTCCACAATTACCGCGCCCTTCTTCATCTGCGAAACCATGGCGCGCGTTACCAGCTTCGGCGCCGTCGCTCCCGGAATCAGCACCCCGCCGATCACCAGGTCGGATTCTCTCGTCGCCAGCGCCACGTTGTAGCTGTTCGATGCCAGCGTGTACAGCCGCCCGCCAAAGATATCGTCCAGTTCACGCAGCCGGTTCAGGTTCACGTCCACCAGCGTCACGATTGCACCAAACCCCAGCGCGATCTTCGCTGCGTTCGTCCCCACCACGCCGCCGCCGATAATGCACACCCGCGCCGGAGGCACGCCCGGCACGCCGCCCAGCAGAATCCCGCGCCCGCCCTTTTCCTTTTCGAGATAGCTCGCACCCACCTGCACGCTCATCCGCCCCGCAACCTCGCTCATCGGCGTCAGCAGCGGCAGCGTGCCCCGGGTGTCGCGCACCGTCTCGTAGGCAATGCCGATCACCTTTGACTCCAGCAGCTTGTCGGTCAATCCCGGCAGCGGCGCCAGGTGCAGATAGGTGAAGAGAACCAGCCCTTCGCGAAAGTAAACATACTCCCGCTCGATCGGCTCCTTCACCTTGACCACCATGTCGGCCTTGCCCCATGCATAGCCCGCGTCGCCCACAATCTCCGCGCCGGCATTCTGGTACTCCTCATCAGGAAAGCCCGATAAGGTCCCCGCCTGCGTCTCCACCAGCACTTTGTGGCCGGCCTCAGTCAGTGCCTTTACGCCGGCCGGCGTAATGCCGACGCGTGCTTCGTTGTCCTTGATCTCTCTGGGAACACCGATAATCATGCTCTTCTCCTGGCCGGGACCCAAGGCCCCTCGTTTGAATTTTGATGCTTGCGGGGGCTCGGGGATGTCGCCCGTGAGTCTGCGCGCCGAACCCGATTCTGGCTCCCCGGTTCAAGGATGGAGCGCGATTCGGCGCGCTTTCTTTCACTGGCCTTTACTGCACTGAATCGTAACCCGGAATCACCTTCCAATGTGTGCAACCTTTGTGGTAAAACAGCAAAATGGGAACAAAACGTGCTCAAAATGTCCGTCCAGCGCAAAAATCATCCACAAAGGCCCCGTCAGCAGACAAAATCGCCACCGCTCCTGACACCCCCACCGGCCTCGACGATTTTGACGCCGCCATCCTTCGCCACCTGGCCCGCAACGGCCGCGCCACCAATTACGAAGTCGGCGAAGCAGTCGGCCTCTCCGCCTCCGCAGCCTCCCGCCGCATCCAGGCTCTTGAGGCCTCGGGAGCCATTCGCGGCTACCGCGCCCTGGTCGACGACACGCTCCTCGGCAAGCGCATGACCGTCTACATCCGGGTCACGCTCGAGCGTCAGTCGGCCGCTGTTCTCTCAGCGTTTGAAGCTGCCGCCCGGCACTGCCACGATATCGTCAGCTGCCATCTCATGGCCGGCCAATACGACTACATGCTCGTCGCCCGCGTCGCCGGCATCGAAGACTACGGACGTCTCCATCAGACCGAGCTCTCCCGCCTGCCCGGCGTCACCCGTCTCGAAACCAGCTTTGCCCTCCGCGACGTCATGGAAGGCGCGGGAAATCCTCCGTCAGCGCCGGGAACGGGACGAGGGTAAAGACGGCAGCCACTGAAAACGGCCGTTTAACGGCCTTCGGAAACGAATGTGCGCGGCGACACATCGCTCCGGTTCTCTGCTGAATTAAAGTCTTCGCGAATTACATAAAATTAGTTGAGCAGGCTGGCCTGTGCGTTCCATCTCAGAGCTTGAGCCGCAGTCGCCCCAAATTTAGCCCCTACCCCCAGTGCGTGTTCCCTCCACCAGCAGCAGCAGTCCTGCGCCCGACGAGTGCGTACGGGGTCGCGCTTGCCTGGGGAGCCTTGAATGAGGACACGATGATCGCAAGTGCAAAATTTTCTTTGACGTTCTTGGTCTTCAGTTGCCTGGCAATCCCATCCATCCATCTGGCCGCGCAAGCGCCCTCGCCGCATGTTTCGTTCGTTTCCGATTGGACCCGCCATCATGTCCTCTTCCGCGAATCGAAAGACCCGGCCATCAACGAAAAACTCCGCCATGATCCCCGCTGGATCGGGGGTTGGTACGATCGCCATCCTCAAGCCCGGTGGCCCGGTTACCACCGCAGGCAGCCCGCTCCAGCGGCAACCGCTGGAAACCGCGACTGGTCGGTCCCGCTGGGCGCCTCCAATTTCGCGCCCACCTTCGACGGCAGCTTTACGTTTTCACTCTGCTGCGGAGCCGCGTCTGCGCCCGACACCGGATTCGGCAGCCTCAGCGCCATCAATCTTGGCAACGGCTCCATGCTCGCCACCCAGGGCAGCATCACCCTCACTGCAACTGCAGACGGCTCCTACGCGGGGACATGGGCGCTCTATCCCGGCGGCCCCGGCAATACGTCAAGCCCAAGCTACCAGTTCCACTACGACAATCTCGTCTATCCCGGCGGCGCCAAGTTGCTCGATGGCTCCGGTCTCCTCTTCGCAAACAATGCCGGCTTCGAGGCCAACATCCATGCCAACAGTGCAACCAACTACGAGTACGAAGATTACAACGGCATGGGATATCGCGAAGACAATACCGGCCCTTCCTTTGCACTCTGAATATGAATGCCTCGCCCAACCCCGGCGGCGGCCAGACGTTTCCAGCCAAATTTGTCTTTAATGTCGCCACGGTTCCCAGTTGCACCAGCGACTTCGTGGTCATCGGCGTCCCCGCAATTCCCACCCCAAACGGCCAGGCCAACATTGTCGGCTACAACAATCTCTACACAGAATCTGGCGGCGGCGGCTACTGCGGCGGCACCGGTCCTCTCGTCATGTTCGCCTACGCATCGGGCTCGGGACAGGTCCCTGCGGCGGTCACCCTCTCCACCACGGGCCAGCAGATCGCCTACATTGAAAACCTCGCCGGCAGCTCTTACCTCCATGTATTGACCATCGGCACCACTGGATTCAACGGCGTGAGCGCAACCCAGTCCGTGGTTCCAGGCGGCTACGGCAACAACGCCATCGACCAAAAGGTGCTGCTTTCTCCTGACGGCGGCACCACCACCCAGAGCTCCACCACCGCTGCCTTTGTCGATTACGGCAACAACGTCGCCTACGCCACCACCTACAGCACCGCCTCCGGCTCGGGTTATCTGTTCGCAATCGCCAATATCTTCTCCACCAGCAGCGCTCCAACGATTCTCTGGAGTCTCCCCATCAACGCCATCCCCTCAGGCCCCGTCTACGATTCAGCATCGAACAAGATCTTCTTTACTGACAGCAACGGCCGAATCGACTACGCCACCACCGCCAGCGGTTCTCCGCAACTCGTCTATGGGCCCGTTGTCGCCCTCGGAGCCACCTCTGAGAATTCGGTCATCGTCGATGACGGCGGCCAGATGGTCTACGCCACTTTCAACTCCAACGGGACCAACGCCGTCGTCGTCCAGGCCCCCACCACGCTCGCCAGTTGGGTCTCCACGCCAGTTGGTTCGGCCAACACTTCCTCCGACGCACCCTACTATCCTGACTTCAATAACGCCTGGTACACCGGCTCCGGAACTCCATTGATGTATATTGCCGGAACCGGAAACGGAACGCTTCCCACCCTCTACAGCATTGGCTTTGACGCAAATGGAGTGATGAACTCAAGTGCTGGCGGGCAAACTGCGGCCCTCGCCACTGGCGCGGCCGACTCATCGCCCGTCACCGAGTTCTACAACACTGCCAACCAGATGGACTACCTCTTCGTCGGCGTAACCAACCACTGCATCGCCACCGAAGGGTTAACCGCCGGGTGCATCCTCAGCCTCGACATCTCCAACGGGTTTCCCACCATCAACGCGGCCAGCACCGCACTCGCGGCCGCCGGCGGCACCACTGGAATTATCGTTGACAACGACAGCACCGCCACAGAATCATCCAGCGTTTATTACGCGACCAAGTCGGGCGGAACGCTGGTGAAGGCCACCCAGAACGGCCTCGAGTAACCCGCCTGACTCCGCACCTCATGAGTGTCCCATTCATGGACCATCCTTTGGTCCATAAGTCGGAACCAACCTACTCCCCTCGGCCCCTTGTCTCCTTTGTTCTCAGTCAAAAGAGGGTGCCCATTTCTCCCTTCTGTGACACCGGAAAGGAGAATGTTTTCCACAAGCTTTCATAATCCCTAATGCCTAATCCCTAATCCCTGCTCCTCTACCGTTGGCAATATAGGTCCATCACGGCTCTTTTCGCCGCCAATCCCCTGCCCAGGCGTGGTCCAATATTACTGATTCAAAAGACCCGAATCGTAAGAGAACCATAACCTCAAGCGCATCGGTGCTGGGCCATGCTCTTCGACGTATTTATCTTCAGAGGCGGGCTGCTTTTGTTCTCTTCTCTCGTCCATCCGTCCCTGGCCAAATCACCGTTCACATTGAACGCTGAACCGATGCTGCACGGCCTTGAAGAGGAATAAAGCATGACGGATCCGGATGTGCAAAGCGCCAGCAGCGAGTCGCCAGCCGAGCAGGATCCCGGCAACCAGCCGCAGGCCGCGCAAGGTTCAAGCGCCGCGCTACCCGACACTCTAGCCGCTCCACCCGACGCTCCTGCTGCTCCACCCGACGCTCCGCCTCCCCCTCCAACACCGCCGTCTGCGCCTCCTCCGCCTGAAGAAGTGCACATCCCCGAGCCAAGCTACGAACTCGTCAAGTCAGATCGCGACATGTCTGAGGACTCCTTCAAAGCCCAGGGCCATTTTCATCCCACCATTCAAACCCCGGTTGATAGCCCTCCCGCTGAAGGCGAAGCGCCGGCCGCCCCTGCGGCGCTCCCAGACGGCCCGCCGGCCGAGCAACTTCAAAAAAACGCCGGGCAGACAAAGCTCTACGCCGCCATCGGCATCGGACTCGGACTTGTTGTCGGTCTCACCCTCGCCGTCTTTTTCCTCTTTCCGGGCAGCGCCAGCGGAAACATGGATATGGGCGCGGTCACATCCAACGTCTACGGACTCCAGGGCCATCTCACCGCCAAGTGGACTGACAAGGTTTCCTACAACCTGACCATCGAACCCAGCACCCCGGCACTGCATCCGAACTTTGTCACCGCTGTCACCGCTTCCACGCGCCCGCTCTCGATCGACGTTCAGCTCAAGGACCCCTTCGGCGCCGTCCTTTGCGACGACACCATCCTCGTCAAGTTCGATCCCCGCAACGTGGCTGGGCCCGATGCCGAACCCGATGCCCAGGCAACCCAACCCAGATCCGGCAAAAAGATCGATGCAGCCGCCTTGGCCAGCGCCGAGTCCCGCGCCGCCGTAGCCCGCGCCGTCAACCTTGCCCGCCTTGAGAGCCTTGAGCTCCAGCGCGAGCACGACAAAGATGTCTTCCAGTCAGTCGCCGGTTCTGACGGCCAGGTTTCCTCCCTCACCTCGCAGGGCACGCTCCCCTGCACCAAGAAACAGTTTGACGGAACCGCCTCCTGGACCTTCGTTCCCGACTTTCCCATGGTCGCGCCGCCGCCCACCCCCGCCAACGGCGGACCGGATGCAGCAACCAACCAGGACCAGGCAATCGAAAACGCCGCCAAGGCCCTTGAAGCAAAAAAAGCACTGGCCCGCAAAAAAGCAAAGCGCGAATTCGCGCCCGTCTCGCCCTACTCAGTTGAAGGAATTGACACGATCATCTGGTACGACGCCGCCTCCGGCATCGCGGAAACCAGCGCCGGCAAGGCCTTCCGCATCGACACGTCGAGCCCCGCAGCCAGCACCCTCAAAGGCCGCGACTTCCCCATCGTCATCCACTACGAGTGTGATGAGACGCAAGGCTGCACCTTCTCCGGCGTAGGCCTCGGCGTGATGCACGCGCGCCTCAGCCGCTAAGCGCAGTTCACCCAACCCCAGAAGTTTTCCCATTCGCTATTCCCTATTCCCTGTTCCCTATTCCCTGCTTCTCGTTCCCTGTTCTGTCATTTTCGCCCCATCTGCGCGCTATTCATACGCTCCGCCCCCGTTGGCCGTACAATGAAAATTGAGGTAAAGCTAGTCTCCCAATGGCATTGAACGGTTATCCATCGCGCACTTCTCGCTCTCACGGCCTGCGTTCGCTTTTCAGCATGTTTTCATCCGACCTGGCCATCGACCTGGGCACAGCCAACACCCTCGTCTTCGCGGCCGGTAAAGGCATTGTCGTCAACGAACCCTCCATTGTTGCCATCAACAAGAACACCGGCGAAGTCGAGGCGGTCGGCAAGGAAGCCAAGGACATGCTGGGCCGCACTCCGGGCAACATCGTCGCCATCAAGCCCATGAAGGACGGCGTCATCGCCGACTTCAAGGTCACTGAGAAGATGCTCAATTACTTCATTCAGAAGGCGCACAACCGCAAGATGCTGGTGCATCCCCGCATCGTCATCGGCGTCCCTTCCGAGATCACCCAGGTTGAAAAGCGCGCTGTTGAAGACTCCGCCTATCGCGCCAAGGCCAGTGAAGTCTATCTCGTCGAACAGGCCATGGTAGCCGCCATCGGCGCGGGGCTGCCCATTACCGAGCCCTCCGGCAACATGGTCGTCGACATCGGCGGCGGCACCACCGACATCGCCGTCATTTCGCTCTCCGGCATCGTCTACTCGCGCTCCGTCCGCATGGCCGGCAACCAGATGGACGAAGCCATCACCAACTACCTCAAGCGCAAGTACAACCTGCTCATCGGCGAGCGCACCGCCGAGCACATCAAGATCGAAATCGGCTCGGCATTCCCGCTCGACAAGCCCCTCTCCATGGAGATCAAGGGCCGCAACTTGATTGAAGGTGTGCCCAAAACCATCACCGTCGACGACAGCGAAATCCGCGAAGCCCTCGGCGAGTGCATTGCGGTGGTCATGAACGCCATTCGCGTCGCTCTCGAGCGCACGCCCCCTGAGCTCTCAGCAGACATCTCTGATCGCGGCATCGTCCTCACCGGCGGCGGCGCGCTCATCAAGAACCTCGACAAGCGCATCCGCGAAGAAACCGGCCTGCCCGTCTCCGTCGCCGACGATCCGCTCGCCTCCGTCGTCCTCGGCACCGGCAAAATGCTCTCCGACTTCCGCCTGCTGCGCAAAATCAAAATCGACTAAGAAGCAAGGGACTAGGGACTAAGGGACTAGGGACTTGCACACGGCGGAAGGAAGCGATAGCGGAATTTCGGACGGGTTCAAGGAAAATGCAAACCGCTAATTACAACCGCTCGCTAGTTCCCAGTCCCCCAGCCCCTGGTTCCTAGTCCCTCAGTCCCTAGTCCCTCAGTCCCTGTTCTCGTTATGGAATCGTTCTTCACCCGCTACCGCAGCCTGGTCGTACTGCTCGCCTTCCTCATGGTGCAGATCATGGGCCTTGCCGTGCAGGTGCGCCGTACCCCGGGTGGCCACAGAACCATCGATTCCGCTGATCCCGCCGCGGTTCGTCTCATCCGTCTCTGGGCTGAGTCGCTGGTCTCGCCCTCCGAGAAGCTCGTTCAATATTCCAAGCTGGGCGTCGCCGGCCTCTGGCAGGACTACATTGACCTGCGCCACGTCCGCCAGCAAAACAAGGATCTGGAGCAAACCGTCGACCGCCTGCGCCTCGAGCAGGCCTCCCTGCTTGAACAGAGCAATACGCAACGGTCGGCGCCACATA